>NZ_AP026978.1:1238527-1857791 GCF_027924405.1 Nocardia sputorum | reverse complement strand
TGGTGCCATGTCCTGATCCCCTTTTCGACGGGTAAGTCTCGTTCTGTGGTTGGCGCCTACAGTAGAGCGCGGCACCGACAAGTTCTGGCGACCAGACTAGACGAACAGATGTTCGAGTCAAGCGACGCGCCCGGCGCTCCCGCACCGTCGCAGCGAACGCCGCGCGATCAGGGCACCAACGCGATCCGGTCGGTATCCAGCAGCGTCTGCGCCTGCTTGAGCACGCGCAGCGACGGCGTCACCTCCACGCCCGTGATCCCGTCCAGCGCGCCGAGCCGCTCGGTCACGTACCGGTAGAGGTCCGCGGTGTCGCGGCAGATGATCGAGGCGAACATCGTGGACGGTCCAGTCGTGGCGGCCACGAAGACGATCTCCGGATGCGTGGCCATCGCTTGCCCCACGGCATCCAGGTCGGCGGGACGCACCCGCAGCCACAGCGCGCCGCGCACGCCGTAACCCATCCGCTCGATCGCGAAATCGATGTCGAAGTACAGCACGCCCGCCGCGGTCAGCTCCGCCATGCGCCGCGCGACGCGCGGCGCCGTCCACCCGGTCGCGGCCGCGAGCTGGGCGTACGGAGCGCGCCCGTCCCGGCCGAGCAGCGTGAGCATCGCCTCGTCGGCCGCCGACAGGTCCATCGGCGCGTCCGGCCCCGCATCCGCGGGCCGGCGCCGCGCGGGGCCGAGGTCGTCGAGTTGGGCGTCGGTCAGCAGATGGCGGTAGCGCGGCCACTCCTCGTCGAGCGGGAATCGGTGGATGACCTCGTGCGCGGTCAATTCCAGCACTTGCGGGGCGCGCGGCAGGATGTGCAGCAGCAGCGCGTCACGCCGTTCGATCGAGCGCGGCCTGCCCACGCAGGTGACCTCGGACCCGGTGGACAGCAGCGTCACCCAGCTCAGATCCGGGATCCGGGCCAGCGACTCGGCCAGCCGCAACGCCTTGTCCGGTGTCGATTTCAGGCGCAGCACCCAGCGCGCGTGGCCGAGCGGCACCGCGTTCACCTGCCCGGACACGTGCAGTATGCCGCGCTGACGCAGCGCGCGGTACCGCCGCGCCACCGTCTGCTCGGAGACCCCGAGGATGCCGCCCAGCCGGGCGAACGGGATCCGGACGTCGTGGACCAGCCCGTGCACGATCTGCTTGTCCAGCACATCCAGTCCGGAGGATTCCCTCGAGTTATCGTCTCGCACAGGAGGAATCTAACGCGGATGCCGCTGCGGCTAGGGAGATCCATCCACTTGCCGCACGCTTGGCGTCGAAATCGTTCGAATCCGCCGTGGAGGCTCCCGTGAGGAAATGGCTCCCCTTGTTCGCCGCGTGCCTCGGCACGCTGATGCTGCTCATCGACGTCACCATCGTGAACGTCGCCCTGCCGGACATCGCCGCCGACCTGGACACCGGATTGTCCGGCTTGCAGTGGGTGGTGGACGGCTACGCCCTGGCGCTGGCCGCCTTGCTGCTGGTGCTCGGCTCGCTCGCCGACCGGGTCGGCGCGAAGCGCGCGTACCTGGCCGGGTTGGTCGTCTTCGCGGTCGCGTCGCTCGGCTGCGGCATCGCAGAGTCCGCGGCGGCCCTCGTCACGGCGCGGGCACTGCAAGGCATCGGCGGGGCGGCCATGTTCGCCACCACGCTCTCGCTGCTGCACGCGACCTACACCGGACGCGACCGCGGCGTCGCCTTCGGCGTATGGGGCGCGGTATCCGGCGCGGCGGCGGGCATCGGAGTGGTGCTCGGCGGCGTCCTCACCGACGCCCTGTCGTGGCGCTGGATCTTCTTCGTCAACCTGCCTATCGCCGTGCTGGCGATCGGCTTGACCGCCGCGGTGTTCCCGCCCGCTCGGCGGCGGCCGGGCCGAGCCGTGGACCTGCCGGGCATGCCTGCCTTCGCGACGGCGGCCACCGCGGTCACCTACGGCGTCATCCGCGGCGGCGAGCACGGCTGGACGGACGCGGCCGCGGTGACGGCGTTCGCGCTGGGCGCCGCTGCGGCGCTGATCTTCGTCGTCGTCGAAATGCGCAGTTCCGCACCGATGTTCCCCCTGGCGCTGCTGCGCAACCGTGACTTCGGCGCGACCCTGTTCGGCGCGTCCGGGCAGACGTTCGCCGCGTTCGCGAGCAGCCCCCTGATCTCGCTGTGGCTGCAACAGCAACTGCACATGTCCCCCCTGCACGCGGGGCTGGCGATGCTGCCGATGGCCGCGACCGCGTTCGTGGTGGCGGGTGCGTTCGGGAGGTTCCTGCACGACATCGCGCCGAGGTGGACCATCGGCGGAGGGCTGGTGGTCGTGGGCCTGGGCAGCTGGCTGCTGATGCTCGTCGGCGCCGAGTCCTCCTGGGTCGCGCTGGTCCCCGGATTCCTGGTCATCGGCATCGGGATCGGCGTCAACGCGCCCGCGCTGGTCTCGACCGGCATGGCGGCCGTCGCCCCGGAGCAGGCAGGCACGGCCGCGGGTGCGGTGAACACCGCGCGGCAATTGGGCCTGGCGCTCGGCGTCGCGGTGCTCGGCACCGTGTTCCGCGGTGTGGCGACCGGCGAGCAGCCGATGACCCTGCCGCACTTCGTCGCGGGGCTCGACGCGGCGTTCGGCGTCGCGGCCGCGGTGGGCGTGGGATTCGGGGTGATCTCGTTCGCACTGTTCCCCCGGCGCCGCGCGAATGCCGGATCGGCCGAACCCGAGCGGCAGGCCGTCGCCGCCTGAGCGCGATCCGGCACACGAGACGGCGGCGTCCGGCTGGGCGCCGCCGTCCGCGATGGGCGTGCGGTCCCCGCAGCGCACTACCGCTGTGGAAGCACCGACTCGTCGCCCGCCTCCCGCGACCCGAAGATGCGCCGCTCGGACTCCTCGATCCGGACATCGTTGATGCTGGCCTCACGCCGGGACATCAGGCCGTCCGGGGCGAACTCCCACTGCTCGTTGCCGTAGCTGCGGAACCACCGGGCGGACTCGTCGTGCCATTCGTACTGGAAGCGCACCGCGATGCGGTTGCCGTCGAAGGCCCACAAGTCTTTGCGCAGTGCGTAGCCGTTCTCGATCGACCACTTCCTGGTGAGGAACTCGACGATCGCGTCGCGGCCGGTGAAGAACTCGTCGCGATTGCGCCACACGGAGTCCTCGGTGTAGGCGGCCGCGACCCGCTCCGGATCGCGGGTGTTCCAGGCGTTTTCGGCAGCTCGCACCTTGGCCCGGGCGGATTCCGCGTCGAACGGGGGTAATGGGGGTCGCATGGGATGGTTCCTTTCCTCGAAGTTTCAGGGATTGACGGGCGAGAGCTCGGCGGGCCCCCACCGCAGCGCTCCCCCGGGCCGCTCGACCACCTCCTCGACGGTGAAATCCAGTGAGCATTGCGAGCCTGCGGCGAATGTCTCGGGCGCCCAGATCAATTCGGCGGTGCCGGTGAGCTGCAACACGGCTCCCGTGGACCAATCCGGGATCAGAACCCCGCAACGGGGGTTGACCTCGAGGTTGCCGAGCGTCATGAACATCGAATTGCCCCGGTAATCCGGCCAGCGCAGACGGGTGGGCGAAAGCACCTGCAAGAAGCCCGGATTACCGCCGCGGTGCGAGGCGTCCGCGTTGCCCTCCGCGTCCGCTGTCGCGACGAAGAACGTGTCGGCTGCCGCTATCGCGGCCCGCTGGCCCGCGTCGAGTTCGACGCCGCGCCGCACCGCCGGTGAGCCGGCCTCGGGGGCATAGCTCTCGATATCGCGCCGCGAGATGTACTTAGGACAGTTCGAGTACACCTGATCGGTGACGATGCGCAGGCCCGCGCCCTCCGGCGTCGACCTGCCGTTGACCCGCATCCGCCTGCGCCGCTGCGGTTGCAGCGCGATCATGCCGACGCGGGAGGGATGTGTCAGCGCTTCGTGCAGCGGATCGGCAGCAGAGGGCCGGGTTCGGACTGTGATGGTCCGGTCGTCCACCGCCCGCACGAAACCGGGCAGCCCGACCAGCTCGCTCGCCCACAGCCTGCCCGCCGCGTCGGCGGCGGCGAGCACCACCATCCGCTGTTCGGCCAGGAAGCCCGCGGCGACCGCCGGGATATCGGGGCGGATCATGCGACCGACCCGTTCGGCGATGTCCGCCTGCCCCATCCGGCGCTGGACGGCGACCTCCCCTCGGTGAAACGTCTCCCGCACGATGGCTCCCTTCGGTGCGCTGACGATCAGATCAGAAGAAGCCACAGGTGGGGGCGGCGCCGCTGGGTGCGGGAGCGGTTTCGGCCCCGCTGGGCGCGTAGACCTCCAGCCGGATGCCGTCGGGGTCGCTGAAGAAGATCCCGCCGGAGGCCACGCCCTCGCCGTGCGCCACCACGCCGTCGTGCGCGAAGGCGACCGAGAGTTCACGCAGCACCCGTTCCACCGCGCGCACCTGGTCGATGCTGTCCACCTGGAACGAAAGGTGATGCAGTCCGGGGGTATCGGTGGAGAACGCGCCGTCGCTCTGCTCCCACAGCGTGACGACGAGTTTGCCGTCCGCACCGAGGAAGGCCCACCGGCGCTGGGCGTCGGTGCTCGCGGCGAGCTGTTCGAAACCGAGCGCGCGGCGATAGAAGTCCACCGAGCGATCCAGGTCGGAGACGTTCAGTCCGACGTGCCCGGTGGCGAGCTGAGGTGCGGCGACCGTGGTCATGATGATTCCTCCTCGGAATGTCTAACTGTCTTCTTTAGTTTTACTGGTTAGACCATACGAACGGCAGTGCCCAGTGTCAACCGGTAAAATTCTTTTCAATAGTTATAGGGAGGTGGCCGCCGTGGACGGTGACACGCACTCGATACCCTCGGGCATGCCCGATCCACGCCCCCACCTCGGTGAACCCCTGGCGCTCGATCTGCTGAATACGAGATGGATCGAGCACGGACCACGGGATCTGCTCACCGAGGTCACCGGCCTGCGCACCTGGCTTGCGTCGACGGGGCTCTCCGATCGCGCCACCGCCGACGAAGCCACCTTGCAGGCGACGCTGACCGCGCGGACGGCCATCTACGACGTGGTCGCGCACGCTTCGCACGCGGGGCTCAACGAGGTGCTGGAACACGGCCGCATCCGCCGCACGCTCACCGAGGCGGGCCCTGCGGACCTGGCGGACGTCGCGGAGCCGGCCTGGCTGCCCGCCTGGCTGGCCGCCGACAACCTGCTGGAACTACTGCGCACCGCGCCGGACCGGATCCGTCAGTGCGCGCATCCGGAGTGCGTGCTGTTCTTCTACGACACCTCGAAGAACGGAACTCGGCGCTGGCACTCCATGGCGACCTGCGGCAACCGCACCAAAGCGGCCCGCCACTACGCGCGGAAGACCTGACGCTCAGAACAATTCGTCGAGCAGCCGGTAGTACGCCAAGCGGTTCTCGTCCGGCTCGGTCAGCCCGTAGGCCGCGAAGAAGGCCGCCACCTCCGCTTCGCCGAAGTCCGCGCGCAGATCGCGGACGGCGAGTGCCAGATCGCGGTAGCGGTCGGCCACGCCGAGCGCGCCCACGTCGAGAAGGACCTCGTTCTCCAGGACGTTCGGCGGGGTGAAGTCGCCGTGCGCCACCACCAGGTCCTCATTGCCCGGCCGCTGCGCCAGCAATCGCGCGAGGACCTCCTCGGGGGTGGATCCGGCGTTGTCGTGGTCGAAATCGTCCGGGTCCACGAGCCCTTCGACCACGTGGCGGCGCGCCTTCGCCAGCACGACGTCGAGCCGTCCGTCGAAGGGGCAGTCGGCGACCGGAATGCCGTGCAGCCGCCGCAGGAGCCCGCCGAGCACGGTGCCGATCGAAGCCGCGTGCGCGCTATCGGAATTCGTCCGCGCCGCCAGGCTGGGTGCGCCCGCGTCCACGAGCACCAGGACGTCGTCTTCGAACGCCGCGACCTCCGGCACGGCGATCCCCCGATCGCGCAGCCAGGTGAGCCGCTGGTACTCGGCGACCGCCTTCGGTCCGCGTTTGAGCCAGTAGGCGCCGTTGACCGACACCACCCCGCCGCTCCTGCCCTCGTGCGAGTCCGACCAGGTCGGCGACTCGCCGAACAGCGTCGCGACCGTGGACGGCAACGGGATCGTCAGCTCACCCAGCGTGTCCAGCGCGGCGCGAGTCGATTCGATCTCCTCGGGATCGCCTTCGGCGACGCGCAGCCGCATCGCCTCGGCCAGCAGCGCGTGCGCCTCGGTCAGCTGATTCCGTTCGGCGAGCGCCTTGCCCAGATGCTGCACGGCGAAGGAGAGCACCTGCGGAGCGGCCGCCCGTGCGTGTTCCACCGCACGGCGGTACAACGTCTCGGCGGTGTGGGCGTCGCCGCGGTAACGGTAGACGTCGCCCAGGTTGATCCACACGCTGATCCGCCGCTGCTCGGTGTCCACCAGTTCGAGCGCGCGATCGAGGTGATCCAGCGCCTCGTCGTAGCGGCCGAGCAGCATCAGCTCGATTCCGGTCTGCCGGTAGCTCGCGAAGTCGTCGGGGCGGGCCTGCGCCACGCGGCCGGCCAGGCGCTGCGGGTCGTGCGGGATCATCCGCTGCCGCTCGTCGAACCGGTACAGCGGCTCGTCCCGCTCGACCTGCCCCGGCGCGCTCACCAGCGCGCCCTGGGCACGTCGAATTCGGCGCACAGGGCACGCCAGACGTCGCGGGGGTCGATCCCGGCCTCGATGGCGGCGGCGCCGGTGCGCCCGCCCAGCTCGAGGATGACGTGGTCGGTCAGCAGGGCGTCGCCGCGGGCCACACCGAACTCGGTATGCAACAGTTCCTGGAACTCGGTCAATCGCACCGTCCCGAACTTACTCCCATTCCGCGCGGTCCCAGGTCAGTGGCACACCCGGACCGTTCCGGTCAGGGATGCACGGCGTGGCCCACCCGGTGACACAGGCTGACGGGGTCCGGGAACTCGGGCGTGGCGGCCGCCTGCCGGGCCGCGTCGGTGTAGCGGGGATCGGCGAGGATCTCCTGTACCGCGGCGCGGACCGCGGCGGGCGACAGTGGCCGCACGACGATCGAACTGCCTTGCCGGGCGGCGCGATTGGCCAGCTCCCACTGGTCGCCGCCGCCGGGAACGGTGACGATCGGGACACCCGCGGACAGCGTCTTGGCGAGCAGGCCGTGACCGCCGCCGCCCACGACGACGGACGCGTGGGTCAGCAGTGCGTCTTGCCGGCCCAGTCCCGCTGTGGCCCACGGGGGAAGATCGGCGGGCGGAGCGTCCAGCATCGAGATGGCCACGCGGACACCGGTTCCGTCCAAAGCCTCCAGAACGGTCTCCGCCATGCCCGCCACACCGGTGTGGGCCGTCGACGGGGCGACCATCACCAGCGGTGCGTCACCGGGCGGGAGGTCCAGGATCGCGTCGGTCGGCTCCCACAGCAGCGGCCCGATCACATGGGCGGATTCCGGCCAGTCGGGACGCGGCACCTCGAGTGCGGGCAGGGTGGCGACCAGGCGGGCCGCCGGGCCGGGATCGACGGCCGGGAGACCGACGCTCGCGCGCGCCCGCTCGCGCTGGCGGCGCCCGTTCCGCAGGGCGCGTGCGGTCATGCCGCGCAACACACCGTCGCGCACCCGCCCGCGCAGACCCGCACCGGGGGCCAGTCCGCTTCCGATGGGGGGCAATCCCTTCGACGGCAGATACAGCGGATGCGGGGACAGTTCCACCCACGGGACGCCGAGCCGCTCGGCGGCCATCCCGCCGCCCGCGGTCAGCACGTCGGAGATCACCAGTTCGGGCAACATCGCGCTCAGTTCGGGCAGGATCTCGGTGGAGATGTGCGCCGCCCGCTCGTGAATGCGCTGCCCCGCGTCCGCGTCGTCGTCCACCGGCCGCGGCGCCAAGCCTTTGAGCCTGCGCACCCCGATTCCGGCGGCGAGTGCGGCGTCGAACCAGCGGGGACCCGTGAACAGGGCCGGCTCGTCACCGGCATCCAGGAACCGCAAGCACAACGCGATAGCGGGGAACGCGTGACCGGGGTCGGGCCCTGCGACGACGGCTACTCGCATCCGCCTAGCCTGCCACAGGGCCGATCACACCCGCATCGCGGCGGCGGGGGTGCGACAGGGTCCGCCCGCCGTGTCCGCCCCCTACAGCTTGCTCACCGTCGAGTTGTCCGAACCCGACACCGCCTTGTACAGCAGGTACAACCCGAACACGATGGCGCTGATCACCAGGATCGGGAACAGGCCCTTGATCAATGCGCCGATGACGGCCAGTGCGATCCAGACGACCGCGACGATGCCGATGATCTTCCACAACATTCCGATGCCTCCCAGAAGTCCGTTTCCGCTTCGAGCATGACACTCGGGTGGGCGGGAATCACCAGGTGAAGCGCGATACCGGGGTGGAAATCAGGGTTCCCCCTGACACCAGGACCTCGTCCGGCCCGCGGTGATCGGGGTTTCCTACTCGGTGTCCGGCCACGCGTGCCTCCCGGTGACCTCCGGTGGCCGGGTTCTCGCTTCCTCGGGCGCAGGTCACGTCACCGGAGTAGCGTCGATTCTGCCTGCGGCGGGACACGTCGATATGCGATCGAACCAGGCCGGACGCTCGCGGCAGAACAATGGGCCATCGGGCGTCCGGCATCCGAGCCCGCGATATCGGCGCACGACCTCGAGGGCTAGGGACCGGAGTCCATGACCCAGTACGCGAGTTCGAAAGTCGACGACGCACCGGCGCCCGTATCGGCGTCGGCGCTGTGCGCTCTGGGCGCGATGTCGGCGCTGCTCTCGGGCGATCACCGGGAACCGGACATCCTGCGGATCGCCGCGGAGTCGGTGTCCTCCGCCGGATGCTGCGACGCACTGGGCTGCTATCGACTCGTCGGGGGCGAATACCGGCTCGGCACAGGGCAGTCCGCTCCGCCCGATCTGGACGCGCAACTGCGCGCGCGGAACGGCGCAGGCCGCCTCCGGCTCCCCGGCCGCCGGTGGGCGTGGGCGCTACCCCTGCGCGACCGGTCCGGGGTGGTCGGCGCGATCGTCGTCGGCGCCGACCGCGAACCGTCGCAGGAGGAGATGTTCCTGCTCACCGTGCTCGCTCGACTGGCGAGCGTCGCGCTGGCCGATGGTATGCGGCGCGAGCGTGCTGCCGCGGTGGCCGCCGACCTGACCGAGGTCAACGAGCGGCTGTCGGCAACCGTGCTGTGGCTGCGGCGCCGCACCCACGTCCAGGAAGTGCTCTCCGATGCCGCCGCGTACGGCGGCGGCGAACAAGGCATCGCGGACGCGCTGGGACAGCTGACCGGATTGCCGGTCGCCGTCGAGGACCCGTTCGGCAATCTGCGGGCGTGGTCGGGACCGGGCAGACCGGATCCGTACCCCAAAGCGCCGCCGCGGCAGCGGGAACAACTGCTGCGCCGTCTCGCCGCCCACAACGGCCCGCTGCGCGTCCGCGACCGCGTGATCATCCTGGTGAAACCGCGTACGGAGATACTCGGCACGCTCGCGTTGATCGATCCGGACGATACGGCGGTCGACGCGGAGATCTTCGCGCTCGCCTACAGCAGCACGATGCTCGGGCTGGAGTTGGCGCATCAGCGCAACCTCGCCGAGATCGAGCTGCGGTTGCGCCGCGAGCTGGTCGACGACCTACTGTCCGGCGCCGACGGCGACAGCGCCTTCGCCCGCGCCGAGGCCCTGGGCTACGACCTGCACGGCGAGCACTACGTGGTGCTCGTGCACGGCGTCGACAGCGCGTCGGCGGAGGCGGTCGCCCGGGCCGCCACGGCGCTGGAACTGCCCTTCCTGCACGGCCGCCGTTCGGGCATGGTCGTGCTGATCACCGATCGCAGGCCCGACCCGGCCGCACTGCATCGCACCGTCCGCGCGCACCTCGACACCGCCCCGGTGGCCATCGGCATCAGCGGCCGCTGCGCGCGACCGGCCGATTTCGTCCGGGCGTTCGACGATGCGCGCCACGCGATCGATATCCGCCTGCGATCGCCCACGCCCGACGGCGCGACCGCGTACGACGAGCTGGGCTTCTACCGCCTGATCGACGCCGCCCGCACGGACGGCCGAGTCGAGCGGTTCATCCGGGAATGGCTCGGCCTCCTGCTCGATTACGACCGGGACCGCAACGCCGACCTGGTGTACACGCTGAGCCAATACCTCGAATGCGGTGGCAATTACGACGATTCCGCCGCTGCCCTGCACATCCATCGCAGCACCCTGCGCTACCGGCTCGGCCGCATCCGGCAGCTCACCGGATTCGATCTGCGCGACGTCGACACCCGCTTCACGTTGCAAGCGGCCACACGCGCCTGGCGATTCCTGTCCTCGACCGCGCCGCCGGACCGGCCCTCCCGTGCCACCGACCGAACGACTCCGGACTGAATACCGACCTGCTCGCGACCGGATCACAACCATGGTGTGCGCTCCGGGCGGGACACGCACACCATCGTCGAGGACGAGTCCGCCCGGTCAGCTCCTGGGGCGCTCGGCGTCCGGCAACTCTTCGGCCAAGGGATCGTCGTCCGGCATGCCGTCCGGTCGCTGCATCCCGAGATCGGCCGTATCGACGGCGTAGGGGTCGATCATCTGTTCCCGCCCCATGCGCGACCGATCGCCGCTGCGCGGCATCCGGAGCGTCTCCTCTTCACTGCCCGGATGGCGGCGCCTCCGTGCCGCGGCGACGTCGCCCGGTTCGCCGGCGCGCTCCTCCGGCGGGCGGGTCATCTCGGGGCGGGCTCGTCGCGGCTGCGGCACCGGCTGCCTGCCGTAGACGTCCCAGGCGGCCTGCTCCGGGTCGATCTGATAGTGATCGAACAGTTCCTGCTCGGCCTGCGGGCTGATCTGCCCGTTGTGGTCCAGCTGAGGCGAGGTCTTCACCGCCTCCTTGCCGACTCGCACCCGCAACGTCGCCGCCTCGGGACGATGCTCGGCCCCGGCCAGCGGGACCAAGGCGTCGGTGCTGAACAGGCCGGTGGACACCGCGATCCAGGTGGGGGATCCGGAGTTGTTGTCGACGTAGACCCGTTTGACCTTGCCGATCTTCTCGCCTTCGGGGCCGTACACCGAGCTGCCGATGAGCGTTTCCAGCATTTCAGTCATGGGTTCCTCCGCGGTTCGTCCCTGCGACGCGCAGCCCGGCAGGACGCGGCTGGGCACCGCGCGTGCTGAGAAAGGGTTCAATCGCTTGCGGGTCGATCGGTGGCCTCGGATCCGTCGGCGACGCGCCGCGTCCTGCGCGACACCCGCACCGGGTCCTCGGCGGTGTCACACGCGAAGTACCGGCTGACATCCAGCCGCTGCGTGTCCTGGTCGAGCAGCGATAGACGGTAGGAAACATCGAGCATGACGTGCTCCTGCCCTGTAGTGCATGTTCCCGCCCTCAGTCGAGGCCGGAAGTAATCAGCTACACCGTGGCAACTACCCCGCTCTGCCGCAGCCAAACACTGCGATTACCGAATTCGACGACTCGCCGAATCGTCTCCAAGATCATAGTTATTGGACAGCTATCTTCAGTGCTCGCTCCGTGGCCCGCGGTGCGCCGCACCGGCCTCGCGATCTCCGCTTCTGATCAGCGTCAGCGCCGACGGCCCGCTGGCGAACCGGAAGTTCTTGCCGCGATGATCGACCTCTCCGTCGGTGGCCAACGAGACCGGCTGCCCGGCCACCCGCACGGTCACGCGGGAGACCCGGCGGTGCCGATAGGTGGGCGAATACGCGAGCGTGCCGGTGAACGTCGCGAAGACCAGCCGCAGCCGGGAGAACGGGACGTCGGCGCGCAGGTAACGGACATCGAGGGTGCCGCCGTGCAATTCCGGACGCGACATGGGGATCTGGTCGGCGGGATGGTAGGCGCCGTTGCCGACGAACAGCATCCACAGCGCGGTGCGGGTGTCATCGATGGTGACGTGCAGCGGCTGGGCGCGGAACAGTACGCGCACCATGGCGAGTCCCGCAGCGGGCCACTTGCCGATCCGGCGCTCCCAGCGCTCCCGGACCCGCACGAAGTCGGGATAACCGCCGAGGCTGGCGGTGTTGACGAAGACGCGCTGCTCTGCGTCGTCGAAGCACACCTCGGCCACGTCGACGCGCACCGCTTCGCCCGCTTGCAACGCGGCGAGGGTGACATCGGAGTCCTCCACCCCGGCATCCCTGGCGAAGTGGTTCAGCGTGCCGCCCGCGAAGACCGCCAACGGCACCCGGTGGCGCACCGCGTACTCCGCGACGGCCGACACCGTTCCGTCCCCGCCGATCACGCCGAGAGCGACGATGTCGTCGCGTCGCAGCAGTTCGCCGACCCGCGCCTCGACGTCGTCGTCGCCGAGTTCGAGCACCTCGGCGGCGGGCAGCCGGTCGCGCAGGGTGGCCAGCGCGTTGTCGCCGTCGCCCGATCCCGCGTGCGGATTGCCGATCAGCAGCAATCCGGCGCCGTCCGGCAGCGGGTCGATGTGTTCGACCGGGCCCAGGGCGGCGGGCTCGTCGTCGCGCACCGCCCACCACCGCCGGGTGACCAGCGCGACCGCGCCACCGAACAACGCGCCCGCGACCACGTCGGACGGCCAATGCACGCCGATATGGACGCGGGAGTACGCGACCGCGGCGGCGACAGGGGCGACGGCGGCAGCCGCCACGGGAGACTCCAGCGCCAGGCCCGTCGCGAAGGCGGCGGCGGAAGCCGAGTGCCCGGACGGGAACGACGACGAGACCGGCGGCGCGACCAGCCTGCGCACGAACGGAACGGACTCGTCCGGCGGACGGCGGCGCGGAAACAGCGGTTTGGCCACGCCGTTGGCCACGCTGCTGGCAATGCTCAGTGCGAGCAGCCCGCGCACCGCGCCGCGCCGGGTCGAGCGATCTCCGGCGACGAACAGGACCGCCCCCAGGGCGATCCACAGACGGTTCTTGTCGGCGGCGGTGCTCAACGCCTTCAGCGCCCGGTCCGCCGGGGTCGCTCGCACCCGCGCACTGCGGTCGACCAGCCACCGATCCAGGCTGCTCGTCATGCCGACCATCACACCGTCACGCCCGCGAGCCGAGAGAAACCGCATCGCCGCAGCCTACCGGCCACGCACGCGCCGGATCCGCGCCCATCACGCGCGAACGCCCGGCTGACGCGCTCGCCGGATGCCGTTTGCGCCGGCACGACCGGATCGTAGGCCCGTTCAGTGCACGGATGTACTCTGATCTTCGACGCACAGTGACGTTGCGCGACAAGAGGGAAGGGATGATCGAATGACGGAGACACACCGGTCAGCACACAGTCATGCACTGAGCCTCATCTAACGGCCGGGACCCGATGGAACAGACGAACGAGCTGGCACAAGAACTCGCGGCCGCCGCGCGGCGGCACGGCTCGGCGATCGCCGGGATCGTCGGATCCGCCGCCCGGAAGGCGTCCTGGGAGGTGCTCGACCTCATGGCCGAGAGCCGCGAACTGGTCGGCGCGGCGTTCCGCGCCAGGGCCGAGGAACTCCGCCGCAAGGACCGGTCGAGCTGAACCGGCCGACGTCAGATCGGTGGCCGCGGCGACGCGGGCACCGATTTGTCGGCCACCTCGATGAGGGCCTGGGCCCACCCGTCCAGCCGATCGGAAGCATGGCGCAGATCCGCCACGATGGTGTCGAAGTTGTGCCGAACCACGGTGTTCTCCGGAACCGCGAGGATCCGGGCTGCCGCGGCTACGACCTGCTCGTACTCCCCGACGCCCGCATCGAGCCTGGCCAGAATCAGCCGGAGGTTCTCGGTGAGCGCCACCGCCGCGGGGGAATCAGCGCTCCCCATCGCACCGAGGCCCTGTTCCATCGCCGTGATGTCGGCGGCCAGCGCGTGCAGCGCCGCCGCGCCCGAAGCGGCCGTTTCCAGCAGGTCGGCCAGTTCGTCCTGCGGCAGCCGGTGCGAGCGAGCGATCTGGACGCCCATCCCGTGCAATGCCTTCTCCGCCCGCACCAGACGCGCGATCGCCGGGCGCGCGTTGGACCACAACGGCGGCTGCTTGCGCGGGATGAACGCCGCGTGCGGCAGGGGAGCGCCGCGCAGCCGCAGATAACGGCGAGTGCTCAACGCCGCGCCCGTCACCAGCGCGACCGCGCCGCCGCCCACCATGACCACGGCCCAGACCGGCGCCGAAAGAACAACGAGGCCAACGGTTCCCGCCGTGGTGAGGCCGGATACGGTGCCCAGCTGGAAGCTTCGGCGACGGGCCCTGCGGCGGCGGCGCAGCTCACGCTCCCGCGGATCGGCCCAGCGCCGCACGGCCACAAGCGCGTTCTCCCCCGCTTCGCGAAGGCTGTCCGGCAGGCTGCCCGGCTGTGGCGCGAGCGCGGCTTGTGCCCGGATCAGCGCCGTCCCGCGCAGGCGCCGCGCGTCGAGCTGCCGCTCACCGAATACCCTGCCGCTCATACCTTCTCTCCCACCGGTTGCACACTTCGGACAGACCGAGACCCGACTCGGCCGACGGCCGGCCGGTCGGGTCCCCACGCCTTGTCTTCCAGTGAACCAGCCCCCACCGACACATGTCGCCGAACGCCCGTCGTCGGCTACTGCTGCGCGGCCTGCCCCTTGTTCATCTGCGGCTGCGCCTGCCCCGGATTGATGGCGGGCTGGGCGCCACCGGCGGGCAGCTGATCCCCGCGCATGGACGCGCGGATCTGCTCCAGCTTGCTGTGCCCGGCCATCTGGATGCTGGCCTGCTGCACCTCGAGCATGCGACCCTGCACCGAGTTCTGCGCGAGTTCGGCGGCGCCCAGCGCGTTGGCGTAGCGGCGTTCGATCTTCTCGCGCACCGCGTCCAGACTCGGGGTGCTGCCCGGCGCGGACAGCGTCGAATCCATCTGCTGCAGCGAGGCGGAGACCTGTTCCTGCATCTTGGCCTGCTCCAGCTGGCTGAGCAGCTTGGTGCGCTCGGCGACCTTCTGCTGCAACAGCATCGCGTTCTGCTCCACGGCCTTCTTGGCCTGGGCGGCCGCCTGCAGCGACTGGTCGTGCAGGACCTTCAGGTCCTCGACGGACTGCTCGGCGGTGACCAGTTGCGCCGCGAACGCCTCGGCGGCGTTGGTGTACTGGATCGCCTTCTCGGTGTCGCCCGCGGCGGTGGCCTGGTCGGCCAGCAGAACGGCCTGGCGCGCGTTGGCGTTGAGCTTCTCGACTTCGTCCAGCTGCCGGTTCAGCTTCATCTCCAGCTGGCGCTGGTTGCCGATGACCGACGCGGCCTGCTGCGAAAGGGCCTGGTGCTGCCGCTGGGCTTCCTCGATAGCCTGCTGAATCTGGACCTTCGGATCCGCGTGCTCCTCGATCTTCGCATCGAAGAGGGCCATCAGGTATTTCCAGGCCTTGACGAACGGATTAGCCATCGATTGATCCCGCCTCCATCTGACATGCCGCGCTCGGGCGCGACTCCAGTGCGCGACCGTCACGCACTCGATATGTGCCTATCCTCCACCATGTGGCACCCGAGCCGGGCGAACCCGGCTCAACCGACGCCTAAGGGAGAATCTATCCGCTTTCCGCACCGGCCCGCAGCGTTGCCGCCGTGGCCACGTCTCGTCGCGCGTCACGCGCCCTTGACCAGGACCAACATGTCCGAACGCGGCGCGGGGATGACGATCCGGGTGTCCTCCGCCAGCGGCAGCGGCCGCGCCGCGTCGGCCACCGACATGGTCGCCGCCGCGGGTTCGTCCTGCGCCGCGGGTTCGGCGGCGGTCTGCTCCGACGCCGCGGTCGCGGCCGGGGCGTCGTTCGCGGTCGCGTCGGCGGTCGGCCCGTCGGCGCCGGCCATGATCGTGCTCACATCCCACAGCACCCGGGACAGCGGCACGTCCAGCGCTTCGCAGATGGCGGCCAGCAATTCACTGGAAGCCTCCTTACGACCGCGCTCGACTTCGGAGAGATAGCCCAGGCTCACCCGCGCGGACGTCGACACCTCGCGCAAGGTCCGGTTCTGGGCGAGACGCGCACGCCGCAGACTGTCCCCGATCGCCTCTCGCAGCAGCGTCATCTCGTTCTCCTTCGCTCCCGGTCGCCGGGCCGAGGCGATTCTCGACCCCACGCATGCCGTTCTTTCTGGCACAACGTCCGAGCCGGGGCGGTTGGTTCCCGCCCGGGGCACCTCAGCCGCTCCGCCCGACGCGGTCGGCCGGGCCCGGGCCCGCCTCCCGCACACACCGCAGCAATTCCGACACCGCCGTGCGCGTCGCACCGATTCTGATCGTCCACCGGTCGCCGGGGAGTTTCAACCGCATCACCTCGGTATGCCCCGGACCGGCCAGTCCGAGGAAGACCGTGCCGACCGGGTGCCCGTCCTGTGAATCGGGGCCCGCCACGCCGGTCAGGCCCACGCCCCAGTCCGCGCCGCATCGGGTGCGCGCGCCCACGGCCAGCTGTTCGGCGGTGCTCGCCGCCACCGGGCCTTCGGCCGCGAGCACTTCCGCGTCCACACCCGCGAGGCTGTGCTTGAGATCGGTGGCGTACACCACCAAGCCGCCGCGCAGCACGGCACTGGCGCCGGGGACCCCGGCGATGGTCGCCGCGAGCAGGCCCGCGGTCAGGGATTCGGCGGTGGCCACGGTTTGCCGCACAGTCACCAGCGCACGAACCAGATCGATGGCCTGCACGCCTTCCACCAGCGGATCGCTCATACGCCGCGCGTCCGCCCCGGTCCGCCCGCGAACCACACCCGGGCCGCCTGACCGACGTAGTCCAGCCCGGTGGCCACCGTCAGCGCGACCGCCAGGTACATCAGCAGCATGCCGATGCCGGCGACCCAGCCTGACAGCGGCAGCAGCAACATGGCGATGGCCAGCGACTGGACCAGGGTTTTGAGCTTGCCGCCGCGCCCGGCGGGAATGACGCCGCGCCGCACGACGAGCAGGCGCAGCAGTGTGACGCCGATCTCGCGACCGCAGATCACCAGGGTGATCCACCAGGCCAGATCGCCGAGCAGGGACAGCCCTATCACCGCCGACCCGATCAGCGCCTTGTCCGCGATGGGATCGGCCAGCTTGCCGAAGTCGGTCACCAGACCGTATTTGCGAGCCAATTGCCCATCGAACCGGTCGGTGATCGCGGCGAGGCCGAACAGCGCCGCCGCGGCGATCCGCCAGCCGGTGTCGTGGCCATCTCCGACGAACAGCGCCACGACGAACAGCGGCACGATCGCGATGCGCAGCATGGTCAGCACATTCGCGATGTTCAGCAGGGGCGGCCCGCTCTCGGCCTGCGCGGGCGCGAAGCCGGGCCGGGTTGGTGCGGGCGCGACCCAGGGGCGGTCCGCCTCGTCGGGTTGCACGCTCATGCTCTGCCCCTTCCGGCACGAGCGGGGCCCCGCGTGGTCACGCTCCGCCGCCTCCGGGCCTGACCGCTCACGCCGTCGCCTCGCCGGCGATCGGCTCGGTCACGGCCGCCTCGGCACCGCGTCGCGCTGCCCGGCGCGATGCGGTGAGCTGAACGAGTGGATCTGCGGCACACGTTCAGACTATCGGTAGCCGGGCCGACTACTGTGCACCCCATGACCTCTCGGGGACCACTAGGTGGTTCGACCAGCGACGCGTATCCGGGCGCGGCTTCGGCCGCGCGGAGTTCCGTTCCGGTCGTCCGACGCGCACGAACCTCCGATGTGCCCGAGATCAAGCGCCTCGTCGACGTCTACGCCGGCCGGATCCTGCTGGAGAAGAACCTGGTCAACCTCTACGAGGCGGTGCAGGAGTTCTGGGTCGCCGAGTTGGACGGCCGGGTCGTCGGCTGCGGCGCGCTGCACGTGCTGTGGGCCGACCTCGGGGAGGTGCGCACGGTCGCGGTACACCCCGACGTCAAGGGCTCCGGTGTGGGCAAGCTCATTGTGCAGCGGTTGATCGAGGTTGCTCGCGAACTCGAGCTGGAGCGGGTGTTCGTGCTGACCTTCGAAGTGGAGTTCTTCGGCAGGCACGGTTTCGTCGAGATCGACGGCACGCCGGTCACCGCCGAGGTGTATGCCGAGATGTGCCGGTCCTACGACACCGGTGTGGCCGAGTTCCTCGATCTGAGCTATGTGAAGCCCAACACCCTCGGCAATACTCGAATGCTGCTGACGCTCTGAGTCCGTTCCCACAGGAAGCGATACCGTGCCGATCTTCGCCGTCCACTACGTCTACTCCCAGGCCACTGCCGCGGACCGGGACGTCCACCGCCCCGAGCACCGCGCCTGGCTGGCCGGCCTGCTCGAGTCCGGCGCCCTGCTCAGCAGCGGCCCGTACCCGGACGGGTCCGGAGCGCTGCTGATCTTCCGCTCGGAGGACGCCGGGCAGTTGAAGGACCTGCTCGCCCAGGACCCGTTCGCCCGGGAGAACCTGATCGACGACGTGCGCGCCGTGGAGTGGGCGCCGGTCTTCGGCGCATTCGCGTCCTGACCGGCTAGCGGTCCGCTCGCACGCGGGTGCGGAGCAGGCTGGCGACCGTCGCGACGACCAGGATGCCCAAGATCACGCCCAGCGAGACGGGCGTGGAGATCTCCGGGACCGCGACGTGCTCGCCGCCGTTGACGAACGGCAGCGTGTTCTCGTGCAGGGCGTGCAGTACCAGCTTCACGCCGATGAACGCGAGGATCGCGGCCAGCCCGTAGGACAGGTACACCAGCCGGTCGAGCAGACCGCCGATCAGGAAGTACAGCTGTCGCAAGCCCATGAGCGCGAACGCGTTGGCGGTGAAGACGAGGTACGGCTGCTCGGTCAGGCCGTAGATGGCCGGGATGGAGTCCAGCGCGAAGAGCAGGTCGGCGAATCCGATGGCCAGCAGCGCGAGCAACAGCGGGGTGACCGCCCGGCGGCCGTCGACCCTGGTCACCAGCTTGTCGCCGTCGTATTGGTCCGTGGTGGGCAGCACCCGTTTGGCCAACGCGACGATCCGGCTGTCTCTTTTCTCCTCGACCTCGACCTCGTGGCCGCTCTCACGCAGCAACTTGACGGCGGTGTAGACGAGGAAGAGACCGAACAGGTAGAACACCCAGCTGAACGCGCTGATCGCGGCCGCGCCGACGGCGATGAACGCACCGCGCATGACCAGGGCGAGCACGATGCCGATCAGCAGCACCTTCTGCTGGTAGATCCGCGGCACCGCGAAGGTGGACATGATGATCAGGAAGACGAACAGGTTGTCCACCGAGAGCGCCTTCTCGGTGACGAAGCCCGCGTAGTACTCCCCGGCGTAGGTCGAACCCCACTGCCAGGCGACCACACCGCCGAACAGCAGCGCCAGCCCGATGTACACCGCGGACCAGAACCCGGATTCCCGGAACGTCGGTTCGTGCGGGGTGCGGACGTGGGCGAAGAAGTCGAAGATGAACAGTCCGAGGATCACCACGACGGTGATCACCCATTCGAGTGCGGTTACGTGCATGCGGCGTGCCGATCGCGAGCGAAGATCATGATGTCCATAATGCCCGATTTGTCCGTTGTTGTTCGATAGCGGGGTGATTGCCGCCCATAATTCCACATGCGTTCACCCGCCCGCTCATGCCACAGTCGTCGTTCGTGGCGACGATCACCGTCACGTTCGACCGCGCCAATGCGCTGCCCGGCCTCACGACGGCGGGACGGGACGGCGAGTGGCGACCGACCCGGTACTCGTTGCCGCTGCCGTCGAGCTATACCCTTCAGGCACGGAAGAACCGGACCGGGTAGGGTCGTCGGCGAGGGAAAAACGGTTCCCGGCACCGTATCCGGTGCTACCTTCGAGCCGACGAAGATCAGATCGCAGGAAGGCGAGACGATGACCGGAACGCTACGGCAAGAGTTGCCGAGCGATGCCCGGCGTTCGCGCGCCCACGCCGTGCTATCGCTCTCGTTCATCTCGTGGTGGATGAGCGCGCGGAGCCGCCCCTGATCTCGTCTTTCCCAGACCTGTATCGAAGGGGTCACTCCGCGGCGAATCGCCGGGAGTGACCCCTTTTTCGTGCGGTCGAAACCCGACCCGATCCCTCGTAGCCCAATCGGTAGAGGCGCCGGACCTAGATTCCGGGAGATGCGAGTTCGAATCTCGCCGAGGGAACCAGCCGGATCACTCCGGCGGCTCGGAGCCGCCGTCCTCCCCGCCACCGCGGATCGACCACAGGAGCCCGTCCAGCTCATCGGGTTTCACGAGCACGTCGCGCGCCTTGGAGCCCTCGCTGGGACCGACCACGCCGCGGGTCTCCATGAGGTCCATCAGCCGTCCTGCCTTGGCGAAGCCGACGCGCAGCTTGCGCTGCAGCATGGACGTCGAGCCGAACTGCGAGGTGACCACGAGTTCCACCGCCTGCAGGAAGACGTCGAGATCGTCGCCGATGTCGGGATCGACGTCCTTCTTCTCGCCCGGCTTCGCCGCGGTCACGCCCTCTTGATACTCCGGCTCGGCCTGGTTCTTGGTGAAGTCGACGACGGCGTGGATCTCCTCGTCGCTGATGAACGCGCCCTGCAACCGGGTCGGCTTGCCCGCCCCCATCGGCAGGAACAAGCCGTCGCCCATGCCGATCAGCTTCTCCGCGCCGGGCTGGTCGAGGATGACGCGGGAGTCGGTCAGCGATGAGGTCGCGAAGGCCAGGCGGGAGGGCACGTTGGTCTTGATCAGACCGGTCACCACGTCCACCGACGGCCGCTGCGTGGCCAGCACGAGATGGATCCCGGCCGCACGGGCCTTCTGGGTGATGCGGACGATGGCGTCTTCCACGTCGCGCGGAGCGGTCATCATCAGATCGGCCAGCTCGTCGACGATGGCCAGGATGTACGGGTAGGGCCGGTACACCCGTTCGCTGCCCAGCGGCGCGGTGATCGCGCCCGACTTCACCTTCTTGTTGAAGTCGTCGATGTGGCGCACCTTGTTGGCCTGCATGTCCTGATAGCGCTGCTCCATCTCCTCGACGAGCCAGGCCAGCGCGGCCGCGGCCTTCTTCGGCTGGGTGATGATGGGCGTGATCAGGTGCGGGATGCCCTCGTACGGAGTGAGTTCCACCATCTTCGGGTCGATGAGGATCATCCGGACTTCGTCCGGCGTGGCTCGCTGCAGCAAGGACACCAGCATCGAGTTCACGAAGCTGGACTTACCCGAACCGGTGGACCCCGCGACGAGCAGGTGCGGCATCTTGGCCAGATTCGCCGAGACGAACTCGCCCTCGATGTTCTTGCCCAGGCCGATCACCAGCGGGTGGTGGTCGGTGCGGGTACTGGGCGCCTTGAGCACGTCGGCCAGCCGGACCAGCTCGCGGTCGGCGTTGGGCACCTCGATGCCGACGGCGGACTTGCCGGGGATCGGCGCGAGCAGCCGGACGTTCTCCGTCGCGACGGCGTAGGCGATGTTGCGGGCCAGCGCGGTGATCTTCTCGACCTTCACGCCGGGCCCGAGTTCGACCTCGTAGCGGGTGACCGTCGGGCCCCGCACGAAGCCGGTCACCGCGGCGTCGATCTTGAACTGCACCAGCACCTCGGTGATCGCCTCGATCATCGATTCGTTGGCGGCGCTGCGTTTCTTCGGCGGATCCCCGTCGGTGAGCAGCGACAACGGCGGCAGGGTGTAGTCGCCTTCGACCTCGCGATCGGCGACGAACTCCAGCTGCTGCGGCGGCGGTGGCGGTGGCGTCTGATCCTCCACCACCGCGGCGGGACGCTGCTTCTTCGGCCTCGGTTTCGGCGCGGGTTCTTCGACCGCGATCTGCTTGGCGTCGCGCAGCGGCGGTTCACCGAGCGCTTCGGTGACCGCGTCGGGGTCGCCGAACTCGTCGGGCGGGTAGTTCTCCGCCGGCGTGCGACCGCGCCGCTTGGTGGTGGCGCGGTGCACCGGGAAACCGTCGGCGTCGTAGTTGGCCGGATCGTAGTCCCGGTAATCGCCGTCGAATTCGCCGTAGTCGTCGCCACCGGTCTCGGTGCCGAGGTAACGCCGCAGCTTGGCGGGCACCTCGCGCACCGTGGTCCCGGTCACCAGCAGCGCGCCGAAGACGATGGCCAGCAGCAGGATCGGGACCGAGAGCCAGGCGGTGAGGCCGTTGGTCAGCGGCCCGCCGGTCACGAAGCCGACGAAACCGGCCGCGCGGGAACGTCCGTGCGCGTCGGTGGGAGCGCCCGCGGCGATGTGCCACAGTCCGAGGATCGGCAAGCCGATCAGCAGGCCGCCGAGCACCAGCCGCGGCCGGATCTCGGGGCGCGGTTCGGTCCGCATCAGGACGACGGCGATCCCGGAGGCGACGAACGGCAGTCCCGCGGACGCCGATCCGGAGATCGCGCGGATCACGTCCTCGACCCAGTGGCCGACCGGCCCGCCTGCCGACAACCAGACCGCCGCCGCGATCACGGCGCTCAGGGCGATCAGCGCCAGCGCGATGCCGTCGCGCCGATGCCCGTGCTCGATCTCGCCCGCGCGGCTCAACGTCCGGGTGGTCGCGCCGAGTCCGCGGGCCAGCATGGTCCAGCCGCTGCCGATACCGCGTGTGATGACCGCGAGCGGAGCCGTGTTCGACGGACGGCGCGCCGGGCGCCGGGCCGGGGCGCGCCTGCGGGGGGTGGCGGTCGCTCTGGGCGCCGCGGCACGGGGCGTGGCCGCGCGAGACCGCGCCGTGGTGGTCCTCCCCCGCGCCGATCCCGCCCGCGCCCGAGTCGTCGTGGTGCTGCGGGACTTACCTGCCATGGCCCCAGGCTAGCCGCAATCGCCCCATCCGGACCATCCGCAACACTGGCACCGTCGCGCCTCTGGCGGCTTTTCGCCGCCCGTCGGCCTCTGCGGCCCGGGGCGACGGGCGATTATCAGACCGAACGGTCCGCTTCGAACACCGCCCGGACGGCCTCCGGGGATCCGGCGGTCTCCAGCCGGACTTCGTCCCGGCCGAAGGCGTGCAGCACCAGTTCCGACGGCTTTCCGGTCAGCGTGACCACCTCGTCGGACGCCGACCGCACCACCGTGCGCCTGCCGTCCGGCGTCGCGAGTTCGACGGTGACCGGCGCCTTGCGGTAGGCCATCTTGGCCATCTTCCGCAGGACCGACCACAGCTGGTCCTCGTCGGCGGCGGTCAGTTCGCGTGGCTGCCAACCGGGTTCGGCGCGGCGCACGTCCTCGTGATGGACGAACATCTCGGACAGATTGACGACCGCGTCCACCGGCCGCAGCGGCGACCACCACGGCGGACCGGTCCGCACCTGTTCCAGCAGTTCGGGGAAGGGCTTACGCGCCGCCTTCGCTTGCACCCGCTCGAGATACCGGGCGAACGGCTTCAGCAGGATGCCCGGCGCGGCATCGGGCCGCCGTTCGCGAACCACCAGATGAGCGGCCAAATCTCGCACCGTCCACGCACCGCAGAGCGTGCGCGCGTCCGGACCCGCCGCCTCCATCGCTTCCACGAGCCCCCGGCGTTCCCGCTGTGCCATAGTCACTCCCCGAACATACCGACCGCCATGCGTCGACGCCGTGCGGCACGACGCCCCGCGGTCACCGCGACCGCGGCGCCACCCCGGCGGTCCACGCGGGGATTTCTCCGGCGACGCCAGGCGGGCCACGAGAACCGAGGACGTGCCACACTCGGCTTGTGCCGACCGGCACGCAATGACGTTGTGCTTCATCGAGATTCGCCGCTGACACGGGCGACGGAAACCCCTGCGCCCCGGTTGCGGGAGGCGGGGCCGTTGGCCACACTTGGCTCTATACCGGCAACGCGCGCCCCTAGCACGGTGTTCGCGTCTCCCTCTGCCGGGAAATCTCCGGCTAGCGTAATGAAGGTCGGCTCTGTACCTTGTCACTCGGTCCATCGGGTCGTGGGCCTTATGACAAGAAGGGGCAAATCCTCGTGAAGAAGTTTGCTACCGGTGTGGCCGCGCTCGCGGCGGCAGGTGCCGCGCTGGCTGTCAGCGCGCCCGCCGCGAACGCTTACACCAACAACTACGGCGCGATCGCGCTGTCCACCTCCACCGGTTTGATCGGGTACTCCTACGACTACCCGAACTCGTCTGCCGCACAGCAGCGCGCCATCAGCTCCTGCGGCGCGGCGGACTGCCAGTCGGTGGTCTGGTTCCGCAACGGCTGCGGCGCCGTGGCGTACTCCAGCGGCACCGGTACCTGGAGCTGGGGGTATGCCTCGTCGCGGCGCAGCGCGCAAGGCCAGGCGCTGGCGCACAACGATTCCGATGCCTACATCGTGCACTGGAACTGCACGTCCAACCACGGCTGATGCCCGGACTTCGAGTCGAAGGAAACAACGTGAAGCACCGCACTTTCCGGACCACCGTGGCCGTCGTCCTCACCGCACTGGCCTGCTCGCTGAGCGCCTGCGCCTCCAACGACGACTCCTCGTCTCCGAGCACCAGCGCCAATCCCAGCCACGCGGCGGGTGAGCTGGAGGGCGGCTCGGACAAGGGCGACAAGGAGGCCGGCTCGGCGCCGACCACACCGTCCTCGCCCGCCCTGGCCAAGCCCTCCGTGCAGCAGCTGAACGAACGGCTGCAGAAGGCGTTCGATCCGAACGTGCCGAACGCGGAGAAGATCAGCTGGATCCAGGCCGCCGAGCAGGATCCCTACCTGGTCGCCAACCTCGTCGACGCCGCGAAGAAGCAGAAGGTCACCGTCGAGGTCACCAACGTGGGCGACCCGAAGGACGGCAAACTCAAGGCCGACGCCAAGGTCACCATCGACGGCACCCCGGTGGACGACGCGTTCATCCAGTTCGTGTCCGAGGGCGGCCAGTGGAAAGTCGACCACACCTTCGCCTGCAACATCGTCAAGAGCGCGAAGATCGAGTCCGCGGCCTGCCAGGAGTAATCCACTACCGCGTGGAAAGCGCCGGGCAGCTGAGCTGCCCGGCGCTTTTCGTTGCGGGGATGGTCAGACGCCGATGACGGTCGGCACGATCATCGGACGACGCCGATAGGTGTCGGCCACCCATCGACCCACCACGCGGCGCACACCCTGCGCGATCCGGTGGGTGTCGGTGACGCCTTCGCCCGCAAGGCGCAACAGTTCGGCTTCCACCAATTCCGCCGCGTCGAGCAGTGCGGTGGGATCGTCGGAGAAGCCGCGGCCGCTCAGTTCCGGGGTACTCACCGCCTTGCCGGTGGTCTCATCGATGGCGACGGTGATCGCGATGAAACCGCCCTCGCCGAGCACCAGCCGGTCCGACAGCGTCGACTCCCCGACATCACCGACCGACAGCCCGTCGACGTATACGTGGCCCACCGGCACCCGTCCGACGATCGAGGCGATGCCGTCGACCAAGTCGACCACCACGCCGTCCTCGGCGAGCACCACCCGCTCCTGCGGCACGCCGGTCGCCACCGCCAGCGCCGCGTTGGCGCGCAGATGGCGCCACTCGCCGTGCACCGGCATCGCATTGGTCGGCCGCACCGCGTTGTACAGGTAGAGCAGCTCTCCCGCCGAGGCGTGCCCGGAGACGTGCACCTTGGCGTTCTGCTGGGTGATCACCGTGGCCCCGAGCCGGGCCAGGCCGTTGACCACCGCGAACACCGAGTTCTCGTTGCCGGGGATCAGCGAGGAGGCCAGCACCACGAGGTCGTCGGGGCGGATGTTGATCTGCCGGTGGTCGCCGCGCGCCATCCGCGACAGCGCCGACAGCGGCTCGCCCTGCGAACCCGTGGAGATCAGCACCAGGCGGTGGCTGGGCAGCGTGGCGGCGACGTCGAGGTCGACGACGACGCCCTCCGGCACGGTGAGATAGCCCAGGTCCTGCGCGATCTGCATATTGCGGACCATCGAGCGGCCGACGAAACACACGCGCCGCCCGTACTTCTGGGCCACGTCGACGACCTGCTGGATACGGTGCACATGACTGGCGAAGGACGCGACGATGACCCGGCCGTTCGCCTTGCCGATGACCGTGTCCAGCACGCCGCCGATCTCGCGTTCCGGCGTGACGAAGCCGGGGACCTCGGCGTTGGTGGAGTCCACCAGGAACAGATCGACGCCCTCGTCACCGAGCCGGGAGAATCCGGCCAGGTCGGTGAGCCGCCCGTCCAGCGGGAGCTGGTCGAGCTTGATGTCACCGGTGTGCAACGCGACGCCCGCCGGCGTGCGGATGGCGACGGCCAGCGCGTCGGGAATGGAATGGTTGACCGCGAAGTACTCGCAGCCGAACGGGCCGTGGGTGGTGTGCTGTCCCTCGGTCACTTCGACGAGTTTCGGGTGCAGGCGGTGTTCCCGGCACTTCGCGGAGACCAGCGCGAGGGTGAACTTCGAGCCGACGACCGGGATATCGGGCCGCAGCCGCAGCAGGAACGGCACCGCGCCGATGTGGTCCTCGTGGCCGTGGGTGAGCACGACGGCCACGACATCGTCGATCCGGTCCTCGATGGGGCGGAAGTCCGGCAGGATCAGGTCGACGCCGGGCTGCTGGTCCTCCGGGAACAGCACGCCGCAGTCGACGATCAGCAGTTTGCCGCCGTACTCGAAAACCGTCATGTTCCGGCCGATTTCGCCGATACCGCCGAGCGCGAACACGCGCAGGCCGTTCTGCGGCAGGGGCGGCGGGGCGCCGAGCCGATCGTGCGCGGCCACCGGGGCCGCCTGTGCCGGAGGCTCGTCCACCCGCCGGGCGCCCGACTGCCCGCGTCCCCGGCCCGCTCGCCGGGACGCCGCATTCTGTCCCTTGCTTTCCCGGCGCGCCTGCACGGGCGCGGGCTCCTTGGCCGTGACCGAGGGAGGGGCTTCAGCCGTCGTCTCGCCCGTAGCCGGCTCGGGCTGCGCGACGGTCTGCGCTGACGTAGGGGGCGGCGTCACCTGCTCCGCCGGGGTGGTGGGGGCCGGCGCTCCCGCGGGGCGGGACGCGCTGCGGCGGCGCCGGGATAGATGTTCGCTCACGAAAGCACTCCGACCGCTCGCAGGTCCGCGGCGAGCACTTCCAGTTGCTCGCCGGTCGGCATCAGTTGCGGCAGCCGCGGCTCGCCGACCTCCACGCCCAGCAGCCGCAGACCACCCTTGCTCATCGCGACGCCGCCGAGCCGGGCCATCGCGGCGTGCAGCGGCAGCAGCGTGGTGTTGATCTCGCGGGCGCGCACCACCTGCCCCGCCGTGTATGCCTCCAGCAACGCGCACAGTCGTTCGGGTACGAGATGCCCGATGACGCTGATGAATCCGGCCGCGCCGACCGACAACCAGGGCAGGTTGAGCGCGTCGTCGCCGGAGTAGAAGGTCAGGCCGGTGCTCGCGATGAGCTCGGCGCCCATGTTCAGATCGCCTTTGGCGTCCTTGACCGCGACGATGCGCGGGTGCTCGGCGAGCTTGCGGATGGTGTCGCTGGCGATCGGCACCACCGAACGCCCGGGAATGTCGTACAGGGTGACCGGCAGGTCGGTGGCGTCCGCGACGGCGGTGAAATGCGCGATCAGCCCCTCCTGGGAGGGCCGGGAGTAGTACGGCGTCACCACGAGCAAACCGTGTGCACCCGCCCGCTGCGCGTTGCGCGCGAGCTCGATCGAATGCGCGGTGTCGTAGGTGCCCGCGCCCGCGATCACGGTCGCGCGCTTACCGACGGCATCGACGACGGCGCGCAGCAGATCGGCCTTCTCCGACTCGGTGGTGGTCGGCGATTCACCGGTGGTTCCCGAGATCGCGAGCAGGTCGACGCCGCGGTCGACCAGGCGGGCCGCGAGCGCGACCCCGGCATCGACGTCGAGCTTGCCGTCGGCGCTGAAGGGGGTCACCATCGCGACACCTACCGTGCCGGACGCACGCAGCTCCGTTGGCGTCGATTCACCGTTCTTCATGGTCAGAAAGGCTACCCGGTCCAAGACACGCCCTCGACACCGTCGTCGGCGATCAGGCCGCAACAAAGACGCGAATCCATATCGACGACAGCTGGGTGATGCCATCTTGCCGCTTGCCTGACATCAATTATGGCGTCACACTGGCGTCATGGATTTGTCCAAGTACACCAGCCGGCTGCGCGAGAACCTGATCGCCGCCGCGGCGCTCGGCGACGAGAAGACGCAGGCCACGGCGACGGCCCTGGCCGCTGCGACGGAGGGGCCTGCCCGCCTGGTGCTGCTCGCCGCGCTGTCGGACCTCGCCGCCGAGGTCAGCGCCGCACTCGGCGACCGAACGGTGCACGTGTCGGTCGACGGCACCGACGCGTCCATCGATGTGCGCAAGAGCACGGTGGGTGACGAGCCGCCCACCTTCGAGGAGATGACCGGAGACATCAGCAGGGTCACGCTGCGACTGGTGGAGCAGATGAAGGCGCGTGCGGAAGAGGCTGCGGCACAGAGCGGTCAGTCCCTGAACTCGTGGCTGTCCAGCGCCGTCCACGGGGCTTTGCGCGACCAGATGCGCGGGTACGGGCCCAAACGCGACAGCTGACCCAGTCGCGCCTACAGCAACGCGGCGAGGTTGCCGCGATCGCCGATGACGACCTCGTCCAGTTCGAGCCAATCGGCCATCTCGCGCAGCGCGCCTGCGAGAGCGTGCGCGGTGGCCGGAGTGTCGTATCCGGGTTCGGCGAACGCGGCGGGGACCCACAACCGGCCGTTCGCACGCTCCGCGCGTAGGTCGACGCGACCGACGAGTTCACCGTCGAGCAGGAACGGGAAGACGTAATAGCCGTGCACCCGTTTGTGTTCAGGGGTGTAGATCTCGATGCGGTAGTGGAAGTCGAAGATGCGCTCCGTGCGGGCGCGGAAGAAGATGAGCGGGTCGAACGGGCACAGCAGCGCGGCCCCTTCGACGCGGCGCGGTGTCGGGGCGCCAGCCCGCAGATAGGCCGGTTTCTCCCAGCCCGCCACCTCCACCGGGATCAGCTCTCCCGCGTCCACCAGATCGGCGATGGCCGGTTCGGTCTGTGCGCGCTGCAGCCGGTAGTAGTCGCGCAGGTCCGCTTCGGTGCCGATGCCGTGCGCGGTGGCGGCACGCAGCACCAGCTCACGGACGGCGTCCGCTTCGGCGACGTCGCGGGACAGCACCTCCGCGGGCAGCACCCGCTCGGTCAAGTCGTAGTGCCTGGTGAATCCCACACGGGTGGCCACCGACAGCGCGCCCGCCGCGAAGAGCTGCTCGCAGATCATCTTCGTATCGCTGAGATTCCACCAGGAGCCCTTCGGTCGCGGCTTGTCCAGCTCCAAATGACGCTCCACTTCGCCGGCGGTGGCCGCACCCACCGACGTGATCACGTCCAGGATGTCCTTGCCCAGGGTCGGATTGCGCTCGACCACCTTGCGCATGCCCGACCAGCGCCCGTGCTCGTACCGCCGCATCCGCCAGCGCAGCAGCGGCCAGTCCTCCACCGGGATGAGCGCGGCCTCGTGTGCCCAGTACTCGACGAGTGCCCGCGGGCGCCGAGCGCCGTTGCTCCACGCCGCCTGATCCAGCAGGGTGCGATCGTAGGACCCGATGCGGCTGAACACCGGCGCGTAATGCGCTCGCACCACCGCCGACACCGAATCCAGTTGCAGCAGCTGGGTCCGGTCCAGCACACCGAGCACCGTCCGCCGCGTCGCGCGGCCGGGCCTGCGCATCCCGAAACCCTGCGCCGCCAAAGCCGTTCGCCGTGCCGCCGCGGCACCCATCTTCCGCATAGCAGGCAACGATGCCACGACCCACCGACACGTCAGGTCGAGACGGTGACCGCGCCGGTGGTGTCGATCTCGGTGCGGCGGTCTCGGTCGGACGCGGTGGCCAGGACGGTGGCCAGGATGCGCCGGCCCGCGGGGAGGATGCGGACGGTGACCGAGCCGTCGTTCGCGGCGTCCAGTTCGCGGGTGGCGGCGTCGATCACTTGCCTGCGCACGTGATGCGGCACGCCCGCGAAGCCGCCGTCGTCGAGCAGGATCACCTCGACGCCGCGGGAGCGAGCGCCCCGAGCGGCGCTGCTGAGTTGATCGGTGGCCAGCTGCGGAGCCCGGAGGCCGTCGCGCAGTTCGGCTTCCAGGAGCCTGCATTGCTCCCGCTCCGCCGCGGTGAGTTCCGCGCCGTCGGCGATACGTTCCAGGATCGGGCGCGCCACCGCGTCCAGCCGGGCCAGCTGACGGGTGCGTTCGGAGTTCTCCGCCGCCATCGCGGCCTCGGCGGCGGCGCGCATGGCCGCCTCCTCGCGCAGCAGCCGCAGCGAACGCTGGGTCGGCCGCATGATCGCCGCGAACAGGGAGACCCCCGCCACCGTGGCGACCGGCACGATCGAACCGACGACGACGCCGATCCGCAGCCCGGCCACCACGCCGACCACGGCGATCACCACGCCGATGCCGGCGACACCGAGCCAGGCGGCGGCCAAGCGTCCGCGCAGCACCAGCACGGCGAGCACATACGACGCGGCGAACGCCGTCCACACCTGCTTGGACCAGCCGTGTTCGACGTCGAACGAGGTCAAGGTCGTGGCCAGCGGCCCGGACGCGGCGACGAACACGGTCGCGGCCCAGGGCAGCGGATCGGTAGGTACCACCAGTACGACGACACCGGCCAGCGCCAGCACGACCAGCGCCGCGACGGCGGCGGCCACCGGCGATTCCGAGAAGTTCCGGATCATGTACAGCACGATGGTGGCTTCGAGCACGACCAGGAACAGCCAAGCCGCGCGGTCGCGCAGCCCGAGCAGATCGCGCAGCCCGAATTCGGTTTCCGGCTCAGCCATTCCCGCCCCACACCAGCGTCACGGTTGTTCCCTCACCAGGTTCGGATTCCACGAACCCCGCGCCACCGGCGAGCTGACGCATGCGGCCGAGGATGCTCACCGAGATGCCGAGCCGATCGACGGGCACCGCGCTCAGGTCGAAACCCGCTCCGTCGTCCCGGAATACCACCCGGATTCCCCCGGCGCTGATCGTCACTGTGACGGTGCGGCGCACCTCCCGCCCGGCGACGGTGGCGTGCCGCAGACTGTTGCGCACGGCCTCGGCCAGCGCGGCCGCGATCGTGCTGGCTGCGTCCACCGGCAGGTGGAGATCGTCGAACCCGGCCCAGCGCCGTGTGGTGAACCTGATGCCGGGATTCACCTCGTGGACGGCCGAGCGGAGGAACCCGATCGCGGATTGCGCGTCCAAGCGGTCGGGTTCGGTCTCGGCCACCCGGCACTCGTCGAGTTGTTCGAGGGTGCGTTCGGCCTGGCGGCGCAGCACCGGCGATTCGGTCCCGGCTCGCGAGGCGTCCAGCAGGGTGGACAGCACCGCGTCGTGGATCAGCGCGGCGAACCTCGCGCGTTCCCGCTCCCGGGCCGCCGCGCCCGCGACCGCCGCCGCGCGGCTGCTCTCGATCGCCGACTCGCGATCCACGCGCGCGGCCGCCGCTCTGGCATAGACCACGCACCACAGGAACAGCGCGCTCAACCCGGCCGCTCTGGCGAAATCGCCGAGCAACGCGAGCGCGGTGGTCTCCCGCAGCACGACCAGATTCGCCAGCGCGCTGAACGCCGCGCCCACCACCAGGTACGTCACGGCGAACGGCGGCCGCCAAGCGAGCACGGCCGCGAGCACACCCAGCGCCAGCACCCGGTACAGCCAGACCGAGGCCGCCCCTTCGGAATCCGGCACAGCGTATGCCACGGGGACCACCGCCATCGCGCCGAGGAAACTCATCGCGGCCGCACCGGCCACCCGTTGGATCACGCGCCGGCTCATGCCGACCGAGACGACCGCGAGCACCGGGAACAGCCCGAACGCCAGCACCACCTCCACCACCGTCCAGCGGACGGGCACGAAGCGGCTCTGATCGGCGATCTCGGGCAACTCGACGATCGCGGCGATCACCCCCGCGATGCCGATGGCGAGCCCGAACCGCCGCAGGATGCGATCGGCGGCTCCTTCGGAGGCTTTCTCCCTGGACAGCGCGACGACTCCGCGGCGCCAACGGCTCGCGCGCGGCCGGTCGAGCGGGAGCGAGCGAGAGTGCGACGGGGTGTCCAGCATGCTGGACGCGATCATCCGCGCGGCTGCCGCTCGGGGACCGGCAGCCAGCCGTCTTCCACCGCCCGCTTGTACAGGTCGGTCTTGGTCGGCGCCGGACGGCCGGCGTCGGCGTACTTCTGGCGGATCCGGCCGAGATAATCGTTGACCGTCTGCTCGGACAGACCTGTCAACCGCGCGACCCGGGATGCTTTCTCCCCGGACGCGTAGAGCGTCAGCACTTCCTCCTGACGCGGGCTCAGGCCCACGTCGGACAGTTGCGGATCACCGTCGATGGCGGCCGCCCAGTCGGTGGTGACGACCTGCTCGCCGCTGGCCGCGCGGCGCACGGCGGCGACGACGGTCGGCACGTCCTCGGATTTGCGCACCACACCCAAGACACCCGCACGCGCGGCGGCGCGCACCAGGAAGGCGTTGTCCGCGCCCGTGAAGACCAGTACCTCCATGCCGCGGCCACGCAGGGCGCGCACGTTGTCCTCGGGTGAGGATCCGTCGGCCAGCCGCAGATCCAGCACCACCAGATCCAGCGGCGGCGCGCCGTCGGCCGCGGCCAGCAGTTCCGGCACGGTGCCCGCGGTCAGCACCAGATCGAGATCCGGCTCCGGCGCCAGCATCGCGGCGAGACCGATCGCGACCGATTCGTGGTCCTCGACCAGTCCGATTCGGCGCGGGGCGTTCTCGTTCCCTTCGGCCCAGGTCACCTGGCTCTCCCATCCCGAGCTACTCGTCCACATCCCCACCGCGACAACAACCGCAGACAGTATGCCGGGCAATGGTGCGCGAGGGTCAGACACCAGAATTCGGGGGGCTCAGGTCATGAGCCCGGCCGCGAGCGTGGCCCCGAGTTCCCAGCATCGCTGCAGGTCGTCCTTGCCGGGCGACCCGGAGATCACGACCGCGGCGGCGGCCTGGTCCCAGCCGAGCCCGGTGGTGATGCGCACCACGCCGCGCTCGGCGCCCTCGGTGCCTTCGTTGCCGTGCAGGTACAGGCCGTACGGCCGACCGCGTGTGGAGTCCAGACACGGGTAGTAGATCGTGTCGAACGCGTGCTTGAGCGCACCGCTCATGTAACCCAGGTTCGCCGGGCTCCCCAGCAGGTATCCGTCGGCGGCCAGAACGTCGGGGGCGGTGACGGCCAGTGCGGCGCGGCGCACGACTTCCACGCCTTCGATCTCGGGGTCGGTGGCCCCGGAGACGACGGCCTCGAACATCGCCTGCATATGCGGGGACGGCGTGTGATGGATGATCAGCAACCGGGCCACCCTGCGATGGTATCGGCCCGCGTGGCCGTCAGGCGGTGTCGCGCTCGTGCCGTTCCAGCGCGACCGCGCGGCGCATGGTCTCGCGGGCTCGGATGCGGTCACCCGCGTAGTCGTAGGCGCGCGCGAGGCGGTAGGAGACGCGCCAGTTGTCCGGATCGGCCTCCCACTCGGCCTTGACCGTCGCGAACAACTCGTCAGCGGCCGCGCGCTGGATACGGCCGGACGGCAGCCGCGGTAATGCGGAGGTGTCGAGCTCGAGGCCCTCGTCGTGGATCCGCCGCGCCAGGTGCTGATGCGCCAGGGCCGCGCGCACGGTGGCCACGACGATCCAGACGCCCAGCAGCGGCAGGATGAGGACGCCGACGCCGATCACGATCGCCGCCACCTCGCCGGAACCGATCAGGCCGAGCGCGATCCGGCCCAGCAGCAGGAAATAGAAGCCGAGCACCAGGATCAGGGCCGCGATGAACGCGACCACCTTGACGACTTCTCCGCCGCCCTTGTGATCGTCCCGCTCCGAGCCGCTCACGGTCGCGCTCCATCGCGGCGCGGCTGCCGACGCTCGATCACAGATCCAGGAACGGGTCGAGCCCGACGGTGAGACCGGGCCGGTTCGCGATCTCCCGCACTCCGAGCAGCACCCCGGGGGCGAACGAGGAGCGATCGATCGAGTCGTGCCGGATGGTGAGCGTCTCGCCCTGCGTGCCGAACAGCACCTCCTGGTGGGCGACCAAACCGGCCAGGCGCACCGAGTGCACCCGCACCCCGTCCACGTCGGCGCCGCGGGCACCCTCCAGTTCGGTCGTCGTCGCGTCGGGACTGCGGTCGAGGCCCGCTTTGTCCCGGGCGGCGGCGATCAGTCCCGCGGTGCGGTAGGCGGTGCCGGACGGCGCGTCGGCCTTGTTCGGGTGGTGCAACTCGATGACCTCCACCGACTCGAAGAATCGGGCGGCCTGCTCGGCGAATCGCATGGACAGCACCGCGCCGATGGCGAAGTTCGGCGCGATCAGCACGCCGACCTCGGGACGCTCGGCCAACCAGCCGCGCACCTCCGTCAGCCGGGCCTCGTCGAACCCGGTGGTGCCCACCACCGCGTGAATGCCGTGCTCCACCAGGAACCGGAGATTCCCCATCACCACGTCCGGGTGCGTGAAATCGACGACCACCTGCGTATTCGCCGCGGTGAACGACTCGAGCGAATCATCCTTGTCGACGGCGGCGACCAGTTCCAGATCGCCTGCCGCGGTCACCGCCGCGCAGATCGCCTGTCCGACTTTGCCACGCGCTCCGAGCACTCCGACCCGAATGGTCACCGCACCTCCTCGTTCCGCTTCGGTCGGGATCAGCCTAATGGGCCGCGATCCCGCCGCCCGATCGTGCCCGGCGAAGAGGAGGCAACCACAGGATCGACGCGTTCGAACGCAGGCCGTGCGCCACCCGTCCTCGAACCCGCGGGCAGCCCGAGGGCGGCACGACGATGAGCGAAGGTGCCTATCGCGCCGGCTGTGGTTCACCGGCCTCCGGACTCGTAGCGCCACCGAGGTTGGCGACCATCCGTCGGAGTATCCGCACGGTCTCGGCGAATTGCTCGTCGGTGATGCCCTCCGCCAATTGCCTTCTGCGTTCGCCGATCCGGACGAAGGCCTCGTCGTGGGCGACTCGGCCCTCGTCGGTCAGCGACAGCATGCCCGCGTCGTCGGCGACCAGCCCGTCGGCGAGGAGTCCGACCAGTTCGGTGGGCCATTCGGAGTCGTCGGTCCAGAAGGTGTCGAGCGCGTCACGGATGTCGTCGGCGCGCTGCGGTCCGTCGGCCAGCGAGTGCGTCACCTGCCAGCGCCTGCGATTGAACCCGCCCGAGGCGAGATCTTCGTCGAAGCGCTCGTTGATCAATCGATCGAGCTCCACGAGCCAATATCCGATGCCGCGACGGATGGCCATAACCACTCTCCTGAATATGTCTATGAACAAGTACATGCATTCTTACATATGAATTTCGGGCATGACAGAGTGAACGAATGGACGAGCACGACGCGATCACCGTCGCCGTGGAAGCGGCGATGGTCCGGATCCGGCGCAGGCAGACGCGGGGTGCGCTGAGCGACGGCGCTATTCCCGTCGCCGTGTTCCGCGCGCTCGACGCCGTGGCCGACGGCGCGGCCGACACGGTCGGCGCGCTCGCTCCCGCCCTCGGCGTCGATCAGCCGAGGGCCAGTCGCCTGGTGGCCCAGGCGGTGTCCTCCGGCCTGCTGGAACGGGTCGCCGATCAGCGCGACGGACGGCGTTCGGTCCTACGCCTGACCGCAGCGGGACATCGGGCGGTGGCCGAGGCCAGGGCGGGCAGGCGCGCCGCCATGGCCGAGGCGATGGCGGACTGGACTCCCGCCGAGCGCGCCGAGTTCGCCCGTCTCCTCGCCCGTTTCGTCGACGGGCTGGACCGCCCCACCGGATGAGCGACGTGACGCGCCGGCGAACCGAGGATTCGGCGGCCGGGGTCAGTCGAAGACGATGACCTGGCGCAAGGCGTGGCCTGCGGCGAGTTCGTCCATGGCACGGTTGATCTCGTCGAGCCCCACATGCGCCGAGACGAGCCGCTCCACCGGCAGCCGTCCCGACCGCCACATGCGGACGTACTCGGGAATGTCCCGGGACGGCACCGCGGAGCCGAGGTAGCTGCCGACGATCGAACGTCCCTGCGCGACCAAGGCCAGCGGCGAGATAGCCGCCCGGGCATCGGGCGCGGGCAGTCCGACGGTGACGGTCGTGCCCCCGGGCGCGGTCGCGGCGACGGCGGTCTCGAACGCGCGGACGTTGCCCGCCGCCTCGACCACCACCTCGGCTTGCACCCCGAGCTCGGCGACCTCGGCCGGGGTGTAGGCGGCGTGCGCGCCTAGCTCCCGGGCGAGAGCGAGTTTGTCCGCCACGGTGTCGACCGCGATCACCTCGTGCCCCTCGGCGGCGAGCGACACCGCCACCAGCACTGCCGCCATACCCACACCGCCCAGGCCGACGACCATGATCCGGTCCCCGGTGCCCGGACGCGCCGAATTGAGCAGGGCGCCGCCGCCGGTCAGCACCGCGCAGCCGAGCACCGCGGCCACCTCGGGCGGCACGTCGTCGTCGACCGGCACCACCGACCTGCGGTCCACCACCGCGTGCGTGGCGAAAGCGGAGACGCCCAAGTGGTGGTGCACCTCGGCGCCGTCACGGAACAGCCGCCGCCCACCGTTGAGCAACTCACCGGCGTTGTTGGCGGCACTGCCGGGCACGCACGGGGTGCGCCCGTCGGTCGCGCACCCCGCGCACTCGCCGCACCGCGGCAGGAAGGTCATGACCACGCGCTGCCCGACCGCGATATCGCCGTCGCCGGGGCCGAGCGCCTCCACCCTCCCCGCCGCCTCGTGGCCCAGCAGCATGGGCACCGGGCGGACCCGGTTGCCGTCCACCACGGACAGGTCCGAGTGGCACAGGCCCGCCGCCTCGATCCGGACCAGCAGCTCACCGGGCCCCGGCTCGCGCAGCTCCAGATCGCACACGGTGATCGGCGCCGACTCGGCGAACGGCGCCGGCGCCGCGATCCGCTCCAGGACCGCTCCACGAATCTTCATTCCGCCGACGCTACCGCCCAGGGGCGTCCGCACCCACCGCAGTGGCCGCACCGGTCTGGCTATCGCACTGTTCGCAACGGCCGCCATCGGTCCGCGTCACGCCGCGGTGTGCAGCGGTCACGCCACGCCGCGCGTGGGCCTGCGTACGATGCCGCGCGTGGGTGTGAATGTGGTCGATGCGGTCGAGCGCTTGCACGCCGACCTGGGGACGTGGCTCGGGTCGGAGGCGCCGGTCGAGGTGTTCGAGCGGTTCGCGGCGGCGCAACACGAGCGGTTCAGCATGGTGACGACCGACGGCGAAGTGCTCGGGCGCAGCTCCTTGCTCGCGGGCGTCCGTGGTGCGCGAAACGCCGTGCCCGGCTTGACCATCGAGGTGTCCGAAATCGAAGAACTCTCCAGGTCCGGCGATATCGCGGTAGTGCGATTCCTGGAGACGCACCGGGCCGCGGGAAACGTCACTCGTCGTCGGGTCACGGCCGTGCTGACGACCGAGGATCCAGGCGCGGTTCGCTGGCTGACGGTGCACGAAACCGATACGGCACCGGCCTGACCATTCCCAGCATGGGAAACGCGCACGCGGCGCCGGCGCCAGGTCTGCCGGACAATTCCTGCCTTGTTCTCGGACGCTGCCACACGGCGACGCACCGGGGGATGACGTGGACTCGAGGAGGTCGGTGCCGGTGGATCGGTGGGAACGCGACGGTCTGCGCTCCGCCAACAGCGGAATCCGCAATCAGGTGGACTACATCCTGGACGCGCTCGCCGAGCAGCGCACCCACCTGGCGCAGGTGCGCGACGAGCTGGCCGCGGTGCGGTGCACCGCCGAGTCGGCGGACAAGCTGGTGGCGGTGACCGTGGACGCGGCGGGCGTCCTCGTCGACGTGCGATTCGCGTCGGCCGCCTTGCGCGGCACACCGGAACAGCTGGGCCGCGCGGTGACCGAAGCGGGCAGGCAGGCGGCGCGGCTGGCCCGCGACCAGCACGCGGCGATCATCGCCCCGCTCGTCGCCGACGCCGAAGCGGTGCCCGACCTGCCCGATCTCGTCCCGGGCGCACCCAGCCTGCGTGCGGTGTGGGAGCCGACGGACGACTCGGCCGGCTAGCGCGCTCGGCATGAGCCGTGCCTCCTCGCCGGACGGGACGGCCCGGGGCGATCCGGACCGACTCGACCGGCGAGGAGGCACGTACACCCCGAATTCTCCTGCGATGCTGGATGTTTCGGAGTGGACGAGGTGGGTGGTTCTCGAGTGTCGGCACATGGCAGCTACCTCCGTTCGGGTGGGCAGCCCTCGGCTGCCGGAAGGATGGACGAGGGGGTCAGTACAGCTTCGCGAGGAACGCCGAAAGATTCTCGCGCACCCGCTCGACCTTCTCTTCGGGCGTGAGATCCTCGCGGTACCGGCTTCCGAGCGCCGGCCGCTTCTTGTTCCGCGCGTACAGCGAGCAGGCGAGGTCGGTGCACATGTAGGTGCCGACCGAGTTGCCCCGGCGCCCGGACTCGCCGGCTTTGTGCGCGGTCATCAGCGAGACTCCGCCGCCGGTGTGGGTGGTCAGGCAGATCGTGCACATCTGCGCCCGGCCGGTGCCGCCGGTGGCGTACCGCAACGCGACGCCGACCAGGCGGTCGTCCTGCGGGACGACCAGATAGCCGCGTCCCGGCAAGGACGGATCGCTCCAGCCGAGGAAGTCCAGATCCGCCCAGGGCCGCTCGTCCAGGTCCCTGGGCACGGGTAGCCGCTTGGCGTCTCCTTTCGAACAGTTGACGAACGACGACCTGATGTCGCGTTCGGTGACAGGTTCCATGAGGGAGATCTCCTTCGGTCGATCGGTGTACAAACCGAAGCGACGTTACGGTCCCGCCGTGCCGGGAACAACGGAATTTCCCGTGCTCTCAGCACTGCGCGCGGCCCGCTCGTCGGCACCGAATGCTCCTGGCGTGGAGTGGGTTTCGGGACCGGCACGGCGGGTATTCGCCGCCAGCGGGAGGTGTGAGTGTGGCGCAAAACTTGCAGAAGAGGTTCGCGGCGCGACGCCGGCTGCGCAGCCCGGCCGATCTGCCGGGACGGTCGTGGTGGGGTGTGGTCACCCGATCGGTCGGCGAGTTCCAGCGCGACAATCTCACCGACTGGGCCGCGGCATTGACGTATTACAGCGTGCTGTCGCTGTTTCCGGGCTTGATCGTGTTGACCGCCGGACTGGGCATGCTGGGACGCGACGACACCCGGGCGCTGGTGGACACCCTTCGCGAGATCGGGCCGGGCGGCGGGACAGATCTGCTCGTGGACGCGGTGAACGGCATCGAGGAGGCGCAGACCCCGGCCGGACCGCTGGCGTTGGTCGGGTTGGCGTCGGCGCTGTGGACCGCGTCCGCGTACATCGGGGCGTTCATGCGCGCGACCAACGCGATCTACGACATCCAGGAGGGACGGCCGATCTGGAAGACCGTGCCGGTGCGGGTGGCCCTGACCGCCGCGGTGGTGGTCCTGCTGGGCGTCTGCACGGTCGGCGTGGTCGTCAGCGGTTCGCTCGCCGACCAGGTCGGCCGCTGGCTCGGGCTCGGGCAGGCGACGATCACGGTGTGGGGCATCGTCAAGTGGCCGGTGATGATGGCGCTGATCAGCCTCGTCTTCGCCCTGCTGTATTGGGCGGCGCCCAACGTGCGACAGCCGGGATTCCGGTGGCTGACCCCGGGCAGCGCGCTGGCCGTGGTGCTCTGGGCAGGCGCGTCCTGGGGATTCGCCTTCTATGTCGGTCACTTCGGCTCCTACAACCGGGTCTACGGTTCCCTGGGTGGCGTCGTCGTCTTCCTCGTCTGGCTGTGGATCTCGAACATCGCGGTCCTGTTGGGCGCGGAACTGGACGCCGAGCTGGCTCGAGCGCGCAACATCGCCCACGGCCATCCGGAAGATGCCGAACCCTATCTGCCGCCGCGCGACGATCCCGACGAATGATCAACGGCCGCAACGGATTCGCACCGCGATCGCGCCGGTGGCGCAGCCTCCCGCCGACCATCCATAGCGTTTGAGCGGGACCGGGAGCGGTAACCCGAAGCCCGTCTGGATCGGTATTCGGAGAGGACTCCCATGGCTGAGCACGCTGAACACACCGTCCCCGAACCCGCGACCATGCCCTCGGATGTCAACGGGAAGTTGTCGGTGTTCGACCGATTCGCGACAGCGGCCAGCGCACTGGCCTCCAAGGCGGGATTCTTCGTCTTCTGTGTGCTTCTGGTCCTGGTCTGGGCGCCGACGATCTTCTTGCTACCGAGCGTGGACACCTGGCAGCTGGTCATCAACACCGCGACGACGATCATCACGTTCCTGCTCGTCGCGCTACTGCAGAACACGCAGAGCCGCTCCGACGCCGCGGTCCAGCAGAAGCTCAACGCCGTCGCCGACGGATTGGCCGACCTGATGAGCGAGCTGAGCGCCGAACACCCGGAACTGCGGCGTCACCGCCAGGAACTCACCGAAGCCGTGGGGCTGGAGAATCGGGAGAGCGCCGGATGATCGGCGCGGAGGCCGGTGGCGCCGCGTGCGGCCGGCCTCCGCGTGTACCGATGCGTCATGGTTGCCCGGGCTCGGCGCTCTTGCCCGCCTCCCGGACCGCTTCCGCGAGCTCCCGGCGCAAACGCTCGGCGTTCGCTTCGTCGCCCGCGTCCTCCGCGGTGGTGATGTCCTGGCGCAACTGCGCGATCGTGTCCCGCGAAACCATAGGACCTCCTCGTCTCTGGGGACGGTTTCGTATGAGAGGGCGACCTGGCCCCCGTGGTCAGGGTGGCCGCTGAGGCGAGGACGAAACAATAACGAGCCCCCGGCGGATCGGGACGCGCTGTTCGACTCTGCTCGCCGCTCTTGTCACGGGGATAGAGTGGAAAGGTTCTCGGCGATTGGGTCCCGGCGCAGTGGGTACTCTCCGCTGCGGTGTGACCGGGATGCGAATCGCCGGCACATCACCTACCTGGCCGAATGACAGCGGTTGTGGCCAGTCCGTACGCCGAGCAGCGTGGCTCGGACAACCTTGACGACGTGCCGGGTGGGATGCCGTATCCGACAGAGCAGGAGTGTCGCCGCGATGGAGTCATTGGCCTTCCACAGCGACAGTTTGGGTGATACCGAGCGGTTCCTCAATCGCAACTACACCAGGATGCGGATCGGCAACAGCACCGGTGTCCCCGTCCGGACGGACATCACCCGGACGATGCTCGGTCCGGTCAGCCTGGACGACCTCGAACTGAGCTTCGACATGCGGTACGACGCCCAGCCGCTGGGCAAGATATGCCTGTGCCAGGTCGACGCGGGGACGATCGAAGAGAACTACGCCGACGGCACGACCGACTTCTTCCAGCCCGGTGAACTCGGGCTGCTCACTCCGCCGGATCTGCCGTATTCCGGGGTGGTCCACCACGCTCGCTACAGCATCACGATGTTCGATCCCGCGCTGCTGACCCAAGTCGCGGCCTCGGCCCCGGACCATGACCTGGAACCGGTCCGGCTGACGGGTCATCGGCCGGTGTCACCGGCCGCCGCGCGCCACCTCTCGGGCGTCCTGGAGCACATGCGCGGTCTCGCCGCCGACCGCACGGTACGCGAGCAGCCGCTGATCACCTCCACGGCCGCCCAGTACCTGGCCGCCACCGTGCTGCATGCTTTCCCGAGCACCGCGCACACCGATCCGACGGCGCACGACCGCAACGACGCCCACCCCGACACGGTGCGACGCGCGCTGGCCTACCTCGAGTCGCACCTCACCGAGGACATCACCGTCGCCGACATCGCCGCGGCCTCCTATGTCACCGTCCGCGCACTGCAACTGGCGTTCCGTCGCCATCTCGACACCACACCCATGGCGTATCTGCGGCGGCTTCGCCTGCGCGCCGCGCACGAACAGCTGCGCGACTGCTCGTCCGACGACGGCCACACCGTGACCTCGATCGCCGCGGCGTGGGGCTTCGCCCATCCCGGACGGTTCGCCAGCGCGTACCGCGAGGCGTACGGCAGATCTCCCCATACGACTCTCATCGCGTAGCCCGCCGCGCCTCGAGCTCACGAGGGCAGCCGAGGGCTGCACGAGACAGCGACGATCAGTCGCGCAGGGCACGCTCCCGAAGGTCGGTGAGGGTCCGCGACAAGACGCGGGAGATATGCATCTGGGAGACGCCCAGCACGGCGGCGATCTGCGCCTGCGTACGCCCCTCGAAGAAGCGCATGCGCAGCACGAGCCGCTCCCGCTCGGGCAGCTCGGCGAGCAATGGAGCGACCGCGAGGGCCTCGTCGGTCAGGTCGTAGGAGGGATCCTCCTCGCCGAACGTCTCCGCGACGCGCACCGAGGCGCCGCCGCTGTCGTCGTCCTCGATGACCGCGTCGATGGAGTTCGTGGAGTAGGCGTTGCCTGCCAGCAACGCTTGGGTGACCTCGGTCAGGTCGATGTCGAGTTCGACCGCGATCTCCAGCGCGGTGGGCATCCGTTCCAATCGCTGGGAGAGCCGCTCCACCGCCGGGCCGATGGTCAACTGGATCTCCTTGATCCGGCGCGGCACCCGCACCGCCCAGCTGTGGTCGCGGAAATGGCGGCGTACCTCGCCCATGATGGTGGGTACCGCGAACGACAGGAACGACGGTCCCCGCGCCGGGTCGAAGCGGTCGACCGCGAGCACCAGCCCCACGGCGGCGATCTGGTACAGATCGTCGTAGTTCTCCCCGCGGCCGACGAAGCGTCGGGCGATGTGCTCGGCCAGCGGCAGGCACCGGCGCATGATCGCTTCCCGCAGTCGCGGCCGTTCGGGATCGTTCTCGTCCATCGCGGCCAATTTCTCGAGCAATGGTTCGATGCCGTCGTAGCTGTCCGTTCCGCGCCGCGTCCGGCGCGGCGTGGCGGTCCTGCGGTTGGCGGTCGCGAGTGACATGAGCTTCCTCATTCCCCTTTGCAGCGGTCGCCGCGCTCGCCCGAGGGAGGGCGGCGACGATCGCCGTATACCGCCCGACGGCCGCGTCAAGCGTTCGTGGGCGGTCTTGTTCGTATTTCGGACGGGCGCCGGTGCCCGGGTGCGTTCTCGGGATCGCCCGCCTGCCCGGAATGCCACCGAGACCGCGTCGCGCCACCGGAGACGTGCGGGCGGTGCACAGCGTCCGGGGAGATCCCCCGACGTGCTCCCGGACCGCCGCCGGTCCGCCCCGCCACATAACCCGTGACGACAGCGCCGGAGAACCGGCACTCACGCGGCGGATGGTCGGCTTCGTGCAGCCCGGGCGCTGGGCACGCGACCACCGGCACGCTGCTCCGCACTGACGGCACATCCACGATTCGCCGCACGGGTCCGTCGTCCGGCACGGTCACTCCGACCGGGACACCCGCTCGGGCGCACTCGTCGGCGGTCGCCGCGTCCAGCTCACCGTGCGCGACGAGGAGCAGACCGTCATCGGTCGGGATGCCTTCCATGCCGTTCTGACAGAACACGCGCACCTCCGGCGGCCGGGTATCGGCACGAGACCGCACAGTCGAGCCTGGCAGTCGATACCGGCCGTGTCAGCGCGACAGACGAAGTCCCCCGGGGCATCGGTCCGAAAAGCGAAACGCCGTGACCTCCCGCACGATCACTTTCTGGGGATGCGGTGGTGGACGGTCAGCAGGATGTGGTCGAACGCGGCGACCAGGTCCGGCGGTGGCGGCGGCACCTGAGGGAGTTCCGCGATCAGCTGCTGTGCGAGCGCCCGCAACTTGGTGTTGGTTTCCTGCGATCGCCAGCGCAGGACCTGGAACGCTTGCTCGGCACTGATCTGGTAGACGCGCATGAGCACTCCCTTGGCCTGCTCGATCACCGCGCGATTCTCATACAGCCCGGGCAGAGTCGCGGCGAGCATGGCCTGGTGCGCCTCGGCCAGGGTGTCGGACAGGTCGACGTAGAAGCCCGCGGTGCCGACCGCGGTGCCTCGGTCGTCCAGAATCCGATCGGCGACGACGAGCACGGTGTGTTCCTGGCCGGACAGGTCGATGAACCGGTGCCTGCTCGAAAAAGCCTCGCCGTGATCAATGGCACGCGTGATGGTCTCGGCGACGTGCGTGCGGTCGTCTGGGTGCTTGTGCGCGAGCAGCAGCTGTGTGGTCGGTTCGATCTCACCGGGCTGGTAGCCGTGCATGCGGTAGACCTCGGCAGACCACTCCCAACGGCGGGTGGCAAACCAGAACCGGAAGCTTCCGACAGTAGGTTGCTCGGATGGTGCCGAATCGGCAGCGGTCATGGTGGACGTGCAGGGCTGCATACGGTGGATCATGGATGCAAGGCCTCTCCGAGGGACAAGGGGCGCACGGCCCAACGCGACCCGCGGGCCGTCTTCCCTCGGCGGGGTCACGCGGGCGCGGGCGCGTTCGGCCGACAATCCGCTGTTGACTCAACGGCCGGCGCACGCGCACATCAGTGGCGACTGCCGGTGACCTACGACCCAGTATGTCATCCGCGCCGGGTCCAGGCGTGACGAGGCTCGGCGGCTATCCGAAAAACGAAGCGCGGGCCGGTTTCCATGCGCGCGCGGTGATCTTCTGGCAAGCGACCGTTTCGTGGCGGACGACCGTGGCGCGTGACCGGTGCGGCCGTCCCTCCGAATCATCTCGGGCACAGTCCGACTCACGTCCCGCGCCACCGCTCGCCGTCGCGAGACGCGGTGACACGGAGGGTTTCGCTGAGGCGAGCTCGAGCGCCGGCGCTGATTACGTCCACGCACTGGGCTCCGCGGTGGTCGCTCCCGGAATCATGGCCGGTGCCGATTCCGTGAACGCGGCGGCGGCGCCGGAGGCGACGAACTCGGCCGCCGCCAGCACCGCACGGCGCACCGCCCGCTCCGGTCCGCTACCCGAGCCCACCTGGGCTGTCGCGGCGACGGCGAAGCTGTCGCCCGCTCCGCAGGCGTCACTGCCGCCGGGCGCCTTGGCCGCGGCCGGAAGCGGGATGCGCAAACGTTTGCCGGACGCCCGCAGGCAGACCAGGGCGCCCTCCGGGCCGAGGGTCACCGCGATGGCGTCGACCGCCCACCCTTTGACGAGTTTCCACAGGTCAGGTCCGTCGTCGAGCCGACCGGACAACAGGGCGAGCGCTTCCGCGCGATTCGGCGTGACCAGTGCCGCGCCGGGGATCGGCACGGGTCCGCGCGGGTGGGGATCCCAGACGACCGGAACGTGGCGGGCCTGGGTACGCAGCAGCGCACGGATCTGCGGGTGAGCCGCGATACCGTGACCGTAGTCCGACACCAGCACCGCCTGCGCCGACGCCAGCACGGCGTGCGCCTCCTCCGGCAGCGGGTCGGCGCCTGCTCGTCCGGTGCCGGAATCGATTCTGGTGATCAGAATGGGCCGCCGCGGTTCCTTGGCGCGGGTGTGCCCGTTCGAGCGGGCCCAGGGGCCGATCGCGCGCACTCGCTGCTTGCAGATCGTCGAACCATGAAGGGGCAGCGCGATGACCCGCACGTGTCCGTCCAGCAACCCGCGCAGCCGGGCACCCGCTTCATCGGCGGCGAAGCCTGCGATCAGGACGACTTCCCGGTCACCAGCCGCCGCCAGCCGGGCCGCCAGTCCCGCGCCACCTGGTCGGAACGCCCGGTGCGCGACGTCGACGACCGGGGCCGCCGCCTCCGCACTGCATCGGTCGGCGCGACCGTCGACGTCGATGTCGAGCAGCGCGTCCCCGATCACGACGAGCGGACCGCCCGCGGCCATCACTCCCGCTCCAGCGCGGCTTCCAACGCCGTGCACAGCCCGTGCACCAGCACCAGGTGCTTCTCCTGCACCGTCGCGACGGTATCGGCCTCGATGCTGAGAGCGTCGTCGCCCGGCAACGCCAGCGGGTTCGGCGGCTTCGACATGACCCCGGGCACCTCGGCGGCGTGGGCGTCGGCCGACGGGCCGGCGTGCTCGGATACCGTGGGGACCTTCACCGCAGGCTCCGTTCGCCGAGGACGACTGGATCACACGCGCAGTACCGATCCGGGCCGCACACCGAAGCCCGCACGTGCTGACATGCCCCACTCGACCGCGCCGAAACATCCGTGCTCCGATGCCCGCACCGTTTGTGCGCCCCGACCCCGGGTAGAACGACGACATTCGTTCCGGCTCATCGGATACGCAGGAGGTCGCATGGGACACGCCGGCGGCGCGATCACTCGCACGGGACTCGTCCCGTCGCGTCCGGCGCTCGGGCCGCTCGGCGAGGTCTTCCCCGGGGTGCGGCGCATCGCGGTGCTGCGCGGCGGCGGTCTCGGCGATCTGCTGTTCGCCTTCCCCGCGATCCACGCGCTGGCGGCGACGTATCCCGCCGCTCGGATCGTTCTGCTCGGTACGGCCGAACACGCCGAACTGCTCGGCGATCGGGCGGGCCCCATCGACCGTGTGGTGGTCGTCGATGAACAAGGCGATGTCGACGGGGAAGTCCGCGCCGAGCTGGGGCCGATCGATCTGGGTGTGCAGCTACACGGCGGTGGCGCATGGTCGAACCCGTTCCTGACCAGCCTGCGCCCGCGCTGGACAGTGGGTTCGCGTGCCGCGGGCGCGCCCGCCCTGACCCGCACACTGCCGTTCCGCTACTACCAGCACGAGACCTTGCGAGCCCTCGAAGTCGTCGGCCTGGCCGGTGCGGCGCCCGTGATGCTCGAAGCGCACCTCGAGCCGACGCCGGCGGATCGGTCCGCCGCCGGCCCCGTCCTCCGCGATCTGCGCGGCCCGATCGCGGCCATCCATCCCGGCGCCCGGGACCCCCGCCGACGCTGGCCCACCGAACGCTTCGCCGACGTCGCCACGCACTGTCTCGATCGGGGCGTCGCGGTTGTTCTCTTGGGCTCGGAGTCCGATCGCGAGCTCGTCGATGGCCTCCGTTCGCGTATCGGCGCACACCCGCTCGACCACCGGATCCGTACGCTGATCGGCGCGCCGCTGCCCGCGCTGTGCGGTGTTCTGGCCCGCAGCGGCGTCTTCGTCGGGAACGACAGCGGTCCGCGGCATCTGGCCAGGGCGTTCGGCATCCCGACCGTGGGCATCTTCTGGATCGGCAACGTGATCAACGCCGGGCCCCTGGGTCGCGCCCGTGACCGAGTGCTGATGTCGTGGACCACGACCTGCCCGGTTTGCCACCGCGACTGCACCGACGAGGAACTTCCCCGCTGCCCGCACGACGTCTCGTTCGTCGCCGATGTACGGACCGATGACGTCTGCCGCGATATCGATGAGCTGCTCGAACACACTTGACGCATGCGCACGCGGTCGCGCGGCCACCGCAGTTCAGTTCGGCCTCGCGCAGTCGCGAATCCGCGTCCGGGTGCCGTGCCCTCGTTCGGCCGACGTCCCGATCATCACCGAGCGGATCAGCACCGGCCGGGTGCGTACGGGCGCCGCGTGTACGGACGCACGCTCGCCGCTTCGGGCCCCCGGTCGGTGATGGTGGTGGTGAAGACGACGGTCTGGCCGGGAGTGAGTGTCTTGTATCCGCGTGTGTCGATGGCACGGAAGTCGACGAACACGGCGCTCGTGCGGTCGTCGGGTTCGAGATAGCCGAACCCTTTCTCGGTGTTGAACCAAGCGACGGTGCCATGGCGCCATTCGGTGGAGGTGGCGGGGACGAGGGTGTCGCGACGCGGGCGGTGCGGCCGGAACCGGCTGGGGGCATGCGTTGTAGTCGTCATGAGAAGGCGTGGCAGCGAGATCGGGTCAGTAGGCGAGCGGGTATTCGTCGTCGGGCAGCGGCGTGACGAAGGCTTGTTCGAGCCGGTCGACTTCGTCGGCGTGGTCGAAGGCGTCCCGGATGCGTTCGGCCAGCGGGTTCAGTGCCGTCGTATCGATTCCGGCGTGCTCGTGCCGGTCGGCAGGCGCTTGCTGTTCGAGGTGGTCGGCGGGGCTACCGGTGGGAAATGTCGGGGTGTGCACGGTGGTCCTTCCTCCTGGCTTCGGGCCTGTCGCGGATACGGGAGCCGCGGGCCCGGACACCGCGTGCCGGGCCCGCGTCGGAAGAGAGTGACGTGACGATTTCGGTAGGTTCTCGCATCACCTGCCTTTCTTCTCACGTGCCTTTCGGGGATAAATCTGCCGAAAAGCCCTCATCCGCGCGGAGGTCCGCGCTCGCGCGGATGCGGCCGGTGCGCCGGTATGCGGCCGCGTAAGGTGGCCACCTCTGCCGACGGCCGCCGCCCCCTCGCCCCGTCGGGGGCCAGCGCCAGGCGCGGCAGCGCCGGTGGGCACTGGGCGACAGCCATTGCCGCGCAGAGGATCTCGTCCACCTCGGCGAACAACCCGTCGAGGTCGGCGTCCAACAGCGGCAAGCCGGCGACGTCACAGCTGTCGAGGGTGCGCATAGCCCTTCACCTCCTGCCGGAACGTGCTGGGTCCTGTGGGCGATCAGGCGTCGATCACCTGGTGGCCGTCTCCGCGAGCGACCTCGATCTTGCGCGGTTTGGCCCGCTCCGCGACGGGGATCCGCAACCGCAGCACCCCATCGGCGTAGTCGGCGCTGATGCGATCGCTGTCGAGCCCCTCGCCGAGGAATATCTGGCGGCTGAACACGCCACGGGTCCGCTCCGCGGCCACCATCTCGCGCCCCGATTCCAACTCCGGGCGCTGCGCGCGCACCGTGAGCACGTTGCGTTCGAGATCCAGATCCAGCGAGCCGGTATCGATGCCGGGCAGGTCGAGCTCTACCAGGAATTCCTCGCCCTCCCGCCAGGCGTCGATCGGCATGACGGCCGGGTGCGCTGCCGTGCCGAGCACCTGGTGCGTGAACCGCTCCAGATCGTGGAACGGGTCGGTCCGCATCAACATGGTCGCCACCTCCAACTCACTCCATCTTCGGGGCTCTACCAAGATAACCTGTGTCGATTCAGACAGATTTTTTGTAGCACTATCCAGACATCTGCGCAAGAGTCCGAGAGGAACAATTCGGAGACGGCGCAGCGGGCGGCTACGACCAGCCGCGCGCACGCTGGATTCCCGCCGCGAGACAACCGGGTGCCGGAACCCTCTGTCCGTACCGCTCTCATCGGCACCAGACGAGTCCGAGACGTTTCACCCTCGCACACGCCACGAGCGTGACGGGAGGGAATGGAGATCGACCAGAAAGGCACCGGCGGTGCCGAAAACCTTGCGCGGCAGACGAACCGGCCACGGCCTGGATGATTTCGTGGAGCGGATGACGGGATTCGAACCCGCGACCCTCACCTTGGCAAGGTGATGCGCTACCAGCTGCGCTACATCCGCATGCGCATCGCGGAGTCCGTGATGCGACACAGAACATTAGCGGACACGCGTGGCAAAAAGCCAATCGCCGCTCATGCCCGCCGCTCCGCCCCGCGGTCGCGACGCAGGCCGAGACCGGCCGCGATCAGGCAGGCGAGGGCGACGACACCGACGAACCACGGGAACACCGTGCTCAACCCCCACGTGGTGGCCGCCCAACCGGCCAGGATGGTGGGCAGGGCCATCGCCGAATAGGCGAGCAGGTAGTACGCCGACATGGTCTCGCCGCGCTTGTGCTGCGGAACGACCTCCGACAGGTGTCGCAGCGAACCGCCGAATCCGAGGCCGAAGGTCGCGCCGAGCGCGACGCCCGCGGCGAGCACCGCCATCCAGTTGTGCGTGGCCAGCGCGGGCACCGTCAGCAGCAGTGCCAGTGCCATGCCGGTGTCGCCGAGGATCGCGGCCCATCGAGCGGGCACGCCGGTCGCGAACAATTGCGCGGTGGCGCCGGAGAGCGCGGTCGAGGCGACGACGGCGCCGCCGAAGACCAAGTTGTGGATACCGGTCTGCTGCGTGGCCAGCGACGGGTACAGCGACAACAGCACGCCCAGCACCGACCACGCGGCCATCACGCCGATGGCCGAGAACCAGAAGTCACCTCGAATTTCCTGCGGCACGGCGGGTTTCGCGATCCGGATGCGTCCCGCGCCCCGGGCCGAGTGCGGTTCGCGCAACGCGAGCACGCCGACGCCGATCGCCAGGCAGACCACGGTGATCACGACGTAAGGCGTGCGCAGCGGATACGGCGCATACTGCGCCAGCAGCGCCGAGCCCAGGATCGCCACCGCCATGCCCACGTTGAACGCGACGCCGCTGAGCTGCCCGGACCGCGCACCGCGATGCGGACGCAGATCCAGCAGCGCGGCGGCGCCCGCGACCACGGTCGAGCCCACCGCGACGCCGTGCAACGCACGCGCCAGCAGCAGCATGGGCACACTGTCGGCGAGCACGAATACCAGCAATCCGGCGACCATCGTGGCGAACGCGCCGAGCAGCACCGGCTTCCGGCCGACCACGTCGGAGATCCGCCCGGACACCAGCACCGCGCCCAAGGCGGCCACCGCGTAGACCGCGAACACGATCGTCGTGGTGAGCGCGGAGAGATGCCACTGCTTCTGATAGATGCCGTAGAGCGGTGCGGGAACGCCCGAAACTCCCAGTGCCACGCCACTGGCCGACAGAATCAAGGCGTAGGCCCAGCGCTGCGTGGTCTGCTCCTCGACGGCCACCGCCATCGTCGCTGCCATCGAAACTCCGATCAGGTAGGTTTGATAATGATCGAACCGCAATCGACCATACATCCGGTACGACGGTCATCAAACCTGAGAGTGAGCCAGATCATGCCCGATGCCCGAGGCGCGGAGCAACAGCAGCCGGTGGCCGCGCTGCCCGTGGTGCTCAGCGCGCTGCAGGACCCGGTGCGCCTGGAGATGGTGCGCCGGCTCGGCAACGCGGGAACGGCGGTCCGCTGCGGCGCGCTCTACGAGGTGATCAACAAATCGACCGCCACCCACCATTTCAAGATCCTGCGCGACGCGGGCGTGATCGAGCGGCTGATCATCGACGGCCACACCTGCCAGCGCCTGCGCATCGACGACCTCGAGTCCGCCCTGCCCGGGCTGGTGCCGACGATCATCGCGGCAGCCAACCGCGCCCACCAGGCGTGACCCGGCCGGGCGGGCGCGTTCAGCAGTTGTCGAAGCGCCACTGCCCGTCGACGAACGTCCACGTCTTCGGCTTGGTGTCGTCCTCGGCCGCACGGGCGTCGAAATTCTTGACCGTGACCGTACCCGTCGACCCGGACGTGGTGACCGTGATCTCCGCCGGCTTGGATTTCAGATCCCGGCCGTCATAGAGCTGCGCCATGGACGCGGCGTAGTCGTCCTCGTTGAGGGTCAGCCTGCATCGCGCGGAGCGGAATCGGTACGCGGCGGCGTAGTCGTGGCTCGCCAGCGCCTCGGTCATCTTCGTGGCTTCCGCGCGCAGCGCGGCCGCCGTCGGCTCCCCCGGCTTGCCCGCATCCGCGTCCGTTCCGCCGCACCCGGCCAGCACGAGGACGGGCATCGACACCGCGCCCAGCACGGACAGGGCACGACTCGTTCGGTTCATCTCGACTCCTTGCCAGAGATCGCCGGATCCGACGCCCGGACAATCGAGTTCAGCGCCCTCCGGCGGGGAATCGACGGCCGGGCGGCCGAAACAGTATCGCGGCAACGGATCCTCCGCCAAGCCGCGGTCCCTCGCTCACGCCGAGCTCAGCTCGGCACCAGCCGCCGGACAGCGGCGGGCAGATCCCGGGTGCGCTTGTACGGTCCGGCGACCGAGGCGGCGAACGGCCGCGCCAGCAGCGTGCGCGCGACGGCGGACACTTCGTCCGTGGTGACGGCGTCGATGCGCGTCAACGTCTCCGACACGCTGCGATGGTTGCCGTAGCTGAGTTCGCTGCGCCCCAGGCGGTTCATGCGCGAGGCGGAGTCCTCCAGACCGAGCACCAGCCCACCGCGCAACGACCCCTTGGCGCGGGCGCATTCGGCGTCGGTGATGCCGTCGGCGGCCACTTCCTCCAAGACGCCGCGCGCCAGTGCCGCCACCTGGCCGAGGTTCTCCGGCTGACATCCGATGTAGACCGAGAACGCCCCGGTGTCGGCGAAGGTGTCGACGCTGGAGTACACCGAGTAGGCCAGCCCGCGCTCCTCCCGGATGCGCTGGAACAGACGCGAACTCAGCCCACCGCCGACCACGGTGTTCAGCACCGACAGCGGCCAGCGCCGCTCCCCTTCGTGCCGTCCGAAGGCGCGCACACCGAAAACCAGATGCGCCTGCTCGCTGTCGCGATGGCTCCAGTGCAGCTGCGGAGTGCCGTGTGGCCGGAACCGGCCCTCGCGCCTGCGCGCGGGCGTCGCCGCGGGATCGAGCCGGTTCTCGAACGCGCGGTGCACCAATTCCACGGTGTGGTCGTGCTCCACGTTGCCCGCGACCGCCACTACCATCCGGTCCGGCCGGTAGCGCCGCAGATGGAACGACCGCAGCTGCGCGGCCCGCATGCCCTCGATGGATTCGACGGATCCGATCACCGGGCGCCCGATGGGATGGTCACCGAACAGCGCGGTCAGGAAGGAGTCGCCGACCAGGTCCTCGGGGTCGTCGTCGCGCATGGCGATCTCCTCGAGCACCACCTGCCGCTCCACGTCCACGTCCGAGGCCCGGCACAGGCCGTTTAGCACCACGTCGGAGACCATGTCGACGGCCAGGGGCAGGTCGTCGTCCAGGACGTGCGCGTAGTAGCAGGTCTGCTCCTTCGCGGTGAACGCGTTGAGTTCGCCGCCGACCGCGTCCATCGCCTCGGCGATGTCCAGGGCCGAGCGCGTCGGCGTCGCCTTGAACAGCAGGTGCTCCAGGAAGTGCGCGGCGCCCGCGACGGTCGGGCCTTCGTCGCGCGACCCGACCCCCACCCAGACGCCGATGGACGCCGAGCGCACCCCGGGCAGATGCTCGGTGACCACACGCAATCCGCCGGGTAGCACGGTGCGGCGCACTCCGCTGTCCGTGTCCATCCGCAGCTCGAGTGACGAACCCCCCTGCCCGGTGCTGAGCAGAGGGGTTGTCGTCTTCTTCTTCGTCACAGGGACAAGTACTACTCGGTCCCGGCCGAGCCCGCATCGGCCGTGTCGTCGCCGGGCTCCTCGGCGTTCTCCTCGACCGGCACGAGCGAGATCTTGCCGCGGTTGTCGATGTCGGCGATCTCCACCCGCAGCTTGTCGCCGACGTTCACCACGTCCTCGACCTTGGCCACGCGCTTGCCGTTACCCAGCTTGGAGATGTGCACCAGACCGTCGCGGCCCGGCAGCAGCGAGACGAACGCGCCGAAGGCGGTGGTCTTGACGACCGTGCCCAGGAAGCGCTCGCCGACCTTCGGCAGCTGCGGGTTGGCGATGGCGTTGATCGCGTCGATCGCGGCCTGCGCCGACGGGCCGTCGGTCGCCCCGACGAACACGGTGCCGTCGTCCTCGATGGAGATGTTGGCGCCGGTGTCCTCGGTGATCTGGTTGATCACCTTGCCCTTGGGGCCGATCACCTCGCCGATCTTGTCGACCGGGATCTTGATCGCGGTGACGCGCGGCGCGTACGGGCTCATCTCGTCCGGGGTGGCGATGGCCTCGGCCATCACGTCCAGGATCGTGGTGCGCGCGTCGTGGGCCTGGCTCAGCGCACCGGCCAGCACCTGCGAGGGGATGCCGTCCAGCTTGGTGTCCAGCTGCAACGCGGTGACGAACTCGCGGGTGCCCGCGACCTTGAAGTCCATGTCGCCGAAGGCGTCCTCGGCGCCGAGGATGTCGGTCAGCGCGACGTAGCGGACCTCGTCCTCACCCTGGTCGTTGGTGATGGTGTCCGAGACCAGGCCCATCGCGATACCGGCCACCGGCGCCTTCAGCGGCACACCCGCGTTCAGCAGCGACAGGGTGGAGGCGCACACCGAGCCCATCGAAGTGGAGCCGTTGGAACCCAGCGCCTCCGAGACCTGACGGATGGCGTAGGGGAACTCCTCCTGGCTGGGCAGCACCGGGATCAGCGCCCGCTCGGCCAGCGCGCCGTGGCCGATCTCGCGGCGCTTCGGCGAGCCCACCCGGCCGGTCTCGCCGGTGGAGAACGGCGGGAAGTTGTAGTGGTGCATGTAGCGCTTGCTGGTCTCCGGGCCGAGCGAGTCGACCTGCTGGGCCATCTTCACCATGTCCAGGGTGGTGACGCCGAGGATCTGGGTCTCGCCGCGCTCGAACAGCGCCGAGCCGTGCGCCCGGGGCACCACGGCGACCTCGGCGGACAGCGCGCGGATGTCGGCCAGGCCGCGGCCGTCGATGCGGAAGCCGTCGGACAGGATGCGCTGACGCACCAGCTTCTTGGTCACCGAGCGGAACGCCGCGCCCAGTTCCTTCTCGCGTCCGGTGAAGTCGTCGGCCAGCCGCTCCAGCACGGCGAGCTTGATCTCGTCGATCTTCTCCTCGCGCTCCTGCTTGCCGGAGATGCTCAGCGCCTCGCCCAGTTCGCGCTTGGCGGTGCCCTCGACGGCCTCGTACACGTCCTGGCCGTAGGGCGGGAAGAGCGGGAACTCCTCGGTGGGCTTGGCGGCCAGTTCGGCCAGGTCCTGCTGCGCGCGGCACAGGCGGGCGATGAACGGCTTGGCGGCCTCGAGCCCCTCGGCGACGACGGCCTCGGTCGGCGCCTGCGCACCACCGTCGATCAGGCTGATGACGTTCTCCGTGGCCTCCGCCTCGACCATCATGATCGCGACGTCGCCGGAGTCGACCACGCGGCCCGCGACGACCATGTCGAAGACGGCGCCCTCGAGCTGCTCGGTGGTCGGGAAGGCGACCCACTGGCCATCGATCAGCGCGACGCGCACGCCGCCGACCGGGCCGGAGAACGGCAGGCCCGCGAACTGGGTGGACGCGGACGCGGCGTTGATCGCCACCACGTCGTAGAGGTCCTTCGGGTCCAGGCTCAGCACGGTGACCACGACCTGGATCTCGTTGCGCAGGCCGTCGACGAAGGACGGGCGCAGCGGCCGGTCGATCAGGCGGCAGGTCAGGATCGCGTCGGTGGAGGGGCGGCCCTCCCGGCGGAAGAACGATCCGGGGATGCGGCCCGCGGCGTACATCCGCTCCTCGACGTCGACCGTGAGCGGGAAGAAGTCGAACTGGTCCTTGGGCTGCTTGCCCGCCGTGGTGGCCGACAGCAGCATGGTCTCGTCGTCCAGGTAGGCGACGACCGAACCGGCGGCCTGCCGGGCGAGGCGTCCGGTCTCGAACCGGATGGTGCGGGTGCCGTAGCTGCCGTTGTCGATCAGCGCGACGGATTCGAACACACCCGGCTCGACCTCGACGGCCGTGCTCTTGCGTTCAGTTGTCTCGGTCATTCTTCTCTCTCAACCTCTCGTCTTCGCCGGCTCGAGCGCTCGCTGGCGCGATCCGGCTGTCGTCAGCCGTACCGGGTACGGACGCGCGGCAACCCTCCTGGCTGCGGCGCGCACACCCGGCCGAATCCCCTTGGACACGGCGACGCGGAGGCGGTCATCGATCGAAGCCCGACGGCGCCAACTCGCTGCCGATAGGCCACTACCGAAGACCGACGCCACGCGGGCGGGTGCATACGGCTGTGCAATGTTGTCGTGCGACGGGGGCGCGATCCACCCCTATACACATATGCCAACGGTGCGATTGTACGTCGCACCCTCAGCTGAACCAGCGACCGCCCGGAACACCCCCGTGTCGGACCGCCGCCTACCACTCCCACCGCACCGCGGCGGGTCTGCGAATACCCGCATCGACGTCGATACAAGCCCCGGCCCGCCGCCCATCGAGGCTGCTACGGCAAGGCTCACAAGATCAACTCGCGGGTGTCGACGACCGGGCACAGTGTAGGAGAACTCGTTCTCGCGCCGCGCGGAACCACCGATCCCGCAGCTCCCCCGGATGGCACGCGACAGACCACGCGGTCACATCCCCACGGGCCAACTCGCGTTTCAGCGAAGCGAGACCGAGCAGTGCCGGTGGCGCGCCCGGCTCGCGTCCGAGCGGTCACTCGGACGCGAGCCGTCGATGGCCGCGAACACGCGGCCCCACAAATTACCGCCGCAGCCCGAGCCGCTCGATCAGCGCACGGTAGCGGTTGATGTCCTTGTCCTGCAGGTACTTCGACAGCCGCTTGCGACGACCGATCAGCGCCATCAGGCCGTGGCGGGTGTGGTGGTCGTGCTTGTGCTTCTTCAGGTGCTCGGTGATGTCGGCGATGCGCTTGGACAGCAGCGCGATCTGCGCCTCCGGCGAACCGGTGTCCTTCTCGTGCAGGCCGTACTCGGCGAGAATCGCCGACTTCTGCTCGGTGGTCAGCGCCATGGGGCATCCACTCCTGTTCTCAGTTCCGCGCTCGAATGTCCGGTCACCCGGGTGCGGGCGCCACCGCGGACCGCAGCAAACCCGATCGACCACCCTACCGGACCGGCAGCTTCCCGCCGAAATCGCGGGGCGGCCGACCTGGGATCCGGCTCCGGTCGCACCACCCGGTGCGGCAGGGTCATTACCTCCCGAGTAATCGACTCGCCGCGCTCCGGCTGCGAATCTTCTTCTCGTACCGCCGAATACGAGGAGACGACGATGCCCTACCTGGAGACGACCGACGGCACCCGCCTGGCCTACGAGGACTACGGAACCGGCGCACCGATCGTGTTCCTGGCCGGGTGGGCGCTCAACGCGGAGATGTGGGAGTACCAAGTCCCCTTCTTCGTCGAGCGGGGTTACCGCTGCGTGCTGCTGGACCGGCGCGGGCACGGCCGCTCGGACCGGGCGTCGACCGGATACGACTTGGATACCCGCGCCGACGACGTGGCCGAGTTGATCGAACGACTGGATCTGCGCGACCTCACCCTGGTCGCCCACTCCGCGGGCGGCGCGGAGGTCGCCCGCTACCTGGCCAGGCACGGCACCACACGGGTCGCGCGCATCGCGCTGTTCGCCACGACACTGCCTTTCCTGCGGCAGACCGAGGACAACCCCGAGGGCCTCCCGGAAGAACTGAGCCTGGCGTCGATCGCGCAATGGCGCACCGACCGGCCCAAGTGGTTCGCCGATCGCGCGCAGGGATATTTCGCCACGCATCTGGGCAACGACGTCTCCCCCGCGCTGATCGAGCACGAGATGCGTCGTTGCCTGTCCGCTTCGCCGTGGGCCACCATCGCGGTCTGGGAATCCACCTTCCCGTCCGACCACCGCGAGGTGCTGCGGACTCTGCCCATTCCCGCCTTGGTCGTGCACGGCGTGCCGGATCAGTCCATCCCGATCGACGCCAGCAGCAGGCGGACGGCGAAGCTCGTTCCGGACTGCGTCTACAAGGAGTACCCGACCGCCGGGCACGGCTTGTACGTCACGCATGCCGAGCAGCTCAACAACGACCTGCTCGAGTTCATGAAGTCCTGACGCTTACCCGGCGTCGACGGCGGTGAGGATCTTGCGGGCGGTCTCCACGTCGCGGCCCATGGACTCGACGAGCTCGTCCACCGACTCGAATTTGCGCTGGCCCCGGATGTGCTCGACGAAGTCCACCGCGACGTGCTGCCCGTAGAGGTCGGCCTCGCCGTCGAGCACGTACGCCTCGACGGTGCGGGCGCGACCGGAGAAGGTGGGGTTGGTGCCCACCGAGATGGCGGCCATGGCCCGCTCGCCCGGAGTGACGGTGCCGATGGTGGGACCGGGGCCGAGCACGGTGAACCATCCGGCGTACACGCCGTCGGCCGGAATCGCGGCGTGCATCGGCGGCGCCACGTTCGCGGTCGGGAAACCGAGTTGCTTGCCGCGCCCGTCACCGTGCACGACGACGCCTTCCACCCGGTGCGGGCGCCCCAGCGCCTCGGCCGCGGCCGCCATGTCCCCCGCGTCGACGCACGAGCGGATGTAGGTCGAGGAGAAGGTCACGGCGTGTTCGCCGAGCAGCGTCACGCCGTCGACCTCGAAGCCGAAGCGCTTGCCGAGTTCGCGCATCGTCTCGACCGTGCCCGTGGCCTTCTTGCCGAAGGTGAAGTTGTCGCCGACCACCACCTCGACCACGTGCAACCGCTCCACCAGCAGGTCGTGGACATAGCTCGCGGGAGTCAGCTTCATGAACTCGTGGGTGAACGGCATCACGCAGAACACGTCCACGCCCAGTTCCTCGGCCAGTTCGGCCCGGCGGGTGAGGGTGGTCAATTGCGCGGGGTGGGAGCCGGGGCGGACCACCTCCATCGGGTGCGGATCGAACGTCATCAGCACCGCGGGCACGCCGCGCGCGGCGGCCGACTTCACGGCCCGGCTGATCAGCTGCGCGTGGCCGCGGTGCACACCGTCGAACACACCGATCGTGAGGACACAGCGCCCCCAGTCCGCGGGCACCTCGTCGAGACTTCGCCATCTCTGCACAGTGCGCAGCCTACGCAAATCAGGTAGCGAACAGTATTCGGGCGTGCTGATCTCACACAACACTTCCGGGTGCCGTGCGCCGGTGACAGGGCTTCGAGCCGTGCCGAGGCCCGCGGGGCCGGTAGGCCACACGTCACCAGGCCGGATCCGACGCGGACGCCGTCCGCCCGCTCGAGCCGCGCGGAGCGGCCCGGCGTGATCCGCGCCCGAGCCGCATGCCGCCGCAGGTGGTGCTCCCCCGGCATAGCCGGGAGGTGGCCCGGCTCGCCGCACGCTTGCGTGCCACGGTGCCGCGACGTCGGGTTCGCCGACATCTCCGGGAAACTTCGACCGCCGGAAACTAATCGGACGTATTCGCGAAAGAGCCGGTACATCCCCGGTTTTCCGTGGGCTCCCGGACTCGTCTCGCCATCAGCGGGAATGGTCTAGCGTCCAATTCGTCGGCGACAGAGTGCCCCGGAGTAGCCATGAAAAGTGCAGTCAAGCACGTGCGTGTGATCAAGCCGTCCGATGCGGCCGAAACAATCGGGCGGCAACGACAACGCCTCATCCCCTGCGTCACCACCGAAACGTGTGGCGCTACCGGCATCTCGGCGGGCATGGTCAACATGACCCCCGGCGCCATGTCCAAAGCGCATTATCACGCGCACAGCGAGATCGTCGTCGTCTGCCTGCGCGGGCGGGCGGCGACCCTGATCGGCCCGGAACTGACTCCGTATTTCCACGGTCCGGGCGAGTTCATCTACATCCCCGACGGCGTCGTGCACGTGGCGGTGAACCTGGACGAAACCGAGGACCTGGTCGCGGTGGAAATGCGGACCGATCCCCTGTTCAACGACGACGTGGTGCTGACGCCGGAATACGACGCCCTGGTGCCCGAAGTCGTCGCCCGCCTCCGGCGCCGCGATCCGGTCGGTTCCTGACGTGGTGCGCCTCCAGCACAGCCGCCGCGCGGCCGAGGTCGGCAGCGGCCCCATCGATGACATGTTCGCGACGCTGGCACGCCGCCCCGAGGTCGTCTCGTTCGCCGTCGGAGCGCCCGACCCCGCCCTGCTCCCTGGCGAGCTCGTCGCGACGCTCTCGCGGAACGCCATCGAGAGATACGGCAGCGCCGTCCTCCAGTACGGCATGACCCAGGGATTCGCCCCACTGCTGGACGAAGCGCGAAATCTCCTGCGCCGCCGTCATATCCGATGCACGCATGATCGCTTGCATATCTCCACCGGCGGATCCGGCGCTTTGCACAACGTGTGTTTGGCGGTGCTCGACCCGCGGGACGTGGTGCTCGTCGAAACACCGACCTACGGCCCGGCCGTCAAAGAATTCCGCAGCCACGGAGCGACCGTCGTCGCGGTGCCGTCCGACGAATTCGGCATCGTGCCGGAAGCGCTGGAGGAGGCTCTGTCCGGATACGACGCGGCATTCGTCTACCTGCTGCCCACATTCCAGAATCCGACCGGGCGGACGATGCCCGCCGAGCGGCGTGCACGAATAGCGGAGATCGCCGTCCGCCACGACACGCTGATCGTCGAGGACGACGTCTACACCGACTTGCGCTATCGCGGCGTCGCACCGCCCGCGTTGTGGTCTTTCGCGCCGGACAACTCCGTCTACATCACGTCCTTGTCGAAAACTCTCGCCCCGGCGATTCGTGTCGGAATCACCGTCATGCCCGCGGATCTGCTGAAAACCGTGCTCGCGTTGAAGCAGGGCATCGATATGCAGACATCGACCTACTGCCAGGCGATTGCCGCCGAATTCCTGGGCAGCTCGGCAGGCGCCGCGCACCTCGCCCACGTCGTCGAGTCCTACTCGGCCAAGTTGGACGTCTTGACCGCCGCGGCCGAGCGGCACCTCCCGGCCGGGTTCCGGTGGACCGAACCCGACGGCGGGATGTTCCTGTGGGTCGAGGGCCCGGCCGGTTTCGATGCCGACGCGGCACTGACGGAAGCGCTGCGACAGGGGGTCGCGTTCCTGCCCGGAAGCGCCTTCTACGCCGACGACGTCGCCGGCCACCGCAACGCGATGCGGCTGAGCTTCGCGAACGTGCCGCGCGACGACATCGACCGGGGCGTCGCGCTGCTGGGTGCCGTCTTGCGGGAGCGCCCCACGCACGCGACGACAGGCACGGCATGAGTGGTCGGGGGCCCGGAGGAGGCAGCACAGCGTCACCACGGAGCGCCCCACTCATGCCGAAATCGGACACGGCATGAGTGGTCAGGCCCGGAGGAGGCAGCGCAGCGTCACCACGCAGGGCCCCGCCCATGCCGGAAAGGACACAGCATGAGTGAGCGGCATCCGGTGCTCGGCACGTGGGAAGTGGTCGCCGACGGCGCTCCGTTCGGCTACCACGTGATGCAGTTCCACCCGGGCGGCACGATGCTGCAGTCGAACCCCGATCACGGCAATCGCGCCACCAGTGACAGCAACGGCATGGGCAGCTGGCGAGCCGACGGCTCGCGGGTCACCGGCGCGTTCCTGGAATTCACCGTGGATCGGGCCGACCCCGACGTCGTGCGCAAGGGAATCGTCGCCTTCGAACTCGACGTGGCCGGCGACCGGTTCTCCGGATCCGCCACGGCGACGTTCTACCACCTTTCCGGTGCGCCGGTCGGCGCATCGGCCACCGCACGGCTGACCGGCGTGCGATTCGACGGCGTGGCCGCGTATCGCAGCGCGCTGGATCCTTCGGGAACCGGGTGACCCACCCGCCGCGCCCGGGCGCACACCCGGGAGTGAACGGCGAATCGCGTTTCGTTCGCGATCGGGCGACGACGGGGTCGACGATGTGTGGATCGGCACGCCAGTGCCTAAGCTCGGGGTGTGCCAGGTAAACGAGATATCGCCACTCGACGCGAGTTGGCCGACGCCCCGGCGCCGGGCGATGCGCAGGGCGGTACCGCGACGATCGCGCCGGTGCTCTCGTCGGTCGCCCAGGACTACCTCAAGGTCATCTGGACCGCGCAGGAGTGGTCGCAGGAGAAGGTGACCACCAAATTACTCGCCGAGCGGATCGGGGTGTCGGCCTCCACCGTGTCCGAAGCGGTCCGCAAACTCGCCGACCAGGGACTGGTCGAGCACGCCCGCTACGGTGCGATAGCCCTCACTCACGAGGGGCGCCGCGCCGCCGTCGCTATGGTGCGCAGGCACCGGCTCCTCGAGACGTTCCTGGTCAACGAGCTCGGTTACGGCTGGGACGAGGTGCACGACGAGGCCGAGGTGCTCGAGCACGCGGTCTCCGAGCTGCTGATGGCCCGGATCGACGCCAAACTCGGATACCCCGATCGCGATCCGCACGGCGATCCGATCCCCTCGGTGGACGGCGCGGTTCCCACTCCGCCCGCTCGCCAGCTCAGCGACTTCCACGCGGGCGAGTCCGGCCGGGTCGCGCGCATCTCCGACGCGGATCCGGACATGCTGCGCTATTTCGACTCCGTCGGCATCGCGCTGGACACCACCATCGCGGTGGTGGAACGTCGCGACTTCGCAGGCACCATCGCCATCCGCATCGGCGCGACCGAGTCCGCCACCGACCTCGGGCGCCCCGCGGCCGAGGCCATCTGGCTCACCTCCTGACGGGTCACCCCTGCCGCCCGCCGCCGGAACAAGGCCCGTTCCGACGTGGGGAGACCGTGCCGCCCGGGGCGCGCATCGCGGACGGTCGACCAGGGCCGATGTCATCGATCAGCGCGAAGCCGGGCGGCGTCGGCGGCGGTCCGGTGTGCATTTGCGCCGTCTCATCCCAACCGGCCTGCCGGTCGTTCCGCCGCCGGCCTCCCAGTTCACCAGCCGAGCGAGCCGAAAGGCAGCATCCCGCGTGCGCGCACGGCCGGTCGAGGATGTGGACGCCGGAACCGGCGAGCGACGCCGACGATTACTTCCGGCACGACCGCGGGTAAGTGATCAGTGTGGACCGAAGCCGACGGCCGGCCCGGCGAGTGAATCGGGTCAGGCGATGTCGGCCGTGGTGGCGTTGCCGGCCAGCTCGGCCGCGCGGATGGCGATGGCGTCGCCGAGATCGGCGGTGGACTCGGTTCCGCCGAGATCCGGGGTGCGGACCTTTCCGGTGGCGAGGACGTCGCAGACCGCTCGATCGATCGCGGCGGCCGCGGCGGATTCACCGAGATGATCGAGCAACATCGCGCCCGCGAGGATCTGCGCGACCGGGTTGGCGATGCCCTGGCCCGCGATGTCGGGGGCGCTGCCGTGCACGGCCTCGAACATGGAGGGGCCGGTGCGCTCGGGATTGATGTTGCCCGAAGGCGCCAGGCCGAGCCCGCCGGTCACGGCGGCGGCCAGATCGGAGAGGATGTCGCCGAACAGGTTCGAGCCCACGATCACGTCCAGCCGGTCGGGGTGCAGCACGAGTTCGGCGGCCAGCGCGTCGACGTGCATCTGCCGCGTCCGCACCTGCGGGTATTCGGCCGCGATACGTTCGAAGACGCTGTCCCAGTACGGCATCGAATGGATGATCCCGTTCGACTTCGTCGCCGAGCACAACCGTCCGGACCGTTCGGCTGCCCGCTCGAACGCGTAGCGGATGATCCGCTCGCACCCGGTGCGAGTGAACACCGACTCCTGCAGCACGAATTCGTCGGGACGGCCCTCGTTGTGGATGCCGCCGATCCGCGAGTACTCGCCCTCGGAGTTCTCCCGCACGATGAGGATGTCCAGGTCGGCGGCGGTCCGGTCGCGCAGCGCCGACTCCGTGCCGGGCAGCAGGCGCACCGGGCGCAGGTTGACGTACTGACCGAAGGCGCGGCGCAGCGGGATCAGCAGCCCCCACAGCGAGACGTGGTCGGGCACACCGGGAAAGCCGACGGCACCGAGCAGGATGGCGTCGAAGCCGGCCAGCCGCTGCGGACCGTCGGGCGGCATCATCGCCCCCGTACGCAGATAGTTCTCGCAGGACCAGTCGAATTCGGTCCATTCCAGTCCGGGCAGCACGGCGTCGAGCACGCGCACCGCCGCCGCGGTGACGTCGACTCCGATTCCGTCACCCGGGATGGTGGCGATACGGTACCCGCTCACTGACGCTCCTTCACAGTCGCACTCCGATGTACTTGGTCTCCAGGAATTCATCGATCCCGGTCAGCCCGCCCTCGCGGCCGAGGCCGGACTCCTTGACACCGCCGAACGGCGCCGCCGGGTTCGACACCACGCCCTGGTTGAGCCCCACCATGCCGGTTTCCAGCGCCTCGCACACCCGCAGGCCGCGCCGCAGGTTCTCGGTGAATACGTAGCTCACCAGTCCGTAGGGCGTGTCGTTGGCCCTGGTCACCGCTTCGTCCTCGGTGTCGAAGACGCCGATCGCGGCGACCGGTCCGAAGATCTCGGTGTGGCACAGCTCGGCGTCGTCGGGGACGTCGATCAGGACGGTCGCGGGATAGAAGGTGCCCGGTCCGGGCAGCGCTGTTCCGCCGGTGAGCACCATGGCGCCGCGAGCGCGAGCGTCGTCGACCAAGCGCTGCACCTTGTCGACGGCCTCGGCGTCGATGAGCGGGCCGACCACGACGTCCGGCTCGGTGCCCCGCCCCCTCGGCAGGGCCGCCATCCGGTCGGCGAGCTTACGTGCGAAGACGTCGGCGATGCCGCGCTGCACGAGGATTCGGTTGGCCGCGGTGCACGCCTGGCCGATGTTGCGCATCTTCGCCGCGAGCGCGCCCTCGACCGCCTCGTCCAGGTCGGCGTCGTCGAACACCAGTAGCGGCGCGTTGCCGCCGAGTTCCATCGAGGTGCGCATCACCGTCCGCGCGCACTGCGCGAGCAACTGCTTGCCGACCGCCGTCGAGCCGGTGAACGACAGCTTGCGCGAGCGGGCGTCCAGGATCAGCGGCGTCATCACCGCGGCCGGGTCGGCCGTCGTCACGACGTTCACCACCCCGGCGGGCAGCCCTGCCTCGGCCAGCACCTGGGCCAGCGCCAGCATCGAAAGGGGCGTCTGCTCAGCGGGTTTCACCACGCACGTGCAGCCTGCGGCGAGCGCGGGCGCGATCTTGCGGGCGCCCATGGCCACCGGGAAGTTCCACGGCGTGATGAGCAAACTGGGCCCGACCGGCTGCCGGGTCACGAGAAAACGCGAACCGCCGGTCGGCGCGGGCATGTACCCGCCGTCCAGTCGCACGGCCTCCTCGGCGAACCAGCGGAAGAACTCGGCGGCGTAGGCGATCTCGCCGCGCGCCTCGGCCAGCGGTTTGCCCATCTCCAGCGTCGCGATCAGCCCGAGCCGGTCGGTCTCCGCCAGCAACGCGCGATGCACGCGCATCAACAGATCGCTGCGCTCGCGCGGTGGCGTGGCCGCCCACTCCCGCTGCGCCGCGCACGCCGCGTCCAGTGCGGCGAGACCGTCGGCCGGATCCGCGTCGGCCACCGCGCACAGCACCTCGCCGGTCGCTGGATCGAAGACCGGCAGCGTCCTTGCCGTCGCCCGCCACCGCCCCTGGATGAACAAGCCGCGTGGCACCGTGTCGATCGCCGCCCGTTCGGCTGCGCTCAGTGCGCTTTCGGTGAGCATGGTCGGTGGCTCCTTTCGGCACCGCGCAGCGTCCGGCCATTGCTGCGACCCGTGCGGCCATGTTATGCATATTGTCGACAATCCGACAATAGACAAGCCTTTCCCTTCCACCCCGCTCCGGGAGGCGAATCACCATGACCGAGCTCTCGCCCATCCTCAAACAGGCCACTCCGGTGACCGTCGACCATGGCGCGGGGTGCTATCTCTACGGCACCGACGGACGCCGCTACCTCGACTTCACCGCGGGTATCGGCGTGACCAGCACCGGTCACTGCCACCCGAAGGTGGTCGCCGCCGCACAGGCGCAGGTGGCTTCGCTGATCCACGGCCAGTACACGACCGTGCTGCATCGTCCGCTGCTGGAGCTGACCGAGCGGCTCGGCGCGGTGCTGCCCGAAGGGTTGGACGCGCTGTTCTTCGCCAACTCCGGCAGCGAGGCGGTCGAGGCCGCGCTGCGGCTGGCGCGCCAGGCCACCGGACGGCCGAACGTCGTCGTCTTCCACGGCGGCTTCCACGGCCGAACCGTGGCCGCCGCGACCATGACGACCTCCGGCACCCGTTTCTCGGCCGGGTTCAGCCCGCTCATGGCAGGGGTGCACGTCGCGCCGTTCCCCACCGCCTATCGCTATGGGTGGAGCGAGCGGGAAGCCACCGCCTTCGCGCTGCGGGAACTGGACTATCTGTTCGCCACGCTCACCTCGCCGGCCGAGACCGCCGCGTTCATCGTGGAGCCGGTGCTCGGTGAAGGCGGGTACGTTCCGGGTAACACCGAGTTCTTCCGTGGGCTGCGCGAACGCGCGGACCGGCACGGCATCCTGCTGGTCTTCGACGAGATCCAGACCGGCTTCGGCCGCACCGGCAAGTTCTTCGGCCACCAGCACTTCGACGTCCGGCCCGACGTGATCACCATCGCGAAGGGACTGGCCAGTGGGTTCCCGCTGTCCGGCATCGCGGCCTCGCGCGAGCTGATGGCGCGGGCGTGGCCGGGCTCGCAGGGCGGCACCTACGGCGGCAACGCGGTGGCGTGCGCGGCGGCGATCGCCACGCTCGACGTCATCGAGTCCGAAGGGCTGGTGGCCAACGCGGCCGCGCGCGGGGCACAACTGCTGGGCGGTCTGCGCGACAGCGCCACCAAGGCGATCGGTGACGTGCGCGGCCTCGGATTGCTCGCGGGCGCCGAGTTCACCACGGCCACGGGCGAACCCGACACCGCCACCGCCGCGGCCGCCCAGCGCGCCGCGGTGGACAAGGGGCTGCTGCTGCTGACCTGCGGCGCGCACATGAACGTGGTGCGGATGATCCCGCCGCTGATCGTGACCGAAACGCAGATCGAGGACGCTCTGGCGATCTGGTCCGAAGTGCTCGCCGAGCTGTAGTTCGCGACCATCACCGTCCGCTGTGCCCGTCCGGCGGGCACCGACCAGGAAGCAGCACCGCATGGCCCGCTACATCACCATCACGCTCACCAAAGCCGCGGTCACCTGCCGCGCTCGTCTGCTCGATGAGGAAGCGCCGCAGACCTGCGCGGCGGTGTGGAACGCCCTGCCGCTGGAAGGCGACGCCTTCCACGCCAAGTACGCCCGCAACGAGGTGTACACGTTGCTCCCTCGGATCGGCGCGGCCCCGCATCGGGAGAATCCGACGGTCACGCCGATCCCGGGCGACGTGTGCCTGTTCGATTTCGAGCCGTGGGAGATCGGGAATCCGGCCTACGGCTACGAGCCCGGCTCCGCGGCCGAGCACGAGCGCGGCGCCACCGATCTCGCGCTGTTCTACGGCCGCAACAATCTGCTGATCAACGGCGACCTCGGGTGGGTGCCGGGCAATGTCTTCGCCACCATCGAGGAGGGGCTCGCCGAGATCGCCGCGGCGTGCAACACGCTGTGGTTGCACGGCGTCCAAGGCGAAACGCTCGCCTTCGCCCGCGCCTGAATGCCACTCGGACCACTCCCCTGTCCCGACGTCACGGCCCGGTGGCAGCACGCCACCGGGCCGCGCGCAGTCAGGAGGCCAGCACGAATTCGGCGTAGCGGGCCACCGCGAGCACCAGATCGTCCGAGTGGCGCGGACCGACGATCTGCAGCCCGACCGGCAGACCCGCGCTCGTGGTACCCGCCGGGATGCTGATCGCGGGCTGCTGGGTGAGATTGAACGGGTAGGTGAAGGGCGTCCATTCGGGCCAGCCGCGCAGCCCGCTGCCCGGTGGCACGTCGTGTCCCGCTTCGAAGGCGGGGATCGGCACCGTCGGGGTGATCAGGACGTCGTAGTCGGTGTGGAACCGGCCCATCGTGATGCCGATCTGCGCCGCTACGTTGCGTGCGGCGAGATAGTCGACGGCGGTCACGGTTTCGCCGCGCTCCCAAACCGCGCGTAGCCCCGGGTCCACCCGGTCGCGGGTGCCTTCCGGGAAGCCGGACAGCATGGTCGCCGCGCCGGCGGCCCAGAGCAGTTCGAAAGCCTCGCGCGGATCCTCGAAGCCCGGATCGGCGGCGGCGACCCGGAGTTCGGCGTCGGCCAGGCGTGCCACCGCCGCGTCCACGATCGTGGCGACCTCGGCGTCGAGCGTGGCATAGCCGAGCGTCGGCGAGTACGCCACCCGCAATCCCCGCACGTCACGCTGCATTTCGGCGCGGAACACGGTGAGCGTGGGGGCCAGCGCGGTCGGATCGCGCGGATCGGGGAGCGACAGGATGTCCATCAGCAGCGCCGCGTCCTCGACGGTGCGCGTCATCGGGCCCGCGTGCGCCAGCGGACCGAACGGGCTGGCCGGGAACAACGGAATCCGGCCGTAGGTGGGCTTGAATCCGACGATGCCGCAGAAGGCGGCCGGGATGCGCACGCTGCCACCGCCGTCGGTGCCCACCGAGACCGGGCCGAGGCCCGCCGCGACGGCCGCGGCGCTACCGCCGGAGGAGCCGCCCGCGGTGGTGGACGGGTCGGCCGGATTGCGGGTGACACCGGCCAGCGGGCTGTCGGTGACCGCCTTCCACGCGATCTCCGGGGTGGTGGTCTTGCCGAGGAAGACCATGCCGTCCTCGCGCAGCCGCGCCGCCACCGGGCTGTCCACCGGCCACGGCCCGGCCGGGTCGATCGACGTGGATCCGCGCCGGGTGGGCCAGCCCTCGGTCAGGAAGACGTCCTTGATCGAGACGGGTACGCCGTCGAGCAAGCCCCTGGCATGGCCGGACTGCCAGCGCGCCTCGGAATCCTTCGCCTGCACCAAGGCGCGATCGTGGTCGACGAGACAGAAGGCGTTGAGCGCGGGGTCCCGGTCGGCGATCGCGCGCAGGATCGCCTCGGTCGCCTCGACGGGCGACAGCGCGCCCGCGGCGTAGGCCGAGACCAGCTCGACCGCGGTCATGGCGGTCGGGTCGGTGGGATGGTTCTTGTCGGGGTAGCTCATGGATGGGCTCCTTCAGCCGGGCACGTACCCCAGCCTTTTGTCGACCACGTTGTCCAGCGGACGTCCGGCGATCCAGTTGTCGAAGTTCTCGGCGAACACGTCGACGATCTCGGTGCGCCATCCGATGAAGTCACCGGAGTTGTGCGGGGTGATCCGGACGTTCGGCAGTTCCCACAGGGGATGATCGGCGGGGAGCGGCTCGGGGTCCACCACATCGAGCGCCGCCGCGGCGATCGATCCGGTGCGCAGCGCGGCGACGAGATCGTCGGTCACAACGAGTTCCCCGCGGCCGACGTTGACAAACCTCGCGTGCGGTTTCATCGCGGCGAAGGCGGCGGCGTCGAACATGTTCCTGGTCTGGTCGGTGAGGGGGGCGATCGCGACGACGTAGTCGGCGCGGGCCAGCTCGGCGTGCAGGTCGGTGGCGATCTCACCGAAATCCGGATCCGACGCGCGCGCTCGTCTGCCCACGGCGCGCACGGACATCCCGGCCGCGCGCAGCAACCGGGCGATGTGGCGTCCGATCGAGCCGGTGCCGACGATCAGCGCCGTCGCTCCCGCGACCCGTTCGTTTTCCCGGTGCCGCCACTCGTGCCGCTGCTGCAGCAGCAGCGAGCCGGACAGGTCCTTGGCGAAACCGAGGATCTGTCCGAGCACGTATTCGGCGATCGCCGCGTCGAAGACGCCTCGGGTGTTCGTCACCACCACGTCACTGGCCCGCAGCTCGGGAAACATCGCCGGATCGACGCCGGTCGACCCCATATGCACCCAGCGCAGACGGTCGGCGGCATGCCAGGCGCCGGGCAGCGCCCGCGTCCGGAAGTCGTAGACGAACAAGACCTCCGCTCCGGGCAGGGCGTCCGCCAACCCGGGTGCCTCGGTGTACCGGAGGGTGGCGCGACCTGCTACGCGGTCCATTCGTTCGGCGTCGGGCACACTGTCACTGTGCAGGACGACGACAATCGGGCCCTGTTCCACATTGACACACTAAGAGGGCATCGTATGATTGTCAACAATCCGATCGTGTTCGGAGGTCGTCCCGGCTGAGCGCGAGAGGGGCCGTAGTGGATCTGAGCTTTCCCGACCTCGAGGGGCCCGTTGCACAACGGGGTATCGGGATCATCGCACCGTTCGACCTCGCCCTCGAACGAGAGCTCTGGCGCTGGGCGCCTCTGGAGGTGAGCCTGCACCTGGCCCGCACCCCCTACGAGCCGGTCCCGGTGTCGCTGGAGATGGCCGAACTGGTGTCCGACGCGGCGCATCTCACCGCGGCGACCCGGAACGTCATACATGTGGAGCCCGAAGTCGTCGCCTATCTGTGCACGTCGGGCAGCTTTATCAAGGGCCTCGCCTATGAGAAGTCGTTGCGCGACACCATCTGCCGGGCCGGGGCGCAGGACGCGGTCACCACCTCCGGCGCGTTGCTGGAAGCGATTCGCCATCTGGACCTCACCCGGATCTCGGTGCTCACCCCCTACGACGAGATCCTGACCCACCGGCTGCACGAATTCCTCGCCGAAGCCGGATGCTCGGTGGTGCGCTCCGACCACCTCGGGCTCGGCGGCGGCATCTGGAAGGTCAGCTACCGCACGATCGCCGAACGCATCGTCGCCGCCGACGATTCCGCCGCGCAGGCCGTCTTCGTCAGCTGTACCAACCTGCCGACCTACGACGTGATCGAGCCGCTGGAGCAGGCCCTCGGCAAACCCGTGCTCACCGCCAACCAACTGACCATGTGGGCATGCCTCGGCCGGATGAAACTCCCGATGATGGGCCCAGGCAAGTGGCTGCTCAACGTTTTCTGAAGGAAGAACATCGCATGCACGCACCCACCGTCGGTTTCATCTACCCCGACCACGCGGCCGAGGACGACTACCCGCTCGCGGCGGCGGCGCTCGGCGCGCACCTCCCCGTAGCCCACATCTACGGCACCGATCTGCACGCCATCCCCGAACTGCTGGAGCTGGGCAGTCCGGAGAAATTGCGCCTCGGCGCCGCGCTGCTCGCCCGGCACCGCCCCGCCGCGATCGTCTGGGCCTGCACGTCCGGCAGTTTCGTCTACGGTCCCGCGGGCGCCCGCGATCAGGCGCGTGCGCTGGCCGAGGTCGCGGGCGTGCCCGCGACCAGCACCAGCATCGCGTTCGCCGACGCCGTGCACGCCCTCGGACTGCGCACCGTCGCCGTCGCCGCCAGCTATCCCGACGAGGTCGCGCGGCTGTTCGTGGAGTTCCTCGCCGACGCGGACATCGACGTCGTCTCGATGTCCAGCGCCGGAATCGACACCGCGGCCGAAGTCGGCACCCTCACACCGGCCCAGGTCCTGCGGCTGGCGGCGGACAACGACCATCCCGGCGCGGAGGCGCTGCTCATCCCGGACACCGCGATGCACACCCTCGCGGTGCTGCCGGACCTGGAGGCTACGCTGGGCAAACCGGTGCTGACGGCCAATCAGGTCACGATCTGGGCGGGCCTGCGGCTGGCCGGCGCCGAGCCGGTCGTCGCCGGACTCGGCACCTTGTTCGCGGAAAGGCAGATCGATGTCCGTCGTTGATTTCGAGCCGGTGAACCGGCAGTCGACCGCGGAGATGATCGCCGATCGGCTCCGCGAGGCGATCATGCGCGGCAGTCTCGCGCCCGGGTCGCAGCTCGGGGAAGCCGACCTCGCCGCGCGGTTCGCGGTCTCGCGGGGACCGGTGCGCGAGGCGATGCAGCGCTTGGTGTCCGAAGGCTTGCTGCACAGCATCCGGCACCGCGGCATCTTCGTCATCGAACTGAGCCTCGACGACGTCGTCGACATCTACCGCGCCAGGACCGCGCTGGAAGGCGGCGCGCTGGAACTGATCCTGGACGGCCGCCGCCCGATCGCCTACGAGGCGCTCGGTCCCAGCGTCGAGGAGATGGTCACGTGCGCCGAACGCGGTGACGCGGTGGGAGTGTCGGAGGCCGACCAGGCCTTCCACGAGGCGCTGGTGGAGAGCGCGGCCAGCCCGCGGCTGGTGCGCGCGGCCCGCACCCTGCTGATCGAGACGCGGATGTGCCTGGGCGCCTTGCAGACCACCTACCCGGACCTGCGGGACCAAGCCCAAGAGCACGTCGGTCTGCGCGAAGCGATCGCTACCGCCGAGCCCGCCCGCGCCCGCGCGCTGCTCGTCGAGCACATGGACGACGCCGTGCAGCGCCTGCGCCACCAGATCGGCGGCTGAGCCCAAGCCCTCCACCTTCACTCGGTCCGGCGCGGACCAGCGCGACGGCCTGAGCCCGGCCGCGCCGCTCGTGCCGCTACCGGGACAGGAAATCCAGCAGCGTGCGGAATTCCGGCAGCGAGAGAAAGCCGTCGCCATCGGTGTCGGCCGCGGCCGGCAACGCGTCGGCCGGTTCATCGATACGGCCCGCGCCGACGTGGCGGATGAGCGATTCCAGCTCCTCGACGGAAATGCGGCCGTCGCCGTTGACGTCGAACACCTTGAACGCGGCGTCGGCGTCGGTCACCTCGATACGCCCGGCCACCAGGGCGGCGTCGAATTCGGTTCGCGAGACCAGGAAGTCGCCATTGGTGTCGGCGGCCGCGACCAGCCGTTCCACCGCCGCCTCGTCGACCTCCAGACCGAGCGCCCGAATGCCCGCGGTGATGTCCTGCACCGCCACGAGCCCGTCCCCGTCACGGTCCCACAGCTCGAACGTGTCCACCGGCGCGTCACTCATGCTCGCCACTTTCGCTACCACTACCCGACTGCGGCCGCCGCGCGACCATCCCACACTGTACGGATGCCGCTGCCGGGGTGCGATTCTCGAGCAGATCCCGGAAGATGCCTCGCGCCGTTCCGATCGGCTACGGCACGACACTTGCCGCCCATGAGCCTCCACGCCGCGTCCCCCATTCACTCGACCGACAGTCTCCGCATTGAGCTGCGTGAGCGGCTCCGGCGTTGGACAATGGGTCGATACGCCGGCCTGACCGGATATCGCACAAGTGGATCGGCACATCTCATGGGCGTCGAACGGGAAAAGCGCGTCGGGTCATGGATAGTCGTGGTGTTCGTGGCGATCGCCGCCGTCCTCGCCGTCCTCGCCGGCTGCGGTGACGGTGACGGTGACACGCCACCTGCCGAGGGAAAGCCGGGCATACCCGAGGCCGCGGCGACGGAGGGCGCCTCCGGTAACCCCGGCGGCTCCGACAACAGCGGTCGTGGCGCGAAGGGCATTCCGGTCGACCTCGCCCAATTCAATTTCAGCCAAGGTGATCCGGCCGACGCGGTCGTGACCGACATACGGGCCCAAATGGCCAGGAACTGCGACGAGAAGAAATTGCCTGTCGACTGCGTGACCGTCACGAAGAAGGCGAAGAATTCGGCACCGACGCCGACCTGCTCGCTTGCAGAGGACGGGACGCCGGTGGCCAAGGGTTACGAGTCCTTCGTGGGAGTCGACCCGCCATTGCCCTCGGCCGGAATACCACCCGACGCCACCATCGAGTCCGGCGGAGTGATCACCGTCTACACGAAGACCTGCGTGCCGGAGGGCACCTCGGGAAGCGGTACCGGACAACCGACCACGACGACCACCACGACGAAGCCCCCGGCCACCACTGCGCCACCGACGACTTCGAGGCGCAATGGCGGCTGATCCGCCGCCCCCTGACCGGCCTCGCGAAGGTTCGTCCACCTTCGCCGACCTCTCCCAGATGGCGCAGGTTCTCGGCCAGTTCGTCGCTCCGGCTACGCTGCTGGCGGGTTTGCTGTTCTACTGGGGGTTCTTCCACGCTCGCGGATTCTGCGGATATTTCGGAATCGACTCTCAAGTGCTGGGATTCAGCACGACCGATTACGTCATGCGCAGCGCCGATGGGTTGTTCATCCCGTTGGCGGTGTGCGCGGTCGTCACACTGGCCTTCACGTGGGGCAGGGTGGCGATCCCGCCCGTGGTTCTGCACGGAGCCCTGCCCAAATGGGTCTTGATCGCCGGGGTGATCGCCGGTGCGCTGCTGTTGCTCAACGGACTATCGCAACTTTGGTTCGACAACCCGCTGAACTGGACGATCGGAGTGGCGCCGTCCTGCTCGATCATCGGCTTGCTGCTCCTGTGGGGCGTCGTGCGCACCCGCCGCCGCCAACTCGCCGCCGGATCGATGACGGCACCGTCGACGACCACACCGCTGGAATGGGGGCTGGTCTTCCTGCTCGTCGCGGGCAGCTTCTTCTGGGGCGCGACCGACTACTCCCTGGCCGTGGGGATCGGCCGCGCGCAGCGATTCGAAACGGAGACTTTGCGTACAGCCCCCGGACTGACCATCTACGCCGAGAAAGCTCTGGATCTGCGCGCTCCCGGCGTCACGGCGACGGCCTGCACTACTCCCGATTCCGTCTACCGCTACCGCTACGACGGGTTGGTCCTGGTGATGATGGCCGGGGACAATCTCGTCACGGTCCCCCGGACCTGGTCTCGCGCACAAGGCTCCGCGATGGTGCTGTCGCGCAGTGCATCGGGTGCCATGCGACTGGAGTTCACCAGGCCGGCCACCGCGAAACCGCCGGCGATGTGCTGAGCAGCGCACCCGTCGTCCCGCGGGCGCGGTGACGCACAGGATCGAACTCCTCACATGTTCGCCGGGCGCACCACCAGCACCGATGCCGCCCGCTTACCCTCTCCTTTCCGGCGGAACGCCAACGCTGAGCGCGTTACGGATCACCCGGGGACACGAATCTTGTTGCCGCCGTGGCCGCCACCGCCGCAGCCGGTGAAATCACCGGCATTGACCTCAATCCGCGGCGAGCACACGGGGCGCCGAGCCGAGCCGCTTCTCGTCGGCGTCGGCGAGCCAGAAGTAGACCGGGGGAAGCACGAGTTCGATGACGGTCAAAACGATCTGGAACCAGTGCGGCCAGCCGTACACGGCGACCGAGACGAAGCGGGCCACCCCGCCGAGCAGGAAGATCCCGGCCAGCAGGCGCATCGCCGCCGCGGGTATCGGCGACTGCCGCGCGGCCCAGATCCACGCGAGGCCGTATCCGGCGAAGATCGCGCCGAAGAACCGGCTCTGGCTGTCGGCGGTCACACCGGCCGAACCCATGTCGGGCACCGAGTCGACACCGAGTGCTATGTGCAGAATCCCGATCGCCACGCAGGCGACGCCCATCACCATGGACAGCCATTTGAGTGCGCTGGACATACATGCCTCCCGGATGCACGCGAAGTATTCGGCGGGTGCGCGGTGAAAACCGGCCTTTACAGACCACCGCTTAGTAGACGTTCGTCTACTAAGACCCTACGGCGTGTAGTAGACACGCGTCAACTAAGCTCGCGAGGTGACCCGCCGCCGACTGTCCCCCGACGAGCGCCGCCGCGTGCTCGTCGACGCAGGCGCGAAACTGTTCGCCGACCGGCCCTACGACGCGGTGCTCATGGAGGACGTCGCTGCCGAGGCGGGCGTCTCCCGGGCTCTGCTCTACCGCCACTTCCCGGGCAAACGCGACTTGTTCGCGGCCGTCTACCAGCTCGCCTCCGAGCAACTGCTGGTCGCGACCACATTCGACGCCGAAGCACCCTTGGTCGACCAGCTCGCCGCCGGCCTGGACACGCACTTCGACTACTTCGAGGCCAACGCCAACAGCGTGCTCGCGGCCAACCGCGTCCTGGCCGCGGACCCCACCATTCAGGCGATCATCGCAGGGGAACTCGGCGAACTACGCGAGCGCGTGCTCGACGCGCTACGGCTGGAGGGGCCGCCACGCGCCACCGTCTCGGCGATTTTGACGAGCTGGCTCACCTTCGTTCGGGTGCTCACCGTCGACTGGCTGGAGCACGGCACACCGGCCCGTGCCCAGATGCGGGAGATCTCACTCGGCGCGCTGCTCGGCGCCTTGCGCCCGGTCATCGACATCACCGGCGCCGACAGCTCGGGGAAACCTCCGGGCTGATCGTGCGGCGACGCAACGGCATCGCGGCGACGGCCGTTCGGGAGCACTCGCCGCGGTGGCGCAGGCCGAGACGGGCTCGGACCTCGAAGGATCCTCAAAGGTTGGACGGGCGTACCACCATGACGGATGCGGCTCGCTTTCCGCTTTCCCGCAGCAGCGCGATCGAACGGCCTTCCGGGTCGATGGCGGCATACACACCGGCTATCCCGGCGGGTTCGAGCCAGCGGCCGTTGCGCAGGTCGTCGGCTTGCTTTTCGTCGATGTCCCGGAGCGGGAACGCGGTTCGGACCGCGGCGTCCATGTCGAGACTCAGCGGCGGCACGCCCGACTCCGCGGCGGCGGCCAACTCGTCCAGGGTGCGGGCGTGTTCGAGCGTGAACGGACCGACCCTGGTCCGGCGCAACGCGGTCAAGTGGCCGCCGACGCCGAGCGCGGCGCCCAGGTCCCTGGCCAGCGCCCGCACATAGGTGCCCGAGGAGCACTCGACCACCACGTCCAGGTCGACGAAATCGCCGACGTCGCGCCGGGTGAGCACGTCGAACCGCGACACCGTGACCGGACGCGGGGCCAACTGCACCTCTTCGCCCGCACGGTGGCGGGCGTAAGCGCGCTCGCCGTTCACCTTGATCGCGCTCACGGTGGCAGGCACTTGGTCGATGTCGCCGGTCAATTCCGCGGTACGCGCGGCGATGTCGTCGTCGACGAGGTGACCGGACGGGATCGTCGTGAGCACCTCGCCTTCGGCGTCGTCGGTGCTGGTGGCCTGTCCGAGCCGGATGGTCGCGGTGTACGCCTTGGTCGTCAAGGTGAGCAGGCCGAGCAGTTTGGTCGCGCGTTCCACACCGAGCACCAGCACGCCGGTCGCCATCGGGTCGAGGGTTCCGGCATGGCCGATCTTCTTGGTATGCAGCAGCCTTCGGCATTTCGCGACGACGTCGTGGCTGGTCCAGCCGCCGGCCTTGTCGATGACGAGCAGCCCGCCGAGTCCGTCCATCAGACGTGCGCGATCGCGGTCAGGATGTACCCGTCGGTGATCAGCCAACGGCCCTCGAACGACAGCAGCGGCGTCCCGCCGTCGGTGGTCTGCCCGGGCACCAGCAGTTCGGTATGGAAGCTGCCGTGCCCGGAATCCGCGGTGCTGTCCTCGATCTCGAACGTGATGTGCGCGTCCTCGAAGCCCAGCCAGCGCACCGTGAGCGGGAACCACGCCTTATAGGTGGCCTCTTTGGCGCAGAACAGCAACCGGTCGAGGTGCAGCTGGGAATCGGTGGTCTTCAACCACTCCCGCTCCGGCGGCAGGCTGACCGAGTCCAGTACGCCGTCGGGCAGGGTCGCGTGCGGCTCGGCATCGATGCCGATGGAGCGAAACCGCAGCTTGTGGCCCAGTGCGGCGGCCTGATAGCCGTCGCAGTGGGTCAGGCTGCCGACCACCCCGCGCGGCCACACCGGAGCGCCGCGCTCCCCCTTGCCGATGGCCACCGGCGGCTCGCCGAGCTGAGTCAGCGCCAGCCGGGCGCAGTGCCGCGCGCCGATGAAGTCGCGGCGCCGCTTCTCCACCGACTTGGCGATGAGATGCTCCTCGGCGGGATGCGGCCGCAGATCCTCGGGGTACGCCAGCAGCTCGGCCGAGGCCACACCCGCGGGCAGAATGTTCTCGATCATCACCGACGAGCGTAGTCGAGCCACACGAGGGGTGATCGCAGCGCCGGGTATCCGCCCGAGGCCGCGGCAACGCCTTTGTCGCAACGATGGACGCGTGCAGTGGAAGGCCGGTGCCGATCGACTGCGCTCTCCGTGAGCGGACTATGCCAGCCCACGCCGCTGCTGCGCTTTGCTGCGCATCTCCGCGGCCGCGGCTTCCATTTCCGGCGTCACCTGGAAGTGCCCGCCCCACTTGTTCAGCGTGCCCGGCGGGTACTGCGGGGTCGGCAGAATCTGCCGCAGCAGTCGGTCGGGAAGGCCGCGGCGCTGCCATTCCCGCGGGTAGCCGAGCGAGACCTCTTCGAACCGGACGCCGTCGTAATGCGAAGTGCGCGGGATGTGCAGGTGACCGTAGACCGAGCAGACCACGTTGTAGCGGGTGTGCCAGTCGGCGGTCAGCTCGGTGCCGCACCACAGCGCGAACTCCGGGTAGAACAACACATCGGTCGGCTGCCGCACCAGCGGGAAGTGGTTGATCAGCACGAGCGGGGTGCCGGGCGCGAGCGCGTCGAGCTTGCGCTTGGTCACCTGCACCCGCGCATGGCACCACGCGTCCCTGGTCAGGTACGGCTCCGGCGAGAGCAGGAACTCGTCGGTGGCCACCACGTTGCGCTCACGCGCGATCGCCAGGCCCTCCGCCTTGGTGGTGGCTCCCTCCGGCAGGAACGAGTAGTCGTACAGCAGGAACATCGGCGCCAGCGTCACCGCGCCGCCGTGCTCCTCCGCACCGGCGCCCTGCCACACCGGAAAGGGGTCCTCCGGCGTCAGCACGTCCAGATCACGGCAGATCGACACCAGGTAGTCGTAGCGAGCCACCCCGGCCATCTGCACGGGGTCCTTCGCCGTCGTCCACAACTCGTGGTTGCCCGGCACCCAGATCACCTTGGCGAACCGGCCGCGCAGCAGCTCCAGCGCCCACCGGATGTCGTCGGTCTTCTCCCCCACGTCGCCGGCCACGATGAGCCAGTCCTCCGGCGAGTCCGCCGTGATCTGCTCGACGACCGGCCGATTCCCCTGGTGCCCGACGTGAATGTCGCTCACCGCCATCAACTTGGGTATCACCACACCTACCTTGGCACATCCGCACGGATTCGCACGCACCGGCCGAGCCGGGTGTCGCTCACCCCGGCATCTCGGCGCCGACCAGTGCCCACCGGCCCGACAGCGCCCGCCACGCGACGGCGATCAGCCGCAACAGCATGAACGCGGCGAGGCCGGACCAGATTCCGGCCACGCCCCAGTCGAAGGCCAGCGACAACCAGATGGCGGGCAGGAAGCCGAGCAACGCGGCGCCGAGCGTGGTGGTGCGCAGATACGCCGCGTCGCCCGCGCCGAGCAGCACGCCGTCGAGGGCGAAGACGATGCCTGCCACCGGAATGAGCGCGACGAAGAACCACCACACCACGTGCGCGCGCTCCAGCACATCGGGATCGGCGGTGAACAGCGCCGGGATCGCCACCACCCCCGCCGCGAAGCAGGCGGCGAGCCCGAGGCTGAAGATCTCCGACCAGCGGGTCACGCGCCGCGCGATCCCGCGGGCGCCGGTGACGTCGCCCGCGCCCAGAGCGGCGCCGGTGAGCGTCTGGGCGGCGATGGCCAGCGCGTCCAGGGCCAGCGCCAGGAAGTTCCACAGTTGCAGCACGAGCTGGTGGGCCGCCACCGACGCGGCGCCGAACCGCGCGGCGACCGCCGCCGCCGAGACGAAGCACGCCTGGAAGGCGAAGCTGCGGACGATCAGGTCGCGACCGAGCACGAGCTGCGCCCGCATGACCGACCAATGTGGGGCCAGGGAAACGCCCTCGCGGATCAGCGCGTTCAGGAACAGGACCGCGGTGACGATCTGACCCGCCACATTGGCCACCGCAGAGCCGGGCAGGCCCAGGTGCGGCGCGCCGAGGAGCCCGTGCACCAGCACCGGGCACAGGATGCCCGATACCGCCAGCCCCGCGACCACGTAGACCAGCGGCCTGCGCGTCTCCTGGATGCCGCGCATCCACCCGTTGCCCGCCATGGAGATCAGGATCAGCGGCACGCCGAACAGCGCGATCCGCACCCAGCCCAGCGCTTCCCGCGCGATGTCCCCGCCGCCCGCGATGGCGCTGGTCACCGGCACCGCGAGCGCTTGTACGAGGAGCAGGATCACGGCGCCGACGGCGAGCGCGATCCAGGTGGCCTGCACGCCTTCGGCGACGGCCCCCCGGTGATCGCCCGCGCCGTGACGGCGGGCGGATCGCGCGGTGGTGCCATAGGACAGGAAGGTCAGCTGCGAACTCGTCTGCGCCAGGATCAACCCGCCGACGGCGAGCCCGGCCAGCGCGAGCGCGCCGAGCCTGCCGACCACGGCCAAGTCGAACAGCAGGTAGATCGGTTCGGCGACCAGTACGCCGAGGGTCGGCAACGCGAGCCCGAGGATGCGCTTCGGCCCGGCGCCTGCGGCTCGGTCGACGCCGACCGGGCGCGCGACCGGACCGCTGACCTCCTCGCCACGGGGACTCTCAGCCTTCACCGGTACCTCCGCTGCTCGGCCCGCGCGCCCGCCGTCGTCCCACGTTCGCACGACTCACCGACGAACTGCGCGGCGTAGGCGCGAGCCGTACCGTCACCGGCCGCGCCGACAACGCTACGACAGCTCCCGAACAGCGCGCGGCGACCTGAGCATCCAGGCGCGGAGAGCGGATCGCCGGTACGGGCGGGGCGGCAGGCCCCGGCGCTGCTCGTCGCAGTGTCCGGCGGTCGAGCGCGCCGGCGTCGGCACAGCCGTGCCCGGATGCCACCCAAGCCGAGCTATCCGTGGACCGCTCCGGCCATGCGACGATCCGGCGATCGGACCATGCTCCGGCCGTGCGGAATTCGAGGCCCACGGTCACCCGAGCGCGGCCAGCAGCGCACCGACCAGATCGTCAGGCGAGCCGTAGGCGGTGTATCCGGCGGCGAAACGGTGGCCGCCGCCGCCCAACCCGGTCGCCACCTCCGCGACGTCGACCCCGTCACCCGCGCGCGATCCGCTGTCGCGCGAGCGCAGCGACACCGTCCACCGATCCGGTACGACCCGAGATTGCTTGAATACCGCGGCGATTCCGGCCTCCGCGGTCGTGCGCACGATATCGATCACGCTCTCGATCTCCTCCGACCGCACGTCATCGATGTCGTCGCGACGCACGAACGCGTACACCAACCCCACACCGCCGCGGACCTCGGGAACGAGTTGGGCCGTCCCGAGCACCCGAGACAGCATGGGCAGCCACCCGAACGGGTGGGTGTCCATCAGTGTGCGCGCGATCTCCGCGCCATCGATTCCGGTGGCCAGCAGTCGCTCCGCCAATTCGTGGGTACCCGGCCGCACCCACCGGAACGAACCGGTGTCGGTGACCAGACCGGCATACAGGCAGTGCGCCACCTCCGCATCGATCGCCACCCCCCACGCGTCGAGCAACCGCGCGATCACGCTCGTGGTGGATTCCGCGCCGGGGTCGACCAGGTTGATCGCACCGAAGCGCGTGTTCGACCGATGGTGATCGATCACCATTGTCGTTGCGGCGCCGGGCAATCGGTCGGCGAGCGCGCCGAGCCTGCCCGCGCTGCCGCAGTCGACCGTGACCAGCAGGTCGACCTCGGCACGCACGTCGGCGGGCGCCACCAGATGCCGCACACCGGGCAGCGACCGCATCGATGCGGGCAACTCCGCCGGCTCGGCGAACGACACCTGCACCGGGATCCCGCGCCGGTGCAGGACCAACGCCAGCGCGAGACCACTTCCGATGGTGTCCGCATCGGGCTGCACATGGCAGATGATGGTCACCGAGCCCGCGGCGTCCAGCGCCGCCACGGCCGCGTCCAAACCGGCCGTTTCCCGCATCGTCGTCATCGACTACCGCATGTCACTCGTCGGCGTCGCGTTCGAGCTTGTAGGGGTCGGCGTCGCCCGCGTGCCTGGCGGTGGCGGCCGCCTTGGCGACCGCGTCGTCCGCGGCCCGCGCCCTGGCGAGCAGTTCCTCCATCTGCCGTGCCGCGTCGGGCACGGTGTCCAGTACGAATGCCAGCGTCGGAGTGAACTTCACCCCGGTTCCCGCGCCCACCTTGGAACGCAGGACGCCCTTGGCCTTCTCCAGTCCGGCCGCCGCACCGTCGTAATCCGGTTCGGCGTCGAGGGTTTCGCCCATCACGGTGTAGTACACCGTCGCCTCCCGGAGATCGCCGGTGACCTTGGCGTCGGTGACGGTCACGAAACGCAGCCGCGGGTCCTTCACCTCGTATTCGATCGCGGTCGCGACGATCGAGGAGATCCGCTTGGCGAGTCGGCGTGCCCTGGCTTGGTCCACCATGGCCGTTTCCTCCTCACTATCAACTCTGTTCGGTGGCGGTCGTCGCGTGGCTCGGTGCCGCCACCCGAGCTCCGTCGCTGCGCCGCGGTCAGTCCTCGGGGCCGAAGATTCGGCGGCGCACCGCCAGCAACTGTAACTCCGGGCGGGCCGCGACGTGCCGTTCACATCTGTCCAGCACCTCGGTCAGGTGATCCATGCCCGCACTGACCATGGCCACGCCCAGCAGCGAACGACGGTATAGATCGTGTTCCCCACCTTCGGCGGCACTCACACCGAAACGCTGCAATTCGGCCAGAATCGGCCGGATCACCGAGCGCTTCTGTTTCAGCGAATGCACGTCGCCGAGCAGCAGGTCGAACTCCAGTGCACCCAGGTACACCCTTACCCTCCCCAGTTCAGGAAGACCGGCCGGACGCCGCGCTCTTCGCGCGGCGTCCGGTGTCGTCTCGGTCTATCAGTCGCGCGGCTTCTCGCGCAGCTCGTAGGCCTCGATGATGTCGCCTTCCTTGATGTCGGCGTAGGTGACCGTCATACCGCATTCGAAGCCCTCGCGGACTTCGGTGACGTCGTCCTTCTCCCGGCGCAGCGACGAGATCGTCATCGTCTCGGCGATCACCACGTTGTCGCGGAGCAGGCGCGCCTTGGCGTTGCGCTTGACCGATCCCGACGTGACCATGCAACCGGCGATGTTGCCGATCTTCGACGAACGGAAGATCGCCCTGATCTCGGCGCGACCCAGCTCGACCTCTTCGTAGATCGGCTTGAGCATGCCCTTGAGGGCCTTCTCGATCTCGTCGATGGCCTGGTAGATCACCGAGTAGTACCGGATGTCGACGCCCTCGCGGTTGGCCAGCTCGGTGGCCTTGCCCTCGGCACGGACGTTGAACCCGATGATGATCGCGTTCGACGCCGAAGCCAGGTTGACGTTGGTCTCGGTGACGCCACCGACGCCGCGGTCGATCACCCGCAGCCGCACCTCGTCGCCCACCTGGATGCCGAGCAGCGCCTCTTCGAGGGCCTCGACCGTACCCGAGTTGTCGCCCTTGAGGATCAGGTTCAGCTCGCTGGTTTCCTTCAGCGCGGCATCCAGATCTTCCAGGCTGATCCGCTTGCGGCTGCGTGCGGCCAGCGCGTTGCGCTTGCGCGCGTTGCGCCGGTCGGCGATCTGCCGCGCGATCCGGTCTTCGTCGACGACCAGCAGGTTGTCACCGGCGCCCGGCACCGACGTGAAGCCGATGACCTGGACCGGCCGCGACGGCAATGCCGCCTCGACGTCCTCGCCGTGCTCGTCCACCATCCGGCGCACCCGGCCGTAGGCGTCTCCCGCCACGATCGAGTCGCCGACCCGCAGGGTGCCGCGCTGGATGAGCACGGTGGCCACCGGGCCGCGGCCGCGGTCGAGGTGCGCCTCGATGGCCACACCCTGCGCGTCCATGTCCGGGTTCGCCCGCAGGTCCAGCGCCGCGTCCGCGGTCAGCAGGACCGCCTCGAGCAGCGCGTCGATGTTGATGTTCTGCCTGGCGGAGATGTCGACGAACATGGTCTCGCCGCCGTATTCCTCGGCGACCAGGCCGTACTCGGTGAGCTGCTGACGAACCTTCTGCGGGTTCGCGCCTTCCTTGTCGATCTTGTTGACCGCCACGACGATCGGCACGTCGGCCGCCTGCGCGTGGTTGATCGCCTCCACCGTCTGCGGCATGACGCCGTCGTCGGCGGCGACCACCAGGATCGCGATGTCGGTGGCCTTCGCACCACGGGCACGCATGGCGGTGAACGCCTCGTGACCGGGGGTGTCGATGAAAGTGATCAGCCGGTCCTCGTCGCCGAGGTGGGTGAGCACCTGGTAGGCGCCGATGTGCTGGGTGATGCCACCGGCCTCGCCCTCGCGGACGTTGGCCTTGCGGATGGTGTCCAGCAGTCGGGTCTTACCGTGGTCGACGTGGCCCATGACGGTGACCACCGGCGGACGCTGTTCGAGGTCTTCCTCGCCGCCCTCGTCCTCGCCGTAGGTGAGATCGAACGACTCCAGCAGCTCGCGGTCCTCGTCCTCGGGGCTGACCACGTGGACGACGTAGTTCATCTCGCTGCCGAGCAGCTCGAGGGTCTCGTCGTTCACCGACTGGGTCGCGGTGACCATCTCACCGAGGTTGAACAGGGCCTGTACCAGCGCGGCCGGGTTCGCGTCGATCTTCTCCGCGAAGTCCGACAGCGACGCGCCGCGGGCGAGCCGGATGATCTCGCCGTTGCCGCGCGGCAGCCGCACGCCGCCGACGGCGGGCGCCTGCATCGAGTCGTACTCTTGCCGCTTCTGCCGCTTCGACTTGCGGCCCCGCCGGGGCGCGCCACCGGGACGGCCGAACGCACCGGCCGCGCCACCGCGGCCACCGGGACCACCCGGACGACCGCCGCCACCGCCGCCGCCACCAGGACGACCGCGGAAGCCACCGGCCGCGCCACCACCGGCACCGGGCGCACCGGCACCCGCACCGGGGGCGCCGCCGCCACCGCGGTAGCCACCGCCGCCGCCACCACCGGGACGACCCGCACCGGCGCCACCGGGGCGGCCGGGACGACCGGCGCCGGGGCCTCCGGCGCCACCGGGACGCGCCGCACGCGACGGCATCGCGCCGGGGTTCGGACGAGGCGGCATCGAGCCGGGGCTCGGCCGCGGGCCGCCGGGACGCGGACCACCCGGACCGGGCGTCGGCCGCGGGCCACCCTGGGCCGGACCGGGACGCGGGGCGCCCTGAGCCGGACCGGGACGCGGACCACCCTGGGACGGGCCGGGACGCGGACCACCCTGAGCCGGACCGGGACGCGGACCACCCTGACCGGGGGCCGGACGCGGCGCGGGCCGCTCGGGAGCGGACGAGTAAGGGTTGTTACCGACGCGCGGGGTCTTCGGCCCCGGGCGCGGGCCGGAACCAGCACCACCCGGGCGCTGGCCACCGGGGGCGGGGGCGCCGGGTCGCTGCTGCTGGCCGGGGCGCGGGCCACCCGGCGTCGGCCGCGGACCGGCCGGCGCGGGCGCGGAGCTCGCGGTCGCGCCCGAGGCCGCCGCGGCTTGCGGGTTGACCGATTCCCGGGCGGGGGGCTTGGGCGCCGGGGACGGTCCCGGACGCGCGGCGGGGCCCGGCTTCACGGCCGGGGATTCGCCGGTGCGCGCGGCGGGGGCGGCGGTCTCCTGCGCGGTGGGCGCCGGAGTGGGCGCCGACGGACGGGGACCGGGACGCGGGCCGCCGCCCGTGGGCTTGGGGGCCGGACGGCCGGACGATCCGGGGCGTGCACCCGGCTTGTTGCCGTTGGACGGGGCGGATTTCGCCGCGAACGACTCACGCAGCCGGCGCGCGACGGGAGCTTCCACCGTCGAGGACGCCGACTTCACGAACTCGCCCTGCTCCTTGAGCGTTGCGAGTAGTTCCTTGCTCGTGACACCGAGTTCTTTGGCCAACTCGTGCACGCGGGCCTTGCCTGCCACTGCTCTCCTCACTGAGAGGTCGAGCAGCCCCACCGTTCTGGGGACGGCGGCCCGCACGACCTCGGGTTATCTCCGATGGACGTTCATCGTTGGTACTTCACGGTGTGCTCATGAGTGCTCGTGCCTGTTCTCGAGGTAATGCTCCAGGGCTGAGATATCCAGATGTCCGGACACTCGTAGTGCTCTGCCGATCGCTCGGCGCCGCTCTGCCGCGAGCAGACAAGCCGAAAGGGGGTGCAGCCAGGCACCCCGTCCGGGAAGTCTGCGCCGCGGATCGGGAACGATCTCGAGGACGTGGGAGCCGTCTCCGGTCTCACGGTCCCGAGCCACGATCCGCAACAGATCGACGGCCAGTTCGCGCTTCCGGCACCCGATACACGTCCGCACGGGAGCGGCTCGGCGCTGGCGCGCCGGGTGCTGCTCGGTGGTGCGATCGGGCATCGAAGCCGAAGGCTCGGACTGAACCTTGGACCACTCTACCGCTGCCACGCTCGGAACGCCGAACCCCTCCCCCGCGGAAGTTACGAACCTGTCATCCCGAGCACTCCGCGGGCGGGCTCCGGTCAACTCCGATGCGCCTCCGTCCGGACGGATCCGCCCATGTCACCGGGAGCGGCGTCGCTGCGGATATCGATGCGCCAGCCGGTCAGGCGCGCGGCCAGGCGGGCGTTCTGCCCCTCCTTGCCGATGGCCAGGGAGAGCTGGAAATCGGGCACCACGACGCGGGCCGCCCTGGCCTCGGCGTCGACGATGGTGACCGATACCACTTTCGACGGCGAGAGGGCATTGCCGACGAACGCCGCCGGATCCTCGGCGTAGTCGATGATGTCGATCTTCTCGCCGGCCAGTTCGCTCATCACGTTGCGCACGCGCTGCCCCATGGGCCCGATACAGGCGCCCTTGGCGTTGACCCCGGGCACCGTGGTGCGCACCGCGATCTTGGATCGGTGCCCCGCCTCGCGGGCCACGGCGACGATCTCCACCGAGCCGTCCGCGATCTCCGGCACCTCCAGCGCGAACAGCCGCCGCACCAGGTTCGGGTGGGTGCGCGAGAGCGTGATCTGCGGGCCGCGCGGACCCCGGGAGACGCCGACGACGTAACACTTGATCCGGTCGCCGTGCTCGTAGGTCTCGCCCGGCACCTGCTCGGCGGGCGGGATCAATCCCTCCGTGCCGTGCAGCTCGCTGCCGATGCGCACCACGACGGTGCCGCGGGCGTTGGCGCGCGCGTCACGCTGCACCACGCCGCCGACGATGTCGCCCTCGTGGGTGGAGAACTCGCCGAAGGACTTCTCGTTCTCCGCGTCGCGCAGCCGCTGCAGCACGACCTGCCTGGCGGTGGTCGCCGCGATCCGGCCGAATCCCTCCGGGGTGTCGTCCCATTCGGAGATCACGTTGCCGTCGGCGTCCACCTCGCGCGCCATCACCCGGACCACGCCGGTCTTCTGGTTGATGTCGATGCGCGCGTTCGGCTGGTGGCCCTCGGTGTGGCGGTACGCGGTGAGCAGCGCCGACTCGATCGCGGAGATCACGGTCTCGATCGAGATCCCCTTGTCGGCGACGATCGCGCGCAGGGCTTCGATTTCGATGTTCATTCCACGATCCCTTCGGTCGGCGAATCGGACGCTGTTACGGATTCGGATGGTGCATTCGGTGTTCCTCGAAGCTGCGCGGCGTCGTCGACCGCCACCGCGTCTTCCTGGCCCGGAGCGGGCCGCCCCGGAACGACTCCGCCCGCGAGTTCCAGTTCCCGCGCGCCCGGAGGCGAGAACTCGACCTGGACGACGGCCGTGGCGATGTCGGCCAGCGGAACGGTCACCCGGTGCGGGTCGCGTTTGCCGCCGAGCACCAGCGCCACGGAATCCCCCGTGAGCGCGCCGACCCTGGCCTCGAAGGTCGCCGATCCTTCCGGCGGTTGCGCATCCGCACGCAGCCGGACGCGTACCTTCCGCCCCTGCGCCCGCCGCCAGTGCCGGGCGGCGCTCAACGGGCGGTCGATCCCGGGGGTCGTGACCTCCAGCAGGTAGGGCGTCTCGCCGAACTCCCCGGCGTCGTCCAGCAGCGCCGACAACTCGGTGCTCAGACTCGCCAGGGAATCCAGATCGGAGGTGTCGCGGTCCACGGTCACCTGCACCCGAGCCTGCGCGTCCACGCGCGTGCCCGCCGTCGAGATCTCGACGCCCTCGAGGTCGAATCCTCGGCGTTCGACGAGACCAGCTACGAGCTGGCTCACCCTTTCCTCGGTCGGCATCGGCATATGGGGCGGCTCCTGGTTCAGTTGTGACGCGGCGGGAGAATTCTCTACCGAAGGTCTAGCGTAACGCGCCACGAGAGTGTAAAGGACCAGTGGTCGAGGACTGCGCACGCCACGACCGACGCTGGTCCGGCGCAGCCTCGCGAGTCTGGCACGATAGTGCCGTGCCCATCCGCCTTCCCGCCCCGCCGTGTGCCGGGCGCACCACCGGCATGCCATCCGACCGGCACGAGCCCCACCGCACCGCCATGGATCGCCGCACCGCGTTGCGTCTCGCGGGCGGCGGAACGGCCGGGGTGCTCGCCCTCGGCGCGCTGGCCGGTTGCACCGGTGACGACGTGGTTCACGAGCCGGATCCGCTTGCCGCACAGGAGATCGCCGCGCGCGCCGACGCCGCGGCCGCGACCGCGGCCATCGCCATCGCACCCGACCGGCACGCCGCGTTGTCGGCGATCGCGGCCGAGCGCACCGCCCACGCCGACGCCTTGCGCACCGAGATCGATCGCGCGATCGGCGTTTACGCCGACGGCACCAAACCGGCGCACCGCACGCGCGCCAGTGCATCCGGCCCGTCGGCCGTGGCTTCGGGCAGCGCCGTGCCGCCCACCACGCCGCCGAGCGTGGATTCGCTACGTACGCAGCTCACCGCCGCCCAGAAATCGTCGGCCGAGCTCGCTCGCGCTCTGACCGGCTACCGAGCCGGTCTGCTCGCGTCGATCAGCGCGGCCTGCGCGGTGCAGGCGGGGGTGTTGCTGGCATGACCGAGGAGGAACGCCGAGCGCTCATCGACGCGCTGAACGCCGAATACGGCGCGGTGTACGCCTACGGGGTGATCGCCGCCTACGCCTCGCCCGAGCGCACCAGGGTGGTCGCCGAGCACACCGCCGCTCACCGGGCTCGCCGCGACGCCACCGTGGACACCCTCGCACTGGGCGGCGCGACGGTGCCACCGCCGGACGCGGCCTACACGGTGCCGTTCGCCGTGACCGATCCGATCTCGGCCGCCCGGCTGGCCGTGACGGTCGAGTCCGACACCGCGGTCGCCTGGCGGTCGGTGGTCGAGCGCGCCGACTCCATGGCCATCCGGCGCACCGGTGTCGAAGCGCTCACCGAGGCCGCCGTCCGGCTGGCCGCGTGGCAGTCGATCCTCGGCGCGAATCCGCCCACGGTCGCGTTTCCGGGCAAGGTCTGACCCGGCCGGGCACGAGATCTGCTGCCCCGCAGAGGAACGACGCGAACGGCGGACGGCGGACAGCTCGGGCCGCCGTTCGCTCGACACGCGACTGCTACGGCCGCATCTCGTAGGCGCCGTCGTAGGACGCCACCTCGGCCCACACCCGGTCGAAGCGCGGGCGATCGGCGACCGGTGGCCGCAGCGCGGACGCGGCCCAGCCCTGCTGGTCGGGGGTTGCCGAGGGCTTGCCGTACAGGGCGGTGGCGTAGGCGTTGAAATCGCGGATCTGGAAGTCGAAGATCTGGTCGATCAGGTCCCGGTCCAGGCCGGTGATCGCGGCCTGCTCCAGGATCAACTGGCCGTAGACCACCAGGGAGAACAGGTGACCGATGGTCAGCATGAAGTCCAGGTCCTTCTGCTGGTCCGCGTCCGGCGCCGCCGTGGTCAGCAGCGTGCGCAGCGCCTGCGCCTGCTGGTAGAACCGGCCCACGTTGGGGATGTCGGCGTGCTTGTCGTAGACGGGGGTCCAGTCGGCGAAGCGCACCTTGCCCGCCCCGCGCGCGGGGCCCTGGCGCCAGAAGAACGCATCGTCGGCCGCGTCCTGCCGGGTGCCGATCTCCGGGTAGTCCTGCGGGTCGAACAGGTAGTTGGGCATGAACTTCAGGATCTGCCCGACGTTCACGTGTACCGTGCCCTCCAGCCGGGGCAGCGTGCTGATCAGCCGTTGGACCTCGGCGAAGTAGGTGTTCTTCTCGAATCCCTTGGCGGCCAGCACATCCAGCAGCAACGTCATGACGGTCTCGCCCTCGGAGGTCACCTTGGACTTCGTCATCGGGTTGAACAGCAGGTACCGGCGGTCCTCCAGGCTCGCACTGCGGAAGTAGTCGATCGCGCGGTCGCTGAACAGCTTCATCGCGACGATGCGCGCGTAGGCGTCGACGAAGTTCGACCGCACGTGCGGGAAGTCGGTGACCGGATTGCCGTAGAGGATCCGGTTGTTCGCGTGGGTGATCGCCTCGTAGAAGGAGTGCTCGACCATGCCGATTCCGCCGTGGCAGAGGTTGAACTTGCCCACGTTCACGGTGTTCAGCGCGGCGGAGAAGGCCTCGGGCCCGGTGTGCAGGATGTCCTCGGCGCGCACCGGGTAGTTCTCCAGCCGGAAGGTGCTCACGTACATCTGCTGATGCACGACGTTGCCGAGCAGACGGTAGTTCTCGTGGCGGGAGTCGGCGGCGAACCAGACATAGGCGTCGGCGCCTTCGAGGTCGGCGCGGCGGGAGAACACCGACACCATGCTGGCCACGTTGCCGTTGCCGATGTAGTACTTCTCCCCGTCGGCGCGGAAGAGGATGCCCGCCTCGGCGTCCGCGCTGCCCGGCTCGGTCGGGGTGAGCACCAGGTCGGTGTTGTAGATGTCGGCGCCGTGGGTCTGCTCGGACAGGCCGAACGCCATCACCTCGCCGTCGGCCAGATCGGCGGCCGCGCGCTTCTTGGCCGCCTCGTTGTCGCTCTGCCAGATCGGGCCGAGGCCGAGGATGGTCACCTGCTCGGCGTACCAATACGCCAGACCGTAGAAGCCGAAGATCTCCGACAGCGCGGCGTTGCGCGCGGCGTCCCAGCGGCGGTTCGGATCGCCGTCGGCGTACGCGGTGGGCGTCAGGAAGGTGGCGAACAGCTTCTCCTTCTTCACGAAGTCGAGGAAGTCGGCCGTCCACACCGCGTTCGCGTCGTCGGCGAGCAGACGCTGCTTACCCCGGCCCTCGAACCACTCGATCGTGGCGCGCAACAGGCGCCGCGTCTCGGCGTCGAACTGCTGCGGGTCATAGGTGGCGGGGTTGAACAACCGCACGTCGGTGTTTGTCATGCCGGTTAACTTACCAGCGGGTAACAGCAGCGTGGACGAGGTCAGCGGATCCGTGACCAGCGAATACAGGTTACGGTGGCGTAGGTAGCCGCGCTACGCTCCCTGCGGTTGGGCGCGAAGGCGAACGGCCCCCGGCGCATCACGCCGGGGGCCGCTTCGGCATCGGATCAGCCCCGGACCCTGGCCACGACCGCGTCCACCGCGGACGCGGCGGGGAGTTCCTCGGTCTCGCCGGTGAAGCGATCGCGCAGCTCCACCTTGCCCTCGGCCCAGCCGCGGCCGATCACCAGCACCAGCGGCATGCCGAGCAGCTCGGCGTCCTTGAACTTCACGCCCGGCGAGGCGGTGCGGTCGTCGAAGAGCACGTCCAGGCCCTGGGCGTGCAGGCCGGACACCACCTCTTCGGCTCCGGCGCGGGCCGCGTCGTCCTTGTTCGCGATGACGACATGCACGTCGTACGGCGCGACCGCCGCGGGCCAGCGCAACCCCTTGTCGTCGTGCTGCTGCTCGGCGATCACCGCGACCATCCGCGAGACGCCGATGCCGTAGGAGCCCATGGTCAGCCGCACCGGCTTGCCGTTCTCGCCGAGCACGTCCACCTCGAACGCGTCGGTGTACTTGTTGCCGAGCTGGAAGATGTGACCGATCTCGATGCCGCGCGCCGCCACCAGCGTGCCCCGGCCGTCGGGCGAGGGGTCGCCGTCGCGGACCTCGGCGGCCTCGATGGTCCCGTCCGGAGTGAAGTCGCGGCCCGCGACCAGGCCGACGACGTGCTTGCCCGGTTCGTCGGCGCCGGTGATCCAGCTGGTGCCGGTGCCGACGCGGGGATCGACCAGGTAGCGAACACCGTTGGCCTGCAGGGCCTTCGGGCCGATGTACCCCTTGACGAGGAACGGATTCTCGGCGAAGTCGGCTTCGGTGAGCAGTTCCACCTCGGCCGGTTCGACGGAAGCGCCGAGGCGCTTGTCGTCGACCTCGCGGTCACCGGGGACGCCGATGCCGACGATCTCGCTCTTCCCGTCCGGGTGGCGCAGCTTGACCATGACGTTCTTCAAGGTGTCGGCCGCGGTGACCGGGCGGCCGTAGCGCTCGGCGATACCGGCGTTGTTGGCCCAGTCCACCAGCGTCGCGATGGTCGGGGTGTCCGGGGTGTCGTGCACGACAGCCTCGGGCTGCCCTTCGATCGGCAGCGGTTCGGGCGCGGGCGTGACCACCGCCTCCACATTGGCCGCGTAGCCGGATTCCGGGCAGCGCACGTAGGTGTCCTCGCCCACCGGGCTGTCGGCGAGGAACTCCTCCGACGCGCTTCCGCCCATCGCGCCGGAGGTGGCGGCGACGATGACGTACTTGACCCGCAGCCGGTCGAAGATGCGCTGGTAGGCCTGGCGATGCGCGTGGTAGCTGGCTTTCAGGCCGTCCTCGTCCAGGTCGAAGGAGTAGGAGTCCTTCATGACGAACTCGCGCCCGCGCAGGATGCCCGCGCGGGGCCGCTCCTCGTCGCGGTACTTGGTCTGGATCTGGTACAGCGTGACGGGCAGGTCCTTGTAGGAGCTGTACTCGCCCTTCACGGTGAGCGCGAAGAGTTCCTCGTGGGTGGGGCCGAGCAGGTAGTCCGCGCCCTTGCGGTCGCGCAGCCGGAACAGGCCGTCGCCGTACTCGGTCCACCGGTTGGTGGTCTCGTACGGTTCGCGCGGCAGTAGCGCGGGTAGTGAGATCTCCTGTGCGCCGATCGCGTCCATCTCCGCGCGCACCACGTCCTCGACCTTGCGCAGCACGCGCAGGCCCAGCGGCAGCCACGAGTAGACACCCGGGGCGACGCGGCGCACGTAGCCGGCACGGACCAAGAGCTTGTGGCTGGGCACCTCGGCGTCGGCGGGGTCGTCGCGGAGGGTTCGCAGGAACAGGCGGGAGAGGCGGGTGATCACGGAAGCACAGGGTAGTCGCTGGCCGGACGCCGCTCCCAGCGCATTACCGTATTCGTTCGTGCTGGTGCTGCTGCCTCCTTCCGAAACCAAGTCCGATGGCGGCGCCGGGGCGCCGCTCGCGCTGGACTCCCTGGCGATGCCGCAGCTCACCGCGGTGCGCGCCCGGCTGATCGAGGAAGTGGTGCGGTTGGCGGCCGACCCGGAAGGCTCCAGAGCCGCGCTGGGTCTCGGCAAGGGGGCCGACGGCGAGATCGCGCGCAACGCGGCGCTGCGCACCTCGCCGACCCGTCCCGCGCTCGAGCGCTACACCGGCGTCCTCTACGACGCGCTCGACGCGCGCTCGTTCACCAAGGCGCAGCGAGCCAAGGCATACGCGCGGCTCGGCATCGGCTCCGCCCTGTTCGGCGCGGTCCGCGCCGGTGACCCGATTCCCGCCTATCGCCTGTCCGGCGGCTCGAAACTGCCGGGATTGCCAACCCTTTCGGCGGTGTGGCGCGACGAGCTGGCCACCGCCCTGCGCGCCGAGGCAGGCGATGAACTCGTGGTCGACCTGCGCTCGGGCACCTATCAGCAGCTGGGGCGGGTCCCCGGCGCGATCACCGCCAACGTGCTCACCGAGCATCCGGACGGCTCCCGCACGGTGGTGAGTCATTTCAACAAGCACCACAAGGGCCTGCTGGCGCGGGCCCTCGTGCTCACCAGAGCGGAACCGGCCGACGTGCGGGGCGTCGCGCGAGTGGCGGCCAAGGCCGGGCTGCGAACCGAGATCGCGTCGCCGACCGAACTCTTGATCATCACCTGAGCGCGGTACTCACCGGAGATCCCGTACGGATCGTCGGCGCAGGGTGAAGGGTGTATGCCGGACAGTGGTAGTCGAGCCGCGTTCGCGCCCCGGCCGGAGCGGCGGCACCGCCGATGCCCACCGAGCGAATCGAGGAGACATGCAGACCATCGCGCACTGGCTCGACGGCAAGGCCTTCGCAGGCACCGGCGGGACGACCGCCCCGGTGACCAATCCGGCGACCGGCGTGGTGACCGGGGAGGTCACGCTGGCGAACGTCGCCGACACCCGCGCGGCGATCGATTCCGCCGCGAAGGCTTTCCCGGCGTGGCGGGACACCTCGCTGACCCGGCGCACCCAGATCCTGTTCCGCTTCCGTGAGCTGCTGAACGAGCGCAAGGAGGAGCTGGCCCGGCTGATCACCGCCGAACACGGCAAGGTGCTCGCGGACGCGATCGGCGAGGTGAGCCGCGGCCTGGAAGTCGTCGAGTTCGCCTGCGGCATTCCGCATCTGCTCCAGGGCGGCTACACCGAGAACGCCTCGACCAAGGTCGACATCTTCTCCATCCGCCAGCCGCTCGGCCCGGTCGCGATCATCTCGCCGTTCAACTTCCCCGCGATGGTGCCGATGTGGTTCTTCCCGATCGCCATCGCCGCGGGCAACACGGTGGTGCTCAAACCGAGCGAGAAGGACCCGTCCCCGTCGCTGTGGCTGGCGCGGCTGTGGGCCGAAGCCGAATTGCCCGCAGGCGTGTTCACCGTGGTTCAGGGCGACCAGGTCGCGGTCGACGAACTCCTGGACAATCCGGTCGTCAAGGCCGTCTCGTTCGTCGGCTCGACGCCGATCGCCCGGTACGTCTATCAGCGCGGCACCGCCGCGGGCAAGCGGGTGCAGGCGCTCGGCGGCGCGAAGAACCACATGGTGGTGCTGCCGGACGCGGACCTGGACCTGGCCGCCGACGCCGCGGTGAACGCCGGATTCGGCTCGGCGGGCGAGCGGTGCATGGCGATCAGCGTGGTGGTCGCGGTGGGCGGGGCAGCCGACGAGCTGGTCGGCAAGATCGCCGAACGGGCCGCCACCATCAAAACCGGCGACGGCACCCGCGGCGCGGACATGGGTCCGCTGGTCACCCGCGCGCACCGCGACCACGTCGCGGACTACATCGCGGCGGGCGAATCCGCCGGAGCCACCGTGATTCTCGACGGCCGGGGCGTCGAAGCCGACGGCGCGACCGACGGGTTCTGGCTCGGGCCGACGATTCTCGACAACGTCGCCACGGACATGAGCGTCTACACCGACGAGATCTTCGGCCCCGTGCTGTCGGTGGTGCGCGTCGACACCTATGACGACGCGCTGGCGCTGATCAACGCCAACCCCTACGGCAACGGCACCGCCCTGTTCACCAACGACGGCGGCGCCGCTCGCCGCTTCCACAACGAGGTGGAAGTGGGGATGGTCGGCATCAACGTGCCGATCCCGGTTCCGATGTCCTATTACAGCTTCGGCGGCTGGAAGAACTCGCTGTTCGGTGACGCGCACGCGCACGGCGCCGACGGCGTGCGGTTCTTCACCCGCACCAAAGCGGTCACCACCCGCTGGCTCGATCCCAGCCACGGCGGACTGAACCTCGGCTTCCCGCAGAACCGATAGGAGCCGACAGCGCTCCGGTCGGAAACGCCGGGACCGCCCCGGAATGGCAGGCAACCGGCGTGCGAGAGCTACCGCACGGACCCCGAGCACCCAGGCGGCCCTCCACCGGGGTACCCGCGAGCGCCTGCGGGTACGGCGGCGTCCCACCGATGACCGAGGGAGCAATCCTCGACCACACGTCGCAGATCAGCGCCTGGTCCGGTCCACCGTGCTTTCGGCGGCCCGTATGCGCCGAGCCGACGGGAATTCCTTGCGGCGCGCCGTTGTTCGCTGAGAACGTGACCAGCACCGCAGAACTTTCCGAGGGCCTCAAGAAGTACCTGGACGAAGAGAAGGTCTTCGCCACCGCAGCCACGATCGGACCCAACGGGCAACCGCATCTGACCGTGATCTGGCTGAAGCGCGACGGCGACGACCTGCTCTTCTCCACCACGACCGATCGTCAGCAAGGCAAGAACCTCGCGCGTGACCCGCGCATCACCCTGCTGATCAACCCGCCGGACAACCCGTATGTCTACGCGGAGATCCGGGGCAGCGCGACCATCACGCCCGACCCGGAGAAGACCCTGCCCAACGAACTGTCCATGAAGTACACCGGACAGAAGTACGCGGACTTCAACCCCGCCTCCGTCAACGACGGTCCGCGCATCATCGTGCGCGTCACACCCCGCCGGGTGGCGGGGCGGTTCTGATTTCAGCGCCTTCGGCGCTGGTGTCCGCGGCCCCCTTATGGCTCGCGTGTGCGCGAGCTGGGCCGCGAACGGCGGATGCTCGGTCTCGCTTCGCTCGAAAGACGTGGTCGAGGTGAGCCGGGCACCTCGAGGGAAAACGGCGATTTAAGGCATACGCCGCCGTAGGACTGATTCAGCCACTCACACTTGCTGTGCTTCTTCCTGGGCGTGCTGGGCCATGGCCAGTTGTTGCGGAGTGAAGCGCAGCGTCAAGGCGACCAGTCCGGCCGCGAACGCGATGAGGGCGCAGACGAACAGCACCAGGGTGTAGCCGTCGCCCAGCGCGGCGATCTCCGCGGATGTCATCCCGGCCACCTTCTCGGTGCGGCCGCCGAGCGACAGGGTGCGAGAAGCGGCGATCGGGGTGAGCAGGCCGATCGCCACCGGCGTGGCCAGGTTCATGAACATCTGCCCGACCGCGGCCAGCGGGCCGATATTGGCCGGCGGCACGCCGACCAGCACACACAGCGGCGAGAGCACCATCGCGACGCCGACGCCGAAACCGATCACCACCAGCAGCGGCAGCAGCGTCGCGAAGTACAGCACCTCGCCGTCGAGGGTCGAACCGAACAGCAATCCCCCGCCGAGCACCACGGCCGCGCCCGCGAGCAGCCAGCGCGGCGCGACGTACAGCGCGGCCTTGGAGGCCACCGCGCCGCCGATGCCGATGCCGACGGTGAACGGGATCGCCGCGACGCCCGCCTTGAGCGGACCGTATCCGATGACGTTCTGCATGAACTGGGCGACGAAGAAGGTCATCGCGCCCAGCACACCGCCGGCCAGGAAGATCAGCAGGAAGGTGGCGACGCGGTCGCGGCTGTCGAACAGCGACCACGGCAGCAGCGGGTCGTCCACCCGCCGTTCCAGCGCCACGAAGACGATCAGCAGCACGACGCCCGCGATCAGCGAGCCGATGATCGCCGGATGCCCCCACCCGAGTTCCGGGCCCTCGGTGGCGCCGAACACGATCGACGCGCAGGCGATGGTGCCGAGCACGGCGCCCGGGATGTCGAGGGCCGAGCGGTGGTGTTCGGTGTCGGCGAGTTTGTAGGCCGCGCCAAGGATGATCAGCGCGCCGATCGGGACGTTGATCAGGAAGATCCATCGCCACGACAGCTGGGTCAGCGCGCCGCCGACCACGAGCCCGCCGACGGACCCGATGCCGACCATCGAGCCGACGATCGCGATCGCCTGGTTGCGCGCCTTGCCCGGCGCGAAGGTCGTCGCCACCAGAGCGAACGCGGTGGGCGCCGCGACCGCCGCGCCCGCGCCCTGGAACGCCCGCGCCGCCAGCAGCATGGCTTGGTTCTGCGCGAGCCCGCACAACAGCGAGGCCAGCGTGAACACCGCGACGCCGACGACCAGCATGCGCTTGCGGCCGAAGGCGTCGCCGAGCCTGCCGCCGAGCAGCATCAGGCCCGCGAAGGTGAGCCCGTAGGAGGTCACCGTCCACGCGCTGCCCGCGCTGGACAACCCCATCTCCTCTTGCAGCCGCGGCAGCGCGAAGATCACGACCGTGCCGTCGAGCACGACCATGAGCTGCAATCCGCTCAGCACTAGGATCGCGAGCCCGAAGGCCCGCTGCGTCACTGGATACTGCATCGTCGCAGCGGGGTTCCGAAGCACAGTGAGTCACTGTAATTGATGCCGCTGCCGCATTTGTCCACCCACCGATCCGGCCGGACGCGCGACGGGGAGCGGTCCCGGGGATCCGGCCGGTCACCGTCGGCGCGGACCACCAGCTGTCTCGAGTCCATGCGACAAGGCATAGTCCCAGGTCCTTCCGGCTCATGACGACGAGCGGTCCCAGTGAACCAGCCGGTCGACATCCCGGCTGAACCACCCGTGCCCGCCCCTGCTCCCCTGGGCGGCCGCGAACGCTATCCTGCCGCCGAGTCGGCGTGCGGGACGACCGCGTCGGCGGAGAAACCGGCGGTCGGGCCGATCACCACGATCGCGGGCGGGCGGATGCCTTCGGCGCGCACCCGGGCGGCCACCGTGCCGAGATCGGCGCGCAGCACACGCTGGGTGCGCAGCGTGCCCTCCTGGATGACGGTGGCGGGTGTGCCCGCCGGGCGTCCGCCGTTCAGCAGCGCGGTGGCGAACTGCTCGATCCGCTCGACCGCCATCATCAGCACCAGGGTGCCGCGCAGGCGGGCCAGCGCGGGCCAGTCCACCAGCGAATCCGGATGGTCGGGCGCGACGTGCCCGCTCACCACCACGAACTCGTGGGTGACGCCGCGGTGGGTCACCGGGATACCCGCGGCGGCGGGCACCGAGATCGGACTGGTGACGCCGGGCACCACCGTGACCGGGACCCCGGCGGCCACACAGGCCTCGAGTTCTTCGTAGCCGCGCCCGAACACGTACGGGTCGCCGCCCTTGAGCCGCACCACGAATTTGCCCGCCTTCGCGCCTTCGATCAGGGCGTTGTTGATCGCCTCCTGCGCCATCGCCCGCCCGTACGGGATCTTGGCGGCGTCGACCACCTCGACCTCCGGGCCGAGTTCGGCCAGCAGCTCCGGCGGCGCGAGCCGGTCGGCGACCACCAGATCCGCCCTGGCCAGCAGCCGCCGCCCCCGCACGGTGATCAGATCGGGGTCGCCCGGCCCACCGCCGACCAGGGCGACGCCGGGCGCGACGGGCGTCGAGTCGTCGCTCACCACACCGGATTGCAGGGCTTCCAGCAACGCGTTGCGCACGGCCGCCGAGCGCCGGTGCTGCCCACTCGCCAGCACGCCGAGCGTCAGCCCGTCGTAGCGCGCGGTGGCCGGGGTGACCGCGGTGCCCAGCCGCGCCGTGTCGGCACGCACGCAGAAGATCCGCCGCCGGGTCGCCTCGGCGACCACCGCCGCGTTGGTCTCGGGCTCGTCGGTGCACGCGATCGCGTACCAGGCGCCGTCGAGGTCGCCGTCGGCGTAAGCGCGCAGCGTGACGGTGATCTGCCCGGAGGTCGCCATCCCCTCGACCGCGGGCGTGACCGCGCGGCTCACCACGTGGACGTCCGCGCCGGAGGCGATCAGCAGTCCCAGTCGGCGCTGGGCGACCGACCCACCGCCGACCACGACGACGCGCCGTCCGTGCAGATCGAGCCCGACCAGGTAGTTCGGGTCGCCGGTCGGCGGGTCTTGCGTTGCGTCTGACGTGTTCGGCACAAGTTTCGAGCCTACGGCGTGACCGTCCGGCACCGGCAATCGACCGGCATGCCCGCAGCTCGAGCAGCCGCGGCGAGCGAAGCCGCGGGTAGCCGGAGCCGGTTCGCAGCGCTGACCGGGCGCGGCCGCGGACGGCCGAGGCGTGGACCACCGACCCGACCGACAACTGTGACCAGCGGTAACGAGCGAACCGGCCGCCCGCGGCGGTAGGTTGCGGTGGAGTCGCTCGGAAAGGCGGACGATGAAGCAGCTCACACCGGAACGACTGCTCGACGTGGCCTACGACGAGGCGCTGCGCGGACTCGCCGAAGGCGGGATCCCGATCGGCGCCGCCCTCTTCGACACGGGCGGCACGCTGCTCGGGCGCGGGCGTAACCGCCGGGTCCAGTCGGGCGACCCCAGCATGCACGCCGAGACCGACGCCTTCCGCGCGGCGGGACGGCGGCGCGACTACCGCGGCACCATCATGGTCACCACGCTCTCGCCGTGCTGGTACTGCAGCGGCCTGGTCCGCCAGTTCGGCATCGGCGCGGTGGTGGTCGGAGAGTCGCAGACCTTCTCCGGCGGGCACAAATGGCTCGCCGGGCACGGCGTCGCGGTCACCGTTCTGGAGGACCGGCGCTGCATCGATCTGATGAGCCGGTTCATCGCCGAGCATCCCGCGCTGTGGCACGAGGACATCGGGTCCGCCGACGATCTGGAGGCCTGAGCCACCGGCTCAGCGGAAGTACGGATATTCCTGCACCCAGTGGAATCCGCGGCTGCGCAGCGGGAAGTCGTCGAGCGCGACCGAGGTCAGCGCCATCGAGACCGGCTGTCCGGCCAGCGTGCCCGTCAACGTCAGCCGCTGGGGTCCGGGCCGGTCGAATCCGAAACTCGCCAAGGGTTGGGGTCGGTCGCCGACGGCCGCCGGTGGCGCGACCATGACCAGCGTGCGCGCACCGGGATCGACTTGGGCGAGCACCGGAACCAACTGCCCGTCCATCCGCTGCACGGAGGCCCCGTCGCGGTCGAAGACGATGCGCTGCCAACGCAATTGGTCGGTGGTCAGCGGTGGCAGCGCTTTGCCGTCCACGCTGAACTCGGTGACCGCCCAGATGCCGTACAACGGAGGTTCCGGTCGTCCTGCCCCCTGTTCGGTCCATCTTTCCCAGCCGATGTGCGCGTTCGAGAACACCAACCACACCCCGAGTGCGATCTGCACCGCGGCCGCGATCCGATTCGCCCGCGGCGTGCGCAGTAGCGGCGGCGTGGTGGACGGTCCGGTCGGCCGGTCCAGCACGAGCACGTGCACCAGACGCCCGGCCTCCGGGGCCAGCAGCACCAGGCACAGCAGCATCAGGTGGAACGACAGGATCTTCGCGGGCACGTCGTAGGTCATGTCGAGCACGAACACCTGTGTCGTGCAGACCAGGCTCAGCATCGCGCCCACCAGTGCGGTGCGCGGCACGAACAGCAGCACGCCGCCGAGCAATTCCGCGCAGCCGAGCAGGATTTCGTAGTGCGGCGACACCCCGATGTGATTCCAGAGCACCGCCATCGGACTGAAATTCCCGTAGGGCTCGAGCAACCGGCTCAGCGGCGTCGGCGGCATCTGAGTGGGGATGGCCTTCGCCATGCCGTAGGCGACCAGCTGCCCGGCCAGGCACAACCGCACGAACAGCAGGAACCACGGCTGCACGGCCCGGTAGTGCGGCCGGTCCCGATCCAGCGCGCTCCAGACCAGCGTTGCGAGCACCGCGACCACGAGCAGGACGAACACCAGCACCCAGAAGTAGGCCTGGTCGCCACTGATCGACGCCGTGTTCGCCGTGACGGATGTGCCGAACACCCGGGTACCGGTCCACTCGACCACCGGGCGCAGCGCGCGGGCGGCGCCGGAGTTCACCCAGTCCGGCAGCCATTCGCGCGTCAGTCCGAGGAACTCCGGAACGATCGACGGGTACACCAGGCAGAACAGCCCGAAGTACAGGAAACCGAAGCGGAACGCCACCCGTGTCGTCGCGCGCCACGGGCGGATACCGGAACGCTCCGCGTCCGCGGCTTCCGTCCGGTCGAGGATCGCTTCGGTCACGGCGGCCCCTCCAGTCCGAGTCGGTGCAGACCGAAGGTATCGAAAAGTGCGGTGGCCGTAGCGCGTTTCGGCGGGATCGCGAGCCGCCGCCGGACTCGGGTCAGCGGAAGTACGGGTATTCCTGCACGAAATGGAAGCCCCGGCTGCGCAGCGTGAAGGAGTTCAGATCTATCCGGTCGAGCGACAACGTCACGGGTGTCCCGTTCAGCTCACCGGTGAGGCGCAACGTGTCCGTGGCGGGCTGGGTGAAGGTGAAGGCGCCCCAACGCGCGGGCTCGGCGTCCGGCGACTTCGCTTCCGACAGGACGAGGGTGTGCGCGGCTTCGTCGATCACGGCCACGACGGGCAGGAACGAGTCGTCCATCTTCTGCACCGTTGTGTGCTCGCGATCGAAGATCAACCGCCGCCAGCGGGCCTCGTCGGTGATCAGCGGCGGCGTGGGATGCCCGTCCCTGGTGAACTCGCCGACGGTCCAGATGCCGTACAACGGAGGCTTCGGCGCGCCGTCGCCCGACTCGCGCCAGGCTTGCCAGCCGATGTGCGCACCACTGACCAGCACCCACAACCCCAGCGCCACTTGCACCGTCGCCGCGATCCGGTTGGCGCGGCGGGAACCGAACAGCCGCGGCTGGGTGGCCGGTTCGGACGGGCGTTCCAGCACGAGCAGATTCGCCAGCCGCCCGGCCTGCGGCGCCAGCACGATCAGCGCGAGCAGCAGCAGGTGGAACGAGAGGATCTTCACCGGCACGTCGTAGGTCATGTTCAGCACGAAGACCTGCGCCATGCTCACCAGGCTGAGCAACGCGCCCGCCGTCGCGGTGCGGGGCAGGAACAGCAGCAGACCGCCGAGCACTTCGGCCGTCCCGAGCAGGATTTCGTACGCGGGCGCGGCGCCGACTTGGTTCCAGAGCACCGACGCCGGGCTCATCGTCCCGTACGGTTGCAGGAGCGCGGTGAGCGACGGCGCGGGCATCTGCGCCGGAATCGCCTTGGCGAGACCGTAGAAGAGCATCTGGCCGCCCAGGCACAGCCGGACGAACATCACGAACCAGTTGCGCAGTGTCGTGTACTCCCGGCGGCGCCGATCGAGGATCGACCAGACCAGGGTGATCAGCACCGCCGCGACGAATTCGCAGAAGATCAGCAGCCAGATGGCGGCTTGGTCGCCGCTGCCGGAGTCCTCGCGCAAGACGGCATCCACGCCGAAGACGTGGTCGCCGACCCAGCTCACCAGCGGGTTCGTCACGCGCATCTGCCACTGGATCGCGTTTTCCGGCAGCCACCTGCTCAGGATGCCGGTGAACACGAAGAGGATCTGCGCGAACAGCACACAGAACAGCCCGAAGTAGGCGAAGACGAAGCGGAACGCGATCCGGGCGGGCAGGCTCCAGGGCCGCTCGGCACCGGTCGCGGTCTCGCCGATACCGGGCGACACCACCTCCGTCTCGACGGTACGCACATCGCCCTCCTCGTCGGCCGACACTTTCGCGAGCCGAAGGTATCCGACCAGGTCATGGGATGACCTCCGGGAAAACCCTGGATTTCCGGGTCCTTCTTTCGGCCTACGTGCCCGCCGCACCGTGCCGGCCGGAATTCGTTCGCGGTTCCGGCCCACCGATAACTAGAACGCGTTACAGTCGCGTATCCCGGCGCACCCGAGCGGTGCACCCCGGGCAGCACGTGTCAGGAGGACAAGATGGCCGACGATCCGGACCCGGCACAGCGACAGCAGCTGACCGTCAGCGAACGCGACCTCGAGACGCTCGCCGGGGACCTGGCGCGCTGGCTACGGACGAAAGTCGAGTCGGACGACCTGCCGCGGATCTCCGATCTGTCGCGTCCGCAGTCCGGGGGCATGTCCAGCACGTCGCTCCTGTTCGACGCCGAGTGGACCGCCGCGGGGCACACGGAGCGCGGGTCGTTCGTCGCGCGGATGGCGCCCGAAGCCGGGTCCTTCCCGGTCTTCGAGACCTACGACCTGGCCACCCAATACCAGGTGATGGCGGGCGTAGCCGCGGCCACCGACGTGCCCGTGCCGGGCTTGTGCTGGCTGGAGAACGACGAGAAGCCGCTGGGCGCACCGTTCTTCGTGATGCGCCGCGTCGAGGGGCGGATACCGACCGACAACCCGCCGTACGTGTTCGTCGGCTGGCTGTTCGACGCCACCCCCGCCGAACGTCTGCGGCTCACGCACAACACCGTCGAGGTGATCGCCAGAATCCACGGCATCCCCGACCCCGCGGCGCTGTTCCCGATGCTGAACGGACCCGGCGATTCGCTGCGCAGGCACGTCGAGGCGCAGCGCTCGTGGTACCGCTGGGCGCTCGCCGACGACGGCTTCGAGATCCCTTTGATCGAACGAAGTTTCGCCTGGCTGGACGAGCACTGGCCCGCCGACCCGGGTCCGGACGTGCTGAGCTGGGGTGACGCCCGCCCAGGCAACATCATCTACCGCGACTTCGACCCGGTGGCGGTGCTGGATTGGGAGATGGCCGCGCTCGCGCCGCGCGAGCTCGACCTGGGCTGGGTGATCTTCATCCACCGGTTCTTCCAGGATCTGGCCACCCGCTTCGGTCAGCCCGGGCTCCCGGACTTCCTGCGCCGCGACGACGTGGTGTCGAAATACGAAGCGCTGACCGGTCATGCGGTGCGCGATCTCGACTTCTACATCGTCTACGCCGCGTTGCGGCACGCGATCGTGATGGCACGGATCAAGCGCAGGATGATCCACTTCGGCGAGGACACCGACACGCCGGATCGCGACGACTACGTCATGCACCGGGCAAGCCTGGAAGCGCTGCTCGACGGAACCTACGAATGGGACTGACCATGCCTGTGCCTTTGGACGAGTACCCCATCCATCAGACCCCGCTGTCGCTGGCCCGCGTGGCTTCCAGCGACCGCAACTTCTACGATCGCAGCTACTTCAACGCCCACGACCGCGACGGCGGCACCTTCCTCATCACCGGTCTCGGCGTGTACCCGAACCTCGGGGTGACCGACGCCTACGCCGCCGTGCGCCGCGGCGACACGGTGCGCGCGGTGCGCTTCTCCGACGCGCTCGGCGACCGGAGCCTCGACCAGCGCGTCGGCGGCTACCGGGTCGAGGTGCTGGAGCCGCTGCGGCGCATCCGGGTGGTCTGCGATCACGACGACCTCGGTTTCGACCTCACCTGGACCGGCGCCTTCCCCGCCGTACAGGAGCAACCGCATCTCATCCTCGCGGGCAACCGGCCGATCATCGACGCGTCCCGCTTCGCGCAGGTCGGCTCGTGGGCGGGGACGTTGCACGTCGACGGCGACGACATCGCGGTCGACCCGGCGGTGTGGACCGGCACCAGGGACCGCTCGTGGGGCATCCGCCCGGTCGGCGAGACCGAGCCGCCCGGCCGGGCGGCCGCCGAGCCATCGGGCGGGTTCTGGTGGCTGTACGCGCCGCTGCGCTTCGAGGATTTCGCCGTCGTGGTCATCGTGCAGGAGGAGCCGGACGGCACGCGCACACTCAACGACGCGACCCGGATCTGGCCCGACGGACGCACCGAGCAACTCGGCTGGCCCCGGATCTCGATCGACTACCGATCCGGCACACGGCTCCCCGTCGGTGCGCGACTGGAATCGACCACGCCCGACGGCAAGTCCCTGGAGATCGAGATCACGCCGGGCATCGGCGTCCCGCTGCACGTCGGCTGCGGCTACGGCGGCGATCCCGACTGGCAGCACGGCCAGTGGAAGGGCCGCGACTGGTCGTCCTCCAGCCGCTACGACCTCACCGACCCGGCCATCATCGCCCGCACCCCGTACGGCGTGATCGACCACGTCGCCCGGGCCCGCTGCGGCGACGCCGAGGGCTGGGGCCTGTTCGAACACGCCAGCATCGGCCGCCACGACCCTACCGGATTCGCCGACTGGGGCTCGGTCGCACCCTGAGGCAGCCGCCCGTACCGCGGCGCGCCTCGTACGCCCCGGCGCTACCGCCGGTACAGCGCGGCCGCGAGCACCACGCCGTGCACGACGCGCTTGGGCAGCACCAGCGGCCCGCCTCCGGTGGCAAGCAGCGCCGCGGCCTCCGCGACGCTCGCCGTGCCGACGGCCGTTCGGGTCCGGTCTCCGGGGTTGGGCACCGCGACGACCGACAGTTCCTCGGCGGAGAAAGACCGCAGCGGGACCTGAAGGTCCGCGGCGACAGCGAGCAGTCCGGGTTCGGCCCGGCGCCGCGCGATGGTGGCCAGGCCCGCGATTCGGTGATCTGCGACGCCCTCGCGCAGTGCGGCGCGGATCGTGTCGGCCGAAGTGCCCCGTCGCAGGCCGATGCCGACGACGACCTCAGCTGGGGGCACGAGAGCTCGCGAACCGCGCTGCCGCCGTGACGAATCGCAGCACCGCCTCGGGATTCCCCGCCGGGTGGGTGTGCAGGTACGAGGCGTGCACGTTGCCGTTCAGCGCGCCCTCACGCACGCGCTCTCCCGCGCTGCCGAGCCAGCCCCACGCCGGACTTCGTGGCGGCGCGGACACCAGGCACGTGCGGTGGAATTCGTGGCCACGGACCCGCTCCCCGGCCCGCCACAACGGCGAGTCGGCCAGCGCGACAGCGTCCCGGTATCCGAGGGTCAGGCGCGGTCCGAACGCGGCGTCGGCCTCCACCACCCCGGCCATCGGATGCCCGTCCAGCGAACGGGTCAGATACAACAGCCCGGCGCATTCGGCGTGCACCGGCATCCCGTGCCGCGCGGCTGCGGCCACTGCCCGCAACAGGCCGGAATTGGCGGCCAGCTCCGCGGCGTGTTCTTCGGGGAAACCACCCGGCAGCACCAATCCCGCAGTCCCGGTCGGCAATTCGTCGTGCAGCGGATCGAACACCACCACCTGTGCCCCCGCGGCCACCAACAGCTCACGATGCTCGGCATAGCCGAACGTGAACGCCGGGCCACCGGCGACGGCGATCAGCGGCCCCTCCCGATCCGCGGTGAGCGCGCTGTCGGCGGCGCGCTCGATGGAGACGCGGGAGTCCCCACCCCCGCCGACGAACGTCGACGCCTCATCGTCACCGGCTCCCCCTAGCAACGTCGATGTCTCCTGGTGAACGGCGTCATCCGGAGATGCCGACGCCATCGGGACGGACGCCGCGGTGGATACCCCTCCGGTTCCTTCGAGACCACGCACGGCGGCGGCCGGATCCCACGCCGGTCCGGTGACCGACGAGCGCGCGAGTGCGGCGACCGCGTGCAAGTCCACGTGCGCGGCGACGAGATCGGTCATCGCCGCCACCGCGGCCGTCGCGGCCGCACCGTGTTCCACGGCGGGGATCAGGCCGAGATGCCGGGACGGCACCTCGAGGTCCGCCATCCGCGGCAACGATCCGAGCACGGGCAGGCCGACACGATCGCAGGCGGCGCGCAGCACCTGATCGTGCCGTTCGCTGCCCACCCGGTTCAGGATCACACCCCCGAGCCGGACGCCGCTGTCGAAGGTGGCGAATCCGTGCAGCAGCGCCGCAAGGCTCTGGCTGTGCCCCCGCGCGTCCACCACCAGCACCACCGGCGCCCCCAACAGGGCCGCCACCTGCGCCGTCGACCCCTCCGCCACCGGACCGGAGTGGTTCTCATCGATCCGGCCGTCGAACAGCCCCATCACGCCCTCGACCACAGCGAGGTCGCACCCCCGCGCACCGTGCCGGAACAACGGCACCACCCGCTGCGTCCCCACCAGCACCGGATCCAGATTTCTCCCCGGCCGCCCCGCTGCCAGCCCGTGATACCCCGGATCGATGTAATCCGGCCCAACCTTGAACGGCGCCACTCGATGCCCCACCCGCCGCAACGCCCCCACCAGCCCCGTGGCCACCGTCGTCTTCCCACTCCCCGACGCCGGCGCCGCCACCACCACGGCCCTCATCCCCGCGACCGCCGCACGAGTGGCACACCATCGTGCGGGCCTCTCGCGATTCGCCGCAACGATGTGCCACTCGCGGGAATCACCATTCGATGCCTCGTTGGCCTTTGCGGCCCGCGTCCATGGGGTGTTTGAGTTTCGTCATTTCGGTGACGAGGTCGGCGGCGTCCAGGAGTTCCGGCGGCGCGTCGCGGCCGGTGATGACGACGTGTTGGTTGCCGGGGCGGTCACGGAGGGTGTCGACGACTTCCGCGACGTCCACCCAGCCCCATTTGAGGGGGTAGGTGAATTCGTCGAGGACGTAGAAGCGGTGCTGTTCGCCCCGCAGGCGGCGGGCGATCTCCTGCCAGCCGGCCAGCGCGGCCGCGGCGTGGTCCTGCTCGGTGCCCTGCTTACGGGTCCACGACCAGCCCTCGCCCATCTTGTGCCATTCGACCGGGCCGCCCGCGCCGGTCTGCTCGTGCAGCGCGCCGAGGGCGCGGAAGGCGGCTTCCTCCCCGACCTTCCACTTGGCGCTCTTCACGAATTGGAAGACCGCCACGTCGAAACCTTGGTTCCAGGCCCGCAGCGCCATCCCGAACGCGGCCGTCGACTTACCCTTGCCCGGCCCGGTGTGCACCGCGAGCACCGGCTGATTGCGCCGCTGCCGCGTGGTCAGCCCGTCGTCGGGAACAGTTTCCGGAACACCCTTGGGCATCGAATCTCCTTAACCCCTGGAAGGTCACGCCGCCCGCACCGACGTGCCGCGCGGACCTGCGGAACTCGCGCGAACGACGCCGGCCACCGAATCGCCGGTCAACTCGGCCAAGCGCAGGTATCCCCCGCGCAGGTCGCGGGCCAGATCCGCGGCGAGCCCGAGCCGGATCATGCCGCGTTCGCAGTCGACCACGATCGAGGTGACGGCGTCTCCGGCGAGCAGACGGGCCGCGGCGCGGGCGCGGGGCACCGGGTCGACGCCGCCGGTGGCGCGACCGTCGGTGAGCAGCACCAGCATCGGCCTGCGGCGCGGATCGCGCACGCGTTCCCGCAGCACGAGCTCACGCGCCTTCAGCAGGCCCGCGGCCAGCGGCGTCTTCCCGCCCGTGCGCATCCCGGACAACCGGCGCACCGCGATGTCGACCGACGAGGTGGGCGGCAGCACGAGTTCGGCTTCCGCGCCGCGCACGGTGACCACGGCGACCTTGTCGCGGCGCTGATAGGCGTCGCGCAGCAGCGTGACCACCGCTCCGGTGACGGCGGACAACCGGTCGCGGGCAGCCATCGAGCCGGACGCGTCGACGACGAAGACGACCAAATTGCCCTCGCGCCCTTCGCGATACGCGCCACGGAGATCGTCGGCGGACAGCAGCAACGGCCCGTCGCCGCGTCCGCGGGAACGCTGATGCGGCGCGGCCGCGAAAACTGTGCCGAGCAGGTGCAGGCCCGAGGAGGTGTCGGTGCTGGAACGCACCACGCGACCGTGCCGGGATTCCGCGCGAGAGCGGCGTCCCGGAGCGCCTTCGCCGACGCCGGGCACTTCCCAGCGCGGTGTCCGCGCACCGGCGGAAACCGATGCGCCACTGCGTCCTTCCGGTGCGTGCCCGCCGCCCGGACCGTCGGGCGGCGACGGGTCGTCGGGGCCGTCCGGGTCGTCGCCGGAAGCATTGTCCACGTCCGCTGGCGTACCGTCCGGCTCGGAGGCATCGCTCGGCGTGGATGCCTCCTCCTCGCGTCGCGCCTGGTCGGCGGCGTCGCGCATGGCGTCGTCGAGCTGTTGTTCGCTGATGCCGGGCTCGTCGAACGGATCGCGCCTGCGCCGGTGCGGCAGCGCCAGCTCGGCGGCCACCCGCACGTCGGCCTCGGTCACCGCGTCGCCGCCGCGCCAGGCGGCATGGGCGGTCGCGGTGCGCGCCACGACCAGGTCCGCGCGCATCCCGTCGACGTCGAACGAGGCGCACAGCGCGGCGATCCGGCGCAATTCCACGTCGTCGAGCGTCACCCGGCCCAGCCGATCGCGGGCGGCGAGGATCTTCTCGGCCACCTCGTGGTCCGCCGCGGCGTACCGCGCGGCGAACCCGGCCGGGTCGGCCTCGTAGTCCAGCCTGCGGCGCACCACCGCCATGCGGACGTCCACGTCCCGGGAGGCCGCCACGTCCACGGTCAGCCCGAACCGGTCCAGCAGCTGCGGACGGAGTTCGCCCTCTTCCGGATTCATCGTGCCCACCAGCACGAAACGCGCCGGGTGCGAGTGCGACACACCATCGCGCTCGATGTGCACCCGCCCCATCGCCGCGGCGTCCAGCAGCACGTCCACCAGATGGTCGTGCAACAGGTTGACCTCGTCGACGTACAGCACGCCGTGATGGGCGGCGGCCAGCAAGCCGGGGCGGAACGCCTGCTCCCCGTCCCGCAGCACGCGCTCCAAGTCCAGCGAGCCGACGACGCGGTCCTCGGTGGCGCCCACCGGCAGCTCCACCAAGCGGGCGGGCCGCGCGCCGGTCTCGTCCACCACCGGCGGCAGCAGTTGCGCCAGCGCGCGCACCACGGTCGACTTCGCGGTGCCCTTCTCACCGCGCACCAGCACGCCGCCGATGCCGGGATGCACCGCGCAGAGGATCAGCGCCAGTTGCAGCCGTTCCTGCCCGACCACCGCCGAGAAGGGGAATCCCGCCTCACCATCCGAACCGGAAAGCGTTCGGCTGTGCTGGTCGGACGTCGGCACGGTTTCGGCATGGGACACGGACACGCCCCAACTCTAAGCGCGCGGCCGCGTCGGCCCGACAGTGCCCTTCGATTCAGAACCGATGCGCACTCACCTGAACCGGCACAGCGGTCGGGGTTGCGCCGGTCCCACTCATCGCACCGTTCGAAGCGGTGCGTTTACGGACCCAACGCGCTCGGCTCACCTCGCTCACCTCTTTCGAGCGAAGCGAGACCGAGCGTCCACCGTTCCCAGCGCCGCAGGCGCTGGGAATCAACCCCTGCGCATCGGCACGTGCGCGATGCCGTCCTCGTCGAATTCCTCGCCGTCGACCTTGAAGCCGTGCTTGGTGTACAGGTCGATCAGGTAGCTCTGGGCGCTCAACCGCACCGTCGCCGAGCCGACCTCGGCCAGCGCCGCCTGCAGCAGTCGCGTGGTGTAGCCGTGCCCGCGGGCGGGCGCCGAGGTACAGAGCCTGCCGATGCGGAAACTCTTCACGCCGTCGTGGTGCTCCTCGCACAGCCGAAGCGTGGCGATGACCTCGCCCTCGTCATCGAGCCAGAAGTGCCGCGTCTCGGGAAGCAGGTCCTTCCCGTCCAGTTCGGGGTACGCGCACTTCTGCTCGACGACGAAGACTCCGACGCGAAGTTTCAACAGCTGGTAGAGCGTCGCGGTATCGAGATCCTGCGCCCATGAACGTTTGAGAACAACCGTTGACATCATCGCGCCTTGCTATCACAACCTAGGCGTTCGCCGCGACCCCGGCGTGTTTCGGCGTGTTGTCGCCGCCGTCGACGAGGTTCAGCGCCTTGGAGGTCCAATCCCACACTTCGTGGAACAGCGCCGGGTCTTCGGAGAGCTTCACGCCCAGCGAGGGCACCATCTCCTTGAGCTTCGGCGTCCACTCCGCGTACTCCTGCGGGAAGCACCGCTGGAGAACATCCAGCATGGCGGTGACACAGGTGGACGCGCCCGGGGAGGCGCCGAGCAGACCGGCGATCGTGCCGTCCTGGGCGGCGATCACGGCCGTGCCGAACTCGAGCACGCCGCCCACGCCCTTGCGCCGGATGACCTGCACGCGCTGACCCGCGGTGATCAGCTCCCAATCCCTGGCCTCGGCGCGCGGAATGAACTCCGACAGCGTGACCACCTTGCCCGCCTCGGACTTCAGCAGCTCGCTGACCAGGTACTTGGTCAGACCGAGTTCGGTGACCCCGACGCCGAGCAGCGAGAAGATGTTGTTCGGCCGTACCGACTTGAACAGGTCGGTGTTCTTGCCGTCCTTGAGGAACTTCGGCGTCCAGCCCGCGTACGGGCCGAACAGCAGGCCCGGCTTGCCCTTGATCACGCGGGTGTCCAGGTGCGGAACCGACATCGGCGGGGCGCCGACCGCGGCCTTGCCGTACACCTTGGCCTCGTGCTGCTGGATCAGCGCCGGGTTGACGCAGCGGAAGAACTGTCCGCTGACCGGGAACCCGCCGAATCCCTTCGCCTCCTTGATACCGGCCTTCTGCAGCAGCGGCAGCGCGCCGCCGCCCGCGCCGACGAAGACGAACTTGCTGATCAGCCTGCGCGTCTCGCGGGTGCGTACGTTGCGCACGGTGACCAGCCAGGAGCCGTCGGACTGCTTGGACAGATCGCGCACCTCGTGCCCGAAGGCCAGGTCCGCGCCGGAGGCGCCGAGGTAGGCCAGCAGCTCCTGGGTGAGGGAGCCGAAATCGATGTCGGTGCCGCCGTCGGTCCAGTTCAGCGCGATCGGGTCGGCGAAGTCCCGCCCGCGCGCCATCAGCGGCAACCGCCGGGTGAACTCGTCGGGGCTGTCGATGAACTGCATGCCCTCGAACAGCGGGTGCGGCGCCAGCGCTTCGTACCGCTTGCGCAGGTACTCCACGTTGTCGGCGCCGTGCACGAAGCTGACGTGCGGAATCGGGTTGATGAAGGCGGACGGATCGCGGAGGATGCCGTTCTCCACGCCGTAGGACCAGAACTGACGGGAGACCTGGAACCGCTCGTTGATGTCGACGGCCTTGGTGATGTCCACCGAGCCGTCCGGTAGCTGCGGGCTGTAGTTCAGCTCGCAGAGCGCGGAGTGCCCGGTGCCCGCGTTGTTCCACGGATCGCTGCTCTCCGCGGCCGCGGCGTCGAGCCGCTCGAACAGGGAGATCGACCACTCCGGCTGCAGCTGCCGCAGCAGCGCGCCGAGAGTGGCACTCATGATGCCGGCACCGATGAGTACTACATCGGTCTTTTCAGTCATGGCAGCGTTCGGCACGGGTAGATCGACTTCCTTGTCCTTCTGCGCGGGCCCACCGGGCGGGTGGACCTGCCTGGGCACGGTGTGGTTGTGGCTCGGTTCCGGCGTCCGCCGACCCCGAACGGCATGGCGGGAGTTAGGTTACCCGCCGTTCACCTAAGCCCAATTGTGCACCTCACCACGCCGCCACCCCGCAGCGAACCTGCTGAATGTGCGGAATGTGACAGAGATCGTCATCACTTCGGCGGCGGGTGGACGGCCGTGGTCTGTCGGCGCATGACACTGTCCAATACATTGGTCGCGTGACGAACGAACAGTCGCTTGCCGAACCGGTCAGCACTTCGCCGGATGGCGAAGGCTGGCGCCCCGACGTCCTCGGTCCGCACTACCAGCAGCGCACGCTGCCTCTCGGCCCCGATCCCGACGGTGAGGGCGAGGTGGTCGCCACGCTGGTGCGCTACGTCCCCTCCGGCGCCGTCGAACAGACCGCGGGCGCGGTGCTCTATGTCCACGGATTCACCGACTATTTCTTCCAGGAGCACCTCGCCGAGCACTTCGCCGCGCGCGGGTTCCAGTTCTATGCGCTCGACCTGCGCAAATGCGGCCGTTCGCTGCGCGACGGGCAGACCCCGCACTATGTGACGGATCTCGCTTTCTACGACCGGGAGCTGGCGGAGGCGCTGCGGATCGTGCGGGCCGAGACCGGTGCCGCGGTGGTGCTCAACGCCCACTCCACCGGAGGTCTGGTCGTGTCGCTGTGGCTGGATCGGCTCAACCGCGCCGAGGGCACGGCCGCGGCGGGCATCACCGGCGTGGTGCTCAACAGCCCGTGGTTCGACCTGCAGGGTCCGGCGTACTACCGCAGCATCGGGACGCCGATCATCAAGGCCGTGGGCCGTTTCCGCAAGATGGTGCAGCTGCCCGGCGGCAAGATCAGCACCTACGGTGACAGCCTGCACCACTCGGTGTCCGGCGAATGGAACTACAACCTGGACTGGAAACCGTTGCACGGCTTCCCGGTCCGGCTCGGCTGGCTGCGGGCGATCCGCAACGGCCACGCGCGGCTGCACCAGGGCCTCGACATCGGCGTCCCCTCGCTGATCCTGCGTTCCCGGATGACCAAGTTCGCCAAGGAGTACGGCCCCGCCGTGGACGTGGCCGACGCGGTGCTCGACGTCAAGCAGATCCAGCGCTGGTCCGGCTGCCTCGGCGATCGCACGAACATGGTGCCGATCGACGGCGCCAAGCACGACGTGTTCCTCTCCGGCCCTGAACCGCTGGCCCAGGCGTTTCGCGAACTCGACAACTGGCTCGACTGGCTGGCCGGTTACCAGGCCGCGGCGGGCGCCGACTCACCAGAGGCTGGTGCGTAGCACGATCTCGGTGGCCAGCTCGTGGTCGGCTTCGGTGGCCACATCGGTGACGTCGACCTCCACCACCCGGAACTCGCCGTAGACGAACCGCCCGGAGGTGTCGGCCACCGAGCGCGGCAGATTCTTGGTGACCAGCAGCGTGGTCGGCACCTCCACCGGGCCGGTCGACGCGTCCGCCACCGCTCCATCGGCACCGGGCGTGGCCGGGTGACCGCGATCGGCCACGACCAGGCTCTGGAAACGGCCGAAGCCGCGCGCACACGCCTGCCAGGCCAGCACGGCGCCCGCTCCGCACCCGGCGACGTTCACCCACGGCAGCCCCAGGGCGTCGAGGATCGCGGTGACGGCGGCCGGGTCGAGACCTTCGATCGACTCCACCGCGAAGGTGCGCAGATCCGAATTGTGCAGCCGGGCGCACACCTGATCGAAGACGTCCGCCGGGTCGCCCGCGTCGGGCAGCAGCAGCACGCTGTGCCGGGATTCCGGCCCGTCGATCCGCACGGTCCACGCCCGGTCACCCACCGTGATCTGCCGAGATTCCATGCCGAATCACGCTACACGGATCACGGCACCGCGGCGGTGGGTCGGGGTGCCGGATTCACGCGAGCAGGCGCATCCCGGCCCGCTCACCTGCGTTGTGATCGAAGGTGACGGTCAGCTCACACCCGGCCTCCTGACCGAGCTGCTGGATCAGCGCGTCGGCGAAGTCCGCGCCGTCGGCGGCCCGGCGCAACGCCTGGCGCACGGTGTCGGCGCGCTCGACCACGATCTCGCTCGAATCGAGCAGTCCGAGCAGCACGTCGGTGACGGCCTCGGGGTCCTGTTTGTAGCCGCGACGCAGCACCCAGTGGATCTCCGCGAGCACGATCATCGTGACGTAGCCCGGTTTGCTCTCGGTGAGCCCGTCGATCACCTGATTGGCACGGGCGGACTGCTCCGGGTCGTCCTGGGTGAGGTAGCGGATCAGCACATTCGCGTCGAGACCGATCATCACCGCTTGCCTTCCACGACGTTGCCCGCGATCGCCTCGTTCATCTCGGCGAGGCCGATCGGGGATCCGGACCAGCCCACGATGCCTTTCAGCGCCTTGATCGTTCGCGTTTCGGGCACCAGCTCGTAGGTGCCCGTGGGCGTCGGCACGAACGCGACGCGCACGCCGGTGCGCAAGCCCATCGCGACGCGCACATCGATCGGGATCGTGATCTGCCCTTTGCTCGTGACCGTCGCCGACACCACATTCGCCCCTCGGCTGCTGGGCCTCTTCTCCGCCGCCATCATCCTCACCCGACCGTGCCGATCGGCCCCTAGCCTTACCTGGAGCCGAATTCCTTACTGCAAGGTAAGGCGCTGGGTGGTTCGCGTCAACCGATGCGGCCGCTCGGGAGCACGATGTCGGTGGCCAGGGAGGGCAGATCGGCGGGCGCGCCGTCGGTCAGCAGGCGCTCGAATGCGGCGAGGTCGAGGTGGTCTTCGATCAGATCGGCCAGCAGATCGAGCTGGGCGGCACGCACCGTCGCGACCGAGACGTCGTCGGCCGCGACGAAACCCGCGCGCCCCGCCGCCTCGGCCACCGTGCGGAGCCACCCGCGCCGGAACTCGTCGGACTCCAGTAACCCGTGCAGGTGGGTACCCCACACCGCGCCGCGGACGCTGCCCTCCGGCTCGCCGTCGACGGTGAGCCACGCCTGATCCGCACGGTGCGTGACGCGGCCGTGATGGATCTCGTAGCCGTGCACGGCGACTCCCGCGGCGTGTCCCGAGCTGCGGCGCAACACCTTCGGCTCGGCGAATTCGACGGTGAGATCGAGCAGTCCGAGCCCGTCGACCTCGCCCGCACCGGACTCGACGCGGTCCAGGATGCGGGTGCCGAGCATCTGATATCCGCCGCAGACGCCCAGGATCGGCTTGCCCGTGCCGGCGCGGGCCCGCAATGCGTCGGCGATGCCGGTACGCCGCAACCACCGCAGATCCGAAACCGTCGCCTTGCTGCCGGGCAGGACCACCAGATCGGCGTCCGCCAACCGGGACGGTTCGGCCACCCAGCGCACCGCGACGCCGGGTTCGCAGGCCAGCGCCTCGACATCGGTGGAATTGGAGATGCGCGGCAGCCGGATCGCGGCGACGGTCAGCCACTCGGTGCCCATCGGTGGCCGCGGACGGCCGACCGGCGCGTCGGCGAGGGTGCTCAGCGAGTCCTCCGCATCGATCCACAGATCGTCGGCATACGGCAGCACGCCGAGGGTGGGGCGGCCGGTGAGCTCGGTGAGACGCTCCAGCCCGGGCCGCAGCAGATCGACCGCGCCGCGGAACTTGTTGACGACGAACCCGCAGATCAATCGCTGGTCTTCGGGCTCGAGGATGGCGACGGTGCCGAACAGATGGGCGAGCACGCCACCGCGATCGATGTCCCCGACAAGCAGCACCGGCAGCTCCGCGGCGCGCGCCAGACCCATGTTCGCCAGATCCGTCGCGCGCAGGTTGATCTCGGCGGGCGACCCGGCGCCCTCGCAGACGACCACGTCGAATTCCGCGCGCAAGGCGGCCAGTTCGGCGGCCACCACCTCGCGCAGCTCCCGGCGATGCCGGAAGTAGTCCTCCGCGCCGACGGTGCCGACCGCCTTGCCGCGCACCACCAGCTGGGAGCGGCGATCACTGCCCGGCTTGAGCAGGACGGGATTGAACCGCACGCTCGGCTCCAGTCCGCACGCCTGGGCCTGCAATGCCTGCGCCCGGCCGATTTCCCCGCCGTCGAGCGTGACCACGGAGTTGTTGGACATGTTCTGGGCCTTGAAGGGGGCGACGCGCACGCCGCGCCGCGCCAGCATCCGGCAGATCCCGGCCACGACGACACTCTTGCCCGCGTCCGAGGTCGTGCCCGCGACCAGCAGCGCGCCCTTCATCGCGGCCCGGTCATGCGGGGTGCGGCCACCCGGACCGCCGGTCCGCGACCGGCCAGGCCGCCGGTCACGGGAGGGTCAGGATCTCGGCCCCCGACTCGGTGACGACCAAGGTGTGCTCGAACTGCGCGGTCCACTTGCGATCCTTGGTGACGACGGTCCAGCCGTCGTCCCAGATCTCGTAGTCGATGCCGCCGAGGTTGATCATCGGCTCGATGGTGAACGTCATGCCCGGTTCGATGATGGTCTCCACCGCGGGCTGGTCGTAGTGCAGCACGACCAGTCCGCTGTGGAAGGTCGGGCCGACGCCGTGGCCGGTGAAGTCGCGCACCACGCCGTAGCCGAACCGGTTGGCGTAGGACTCGATGACGCGGCCGATCACGTTCAGCGCCCGGCCGGGCCGGACCGCTTTGATCGCCCGCATCGTGGCCTCCTCGGTCCGCTCGACCAGCAGGCGCACCTCCTCGTCGACGTCACCGGCGAGGAATGTCTTGTTGGTGTCACCGTGCACGCCGTCGATGTAGGCGGTGACGTCGATGTTGACGATGTCGCCGTCCTCGATCACGGTCGAGTCCGGGATGCCGTGGCAGATGACCTCGTTCAGCGAGGTGCAGCACGACTTCGGAAAGCCCTTGTAACCCAGGGTGGAGGGGTACGCGCCGTGGTCGCACATGTATTCGTGCGCGATGCGGTCCAGTTCGTCGGTGGTCACGCCGGGCGCGACCGCCTTGCCTGCCTCCTCCAGCGCCTGCGCGGCGATCTTGCCCGCGATCCGCATCTTCTCGATCGTCTCGGCGGTCTGCACCCAGGGCTCGCGCCCCTCGTCGGCGGTCTTCTTCCACGCGTATTCCGGCCGCTCGATGGCGCGCGGCACTTCACGGGTGGGCGACAGCGTTCCGGGGACGAGGGGCTTGCGAGTGCGGACAGACATAGCGAACAGCGTAATCGGACCACCGCGCCGATGCCGAGGGCCAGCGGAAACAGCGCCGGACCACGGTCCGGTTCTGCCGGGCAGCCGGAGCCCATCGGTCGCCGAATCGGCGGCACGGACCGTGGCCATCCGGGAGAGGTCGTCCCACCGCGGTCTTGACGGACGCACGGCATCCCATTCGCCCGGGCACCGACGAATACGCAGACCGATGTGGCGTGACGATCGTGGGCTCATATCGGACCGAGTCCGTACCCCGCGAGTCGGCGTAGGCGACACCGGATCGAGTAATTCAGCCGACGGTGTCCGCTGGCGCGTGAAATGATCCGCACACCGGAAACCCTCCGTCGGGTGGGAGTAGAAATGGCTACTGAACCAGCTTCTCAACCGCACCGGGACAAAACCGCAGCGCCTTCATCGCTCGACCTTCCCGCGGAGCAGCCAACGGGGAATGCCCGGACCGAGTCGGCGGCAGGCGAGGACGAGCACACGCGCGAGACGGACACGACCACCCGAAGTGGACGGTACGCGCTCACAGCGGCGCTGTGCGCTGCGCTGATCTCCAGCATCGTGTCGGCCTCCGCCGCCGTGTACGTCACTGTCAACAAAGCGGATCGCGACGAGCGACTCGCGTTGGTGCAGGTGGCACTGAAGAACCGAAAAGACGCTTACCACGACTTCCTCGCCAGTGCGTACGGCTTCGTAGCGCAGGTAGGAGCCATGGCCGGATACCTCCGCGTAACCGATCTCGATGGCTTTCGTACCGGAATGACGGTATTCGCTGATCGCTTGGTCGCCTTCATGGCCGCCGCCGATCTGGCGAGCATGGCTTCCAGCGAGGACATGTACGCGTTGCTTCAGAATTCCCGCAGTTGACAAAAGAATTCATCGATCGGCGCTACGAGCCTTTCGTCATGAAGCACATGGCGACAACCGGAATCGCTTCCGACGATGACGAACGGAAGCGTGACAGCGCAGCTCTCGACACCGCGCTCATGGACCTCGGAAACGGACTCAGTGAGTTGCTGGGCCAATTCACGGTGCAGGGCCGCAAGGAACTCACATAGCCGTCCTGCTGCGGGAGCTCGGAACACCGCTTCGACGCGGCCCGGGCAGCAGGGGCCACGCTGCCGACGCCTGTCGCCCCATCCCCATACCATGGGCTCGTGTCCGTTCTACCGCTGATCTTCACAGCAGGCTGGGCCAGTGGCGTGAACGCCTACGCCGTGGTCCTGCTGCTCGGCCTCTTCGGCCGGTTCGGCTTCGCCGATTCGGTGCCGGAAGCCTTGCAGCGCACCGATGTCCTGATCGCGGCGGCAGTGCTGTTCCTGATCGAGGCCGTGGCCGACAAGATCCCGTATCTCGACTCGTTCTGGGACGCGGTGCACACCGTGGTACGGCCGATCGCGGGAGCGGTGGTCGCGGCCCTGCTGGCCGGACAGGACGGCTCGCTGCCGGAACTCGCCGCGGGCGCGGTCGGCGGAACGGCCGCCCTGGTCAGCCATCTGGTGAAGGCCGGAACCCGGATGGCGGTCAACACCTCCCCCGAGCCCGCCAGCAACATCGTGGTGAGCACCGTCGAGGATGTGACCGTGGCCGGTGTGGTCACCCTCGCCGTTTTCCACCCACTGGCCGCGTCGGTGATCGCGGCGGTTCTGCTCGTCGCCGGTGTGACCCTGGTGTACTTCTGCGCCAGCCGGATCCGTCGCTATCTCCGGCGACGCCGCGCCCGTCGGGCAGCGCGCACGGGCGGCCGCGCGCTAGTCGCGGAATGATTGCCAGGCAAGAGAATCCGTCACGGGCGTGCCGCGCCAGTCGACCACGCGGCACGCCGGGCGGGGCGCCCCGTTGCGCCCGCCGTCACTGTGCCGGCGACAGGACCACCCGGAGAAAGCCACTGGTCGGGCGGCTCGGCACCGGGACGTCGCCATTCGGACGAGTGACGCTGCGGGGCAGTGTCACTACCGCGGACGAGACCACCGTCGCGTCGAACTCATTGTTCGGGCAAACGGCGGCGGCCACCGGCCACGTCGGTTACCAGATCAGTGTACCCGTCGACGAGTTCGGCCAGTTGATACCAATGTTTATGGGTATTGTCGCTGCGCGCGCCCTCGGTGTGAATGACCTGATTGGCGTCCACCCAGCTACGTGCCATCCGGTCCACCACGGCGCCGAGGCTCTCGGTGTGCAGCGAAGCCCCGTTGCGGTGCTGTGGGATCTCCTGCGCGACCCAGTCGTTGATGTCGTCGACGAGCTCGCGACGGCGGCAGTCTATTTCGGCGATGAGTGCGGCGTCCACCGCCTGCACGCGGTGCTGGTGCAGCTCGGCGAGTGCGTGTGCGGACCGCAGCAGCTCCCGGTCTTGGAAACGCCGTCCCTGGAAAGCACACAACAATTGCGGTGCGGTCGGTAAGACGCCGACTGTCGGCGCGCTCATCGCCGTACTCCGAGTTCGCCCGACACCAACGCTCTTTGTACCAACATAATTGGCTCTCGATTCGGTTATCCCGGCCATCGGATCGGTTGTCACAACTAGGCTAGCTGGATCATGCACGTACAGATGCAAGAACGCAAGATTGCGTCTGCATTTCTGCGGTCAAGGCCTCCTGACGGTGCGTCAGCGCCGAGAGCACACTCACCGCAACCCTTTTCGGCACCAGAGGCCGAACGATCCCCGTCCCGTTCGGCGATACGGGAGACGTCCTTCGTTCCCGACTTCCGGTCACTGTTCAGAACCCCGCGCCCGTCCACGAGTACGGAAGCGACCACCGCTGTGAACCTTTAGTTGCCACCAGTGTGCGGATGGCGTTCGCGGGGACCGGTGACAGGAACACGATCCCGAAGCGCCACACCGGCCTTCAGCGGCTTGCCCACCACCTGGACACGTTCAGAGCCGAGTAGCGGCGGCGAGCAGCGTCAGCGCGGGCAGCGCGCCCTGCACCATCGCACCTCTGGCGAACCGGCGGTCGTGCGCCACCAGGACCACCGCCGCGGCCAGCATCGACCCGCATCCGGCGAGCAGCAGCGCCCATCCCGCCTCCGGCGCCGACCGCAGGATCGCCACGCCCACGAGTGTCACCACCGCCAGAAACAGGTTGTAAAAGCCCTGATTGAACGCCCATGGCCGCGCCGCCTGCAATTCGGCTTCGGAGAGCCGGAAGATCCCCTGGTACACCTTGGGGTCGCCGAACCGCACGGACTCCATGACGAAGATGCCGACATGGAGCACAGCGGCCGCGGCGGCGAACACCTGTACCGCCCAGAGCATTCGACCTCCTCGGATGCGTGCCGACCGGGGGCGCCGGCACCCGATCCGCCGGCGATCCGCGCGACGGCCCGGTCGACACCGGCGCGCCGAGGCATCCTATGACCGAAGCGGGGAAAGCGCGGGCAACGGCCTGCCGACACGCCGCCGCGCGAAATCGGTCAACCGGCCAGTCCGAAAACGCGCCGCGCGTTGCCGTCCAGGTACAGCTCGCGGGTCTCGTCGTCGAGCCCGAGGGCCGCGAAACCATCGAGCGCGTGCTGCGGGAAGATCATCGGATAGTTCGTGCCGAATAGCACCTTCCTGCGCCCGCTCCGGGACTTCAGATAGGAGACCAGTTCTGCGGGAAGGCGTTTGGTCGTGTACGCGGAGGTGTCGATGACGACGTTCTCGTGCTTGCGCGCGACCGCGATCATCTCCTCGGTCCACGGATAACCGATGTGCCCGCAGACGATCGTCAGCTCCGGGAAGTCGAGGGCGACCTGATCGATGTACGGAATGGGGCGGCCGGTCTCCGACGGCCGCAACGGACCCGTGTGCCCCACCTGCGTACAGAACGGGATGCCCAGATCGACGCAGGCCGCGAACAGCGGATAGAAGCGCCGATCGGTCGGCGGCAGCTCCCACAGCCACGGGAGCACCCGCAGCCCTTTGAATCCTTGGTCCACGCGGCGGCGCAACTCCCGTACCGCGTCCATCGGACTGCGCAGGTCCACCGACGCGATGGGGAGCAGGCGCTCGGGCGCCTCGGCCACCCAGGCCGCGACCTCGTCGTTGGAGATGAGGACGCCTTCCGGCGCGTGCCACGCCGAGATGAGCGCTCGGTCGACGCCCGCGGCGTCCATCGCGTCGAGGGTGACCGACAGGGGGATCTCGTCGGTCGGTATCACCGCTCCGGTCCACCGCCGCAGTGAGGCGAACATGTCGTGAGCGAGGAAGCGCCGGGTCGGGTGTTGCGCCCAGACGTCGATGGTCATGCGCGGATTCTGACATATGTCATAGCGCCCGGCGCCGCTCCGACGACGTCCGCTGGAGCATCCTGCTCGGCAGCCCGGCTCCCATGTTTGCTGCGTTCCGGCAGCCGCCCCTGGACAACGACGACACAGCGCCGCAAGGCCCACCTGTACCTCGTCTTCTATCTCAAACGTAATAACTGAGCGCCGGGTTCGCTGGGCATAAACTGGGTATCTACCCGCAGGACCACAGACATCCGACGCAGAGCAGGGCCATGGCCGGTTCGGACCCGTTCGCCACACAGCACGATCGGCCTCCAGGGATCGAGCGGGAACTGGAGGGCGCGGGTCTCGACGACCCCGAAGTGATCGGCAAGGGCGGTTTCGGCGTCGTCTACCGCTGCAGGCAGCGGGCGTTGAATCGCAGCGTCGCGGTCAAGGTGCTCACCGCGCGACCGGATCTCGAACCGGAGAACGTCGAACGATTCCTGCGCGAACAGCAGGCCATGGGCGCGCTGTCCGGGCATCCCAACATCGTGCCGATCCTGCAAGTGGGGACCACCCGCAGCGGACGACCCTACCTGGTGATGCCGTATCACTCGCGCGGTTCGCTGGAAGACCGCATCCGCCGGGAGGGTCTGCTGCCGTTGCCGGAGGCGATCGGGATCACCGTGAAGCTGGCGGGCGCCTTGGAGACCGCGCATCGGGCAGGCATTCTGCATCGCGACATCAAACCGGGAAATGTCCTGATCACCGACTACGGCGAGCCACAACTCACGGATTTCGGGATCGCCCGTATCGAAGGCGGTTTCGAGACCACCACGGGTGTGGTCACCGGTTCGCCCGCGTTCACCGCGCCGGAGGTGCTGCGTTCCGGCGTGCCGTCGGTCGCCTCGGACGTCTACGGGCTCGGCGCGACGCTGTTCGCCATGATCACCGGTCACGCGGCATACGAGCGTCGTTCCGGCGAGCAGGTCGTCGCACAGTTCCTGCGTATCGCCGCCGACCCGCTGCCGGATCTGCGGCTCGACGGCATCCCCGACGAGGTGGCCGCCGCCATCGAGGCCAGCATGGCGCACAATCCCGCCGACCGTCCGCCCTCGGCCGCCGCGTTCGGCGAGCGGCTGCGCGATATCCAGCGCGGCAACGACATGCAGGTCGAGCACATGACTCTGCCCGCGGGCGATCGGCCCGCGCCCGAAGACCTCAGCACGCGGCCGTTGACGGCCACCGCGCGGTTCCCCACCCCGCACCCGAAGACCCCGCCGACGCCGGAGACCAAATTCCGCCCGGCGTTGCCTACTCGGCCGCTGGTCCAGCGCGAGCGCCTGATCGACGCGTTGCAGACCGTGCCGCCGCCGCGCCTGGCCGTCATCCACGCCCCAGCCGGGTTCGGCAAGAGCACCCTGGCGGCCCAGTGGGCCAAGCGTCTCGCCGAGACCGAGAAGGTGGCGGTGGCCTGGCTGAACGTCGACCGGGACGACAACAACGTCGTCTGGCTGCTGACGCATCTGATCGAGGCCTTCAATCGCGTCAGCCCGGCGCTGGCGCCCGACCTGACGCCGGTGCTCGAGGAGGGCGACGCCGCCGCCGCACGCTACGTGCTCACCACGCTGATCGACGCCATCCACGCACGCGACGAGCGGTTCGCCCTGGTGATCGACGACTGGGATCGGATCACCGATCCCGCCGCCGTCGAGGCCCTGCACTACCTGATCGAGGAGGGCCCGCAGCACCTGCAGATCATCTTGACCAGCCGCTCGCTGGAAGGTCTGCCGCTCGGCACCATGCGCGTTCGCCACCAGCTCGTCGAAATCGACGCCGCCGCATTGCGTTTCGACCCCGACGAGGCGCGCACGTTCCTCGCCGAACAGACCGGTCTCACGCTGGCCGACGCCGAGAACGCCGAACTGCACGACTACACCGAAGGCTGGGCGGCGGCCTTGCAACTGGCGTCGCTGTCGCTGCGCGAGCACCCCGATCCGGCCTCGCTGATCGCCCACCTGTCCGGCCGCAACCATGCCATCGCCGAGTACCTGGCCGAGAACGTGCTCGACACCGTCGAGCCCGAGCTGCTCGACGTTCTGCTGAAAACCGCGCTTCCGGACCGGGTTTCCGGCAGTTTGGCCACCGCCCTGACCGGAAGGCCGCACGGGCAGGACCTGCTGGAGAATCTCGAACGCCGCAATCTGTTCCTGCGCCGGGTCGACGACAGCGGCGACTGGTTCCGCTACCACCATCTGTTCGCGAAATTCCTGCGCAGGCGACTCGAGCGTGATTTCCCCGACGAGGTCGCCGCACTCCACCGCACGGCGGCGACATGGTTCGGCGACCACGGGATGCTCAGCGACGCCATCGACCACGCGCTGGCCGGCGACGGCGGCGAGATGGCGGTCGACATCGTCGAGGCCAAAGCCCGCGATCTGGTGCAAGACGCGCAGCTGGCGACGTTCCTCGGCCTGGTCGCCAAACTTCCGCCTGCGGTGGCCGCCGCGCGCCCGCGGCTGCAGATCGCGATCGCCTGGACCCACGTGGTGCTGCGACAGCCCACGGAGTTGCACGCCGCGTTACGGCTGGTGCGCGCGTCGCTGGAGAAGGCGACGGTCGACGACCCGGATCTGGCGATCGAAGCCGACCTCATCGAGTGCGTGGAACGCGCGTTCGGCGACCATCCCGAAGGCGTGGACGCCGTAGTCGGCAAATGCCTGGGCCGGGCCGACACGCTGGGTCCGTGGGTGCTGTGCGAAGCCGCGAATCTCGCCGCGTTCTCCGCGTTCAGCCGGTTCGATTACGACCGGGCGCGCGAATGGCACGACTGGGCCACACCGTTCTACCGGCAGACCCGCAGCACATTCATCCTGATGTACAGCCACAGCCTGGTCGGCGTCGCGGCACGCGAACAGCTCGATATCGCCACGGCCGAACACAGCTTCCGCACCGCGCTCGAGATCGCCATCAGCTCCACGGGCCCGCGGTCCTACGCCGCCCGTCTGGCGGGCGCCCTGCTCGGCGAGTTGCTCTACGAACGCGACCAGCTCCCCGGGGCCGAGCGCTTGCTGGACGAAGCGGGCCGGCTCGGCACCGAGGGCGGCCCGGTCGACTTCCTGATGGCGAACTACGCCACCGGCGCCCGGATCAAGGCCCTGCGCGGCGACCTGTCGTCCGCCGCACGACGGCTGGAAGAAGGCGCCGAGGTGGCGCAGGCCCTGAAACTGCCCCGGCTGGCCACCCGCATCGCCAATGAGCAGGTCCGGCTCGGCCTGACGGCCACCTATGTCACCGAACCGCCGGCCGGGGAAAGCGGCATAGCCACGATGGCCGCGGAGATGCGCGAGGATTCCGCGATCCGCATGCTGCTGCGTTCCGGCGCCGCCAAGAGGGTTGCCGCCGCGTCCGCGCGTGCCCGGCAGCTGCGGGATTCCATCGACGCCGATCGACGCCCCCGGGCCGCGGCACAGGCCTCGCTGCTGCTCGCTTCCTGCCTCGCGGCGGCCGGCCGGATCGAAGCGGCGAAGGACGAGTTGGTCCCGGTGGTGGTCCGGTACGCCGAGGCCGGGCTCATCCGGCCGTTGCTCGACGAGGGGCACCTGGTCATGTCGCTGTTGCACAGCTTGGACTACGACTTGCGCGAGGGACGTTGGCCCGAGGAACGGCCGATGGTCTCGCCGAGGTTCCTGCACAGGTTGCTCGCCCGCTGAACCCTCGCGCGAACCGCCGCTCACAACACCGGTTGCGGACCGCGTGAGGTGTCGGTGTCCAGAATGTGCAGCACCCATCGGCCTTTGCCGTCGGCTTTCGCCCGGTAGAGGCCGGTATCGGCCGCGTCGAGCAGCGATTCGGCGTCCGCGCCCGCCACCGCCGTGACGACCGCGCCGATGCTGATCGACATGCGTAGCCGCCGGTCACCGGCGGTGATCGGGTCGACCAGCGCCTCGAGCAGGCTGTTCGCCACGGTGGCCACCCGGTGGTCGCTGGCAGGCGGCGGGACCAGCGCGACGAACTCGTCGCCGCCGATGCGGGCGACCAGGCACCCCGATCCGCGCACACTGTCCTGCAGGCGCTCCGCGACCGCGGTCAGAATCTGGTCGCCGGTGCCGTGACCGTAGCGATCGTTGATGTGTTTGAAGCGGTCGATGTCGACGAAACACAACCCCGCGCGGTCCCCGTTGCGGGCGTCGGCGATCATCGCGTCGATCCGTTCGATGAGATGCCGCCGGTTCGGCAGTCCGGTGAGCGGGTCGTGCCGGGCCTGCCGATGCAGCTCCTCGCGCATCCGGTGCTGCTCGGTGACGTCCTCGCCGACCGCGAGCAGATAGTCGCTCTGACCGTCCACGCCCTTGACGAAGGTGATGGCGAACGACGCCCACCCGTAGCTGTCGTCGGCGCGCCGGATCCGCTGCTCCAGTTTCACCGTGCCCGCCCCAGCCGGCACGAGTTTCTCGTACACCAGCGTGCGGATGCCCTCGCGGTCGTTGGGGTGCGCGAAGTCGTAGACCGACACCCCGCGCAGGGTCTCCGCCGGGACTCCGATCATCTCGGCCAAGCCCCGGTTGACGTCCAGCAGCGTGCCGTCGGTGTCACCGATGGCGATCGCGATCGCCGCGTTGTCGAACACCACGCGGAACCGTTCGTCATACAAGCGGCGCGCGTGGCTGGCGGCCTCCCGCGACTGCGCTTCGTAGCCCTGACCGACAGCCGCGAGCAGCGCCGCGAGCCGCCGCCCGGCATCCGGAGCCGTCTCGTGTCCGGCCAGCCCATAGAGGACCTGGGCGGACGTACTGGGCACCGCCGGGCCGACCAGTCCGGCGGAGGCCAGCCCCGCGCCCACGCGGAGCCCGACGCTCGCGTCGAAAGGTTCGGCTTCGAGGCCGGAAACCAGCTCCTCGACCATCCCGAGTAGCACGGCCTCGGGGTCCGGTACGGACACCGACCAATCGGCGACGGCCTGCAGAGCGCGCCACCACGAGTTCGCCATCCTGGCGAGTTCGATCTGTTCCACCGCAACCCCCTCACCATTCAGGCCGGAGATAGCCCCCGACGCATCGTATCCACACTTGTTCGAGACCGTCGAGTACTGCCGCCCGGAAGCATTCCCAGGCATGGCGAGAAGGGCGGCCCTACGGCAACCCGTTCTCCCGGAAGATCGACGCGCCTTTGTACCGCATCGTCTTGACCTGCCAGACCCAGGTCGCCTGCACACACGCGACCAGATCGGCGAGATGGGTCGAGACGGTGGCCGCCAGCTCGGCGTCCTCCGCGGCCAAGTGGTCGCATCGCTCGGCCACGACCGCGCCCACCTTCCGGAACTCGGCCAGCCGTGCGCGCACGATCTCGGTGGCGCCCCGCACGGCGTCCTCGAGCGACCATCCGGGGTGGTTCAGCAGTACCGCCGGGATCAAGTTGAAGTCCGCGAGATCGACGATGCACTCCTTCTCGAAGGAGAACACGTCGTTCATCAGCGCGCCGATCTCGACGGTCAGCATCCGCAGGCGGTGCAGATCGCCGTCCAGCCCGGTGTGGCGGATCCGTTCCCACGGCAGATAGTCGTCGCGGCCGAACTCGCACAGCGCGATCGCCGGATACATGCCCGACACCTGGGAGCGCAGGTCGATGTACTCCTCGACGCTGAGCAACCCACCGCGCGCCCGGGCGTTCTGGTCCTGGATCGCTGGCCGCAGGTGCTCGATGGTCGATTCGATGAACCGGTCGAGCCAGGCCGGGTCCGCGAGGGCGGACAGCATCGCGAGGAACGCCGTTGCCGACGTCTCCAACGGAGTGGCGTCCCGCGGCGCCGAGCGCGTGCGCAGGAGGACGCACAGCCGGTCGATCGCTACGCGCGCTTCGCGCTGTTCGTCGTCCCCGAGGTGACCGAACTTCTCCCGCCCAACGGTGTCGTTGAGCCAGAACAGGATCGCGTTGTACAGGCCGATGATCGTCATCCGCTCGGCGCTGACGGCCCCAGGATGCAGGTAGGGCGTCATGCTGTTGTAGTGCGGGCCCGCGGGCTCGAGCCAGATGCCGTGCTCGCGGCAGAAGCGCTCCACCTCCGCGCACGCTCGGTCGCCGAACCGGTTGGGCCGGAAGTCGCGGCAGTAATCGACGATGTCCCAGTCGGGTGTACCGAACATCGCGCGCAACGACCACTGCCGCCCGGTTCGCAGCAACGCCTCGTGTTGCCCGCGCATGGTGACGATTTCCCGCTCGAGTGCCGATGTGTACTCACTGACCACAACGACTTCCTCCCACTATGGTGACTTCTAATGAATTGTCTCCGACTTATCGGGAGTGGGGTCGGTCGAAGGGCGAAGATCACGCAACCCCGTGTCCTCGATGACGTTGGCGCGCTGATGATTCGACGGCGACACAGCCGCAAACGGCGAGTTCGCCGTACCGGGCGGCGTCGCGGCGCGCGGGTCGCCATAGCGCAACTAGGCAAGCGACCAATTCCGGACGCGGCCGGGGAACGCGGCACCCCCGGGGCCGGGCGCGCCGCCTCCGGTCCCGGCGCCTACTTCGACGCCAGCAGGTCGTGCATGGTCAGCAGCAGGTGGTCGAAGCGGGCCCGTTGCGCGGCCGGGCCGCCGCCCATCGCGGGAACCTCGCCGACCAGTTGCCGCGCCAGCGTCCGCAACTTGATGTTGGTTTCCTGGGAGCGCCACTGCAACACCCGGAACGCCTGTTCGGCGTTGATGCCGTAGACGACCATGAGCACGCCCTTGGCCTGCTCGATCACCGCCCGCGACTCGACCAGTTCGGGCAGGGTGTCGTCGAGGATCTCCTGCCGGTTCTCCTCGAGGATGTCGGAGACGTCGATGAAATAGCCCGCGGTGCCGACCACGGCGCCCCGGTCGTCGCGCATCCGATCGGCGACGACGATGACGTGCCGGGTGCGCCCGGCGGCATCGATGACGCGGTGGCGGCCGCAGAACGGCTCACCGCTGCGCACCGCGGTGGCGATGGACTCGGCGGCGGGCGCCCGGTCGTCAGGGTGCTTGTGCGCCAGCAGCAACTCCGTGCTGGGTCGCGCGCTCCCGCCGGCGTAGCCGTATATCGCGGCCGCTTGGTCCGACCATTCCCATCGCTGATCCTCGAACCAGAAGCGGAAGGTACCCACGCTCTGCGGCGTGCCCGCGATGACGCTCTCTATCGCGGAGGCGCTTCTCAGCGCGAGGTGATCCATCCTCGTCACGCGGCCATTATCTATCGGCGCTCGCGGCAGAAGGCCGGGAACACGAGATGAAATCAAATTGTGGCAAACTCTCCGCATCCTTCAAAAATGTGTGTTCTACATGGCGATCAACATTATTTTGGATGGGTATGAATTTAATAGCAATCTGACTGCAATATGCGCCGTGACGCGGCGGGCGCGCCGGTCGCGACATCGGTGGCCGGCGCCGGAAGCGCCGCCGAACCACACCCGGCCGGACCACGAGCGTGGGATGGCATCCCACGGTCGCATTCCGGCCGCGCGGCGTTCCGATCGTCCGCGCGACAATGCCGGGCTGGTCGGCGAGTATCCGGACGCCGCCTCGACCGAGCGCCCGGTCGGGTTTGCCCCGCAGAGTCGGCCGCCGAACGCAGACTCCCACGAAAACACCGACCATAACGTGCATCACGGGAGGTAGTCTCTGTTGCTGTGCCCACACTCGGCACAGATCCGCTGCACGCAGGCCGCATTCGAGGGCGCACGTGATAACGCGTTCCAGCAAGGGCGCAGACCGAAGGGGTAGTACTGATGGCAGGCAAGCGCACCGTCCTGACCGTCCGGTTGCGGCGGCTGGCGGCGATGCTGCACGAGATGCGCGAGAACGCCCAGCTCAGTAAGGAAGAGGTGAGCGCGAAGACCGGGATCAACGTCACCACGCTGTACCGGATCGAGACCGCGCAGGCGCGTCCGCAGCGGCGCACCCTCATGGCGATGCTCGATCTCTACCGGATCGGCGAGGAACAGCGCGAAGACGCCCTGGAGTTGCTGTCCGACGCGCTGAAGCCGGGCATGTCGCGCGCGTACGAGGGCAGCGTGTCCGAGGTCTATGCCGCCTACATCAACTTCGAGTCCGAGGCATTGTCCGCCCGGCACTATCAAACCTCCTTCATTCCAGGGCTTTTGCAGACCTACGAGTACGCGACGGCCGTGATCGACACCTCGATGCCGAAGCTCGAGGCGTCGGTCATGGAGAGCAGGGCGAAGGCCAGGATGGACCGCGCGGTCAACCTGACCAAGGAGGACCCGCTCGAACTGTGGGTGGTCCTGGACGAGGCCGCCATCCGTCGCACCGTGGGCGGGCCCGCGGTGATGCGGGGGCAACTCGACCGGTTGCTGCAGGAGATCAAGCGCAAGAACGTGATCCTCCAGATCCTGCCGTTCGACGCGGGCGCGCACCCCGGCATGGCGGGCTCGTTCACTTTGCTGGATTTCCCCGATCCCGCCGACCCCGAATTGGTCTACGTCGAGGGCATGGCGGGTGACGAGCTGATCGAGGGCCACACCGAGATCCGCCGATTCGGCGTGATCTTCGATCAGCTGCGCGCCATGGCGCTGAGCCCGCGCGACTCCGCGGCCATGATCGTGGAGGCCGCGCGCCGAATGGACCGGGAGGACTAGAGCCACCGGCATCCGGCGCGGATGAACGACTATTCCGCGCCGGAATGGGTACCCTCGCGCTTACTGCCGAGGGGAGGACCTATGTCCGAAGTCACCGAGAATCCACCAGCCGAATCCGGGCCCGAGCTCAAACGGGTGATGGGGCCGGGGCTGCTTCTGCTGTTCGTCGTCGGCGACATCCTCGGCACCGGCATCTACGCGCTCACCGGCAAGGTGGCCAACGAGGTCGGCGGCGCGGTGTGGGTGCCGTTCCTGGTGGCGTTCCTGGTCGCGCTGATCACCGGTTTCAGCTATCTGGAGCTGGTCACCAAGTATCCGCACGCCGCGGGCGCCGCGCTTTACACGCACAAGGCGTTCGGCATCCATTTCCTCACGTTCATGGTCGCCTTCGCGGTGATGAGTTCCGGCATCACCTCCGCCTCCACGGCGTCGCGGGCCTTCGCGGCCAACTTCGCCGAAGCCTTCGACCTGGATCTGGGCAGCGGCACCGCGGTGACGGTGATCGCGCTGGTGTTCATGGCGGTGGTCGCGGCGATCAACCTGCGCGGCGTGAGCGAGGGCGTCAAGCTGAACGTGGTGCTCACCTGCGTGGAGCTGACCGGCCTGCTGATCGTGATCGGGATCGGCTGCTGGGCGCTGGGCTTCGGCGACGGCGACTTCTCGCGCATCGTCGAATTCGACACCGGCGAGCGCAACGCGGTAGGCGGCGTCATCGTGGCCACCACGCTCGCGTTCTACGCGATGGTCGGTTTCGAGGACTCGGTGAACATGGCCGAGGAGTGCAAGGAGCCCACCCGCATCTTCCCGAAGGTGCTGCTCGCCGGGCTGATCATCACCGGGCTGATCTACGTGCTGGTGTCGATCAGCGCGGTCGCCCTCGTCCCCGCCGATCAACTCGGCGAGGGCGACACCCCACTGCTGAAGGTCGTCGAGGTGGGCGCGCCGAGCTTCCCGACGCACATCTTCGCGTACATCACCATGTTCGCCGTCGCCAATTCGGCGTTGATCAACATGTTGATGGCCAGCCGCCTGATCTACGGCATGGCTCGGCAAGGAGTATTGCCCCGGCCGTTCGGCCGGGTTCACGAGCGGCGCCGCACGCCCTTCAACGCGATCATCTTCACCACGCTGCTCGCACTCGGGCTGATCCTGTTCGTCGGCGAGGTGCCCGAACTCGGCGGCACCACGGCGCTGCTGCTGCTCGCGGTGTTCACCGTGGTCAACGTCGCCGTGCTGGTGTTGCGGCGAGACCCGGTGCCGCACAAGCACTTCAAGACGCCGACGCCGCTGCCCGTGCTCGGCGCGCTCACCTGCGGCTTTCTCGTCACGCCGTTCACCGATCGCAATCCGGCCCAATATGCCATCGCGGGCGTGCTGCTGGCCATCGGAATCGCGCTGTGGGGCCTGAACTACCTGGCCATCCGTGCCATCCGGGCCCAGCCGTTGGACAGCAGGCCGCCCACCGAGTGACCGATCGGCTTGTCGCCCTGCGGATCACCGCCGCCGGTAGGCCCGGATTCCGCAGATGACTAGTCGCCGCCCGGTAGGTAAGGTGGGCGCCGATGACCAGCATGGAAGCCCGTTTCGGGGATGCCACCCGGACCGTGCCCCTCCCCAACCCGTGGAATCTGACCGCTTATCTGGCCGCGGTGGCCGCCCATCGCGGACGCTCGATCAGCCTGCACCCGGTGCCCAAGGCGATGTTGGCCGACACGGGCTGTGGCGGGGGCGGCCTGTGGGTGGCACGCAAGCACGACGACATCATCGTGTACGACGCCGCGGCGACCGGCCGCAACGCCGATCACGTCATCCTGCACGAGGTCGGCCACATGCTGCTGGGCCACCACAAGGACCACGAGCGCGGCGATCCGCTGCCGCCCTCGTTGTCCGTCATCCTGCCCTCGATTTCGCCGCAGTCGATCGAACACGTGCTCGGCCGTGCCGAATTCGGCGCCGATCGCGAACGGGAAGCGGAGGTCTTCGCGGACATGACCATGGTGTACGCGACCCTGCCGCGCCGTCGCAGGCGGTCGTTCCGGCTGTTCGGGCGGGGCAGGTAGCTACCAGCGGTCGTAGCGCCCCTCGGGTAGTCGTCGCGCGCCGGTGCGCAGGTCGTCGACGAGATCCTGGTAACCGTCGGCCAATTCGTCGATCCTGATCCACGCGTCGTAGAAGACCGAATCGGGCGCGTGCGTCAGCGGCGCGAACGCCTGGGCGGCCAGCATGGCCAGCCGGTCCACCATGCGGCCGACGGTCTCGCTGTGCTCGGGCGCGGCGGGCGGCGGGATCGGCGTCGCGAGCGTGACCCAGCGGTCGATGCCGCGCACCAGTTGCGCTCGGCGCCGGTCGAGTTTGTCGCATCGGCTCGCGGGAGTGCGTTCGCGCGTCTGGTGCAACTGCGCCAGTTCGCCCGCCGCCTCCAGCATCGGATGATCCATGTGCGGCAAGCCTCGGAAGGCGGCCAGCAGGAGTTCTTTGCCCGGGATCACCCGGGCCTCGGATAACTGATCCACTTCACGGACCCCCATTCCGACCAGGGTGGACGCGTCTCGGTCGCGTCCTCGATGCCTTGCCTCGCCGGTGTTCCGGCACTGCCCGAACATCCACATGTGCCCAGCGTGACCGAGAACGGCAGCAGGCGCGTCGGATTCGCTCACTTCCACCGCCGCGACACGCCCATCGGCCCGATTCTCGGCGCCGCCCCGATGCCACACCAACGGCAAACATCCAGTGATCTCAGGTTTTTCGACGATAGATCCGTCTCCACTGCGGTTATTGCCAACCAGTGCGACACGCCAGCCAATCTCTGGAGAGCCGAGCAAACGCCGACTGATGATCACGCAAATACGGCGAACGCGGCGGTCCGGGCCTCCGGCAGGCCGCGGCCCAATATCCGGCCAGCGCGCACACGAAGGCATCGATGGCCGCGGAGTCGATGTCACGGGTCACCGGGTGGGCGGCGACGATCGGATCCGGATCCACACCGGCGGCCGCGATGGACGGAGCGAGGGCGACGAGGTCGATCCACGCCGCGCCTCGGCAAGCCCACGCCCAATCGACCGCCAGCACCGCACCGTCGGCGCGCCGCAGCATGTTGTCCGGCCGGAGGTCGGTGTGCAGCAGCGTGTTCCCGGCCGCGGCCGTCAGCCAGGTCGCTTCCAATTCGGCCAATTCCGTCAGGTGGCGAACGGACCACTGGTCCAGGTCCACGGGCGGGCCCTCGGTCACGAACGTCCGCCAACCGATCAGCTCCGTCCCGTAGGCTTCCGCGACCGTCGGCACGTCCACCAGCGGGCTCGGCGTCAACTCCGTGGCCAACCGCGTGGCGAGATCGAGGCAGTCCTGCAACTCCCCCGGCTCGTCGAGCCGCGGAAACATCCCCTCGACATCCTCGAACGCGGCCACGAACCATCCCGCGATCTCGCTGGTGAACCGGCATTTCGGCGCGGGCGCCGTGGCGGGCAGACGCGACGCGATCCGCGCCTCCTGCCGATAGACCGACGCGAGCCCGTCGCCCACCTCGATCGCCTTCACGAAAGCGGCGCCATCCCCGCTCGTCCGCAGCCGCACCGCCACCCCGTGACTGAACCCGCCGCGCTGATCGACCGCCGCACAAATGTCATCCCCGAGCAGCCGCGCCACTTCCGCACGCACCGGCAGCGGGACCGCGGCCCACTCGGTCCGCGACGCAGTGCTCAGATAGTCGACCATCCGCCCATGATCCGGGTCCCGGCCTCGACGCTCCACCGAAATTGCCGATTCCTTGCGTGCCCACGCGTGCGCGATATCAAGGCGCGCTGATGAACGGCGAGAGGGTGGGCGACCTGCCCGACCGCGCGCAGCTCACAGATGCCGACCGACGGACGGCGCTCAGGAGACGGCTCCGCATACCCCGACTACCAGCGCCCGCAGACCCGGCCACGCCTGGCGAAGTCACATGCTCGATCGGCACCCGAGATCGTCTCGCGGGCCTCGACTGCCAACCGTCGCGGACCGACCGCCCGCGACCACCACGACGATCAGCGTTCAGGAGACGGTTTCGCGCACGTCGAGGTAGTCCTGACCGCCGATGTAGGTGGTGTGGCCCGGGTCGGCGGGGGCGGTGGTTGCCGCGGCGACGGCGGTGGCGAACTCCGCGACGGTGGGCAAGTCGCCCTGCGCGCGGCGCGCGGCGACGGCGTCGGGGTTCCGGCGCTCCAGCAGCTGGACGATGATCGTGCCGTCGATCATGTCGCCGGAGACCACGTGCAGGGCGATACCTCTGGCTGCGAGTTCGGGGATCATGGCACGGAGCGCGTCCTCCCCCGCGCGCTTGCTGGCCGCGATGGGTTCGTAGTCGGCGGGAACCGGCTTGCGGCCGTGGAAATGCGCCTGATGACTGGTCACGAACACGATCCGCGCGCCGGACGGCATGTGCGGCACGGCGAGCCGCGCCAGCCGTTCCTGCGCGTCGCGGTTGAGGGCCATCGCGTAACCGGGCGCGGCATCGCGCTCCAGCCCACCGGAAGCGTTGAGCACCAGCACGTCCAGCCGCCCGAACTCCTCGACGATCGCGGCGAGCAGCGCACGGACCGAGTCCGCGTCGGCGATGTCGGCGCCCACGGTGGAGGCGCTGCCGCCCGCCTGCCGGATCGACTCGGCCAGCGCGTCGGCCCGCTTGGCTTTCTCCCGGTAGTTGATCACCACGTGGTCGCCCCGCGCTGCCAGCACCCGAGCGGTCTCCGCGCCGATACCGCGGGAGGCGCCCGTGATCAGAACGATTCGCCGTCCGGTCGTGTCGTCCACCGTCACCCTCTCGGTCCGCCCGGCGACCCGGGCCGATGCTTCTGATTCAGAACTACTATGCTGGTTCTAAATGAGAAGCGCAAACGAACCGAAGCCGCCGCGTGGCCGGGAGGACCCGGCGAACGCGCCGCTGCTGGCCACGATGGACCTGCTCGGCCAGCGCTGGATTCTGCGCATCCTGTGGGAACTGGAACCCGCCCGCCTCGGCTTCCTGGAACTGCGTAGGCGCATGGGCAACTGCTCTTCCAGCATGCTGTCGGTGCGCTTGCAGCACCTGCAGTCCGCGGGCTTGATCGCGAAGAACCCGGACAAGTCCTACGAACTGACCACCGCGGGCGTCGAACTCGGCACAGCACTGGAATCGGTCTGGGACTGGTCGCGCCGCTGGCGCGTAACTCCCACCGACCCCGGCGTTTGACCTTCGAGTTGGTTGAGGCTCCATGATGGCCGCGTGGTGAGTGCGGAGTCGACAGGGTTGATCACGATCGGTGTGCTCGCGCGGGCCAGCGGGCTCACGGCGAGCGCGCTGCGGTTCTACGACGACTGCGGCCTGCTCGTTCCGGCCCGCGTCGACGCACTGACCGGATACCGCTACTACACCGAGGCGCAGCGGGAGCGGGCGACGCTCATCCGGCAGTTGCGCGCGATAGATCTGCCGCTGGAGGCGATCGCGGACATTCTCACCGGCGACGCCGAGCACGCGGGCCTACTGCTCGACCGTCACGTGGCGGAACTGGCGCGGCGAGCGCACGAGGCCGCTCGCGTCGCCGCCGTGGTCAAGCGGTCACTCGGCGCGCACGTGGCGATTGATGCGGCGGCGCTGGCCGAGGCGCTCGAGCAGGTCCGGGCCGCCGCGGCTCGTACCCGCGAGATCCCGGTACTGGCGGGCGTTCTCCTGGAAGCCGGCGCGAACGCCGTGACTCTCACGGCCACCGACCGATACCGCCTGTCCACCCGCACCGTCGTGGCGAACCGGCAGCACGGCGGCGATTGGTCCGTGGTGCTCGATCCGGGCGGGCTCGCGTCGATCGCCGAGACGCTGCGCGGCATGGACGAGGTCGTCGCCACACCGGCCGACGGCGGGCTGATTCTCGCCGGAGACGGCGGAGAACACCGGTCCGCCGTCATCGACGGCGACTTCCCCGACCATCGCGCCCTACTGGCTGGGCTGGGACCGGTCCGCACCAGGGTGCTCGTCGCCCGGCATGCCATGCTGCGCCTTCTCGAAAAGATCACCGCGACAGTGCGGTTCGAGATCCAGCCATCCGAGCTCGTGGCGGTCGCACCCGGCGCGGCGCATCACGTGCCCGCTCAGGTCACCGGCTCCGCCGTCACGCTGTCCTTCGATCCCGCGACACTGCTGCCCGCCGTCCACACCGCGCTCGGCCCCGATCTCATGCTCGACATCATCGCCGCCGATCATCCGGTGATCCTGCGCTCCGCCACCGACGGAGATCTCACCACCCTGGCCATGCCGGTGCGGCCGCTCGACGAGAACGCTTCGGCATAGTCACCCCGCCGCCGACGGCCGGTATCTGCTGCGCCGCCCGTTCGTCGTGTCTGCACCGCGACCGATCGCGCGTCCCGCCCGCACACCGCCTGCCTCCAGATACATCCGGTGTCGGCCCGACACCGGCCACCCGAACTCGCACACGACACGCGACCTCATCCCACCGAAGGAGACCTGGATGAACCCGACCCACGATCCCACCATGGACGCCATCACCAGCGCCGTCACTCTCGGCCACGACGGCCGCCCGGACGACGCGCGCGACGCTCTGCTCGCCGTATGGGCCTCGCTCGGACCACAGGGCGACCCGCTGCACCGGTGCGCACTCGCCCACTATCTGGCCGATTTGTACGACGACGCCGCCGAGGCGCTCACCTGGAACATCCGGGCGCTGGACGCCGCCGACAGCCTCTCCGACGCCCGCGCCAAGAACTATGACGGATCGCTGCGGGTGGCCGCGTTCTACCCGTCACTGCATCTCAACCTCGCCGACGACTACCGCAGGCTCGGTTCCTTCGACGCCGCACAGCGCGAAATCGACGCCGCTCGCACACGATTGCACACCCTCGCCGACGATGGCTACGGGGCGATGATCCGGACGGCGGTCGATGAAGTCGAGTCGGCCATCCGCGAACGGCGCACCGAACCCCGGGCCTCGGCGCCGACGGGTGGACGATAAGCACGAGCGGCCCGCACCGGATCGGTGCGGGCCGCTCGGGGAAGGGTCCTACTTCAACCGAAGCTTGCCGAACAGGCCGTCCTTCTCGTCGTCGGGTCCAGCGGTGAAGTAGAGCGAGTCGGCGTCACCGAGGCTCTCGCCGTTGCCGAACATCAGCGCCCACAGTCCTTCGATCGCGACCGGCTTGCCGTCGGCATCACGCAGGTAGTCGGCGAATTTGCCGGTGGTGTCGTCGTAGGCGAGCACGTGTCCGGCGCCGCCGAAGTTGCCGACCAGCAGTTTGCCGCTGAGCGGACCGAACCCGTCCGGCGCGATCGTCACCGCCCAGGGCGCGTTCAGGCGCTTGCCGTCATCGATGATGCGCACCAGTTTGCCGTTGGCGTCGAACTCGGCGAGCTTGCCCTTGTCGGGTTTGCCGCCCGCTTCCCGCTCTTCGTCCTTGTCCAGCGAATCCTCCTCGCCGGCATCGAACTGCGTGGCGTCCTTCTCGTCCGGCTGCGTGGTGGCGTAGGCGACGAACACCCGGTTGCCGATGGTCGAGACGTTGAACGGCGCGGGATCGCCGGGCTTGGCCTTCTTGCCTTTCTCCGGCGCGGCCGGGTCGATCGCATCGCCGGTGGCGAACGGGTTGGCGAAGCCGATGGTCGGTATCGGCTGCCAGTTCTTGTCGAAGGTCCGCACCTGCGGGTCGGCGCCGAAGTCGGCGGCCAGCAGCTTGTCACCGGAAGGAGCGAGCGCGATCCCGAAGAACTGCATCCCTTGCGCCTGGCCGTCGAAGACCAGGTTGGCGGGTCCGTCGTGGCGCACGATCCGGCCCTCGAAGCCCAGTTCGGTCCAGGCGGAGATCTTGCCGGAGTCGGTGGCGAAGATGAATCGCGCCGAACCGTTGAGCGGGCCGCCTTCCGCCTCGACCGGCTGGTCGCGCACGACGAACAGGTCCGAGGTGATCGGCGCCGGGTTGAACACCACGCCGGTGGTCTTGCCCGCGCTCTTGTCCGAGGTGTCGGCGTCGGCGCCGGGGATGGTGACGATCTTCAGATCGTCCTGGAAGAGTTTGTGCAGCTTCTCGTCCGAGGACTTGGTCACGTCGCCGACGAATTGGAACGACTTACCGCCCGCGCCGACCCAGAAGTGCCCGCCTGCGCCCTTGGGGCGGTTGGCCAGCCCCCAGGCGTTCACCAGGTCGGGGAAAACGAACTGCGCCTTGTACTCCGCGTTGTTGGCCGCGAGATTGGTCTGGACGTATTTGTTGCCGTCGAGCGCGGGCGCCTCGTCCGACTTCGAGTCCGTGCAGCCCGCCGCCACGATCAGCGCGACACCAAGCGCCGACGCGCGCAGCAGACCACTTCGGGTCCGCGACCGAGGCGTACCGCCACGACGCGACTCATTCCAGCGTCCGTTCAACTTACTGTTTCCTTTCCGACCACACCACATTGGTGATAAGGCGAAGCTAACCTTAGCGTGCGGCAAATTCGGGAGTACCCGAACGGTTGGACGGGCACGGGTTTAGGCTGTTCGCCGTGGTCGAACCCCAGCCTGCGATTGCCCTGCACCCCGATATCGCTCCGCTCGCTCCACTGCTCGGCACGTGGCGCGGTAATGGGCAGGGTGAATACCCGACCATTCAGCCGTTCGGCTACATCGAGGAAATCCGGTTCGGCCATCTCGGCCGACCGTTCCTCACCTACCGGCAGAAGACCCGCGCCACCGACGACGGCCGGCCGCTGCACGCCGAGACCGGCTATCTGCGACGCCCGCGCCCCGACCGCGTCGAATTGATCCTCGCCCATCCCACCGGCATCACCGAAATCTGCGAGGGCTCGCTCACGATCGAGGACGGCACGCTGCGCATGGAATTGGACTCCACCGCCATCGGGCGCAGCAGCACCGCGAAACTCGTCACCGCTGTCGGCCGGTCGCTGCACGTGTCCGGCGACACGATCGACTACACGCTCCGGATGGCGGCGGTCGGCGAACCACTGCGGCACCACCTCGCCGCCACCCTGCTGCGGAACTGACTCGCGCTAGAAAGCGCTCGGCAACCGGCGGCGTCCGCTGCGCAGCTCGCCGACCAGATCCTCATAGGCCACGGCCAGTTCGGCCAGTCGCTCCCAGGCGAACCACAGGTCCCAGCCCTGGTCGGCGGCCATCGCCGCGTACGCGCCCGCGCTGAGCCGGGCGACGCGGTCGACCACCGAGCCGACCGATTCGGTGTGCAGATAGGCTCCGCCACGCGCTGCGGGCAATCGTGTCTCGACCCAGCGGTCGACGTCACGAACCAACCGGGCCCGGCGCTCATCGTTGTCGCACGCGCAGCTCTGGCCCGCCTGGATCCGGCGCGTATGCAGCTCCGCGAGAGCGCGCGCCCCCAGCAGCACCGGATGGTCCGGCGGCGGTGCGCCCTCCCGGCAGGCTCCCAGCAGCTGACTTCGCGTCGGCAGGCCCTCGCTCACGGCGCGCCTTTCCCGCCCGCGCGAGCCAGCACGCAATCCACGATCACCATCCCGGACGGACGGAACGTGTCTCGCGGCGCGATCACCCATCGGCGAAACGCGCCGGGTGCATCGGCAGGTGACGGCAGCGCGATTTCACTGCCGAACGGCACGACCGAGACGTCGAGCCGGAACAAGGCCGCGAACAGCCGCATGTCGTCGGGTAGATCGGGACGGCACAGAAAAGTCCATCGGCGGGAACGGATATGCGCGACCACCGGGCCGAGTGGCCTACCACGGAAAAGCATGTCGTCACGCACGCACTGCCCCAGCCTGTCGGGCATCGTGATCCCGCCCACCACACCCGCCTTCACGACGATCCGGCCGATCTCCGGATGGATCCCGGCGGGCAGCCCACAGGTGCGGCGGTAGAACGCGCAGCGGGACGCGGGAGTGTCCGCGAATGCCGCATGATTCATTCGCCTGCCTCGATTCACATTGTTCGGTACGCGAAAAGCCCGGTCGCTGGACCTGGAACCGTTGCGGCGGTTAAGGTTTCAGCACTTCTTCGAATGGGTCCGGGCGAGGTTCAGTAGAGCACCGGATATTGCTGGGCGGGAATGTTCTCAGTGGTGGAACCGGGCGGAAATCGCCCAGGTTCCAAGGTCCCCCGCCATTCGGTTCCAGTTAGGTACCCAGCCAATACTTAGGCTACGAAAGGGATTTCGTCGTGACTTCAACCGGTTCCACCCTCCCCCGCCGGATGCTGGGGCGGCAGCTGCGTGAGCTGCGGATCGGCTCAGGCATCAGCGCGGAATACGCACGTGATGCGATCGGCGTGGGGAAGCAGACCCTGTGGCGGATGGAGACCGGGCAACCGGTCCGGCTGAACCCGCTGTTCGTCGAGCGGTTGTGCAAGGTGTACGGGGCGTCGGAGGAACGGACCGCTATCCTGCTCAATCTGGTCGAGGAGACCAAGCGACCCGGATGGTGGCATGCCTACGGGGACACCATCGCCGAAGAGTTCAGCCTCTTCGTGGAGTTGGAGGCGGTAGCCAAGCGTCTCGTGTCCTACCAAACGACCCTTCTGCCCGGAATCCTGCAAACCGACGAGTACCGACGCGCGCTCATCTGGGTCGAGCTTCCCGCGATACCCGGACACGAAGTCGAGCGGAGGATAGAGATGTTCAAGCAGCGGAAGGCCCGTTTGGAAGACTCCGAACCGGTTCTCCTGGAGGCTGTCATCGATGAGTCCGCACTGCGCCGCGCGATCGGTGGCCCGTCAGTAATGGAACGGCAGCTCAGGCACCTGGCGACTGTAGGCGAACGAGACCATGTATCAATCCGAGTGGTACCGCTCGCAGCGGAGGCGTACGCGGGATTGGGCGCCGGGTCCTTTGTAATGCTCGACTTTCCGAACCATCCCACTGCACATCTCACCGAGCCGCCGGTTGTTTACATGCAGGGACTCACCGGTGACCTGTATCTTGAGAGGCCCGACGAGATCCGGCGATATCGCCAGACGTACGCCGATATTCAGCGATCGGCACTTGACCAGGAGCGAAGCCGAGCTCTCATCCACAAGATCGCGAAGGAGTACGCCGAGTGAACGCCAGCCTATCCGACGTCACCTGGTTCAAGAGCAGCTATAGCAGTGCCGAGAAGGACTGCGTCGAGGTCGCGTTCCTGGGCGAAGGTTGCGTGGGTGTACGTGACTCGAAGAATCCCAACGGCCCGGCTCTCGCGTTCGGCCCGAGCGAGTGGGACTCGTTCACTGACCGCATATCCAGCGGAGAACTGGCTCTGTCGCAGTCCTGATCGAACTACCCGTCGAAAGCCCCGGCTTCTTCTTCTCGCGAGGCCGGGGCACTCGCTGAACTGGGCGGGATCGCCCACCGGCGATACGCTTCAGGCCGCTTGCACGCAGGAAACGCCGCCGGTAGCGTCAACATCCACTGCAGGGGGCGGAAGAGCCCGGTCCGTCCCTGGAGAAGCCAGGAACGACGAACCGGTGCGCGAGGGGGACCAATGACATCAGGGTGGAATCCGCGGCGACTGATCATCCTCGCCGTCGGCACCGCGCTCGTACTGACAGGCTGCGGTCCAGCCGATGACGATACAGCGCCCAGCGGAGCGCCTTCCGCTAACCCAACGCTCGCCCCGGACGTACCTACAGGCTACGACCCGTGCACCGACATCCCGCAAAGCATCCTCGATTCAGAGAATCTGCGCAGTAAAGACAAGCAGGACTCGAACGCGTCAGGCGGAGTCAAGTGGCGTGGTTGCGGTTGGGTCCAGACGGATGGATATGCACCCGTCATCAGGACGACAAATATCACCGTCGACATGGTGCGGGACAAGAAGTTCGCGGACACCCACGAGTTCATCATCAACGGACGCCGTGCGATCTCTACTCGTCAGGTCGAGGAGCACCCCGACGCCGTGTGCACGATCAACGTAGAGATGAAGGGCGGAAGCCTCGAAATCTTCCTGAGCAACCCCCCGTCAAATCGAAAGACAGGCAAAATCGATACCTGCGCACTCGCGAAGACTTTGGCGGAGAAAGTAGTCCCGACAATACCTTCCAACGCTTGACAATGCTGAAAGCGATCGTACTCACCGGGAGGGATAGAAAATGAGTGACGACAACGCGCAGCCGCCTCGGCCGATGGGAAACATCTTGAACGCTGCACGAGAAGGGCAGCTGGGTATCCAGATGTCGCCGGAGGACTTCGTCTACATAGACCGGGACTGCCAGTATTTCAAAGACGCGATTCGGAAGATTCAGAGATATATGGATCTTGTGTCAGGGCAGGATCACTGGGGCTTAGGCGAGCGTAACGGCGACCTGGTCTCGGCAAAAACCCTGGTTGACAGATTCAAGGACAAGGCCAAGGGAGCCAAGGACCGCAATAGCGTTCATCAGATCATGGAAGATCACTATCGCATCGTCGAGGACATCCAAGAGGTACATCGGCTTGCCCGGGATCGACTCATGCAGGCGGACAGCGACTTTGCCGCAGCCTTCAATAGACTGAACACTACCCTGCCCGAGCGCCCGCCGGTCGGAGTCCAATTTTCACCGCCCAGGCTCCCGACTGGAGCGAACGAATGAGCGGCTACGAGAACAAGCGCATCCCGAACGGTGGCGAGCACGCCGACAGCTGGGAACACTCCCGGATCAACGACACGTTCAAGCCGCTCGACCCCACCGATGCGTTCACTCGAGCCGACACGTATTGGCAAGCTCGCAACGAGTGGGAGCGAGGAGTCGAAACGTTCGCGCGCTCCATCCAGACTTCCATAGCTCAAGCCTGGTCCGGCCCTGCCGCGGAGCAGTCCAAGAGCGCCATCGCGAAGTACACCAGCGAAGCGCAGAATCTGACGACGTCCCTCGAGGAGCTGTACTACCGGGTCCGCGACGCCGCCACCGCGATTGCCGATACGAAGAAGGCCATCCCCGATCTCGTCAATTTCAGTTTCGGTGAGCGCATCTTCCACCCGACGCGCTGGAGCCTCAACGGCGAACGCTCCGAGGCGGAGCAGTCCGCGCGGGTCGCGATGAAGGAGTTCTACGTACAGCCGTTCAGCGAAATGGACGGCAAGATTCCGGTGCTCCCCACGCCGGTCGGCCCCACCGCGTCGGTGGACATATCAGCGCCTCCGCCGGGTGGATACAAGAGCGACGACAGCGGCGGACCCACCTCGAACGACACGGGCAATGGTCCCACGACCGATTCCGGCACTCCCGGTGACAAGGATGGCGACGGCAAGCCCGACGAGACGAGCACCGAAGAGCAGCAGTCCACCGACGAGTCGGCCCAGGACCAGCAATCCTCCGATACGACAGCGGCCGATACTTCGACCACCCCCGCAGGTGTGGACCCCACGTCTACCACCCCCGCCTCCACCACGGACCCGACCAAGACTGCGCCGGCAGGCACACCGACTCCGCACAGTCCCGGCTCCCCGGGCAGCCCCGGCACGCCCAGCACAACGAGCCACCCGCAACCGGGACGCAGCGTCACCGGCGCACCGGGAACGCCGAACGCATCAGTGAATCCGGCAGCTGCGGCGAGGGCCACCACCGGACTGCGCGGCACGAGCGGCATGCCCGGCATGATGGCGCCCGGCGCTCGTGGCGGCGGCAAGGACGACGAGTCCGAGCACAAGACGCCGGACTATCTGATCACCCAGGAGAACACCGACGAACTGCTCGGTGAACCTCCGAGAACGCTGCCCGGCGGCGTCATCGGCGGCACGCCCGACTGATCGGGCCGCGTACTTCTCGACTCCGCGCACGCCCGCCTGCCGTCTCGGCGAGCGGGCGTGCGCGCGTGAACAGTGGCCGCGTCGACGCGGCCGGATTGGACCTCACATGGCTGAATGGACCTGGGAACCGGACGACTTCGCCGCTCTCTGGTACAGCGACGCGCACGATCGCATCCCCAGCCCCTTGCGCTACACCAGCCGTTTCGCCTTCCGCGACGACTTCGCCGCCCACCGCGCCGCCGTGTGGGACCGCTACTCCACGGACGAGCTCGACGAGATCATCGCGGCCTTCCGCACCTTGGGCGACTCCGACCTCCGGATCGAGATCCTCGGCGGCACCTGCAAGCACAAGAACAGCACGGGCCCCGACGACATCCGCGAGTACCGAATCCTCGGCGCACGCGACAGCTACCGCGCCGTCGTCCTCAGCCAGCCAGGCAATCAACACGAACACGGCCCGATCCGCGCACGCATGTTCCCCGCCGAACAACTCCCGGCACGCCTCGTGAACGCCATCCCCGCCTGCGCTCCCGGAACCGAGAAGCCCGCCACCTTCCACCCCGACGACCTGGTCCCCCGCCGCGACACCTACCTCCAGGACAACGCCCGCAACACCCCCCGCGAGCAGTACCAACGCCTCCTCGGCCGCCCCCTCGACGGCGGCGGCACCGCCGTCCTCATCACCGCCCCCCTGCACACCCACACCAAACCCACCAAAGTCCTCCAATGGCACGACATCTCCACCGACGGCCGCTACACCGAACACCGCACCGACCACATCACCATCCGCCCCACCACCCCCACCGACCTGACCACCCACTTCACCACCTGGATCACCCAAGCCCTCCACCGCCTCGAAGCCACCCGCCCCGAAAGTTGGTAGCGGCCCTGCGGAACCGAAGCCGCCTACCCTGCCGGGTTATCCGTTACCTGCACTCAACGATCGTCCAGTTGACAAAACGATCGCCGATGGAGAAGGTTGTGGCAATCGGGTGGTATCTACGAGGGGGAGTGAACGCGATTTCAAATCAGACCATCATGTCCACACCACTTGCCGACACTCGCCGCGAGGTACTCTGATGGCCGTTCAAGGCCACTACAACCATTATGACGACCCGGATGAATTCTGGGACGACGAACCACTCGAGCCGAGGCGACCTCATCGCGCGTCGACTGCCGCGGTACCACCTTTTGCCGGTACGAAGTCCGCAGCATCTGCGCCTGCGTCGATGTCGCACCAGCCAGTACAGCGCGCCCGGGAAAGTGAATCATCCCCGGTCCGACCTACTGCCGGATCATCACTCGTATCAATGGAACTCGACGGTGGATTCCTACCGGTCCGCGTAGACTTCCACTCCGGGTGGCGTACTCGAGTTGCGGCTCATGAAGTGAGCGATGAGTTGATGTCGGCGTATAAGGCGTCAGCATCCATGCGTCTGGATCGCTTATACTCCGCTGGCCGTTTGCCTTCGCCACAGGAGATTTCGGAGGCGGCGATTCCAGCTCACCGAACGATACTCATGGTGCTGCTCGAGACCGAAACATGGGAACAATTCAGCGAAATATCCACCAGGATGATCAGAGACGCCGAATATCGTGTGTACGGAAACACTGTGGTCCACGGGGGACATCCCGTTGAAATTTGCGCCGACCGTACCTACATACGGTCGATCAAGGTTTCGCCGTACTGGCCCGGCGCCACTGATCCTCAGCAACTTTCCGAAGAAATTTCGTGGTGCGCCCATCAGATCCGCTCGCTGCGCCCGAAATTCGAGGTCAAGCGGGATTACTCACGATACACCGAAGCAGATCTGGAATTCCATCTGGACCGCCACCGAGAACGACTGCTCGACGAGAGGCAGATATGACGTCCGACAAGGTAGTCGCTTCACTGAATCTGATGCAGCACGCTGTGAACAAATGGAATGAAGCCGCAGACCATTTGAACCGCGCGGCTATGAGGACCTTCGCTGTCGAGATCGCCGAAGGAAAGGCGGGCGCGTTCGCCCTCACACTGGAGAAGTATAGGCCCGCGCCAAGCTACTTCCTCGGCAGAATGCTCGAAGGGAAAACGGTATTCGAGGACATAGCTGCGGTACTGAAGCACGCGCATGATACATATGAGGCAGAAGATATGGCAGGCGCGCACTCCATCCAAAGCAAGGCCGGTGAACTGTGACTACTACCCGCGAAGAATTGATCAGACAGATAGAGTCGATTCGTTCGAGCAATAGCGAGATCGGCGACCTGCCCCAGAAGGTTCAAGATTGGCATGGGGATCTGGTCAAGCTGATCCGCACACAGGGGTACACCGGCGGACTGCTCACCGGCAGCGCTGTCACGACCGAGAGCCAGGTCGATCTGGTATGGGCCAACCGCGATCAGATCAACAGAGCGCTGGGGGAGACCTGGGACAAACTCGCCGAAATGGAGCCCGGACTAGAGGTCCCGGTCACCTTCATCGACTATGCGAATGAATGGCGTAATATCAAGAACGACATCATCAATGCCGGTAATTCATTTTCCGAAACAGATCTGACGGGCGAATGGGAAGGCGATGCAGCAAACCGATACAGGGAAATGCGCATGCGACAGAAGATTGCCCTGGACACCATGCCCCAAGTATGCGAGACGATAGCGACGAGTCTCGAGAAAATCGCCCAAAATGAGCTCGCCCTTTACACTGAACTCGCAACCAAATCGAAGGATTTGGTTACCAAAGTCTTGGCCGTCGTCACCACTCTAGTCAAGTCTTTTTTCAATATACCACTCGGCCCCATATCGGCTTCGACTGACCTGGTGGCTGCAGTGGACGCTTCGAAGACCTTCATCCTCGGAGTTGCTACATCCATCGCGACAAATGCCCAGACAAATATGATCGAAGGCAACAAGATAGTCCAGAGCATATCGGCGCAAGCCGGCCTGCCCGAAAACAAGTGGCCTCCAGGAGTCGTCGCAAGTTATGGCGACGGTATCGATGGGATCCGTAACGCACTCGGTGATGCGTCTGTAAATGATGGCGACAAGTCTGATTGGAAGCTCCAGCTGTGATCGGGATCGCTCGAACTATGACCGTGGCGGCAATCGTCGCTGCACTGGCAACCGGATGCTCCGTTGCACCAACTCTGGCATCACAGGAGCCCTCGGCTACCTTGACACAGGGAGGATTGTGCGATTCGCTGCTGGATTTCTTCGGTAACGAGCTAAGTGCAGTCGGCTTGACCTCGGTGCCGATCATCGACCCAAATGAAACGATCTCACCCAGCGGAATCTGTACTGTCATCAACAGCGAGAGCCAGAGAGCAAATGGCCGAGTATCGTTACGGAACGCACCGAATGTCCCAGATCCGACCGAAGGTGTCGTAGGGTTCAGGAAATCAACTGAACCGAACGATCCGGTTTGGATTCAGGATATGCGCACCGATGCAAAGAATCCCGGCACCGAAGTCGTTCTGGCCACCCGCATCGGAGAGTGGAATGGGCAACTCAGAATTACCGATTCCGAAACCCGAACGAAAAGTGGCGTCCTGCATCTAACGGATGAAGACATTCATAAGGCTGCCCGGTTCCTGATCGACCTGACGAGGAAAGTCTCAGAGGCTTAGCGATCGGCTCCGCAGTGGAAGCAATCGATGCGCGACCGAACCCTGTAAGCCTGAGCCGATTTCCGGCCGAAGAAGAGGGGCCCGACGGGGTATCCGGATCGCGGCAATAGACCGGTAGCCGCGCAACGCTTCCGACGACTTCAACACCGACTCTCCCGGCTATGGATGGCAGACCAGAGGATGACCTGAGACGGGAAGGCGCGCGGGTGCTCATCGAGAGGATCCGCGCACGCAACGGTTGACGGCAGGTCGTCCGTCAGCTGAGCGTAAGAGGCCGCTGCGGCCGGTCCCGCTTCGCCGCATGGATTGCCGCCGACCGTCTATCGACGCCGAAGCATCGCGTGGTGGATGTAGTACTTGTCGACTTGGCGGGTGAAGACGCTTACCAGTTCCCAGCCGAAGTGCATGTCCAGCCATTCGATGCAGGAGGTCAGCGTCGACAAACTCGCCTGGTGGTTGGCTTTCAGCAGGCCTGCATCCCAGGCGAGACCTAGCCGGGGTTGCGCGCAGATGACCAGATACTTGCGCCGGTAGGCGCGCATGTCGACGGTTCCGTTCAGGACTGCCCTGGCGTCGAGCACCGGACCCGGGCCCGCCGGGAGCGGTGGCGGCTGACCGATCACGCTTCCATTCCTACCCGCGCGGGTCGACGGGCACGACCGAGCCGTGCATCGGTGGATGTTCAGCGGAGGCCGACCAGCCCCACACATCGAATCCCGCACCGGTTCTCTCGGTCAATGAATCCCCCTCGGACGCAACGCGCTCGGATAGACGGTCCACGATACCGCTCCGGAGCAGCTGCCGACGGACTCCAGCCGCCGCGGAGCGGCCACCGTATCCGCCTGGTGCTGCCGGACCTGGTCTCGGCGTCGGAAGGTTACCGGCGGGCCCCAGTCAAGATGAACCCGTCACGAGGGTGCGATGGTCCGGCGGGCTACGTGCCGGGCGAGGGCGGGGTCATCGGGATTCAGATGCCGACTCGGCACAACAGATAGCCGAGGGGAGCCGAATTGTCGCCTTCGCGCGAAGGCCGGATCGCCCTCGGCGCGGCCGGCCACGATATGGGCCGCGATGAAGCGATGGCCAAGGCCAAAATTCGCGAGGCACCGCCGAGCTACGCCCACCGGGGACGAACGAGGAAAACGGACAAAAACGGAGTGGGTGGATTATTGCCGACGTAGCGGCGCGGGGTCCTAATGGAAAGTGCCGGGTCACTGAGTGAGTCGGGGCGCCCTCCCCGGTGCAGAGGAAATCTCTACGGAACCAGGAGGCATCGCCGTGCCCACTATCACTTCGATCACCCCGACCTCGGGCCCGACCACAGGAGGCACCAGCGTCACGATCGCCGGTACCGGATTCACCGGTCCGCTGACCGTGCGTTTCGGCTCCACCGCAACAACTTTCACCATCGATTCCGCGATTCAGATCACGGCCATCGCTCCGGCGGGGTCGGCCGGTCCGGTGCAGGTGACGGTCTCGGACTCGAGCGGAACCAGCAACGGAGCCACCTACACCTATCTCGCGGTTCCGTCCTTGAGTTCCATCGCGCCCGGCCAGGGGTCCACCTCCGGAGGGACGACGGTCACGCTCACCGGGTCGGGGCTGACGGGCGCCACCGCGGTCACTTTCGGCACCACACCGGCGACTTCGTTCACCGTCGACTCGGACACGCAGATCACGGCCGTCGCCCCCGCGGGCACGGGCATCGTCTCGGTCACCGTCACCGCTCCGGGTGGCACCAGCAACGGGGTCACCTTCAGCTACGTCGTGGTGCCCGCCATCTCGGCGGTCACGCCGACTTCGGGGCCCACGTCGGGTGGGAACAACGTCACGATCTCCGGCACCGGGTTCACCGGTCCGCTCACCGTACGGTTCGGCGACACCGCGACGACTTTCACCGTCGACTCGGCTCTCCAGATCACCGCCGTCGCACCGGCCCACGCGGCCGGGGATGTGCAGGTGACCGTCACCGGGTCCGGCGGTACCAGTAACGGTGTCACGTACTCCTACGTCTGATCGGGACAGCGCATGGGCCGCCGCCGGGGTATCCGGCGGCGGCCCGGTCGCATTCGAGCGTGAATCCCTGAGTCTTCGGTCCGATCGGATGGCACGACTCGCGTGGCGCCCGGATCTCCTCCCGACAGGCATCAACGATCTCGCTCTGCCGACCCGCGGACTGGTAGACGCACCGGCGCGACGACGAGAATTCCGGCGGGCATGGCGTTTCCGCTTCGGCGAGGCGGCCGCTTCCCGGGGGTGTCGGACCCCGGCTCGCCGCACCGGCGAGAACCACACTGCGGCACGGCCGGAGGATGCGGTCCGACCGGATCGCGCCTCCGCCTGGTCAATACGTGGCAACAATCTGGAAAACGGACAAAAACGGATCATTCGGCGCGTTGCCGACCCGCTGATCATGGGGCATAACGGAGTTAACCGGTTCGCCGCCAGCGTCGGGCACCCCGGTACAGAGGAACCAGCAAACAGAGAGGCAGCCCAATGCCTACCTTCCTCTCTCCCTCCTCGGGACACCACTCACCGGATCGACGTGCCAGGGCGACGACCGGTACTCCGGTGGACGGTGCCGCACCGGCACAGGCCGCGACACCGCACCACGAAGCCTTCACGGACGCATACGGGTTCGTCTGATTCCCCGGCTCGGGGCGGCACTCCAACGACACGGCGCAATCCGAACGCCCGGACCTGCCGTGTTCGAACAAACCCAACGGTGGGTTTTCAGACGGCGGGCTCCGGCATCAGCCGGCAGCACCGTCGATACAGAAGAAGAAAGGGAAGAACCGATGAACAAGGTGATCACCATCCTGCACAGCGAGCCCGTTCGCGCATTGCTGTACCCACTGCTGGTAGCGCTGATCGGGTACGGCGTCACCAAGGGTGTCGTCTCCGCCGACCTCTCGGGGTTCGTCCTCGCGATCGTCGCGGCGGCACTGGGCTTGCCCGCAGTCGAATCGGCGCGCCACCGGGTGAGCCCGGCGCCACCGGATAGCGGTGAACCGGCATGAGGGCCCAGAAGGAGAAGACACGCCACGACCCCTTCGAGGTGGTGCTGTGCGCGGTATTCGGTGTCTCGATGCTGTTGCACTGCGTCTACGGTCCACCGCCGGGTTCGGCGACCGCGGCTATGCCCGCGGGATTTCGCACGCTGTGGCTCGTTTTGATGCTGGTCGGCTGCGTCACGACGCTGGTCGGCCTGTTCGCCCGGCGTGTCTGGGGTTATCTGGTCGAACAAGTCGGCTTAGGGGCGCTCGGTTGGTCCCTGGTGGCCTTCGGTGCGCAGCTACTGCTGTTGCAGATCCAGCACCGAACCCTCGGCCCGGCCACGGTTCTCGGCGGTCCGCTGCCGATCGCCTTGGGCGTCGCGTTCTTGTGGAAGCGCCGACAGGTGCTGCAGGACGTTCGGACGTTGCACGCGGTCAGGATGAGGGAGGCGTCATGAATATCGTCCAGCAGTCGCCGATCTTCGCGGCGCTGGTGCTCATCGCCAGCTCTTCGGTGCTCTCGGCAGCCGTGACGGGGTGGTTCAAGCGCGGCGATGTCGACGCCACCATGACGAAGACGAAGGCCGATGCCGCGAAGGTACTGAGCGACCTCGCCATTTCACAGACACAGCAGATGTCCGAGCAGATGGGCGAGTTCCGCATGGCGCTCCGGGTCCACCGCGAGTGGGATCGCAGGATGGTGACCCGGGCACGGCAGGCGGGCATCGAGTTCGACGACCCACCGGAACTGTTCCTGTAACCCGGAAAAGGCTTCCGAGCCGGGATGCCGAAGGACGTTCCGGATGGTCGCCAATCGTTCGCCGGGACCGCAGATCTCGGCATGCTGCGTGCTAGCGGTGCACTCATCGACGGCGGCGCAGGGCCATCGAAAATATTGCTGCCACAACGCCTGCCAGGATGTTCGCGCCGCTGACCGACGTACCGCCGGTCAACCGAAAACGGACCAAAACGGATCGCGAGATACGTTGCCAGCCATCAATCCAAAGGCGTTAATGGAGATAGCCGGGCCGCTGAAGAGCGGCGGGCGCCCCCCGGTGCAGAGGAATCATCACCACGGCAAAAGGAGGCAGCGTCATGCCTACCATCACTTCCCTCTCCCCGACATCAGGGCCCGCAACGGGTGGAACCAGTGTCGTGATCACGGGTACCGGATTCGGCGGTCCGACGACCGTGCGGTTCGGCGGTACCGCGACCACTTTCACGATCGACTCCCCCACTCAGATCACGGCCATCGCCCCGGCCGGCTCGGTCGGTACGGTGCAGGTCACCGTCAGCAACGCGGGGGGAACCAGCAATGGCCTCCCCTACACCTACGTTCCGGTTCCCGCACTCAACAGCATCAACCCGAATCAAGGCTCCACCGCGGGCGGGACGACGGTCACGCTCACCGGATCGGGCTTCACGGGAGCCACCGCGGTCAATTTCGGCAGCACACCGGCGACCTCGTTCGTCGTCAACTCCGACACCCAGATCACGGCTGTCACGCCGGCCGGTACCGGCATCGTGCCGGTCACGGTCACCGGTCCGGGCGGCACCAGCGGTGCGGTGCCGTTCATCTACGTGGTCGTCCCCACCATCACCTCCATTTCGCCGACCGCCGGGCCTGCCTCGGGAGGTAACACCGTCACGATCACCGGCACCGGGTTCACCGGCCCGCTGACTGTCCGGTTCGGCAACACCGCAACCATTTTCACGGTCAATTCGCCCACTCAGATCACCGCCATCGCGCCTCCCGGAACGGGGAGCGTGCAGGTCACGGTCACGGGTTCGGGCGGGACCAGCAACGGTGTCACCTACACCTATGCCGGTGTCCCAGCGCTGACCAGCCTGGTACCCACGACCGGCCCGACAACCGGCGGAACCACGGTCGTCATCACGGGAACGGGCCTGTCGACCGCCACGGCGGTGAACTTCGGTGGCACACCGGCGACCTCGTTCGTCGTCAACTCCGACACCCAGATCACCGCTGTCGCTCCAGCCGGAACGGGGACCGTGCAGGTCACCGTCACCACTGCCGGCGGAACCAGCAACGGCCTTCCCTTCACCTATGTGGCGGTGCCCGCCATCACCACGCTGGTGCCCAATGCCGGTCCGGTCACCGGCGGGACAACGGTCGTCATCACCGGAACGAATCTCACGGGAGCGACAGCGGTCAACTTCGGCGCCACACCGGCGAGCTCGTTCATCGTCAACTCGGCCACCCAGATCACGGCGGTCGCGCCGGCCGGGACCGGAACCGTGCAAGTCACCGTCACGACACCCGGCGGAACCAGCAACGGCATCGCCTACACCTACATTCCGGTGCCCGCCATCACCACGGTGGTGCCGAACGTAGGACCGGTCACCGGCGGAACCACAGTCGTCATCACCGGAACGGGCCTGACCGGAGCCACCGCGGTGAACTTCGGCGCCACACCGGCAGCTTCGTTCACCGTAAACTCCGACACCCAGATCACGGCAATCGCCCCCGCGGGGACGGGGACCGTGGGAGTCACCGTCACCACCGCGGGCGGAACCAGTAACGCCGCCGCCTACACGTATGTCGCCGTGCCCGCCGTGACCACGGTGGTCCCGAGCGTAGGACCGGTCACCGGCGGAACCACAGTCGTCATCACCGGAACGGGCCTGACCGGAGCCACCGCGGTGAACTTCGGCGCCACACCGGCCACCTCGTTCACCGTCAACTCCGACACCCAGATCACGGCCGTCGCTCCCGCCGGGACCGGAACCGTGCAGCTGACCGTCACCACCCCCGGCGGAACCAGCAACAGCGTCGCCTACACCTACGTCGCGCTGCCCACTGTCACCGCGGTGGTACCGAACTCGGGCGTGGAAGCGGGCGGGACGACCGTCGTCATCACCGGCACAGGATTGACCGGGGCTACCGCGGTGAACTTCGGCGCCACACCGGCCACCTCGTTCACCGTCAACTCCGACACCCAGATCACGGCCATCGCTCCCGCCGGGACCGGAACGGTGCAGCTGACCGTCACCACCCCCGGCGGAACCAGCAACGGCGTCGCCTACACCTACATCCCGATCCCCGCCGTGACCACGGAGGTGCCGAATGTTGGTCCCGCGACCGGTGGCACGACAGTCGTGATCACTGGAACAGGACTGACGGGAGCGACGGCGGTGAACTTCGGCGCCACACCGGCCACCTCGTTCACCGTCGATTCCGCCACGCAGATCACGGCCATCGCTCCCGCCGGGACCGGAACCGTGCAGTTGACCGTCACCACCCCCGGCGGAACCAGCAACGGCGTCGCCTACACCTACATCCCGGTCCCCACCCTGACCGCGACGGTTCCCAACGTGGGCACCGTATCGGGCGGTACGACAGTCGTGCTCACCGGAACGGGACTGACCGGCACCACCGCCGTGAACTTCGGCGCTACACCGGCCACCTCGTTCACCGTCGACTCCGCCACCCAGATCACCGCCGTAGCCCCGGCGGGGACCGGGACGGTGCAAATCACCGCCACCGGCCCGGGTGGAACCAGCAACGGCGTCGCCTACACCTACATCCCGATCCCCGTCCTGACCACGGTGGTGCCGAATGTAGGACCGGTCGCCGGCGGAACCATCGTCGTCATCACCGGAGCAGGGTTGTCTACTACCTCCGCGGTGAACTTCGGCGCCACGCCGGCGACCTCGTTCATCGTCGATTCCGACACCCAGATCACGGCCGTCGCCCCAGCAGGGACCGGAACTGTCCAGGTCACGGCCACCACCGCGGGTGGAACCAGCAACGGCGTCGCCTACACCTACGTCGCGCTGCCCACCCTCACCGCGGCGGCTCCGACCCTGGGCTCGGTGTCCGGTGGCACGACCGTCGTTCTCACGGGCACCAACCTGACCGGTACGACAGCGGTGAACTTCGGCGCCACACCGGCGACCTCGTTCACGGTCGACGCACCCACTCAGATCACGGCTGTCGCCCCGGCGGGGACCGGAATCGTCCAGATCACGGCCACCACCCCGGGCGGAACCACCAACGGCGTCGCCTACACCTACGTCGCGGTTCCCGCCCTCACCGCGGCGGTTCCCAGTGTCGGCACGGAAGCGGGCGGGACAACCGTCATCCTCACCGGCACGGGGCTGACCGGGACTACCTCGGTCGATTTCGGTGGCACACCGGCGACCTCGTTCACGATCGATTCGGCAACGCAGATCACCGCCGTAGCGCCCGCCGGGACCGGTACGGTGCAAGTCACCGCCACCACCCCCGGCGGAACCAGCAACGGCCTCGCCTACACCTACATCGCGGTACCGACACTCGCGGTCGTGCTTCCGAACGTAGGGCCGGCGGCCGGTGGAACGACGGTCGTCCTCACCGGGACCGACCTGACAGGCACTACGGCCGTCGATTTCGGCGGCACACCGGCAGCTTCGTTCACCGTCGACTCCGCAACACAGATCACCGCCGTCACTCCCGCCGGAACGGGAACAGTGCAAGTCACCGCGACCACCTCCGGAGGAACCAGTAATGGTCTCCCATTCATCTACATCTGACGGCTGAAACGGCTGGGCCGTCGGCAGGCTTCTCGCCGGCGGCCCAGTTTCGTCGCGGTTGAGCGAATACGACATGAGTCTCCGTCACCGTGGACGGAGGCTGCAGGGGTAAGGGGGTTTCGTTGGCGACCGTACTGAAGATGCTGCTGGCGGAGCGGCATCTCAAGAGTCATCACGATTTTCTGGCCGCGTACGACAGGTGCGCGGCGCGCCTGGATCCGCCCATCCCTCCCGGGCATGGGCCGGCGAAAGCGCAGTACTACCAGTGGTTGTCCGGGCGCATGATCGGACTTCCGCGCGACTATCACTGCCGGGTGCTGGAGCGAATGTTCCCGGGCTGGACCGTGGAGGGATTGTTTCAGATGGCCAACTCCACACCCGCCGAACTCCGTTCGCACGAGGCGGGCTTCTCCGGCACCGACGCCTCGGTCGAGGCTTTCCTCGGCGCCGAGATGACCACGAACGGAACGACGCTGGTTTATCCGGTGTTCGAGCTGGCACGGTCTTCGGTGGAAGCGCTCCGGGCGGCAGGGATCGGCCGGCAGCGCGTGTTCGACAAGCAAGCCAGCGTGTTTCCGACACGATACGACGTTCCGTCCGTAGTGGGTGAGAACGAGCTTCGTGGATTGCTGTACGTGCTGTCTTTTCTGCAACGCCACACCAGCATCCCGGTCGACGTCCGCAGCGACCGCGATCACGTCGTCCACCGCGACCGCCCGTATATCAGCTTCGGGCTCAGCGGCAACGACTTCCTGCGCCGGTACCTGGATACCGCCGAGCGTCCGCTGTTCACCCTGTGGGACAGCACTGCCGAGGACGGTTCCCTTACCGTGTACCTGCGGCTGGCCGACGGAAGTAGTTACAGCTCCGGCGATGACCGCAACATCGGCATCGTCGCCCGGGTACGCCCCGACGCCGATCGGCATCCCGGCCGGTATCGGATGTACTGCGGTGGTCTGGGCGCACGCGGCACCGCCGGAGCCGGTTGGTATCTCGCCAACTCGTGGGCGTCGCTGCAGCAGCGTGCCGGTGATCGGGATTTCGTCGCGGTCATCGGTGTCGACAAGTACGCCGACCACACGATCAGCTTGGAGCATCTGCTGATCGAATCGGCCGTCGGCCAATGACCGGCCGGTCCGCCGGACTCGGATCGGTGTGCGTGCACCGTTCCGAGTCCGGCTCCGCGACGTTCCCCGCCGAGGCGCGCGCTGTTCGGAGTTGCATCAGTATCCAGCAGGCAGCGCCGCCAACATGTCGCGTGTCACCGCGACCGCGTTGTCGGAGCTGCCGCCTTCGACCAGCAGCGTGGCGAAGGCGAGGTCGCCACGGAAGCCGACGAACCACGAGTGCGACCCGCCGTCCACCTCGGCTTCACCGGTCTTGCCGTAGACCGGGCCTTGATCGGCGATCCGCTCGGCCGTGCCGCCGACGACCACCTGGCGCATCATCGTGCGCAGTCCTTCGATGACATCGGGAGCCAGCGCCGGGCGGTCACCATCGATCTGCGTGGGCCGCCCCGCGATCAGGTACGGCACCGGCGCGGAGCCGTGCGCGATGGTTGCCGCCATCAGCGCCATGCCGAACGGGCTGACCACCACTTTGCCCTGACCGATGCCGTCCTCGGTGCGCTGGATCAGGTCGTCGGCGGACGGCACCGCGCCGGAGGTCGTCGGCAGCCCCACCACCGAATAGACCGGTCCGACACCGAGCTTCGCCGCGGTGTCATGCAACGCGGGGCCCGGCAGTTCACTGGCGAGTTTGGCGAACGAGGTGTTGCACGACCGCTCGTAGGCCGTGGACATCGGCACGTTCCCGACGGTGAACAGGTTGTAGTTGGGAATGGTCCGCTCGCCGATGACGATGCGGCTCGGGCACGGCAGCACCGTATCCGGCGTCGCGAGACCATTCGCCATGGCCGCGGCCGCGGTGACCGTCTTGAACACCGAGCCGGGCGGGTACTGGCCGATCGTCGCGAGGGGGCCGTCCCGGTCGGCGGCCTTGTTCTGGGCCACCGCCAGAATCGCGCCGGTGGACGGGCGCAGCACCACCATCATGGTCTGCTCGGTCCGTGGCTGCACGGCACGCTGTGCGGCGTTCTGCACGTTGCGGTCGACGCTGAGCGAGAACGACGGCGCGGGTTGCGAGGGCACGTCCATCAGCACGTCGGTGTCGGCGCCGTTGGCGTTCACGGTGACCACGCTCCACCCCGCTTTGCCGTCCACCTCCGCGATCACCGTTTTGCGCACCTGGGTGAGCAGATCGGGCGCGAATTCCCGATCGGTGGCGACCAGATCCCATTGCTGGGTCACCGTGACACCGGGCAGTCCGATGAGATCAGTCGTCACCTGGGCGGATTCGATGTCGTTGAGCAGCGCGACCGTATAGGCGCCCCGGGCCGCCTTCGCCTCCTCGAGGATCGACTCCGGCGTCAGCGACTTGTCGAAACGGTGTAGCGCCGCGGCCAGCGCGGTGGCCACGCTCCCGGGATCGGCGGCGTCGGCCGCGACGAACGCGACCCGCGACACCTTGCCGGGCACCATGACGTCGCTGCCGGACTGCTCGTTGACCCGCGCGCGCGGCGGCGGATTCGAGCGCAACACCATGGTCTGGGTGTCGCCGAGCTTGGGGTGGATGTTGGAGGAGGTCCAGCGGACCATCCAGCGTCCGTTGCTGCGCCCCATCTGCAACTGGCCCGAATACTTCCACGTCCGGTTCTTGGGCAGGCGCCATTCGTAGGTGTAGTCGACGGTCGCGGTGTCTCCGGTGACGCGCGCCGCGCCGGTGCGTGCGGTGAGCTGTTCGGCTTGGAGCTGATCCCATGCGGAACGCAATGCGGCGCTGGCCTTCTCCGGCACATTGGTGAGGTCGGCGGCGGCGCTCACCCGGTGCTCGGCGAACGCTTTGACGAACGCGTCCGCGGCGGGGACAGGCCCTTGCGGCTCGCTCGCACAACCGGCGGCGGCCACCGTGAGGGCCGCGACGGCGAGCGAGAGCAGCATCCGAGTCGACATCGGGACCGATCGTAATAGTGACTGCCGGGCAAACGCCTGCGGCACTCCGGCATTCGCCGTCGGCGCGCTCAGTCGACCAGAACGGTGGCGAATGTCGCGATCTGCCGGAACCCGACCCGGCTGTAGGCGCGGCGGGCGATCGCGTTGTAGTCGTTCACGTACAAGCTCGCGGTGCGGCCCGAAGCGACCACGGCGTTCGCGACCGCCGCGGTGCCCGAGGTGCCGCACCCCTTCCCCCGATGGTCCGGATGGACCCAGACCCCTTGGATCTGGCCCGTGCGCCGGGACAGCGAGCCGACCTCGGCTTTGAAGACCACTTCCCCGTCCTCGAAACGGGCCCACGCGCGGCCGGATTCGATCAGGCTCTGGATGCGGCGGCGATAGCCGCGGCCACCGTCACCCGCGCGCGGATCGACGCCGACCTCCTCGATGAACATGGCGATCGCGGCCGAGAGATAGCGGTCGAGTTCGTCGTGGCGCACCCGGCGGACCTCCGGGTCCGGCGTGGCCAGCGGCGGCTGGGCCAGCGCGAGAAGCGGCTGTTCCCCACGTAGCTCCCGCTCCGGGCCCCAGTGACCGGCCAGCATCTCCCACAGCGGTAACGCCAGTTCCCGGCGTCCCACCACCGAGGAACAGATGCGGGGCCAGCGGATCGCCCGGTCGGCGAACGCACGCAGAGCGTCACGATTGCCGAGCAACGGCACCAGGTTCGCACCCGAGAAACACAGCGACTCCGCGGGGCCGCCCCTGCTCCAGAGCTCCCCCTGGCCGCACCGGTTGTCCAGGCCGAACTCCTGCAGGCGGGCGGCGACCATGCACGAGGCCACCGGATCGGCATCGAGCACACGCAAGACCTGAGCAAGATCCCGATTAGCGAGCTGCCGCGCAGGGGCGTATTTGGCCCGTCGCGCCGGCTCCAGCAGACTCCGCACGGTGACAGCCTGCCACGAACCGGCGCGATGCGGTATGGCTATGCCGAAAGCGCTGGTGAGCGGCTGCTCAGCTGACGGTGACGACCGGTTCGCCGGTGCCCGCGTCCGTGCCCATCTCCTCGGCGATGCGCATCGCCTCTTCGATGAGCGTCTCGACGATCTGCGCCTCCGGGACGGTCTTGATGACCTCGCCCTTGACGAAGATCTGGCCCTTGCCGTTGCCGGAGGCCACACCCAGGTCGGCCTCGCGCGCCTCGCCGGGGCCGTTCACGACGCAGCCCATCACGGCCACCCGCAGCGGCACCGCCATGCCTTCCAGGCCCGCGGTCACCTCGTTGGCCAGGGTGTACACGTCGACCTGAGCGCGCCCGCACGAGGGGCACGACACGATTTCCAGCTTGCGCGGACGCAGGTTCAGCGACTGCAGGATCTGTCCGCCGACCTTGACCTCCTCGGCAGGCGGCGCGGACAGCGAAACGCGGATCGTGTCGCCGATGCCCTCCGACAACAGCGCGCCGAAGGCGACCGCCGACTTGATCGTGCCCTGGAACGCCGGGCCCGCCTCGGTGACGCCGAGGTGCAGCGGGTAGTCGCACTGCGCGGCGAGCTGACGGTAGGCCTCCACCATGACCACCGGGTCGTTGTGCTTGACCGAGATCTTGATATCGCCGAACCCGTGCTCTTCGAACAGGCTCGCCTCCCACAGCGCCGACTCCACCAGCGCCTCCGGCGTGGCCTTGCCGTACTTCTCCAGCATCCGCTTGTCCAGCGAACCGGCGTTCACGCCGATGCGAATCGGGATGCCCGCCGCGCCCGCGGCCTTGGCGACCTCCTTGACGCGGCCGTCGAACTCCTTGATGTTGCCGGGGTTGACCCGCACCGCGGCGCATCCGGCGTCGATCGCGGCGAAGATGTAGCGCGGCTGGAAGTGGATGTCGGCGATCACCGGGATCTGGGATTTCGCCGCGATCGTGGCCAGCGCGTCCGCGTCCTCCTGACGCGGGCAGGCCACCCGCACGATGTCGCACCCCGACGCGGTCAGCTCCGCGATCTGCTGCAGGGTGGCGTTCACGTCGTGGGTCTTGGTCGTGGTCATGGACTGCACCGAGATCGGGTGGTCGCTGCCCACCCCGACATTGCCCACCATCAACTGGCGGGTCCTACGCCGTGGAGCGAGCACTGCCGCGGGAGCGGTCGGCATCCCCAATCCGATTGTGCTGGTCACCTTCGGCTGCCTACTTTCATCGTGTCCGGCCGGTTCGGTGCCGAGTCTAGCCTTGGCGCAGGACGGCCACCCTGTGACAGCAACGACAAGGCTTCCCCGGTCGACCACGCCAGCCTACGTCGCCGGTCGCGCCGCCCGGTCGGCAGCCCGGCTCAGAACAGCTTGATCGGGTTCACGATGTCGGCGGCGAGGGTGAGCAGCATGTAGGCACCGCCGATCACCACAACGACATAGGTCGCGGGCAGCAACTTCAAGTAGTTCACCGGCGCACCGGGCGCCAGTCCCTTCCAGCCGCGGATGGTGTTGCGGATCTTCTCGTAGATCACCACCGCGATGTGACCCCCGTCCAGCGGCAGCAAGGGCAGGAGGTTGAAGATGCCGAGGAAGAAGTTCAGGCTGGCCAGCACCAGGATGAACATGTTCCACAGGCCGCGTTCCGCGGTCTCGCCGCCGATCTTGCTGGCGCCGTACACGCTGACCGGGGTCTCCGGATCCCGCTCACCGCCGGTGACCGCGTCCCACAGCGCCGAGACCTTCGCGGGCATCTGGGTCAGCGAATCGACGGTGCGCACGAACATGTCGCCGGTGAACACGGCGGCGGCGGGAATAGCGCCCAGCAGGTCGTATTGCACGGGGTCGTAGCGCTCCGGCGCCACGCCGACGGCGCCGACCTCACGGCCCTCGCCGCCGCCCTCGGGATAGCGCATGACCCGCTCCGGGGTGACCGGAATGCTGAGGGTGCTGCCGTCGCGCTCGATGAGGTAGGTGAACGGGCCGGTCTGCTTCTGGGTCTCGGCCTGGAACTGCCGCCAGGTGTCCACCTTGACGCCGTTCACCTCTTTGACGATGTCACCGCGCTGCAGTCCGGCACGCTGCGCCGGGCCCGTGCCGGTGCACGGCTCGCTGGAGCCGTCGGCCTTCCCTTGTGGTACGCAGCTCATGACGCCCAGCGCGGTCGCGGGGGGTTCCTTCAGATTCGGCAGCCCCCAGCCGACCGCGAGCACCACGATCAGGATGAAGCCGAGGACGAAGTTCATCGCGATGCCGCCGGACATCACGACCAGCCGCTTCCAGGTGGCCTGGCGGTACATGGCGCGGTCGAGTTCTTCCGGGCGCAATTCGTCGAGCGCGGTCATGCCCGCGATGTCGCAGAATCCGCCGAGCGGAAGCGCCTTGAGGCCGTATTCGGTCTCCCCACGACGGAACGAGAAGATCTTCGGCCCGAATCCGATGAAGTACCGCCGCACCTTCATGCCGGTCGCCTGGGCGGTCCACATGTGCCCACATTCGTGCAGCGCGATCGACACGGTGATGCCCAGCGCGAACAGCACGAATCCCAACGCGAACACCATTTGCTCTACAGCCCTCCTGCGTTTGCGCAGCTCGAATATCCCGCACGCACGCGTCCGCTCCTGGCCGCGAGCACTCCGTTCACCCTAACCGGACAAAGTCCTGTCCTGTGTGTTCAGTGTGCCAGCACGCCGTCGGTGCGCGCGTCCGATCCGGCGCCGCAGGGTCTCAGCCGCGAATCCGGGCGGCCGCGAACTCCCGCGCCCAGGTGTCCGCGGCGAGGACCTCGTCGAGCGATCGCGGCTCCGCGCGCCATTGCTCCGCCGCCTCCACGGCCGCGGCCACCGTGCCGACGATCTGCGGGAAACGGAGAGCGCCGTCCAGGAAGGCCTGCACCGCGACCTCGTTGGCGGCGTTGTAGACCGCGGTGACGCTGCCACCGGCCTGGCCGGCCGCGCGCGCCAGCTCTACCGCGGGGAAGACATCGTTGTCGACCGGTTCGAACGTCCAGCTGGACGCGGTGCCGAAATCGCAGGCCGCGGCCGCGCCGGGCACCCGGTCCGGCCAGCCCAGCGCCAGCGCGATGGGCAGCTTCATGTCCGGCGGGCTGGCCTGCGCGAGCGTGGAGCCGTCGGTGAAGGTGACCATCGAGTGCACGATCGATTGGGGGTGCACGGTGACGTCGATGCGGTCGTAGGGGATCCCGAACAGCAGGTGCGTTTCGATCAGCTCGAGTCCCTTGTTCACCAGCGAGGCCGAGTTCAGGGTGTTCATCAGGCCCATCGACCAGGTGGGATGCGCCTTGGCCTCGGCGGGCCCGACCGAATCGAGCATCTCGGCCGTCCAGCCACGGAACGGGCCGCCGGAAGCGGTCAGCACCAGCCGGTCCACCTCGTCGGCGCGACCGCCGCGCAGGCACTGCGCCAGCGCGGAGTGCTCCGAGTCGACCGGGACGATTTGACCGGGAGCGGCGGCGCTGGTCACCAGCGAACCGCCCGCGACCAGCGATTCCTTGTTGGCGAGGGCGAGTCGGGTGCCCGACTGGAGGGTAGCCAGGGTCGGCTCCAGCCCGAGCGAGCCGACCAGCGCGTTCAGCACGACGTCCGCCTCGGTACGGCGCACCAGCTCGGTCACGGCGCCCGGGCCGCCCAGCGGCAGGTCCAGCCGCTGGGCCGCGGCCGGATCGGCGACGGCGACATTGCGCGTGCCCGTAGCGGCCATCTGGGCGGCGAGCAACTCGGTGTTGCCGCCGCGCGCGGCGAGTCCGACCACCTCGAAGCGGTCGGGATTGGCGGCGATCACCTCGAGCGCTTGGGTGCCAATGGATCCGGTGCTGCCCAGTAGCAGGACTCTCACGATGTCGGACACGACTTCATTGTGTCCTACCGCCGGAACGCGTTCGACCGGCGCGGGCCGACTTACAACGACGCACCGTCGTATGTCACGATATGCGGCAGTAGCTCATCGAGTGCGTACCGGAATCACGGTACAAGTAACAGCTAAGGAGCGATCGTGGCCGCCACGGAACTCGAACACGCCGACACCGAGCGCGTCGTCACTCGCGTGGACCCCGCCGAAGTTCCCTCCGCCGCTTGGGGCTGGAGCGGTGAGTCGCGTCGCACCTTCCGGATCGCGGGCTGGATCGTCGCGCTGATCCTGCTGGCCATGCTGGTCGGCAACCACAGCGGCAAGATCGAGGACATCTTCCTCGTCGGCTTCGCCGTCCTGATCGCCGGCATCCTGATCCGCGACTCGCTGCTGCAGCGCAAGCCGCGCTGATCCATTCGGAAAAGCTACGCGCACAAGTTCATTCGTCCTGTACCGCGCCGCACAGCCCGGTACCGTGTGCGTCCGAGGTCCGCGCCCCAGCCGGGTCGCGGACCTCGGTTTTCTGTCCGCACGAACCCTTTAGGACGCAATGACCAAGACTTTTTCGGCCGCCCTGCTCGCCGCGAGCGCGTTCGGCGCGCTGCTGCTCCTGCCCGCGGCGCCCGCGCACGCCCAGTCGCCCGCGTGCGGCGCGGCCATCGACGCGATCAACGCCGCCATCGACGAGTCGGGCGGCAATCTGGACCCGACCGTGCAGCAGTCCCTGGCCGCGAAGCTCTCGGCCATCCCGGCCGAGGGGGCGGAGAAGGCCGCCATCGCCGCCTACGCACAGGCTCTCACCGATGACAAAGTCACGAGTATGGACGCGGCGACCGACGAACTGAACCGGGTCTGCCGCAGCTGAGCACCGGGCGGCGCGGACCGTCCGCGTTCGCGCCGCCGCCGACCGGCTAGCGTCCGCGCCGCCGGGAGGGCTTCTTCTTGACCGGAGCCGGACGTCCGGCTGTCTTCTGGGCCGGGACCTTCTTCCGCGGCTCGTTCCGCTCGGCGCGGGCGGGGGCGCGTGAACTCCGCTCCGAACGCCCACGGACGACGCCGATGAACTCCTCGACCAGATCGCTGGTGTGGTCGGCGAGCCAGGCCAGCGCGACCTCCGTGTCGGGAACGCCGAGCATCGGGCGATAGACGAGGTCGCGGCGATGATGCAGCCGCGCGAGCGAGTGGGGCACGATGGCCGCGCCACCGGCCGCGGCGACGAGTTCCAGCGCACCGCCGACCGCATCAATGTCCGAGGTGTCCTGCACATGCTCGTCGGCCAGGTCGGTCACGCGCACCTCGTCGAACACCGACAGCGGGTGCTCCTTCTGCACCACGACGACGGGAACCTCCCGGTAGAGCGGGATCGCGCTCATGCCTTCGCGGTCGATCGGCAGCCGGACGAAGCACATGTCGACACGTCCCTCGCGCAGCGCCGCTTCTTGATCCGCCTGCGCCAGCGCGCTCACTTCGAGCGGGGTGTCCGGGAACCGCTCGGCCCAGATCCGGGTCCATTTGGACACCGTGACGCCCGGCACGAAACCCACCCGCAGGGCTTCCGGAGCTTCCGGTCCGCGCTGCCGGGCCGCCGACTCTGCCCGCGCGATGATCTCGCGGGCTTGCTCCAGCAACTCCTGCCCCTCGTCGGTGAGCCGGGTCGGTTGCGCGCCGGGCACGAAGAGCTTGGTGCCGAGCTCGTTCTCCAGATCGATGACGGTATGGCTGAGCTTCTGCCGCGAGATGTGCAGCGACTTCGCCGCGCGCGCGAAGTGCAATTCCTGCGCGACCGCGACGAACCAGCGCAGGCGCACGACATCGATCGACTCCAACCGGCTCATTCGTGGAAGCGTATGCCACCAGCAGAGGGGAGCCCTTCGCGCCGCCGGACAGACGGCTGCCCAGCTCGTGTTCCGCGCCCGCGGCAGGCACCCGTCGAGCGGTCGCCGCGTGGTCCGAGGCGGGGCTGGGGACGGATCCCTCCCGCCGCGCCCGTTAGGCTGTGTCGGTGAGCCCGGACAAGAAACCGCAGACGATGAAGCCGCTGACGGCGGCCGACAAACTCGGCATCTACCTTCCGGCCGCGCCCGAGGAGTTCCGCAACGCGTCGATCTCTCGCGCCCAGCTGGACGCGCTGCGCAACGATCCCCCCGAATGGCTCACCGAACTGCGCCGCACCGGCCCGTTCCCCCGCGACGTGGTGGCCCGCAAACTCGGCGTCTCCAACACCGGCTTGACCCGGGCGGGAATCTCCGATCACCTCACCGCCGAGGAGATCGACGCCCTGCTCGCCGACCCGCCGGAGTGGCTCGTGCGCGAGCGCGAGAACTACGCGGCGGTCCGTGCGGAGAACGCGCGCATCAAGGCGAAGGAAGCCGAACGCCGCGCCGCCACCAACCGCCCGGCGAAGAACCGCGGCTAGCTCGTCATCCGCGTCGGCCGTCGGGGAAAGGCTTCCGTCCGGACAGCGCAAGATCGCGGCGGATTCCGCGACGCGCCATCCGGCCGGTTCATGGACCGGCTGTCTCAGTTCTCCGCGGCCAACTGTCCGCAGGCGGCGGCGATTTCCTGGCCGCGGGTGTCGCGGACCGTGCAGGGCACGCCCTGTGCGTTGACCCGGCGCACGAACTCCTGCTCGACCGGCTTGGGGCTGGCGTCCCACTTGGAGCCGGGGGTGGGGTTGAGCGGGATCACGTTGACGTGCACGCGGGAGCCGAGCGCCTTGTGCAGCTTCTCCCCCAGCATGTCCGCACGCCACGGGTGATCGTTGATATCGCGGATGAGCGCGTATTCGACCGAGACGCGGCGACCCGTCTTGTCGGCGTAGTAACGGGCCGCGTCGAGCACCTCGGCGACCGGCCAGCGATTGTTGACCGGGACCAGAGTGTCGCGCAGTTCGTCGTCGGGCGTGTGCAGGGAGACCGCGAGCGTGACCGACAATCCCTCGTCGGCCAGTTTGCGAATGGCGGGAGCCAAACCCACGGTCGAGACCACGACGTTGCGCTGGGAGATGCCCAGACCGTCCGGCGCGGGCGAGGTGATCCGGCGGACGGCGGCGACCACCCGCTTGTAATTGGCCAGGGGCTCGCCCATGCCCATGAAGACGATGTTGGACAGCCTGCCCGGCCCGCCCGCCACTTCCCCGTCCCGCAGCGCCGCGGCCGCGGCACGCACCTGGTCGACGATCTCGGCGGTCGACAAGTTGCGGTTCAGCCCGCCCTGACCGGTGGCGCAGAACGGGCACGCCATGCCGCAACCGGCCTGGCTGGAGATGCACAGGGTCGCGCGGTCCGGATAGCGCATCAACACGCTTTCCAGCAGCGTGCCGTCACCCGCGCGCCACAAGGTCTTGCGGGTCTCCCCGTCGTCGCACGCGACGTGCTTGACCACGCTCAACAGCGGCGGGAACAGCGCCTCGCCGATCTTGTCCCGGACCGCGGTGGGCAGATCGGTCATCCGTGCCGGATCGGCCTGCAAACGCGCGTAGTACTGGCGGGCGATCTGGTCCGCGCGGAACGTCGGCAGGCCCAGTTCCTCGACGGCCGCGCGCCTGCCCTCGGCATCGAGGTCGGCGAGATGGCGCGGCGGCATGCCACGGCGCGGAGCATCGAAAACCAAGGGCAAGGAGACGGTCATAGTTGTTCCATTCTCCCATCCGCCGGAACCTCCCCGGCACCCGACCATACGCGCGCGGCCCGACATGCCCGGCCCGTCGCCGGGAAATACCTGCGGCCGTCATAGCCGTCGGCCATGATCGAGGTATGTCCACGCATCCCCCCGAACATCCGCCGGAGCCGGACCCGGACCTGTCGCAGCGCCGGCGCACGACACCACCGAGCGCCCCGCCCCTCGTACCGGCCAAGACGTCGCTGGCCTCGCGCACCGGTTACGCCTGGACCGGGCTCGTCGCAGGCGTCCTGATCCTCGTCCTGCTGCTGATCTTCATCGTGCAGAACCTCGAACAGGTTCAGGTGCACTTCTTCTTCTGGGACTTCTCGCTGCCGCTCGGCGTCACTGTCCTGCTGTCGGTGATCGGTGGCGCGCTCGTCATGGCCTCGGTGGGCGGCGTGCGCATCCTGCAACTGCGCCGCGCGGCCAAGAAGGGCTGACGCGCCGGATCACAGCAGCGTGGACAGCACCAGCCAGGAGACGAACGCCGAGGGAAGCATGGAGTCGAGGCGGTCCATGATGCCCCCGTGCCCCGGCAGCAACGTACCCATGTCCTTGATGCCGAGTTCGCGTTTGATCTGCGATTCGATCAGATCACCGCAGGTGGCCACCAGCACCAGGCCGACGCCGAGCACGACGCCGATCATCGAGTTCGCCTCCAGCAGCAGCGTCACCGTGAGCAGGCCGCCGATCACGCTGAACACCAGCGAGCCGGCGAAACCCTCCCACGACTTCTTCGGGCTGATCGAGGGCACCATCGGATGCTTGCCGAACAGCACGCCTGCCACGTACCCGCCGACGTCGGAACAGACGACCAGGATCATGAAGGTCAGTACCCGCAGGTTGCCGTCGGGCTCCAGCAGCAAGAGCGTCGCGAACGAGGCGAGCAAGGGAATCCAGGCCAGCGCGAACACTGTGATGGCGGTGTCGCGCAGAAAGTTTCGCGGCGCGGTCTGTAAACCGTGGTCGAACAGCCGCCACACCATGCAGATCAGCGTGGTGGCGGCGAACGCGCCCGCGACGCCGCTGGCGCCGTACGGCCAGCCCAGCCAGAACACCGCTTGGCCGCCCGCGATCAGCGGAACCCGCGGGACCAGCACGTCGGCTTCGCGCAGCCGCTTGGCGACTTCCCAGGTGGCCACGCCGACCCCGGCCGCCGCGACGCCGATGAACACCTTCGGTACGAACAGCAGGATCGCGATCAGCGAAAGACCCAGGCCGAAGCCGACGGTGAGCGCGGCCGGCAAATTGCGACCCGCGCGCGAACCACTCGATGCGGGCGCGGTGTGGGCCGCCGCGGGATCGGGCGCCGACGCCGCGGGGGCGCCTAACGGTTCATGACCGGACGCAGGAGCATGGTGCGCGCGCTGCTGCATCGCATCGGCTTTCCCGTTCACCGGCGGCTCCTCTGCCGCACCGGTCGCGGCGGCGTTCTCGGCCACGATTGTCCCGTCGCTCAACTCGTCGTTCCGTTCGTCCCCCGCCCGGGCGGGCCTTGCGCTGGCTCGGCGGCACTCGCGGTGACGCGGGGCCTCCTCCGGGCCCCCGCCACGCCTACCGGCCGATCCGCGTCAGACCTCGAGCAGTTCGGCTTCCTTGTGCTTGACCAGCTCATCGATCTGGCCGACATACTTGGCGGTGGTCTTGTCGAGCTCCTTCTCGGCGCGCCCGACCTCGTCCTCGCCTGCCTCGCCATCTTTCTGGATGCGCGACAGTTCGTCCATCGCCTTGCGACGGACATTGCGGATCGCGACCTTGGCGTCCTCGCCTTTGCCCTTCGCCTGCTTGGCGAGCTCGCGGCGGCGCTCCTCGGTCAGCTGCGGCACGCTGATCCGGATGATGTCCCCGTTGTTCGTGGGGTTGACACCGAGATCCGAGTTGCGGATCGCGGTCTCGATCGCCCCGAGCTGGCCCGCCTCGTAGGGCTTGATCACGACCATGCGCGGCTCCGGCACCGTGATGCTGGACATCTGGGTGATCGGGGTGGGCGACCCGTAGTAGTCGACCACGACCCGGGAGAACATGCCCGGGTTGGCGCGACCGGTACGAATGGTTCCGAGATCGTCCTTCGCCACCGAGACGGCCTTCTCCATCTTCTCCTCGGCGTCGAAGAGCGCTTCTTCAATCACGACCGTTTCCTCCACAGCGTCGTCATGTCATGATCCGCGGTCGCGGGTATCAGGACCGAACCAGTGTGCCGATCTTCTCACCGGCGACCGCGCGGGCGATATTGCCCTTGGTCAACAAATTGAACACCAGAATCGGCATCTGGTTGTCCATGCACAAGCTGAAGGCGGTCGCGTCCGCGACCTTGAGGTCGCGCTCGATGACCTCTTTGTGCGTGATCTCGGAGTACATGGTCGCGGTCTCGTCGACGCGCGGGTCCGCGGTGAAGACCCCGTCGACCGCCTTGGCCATCAACACCACGTCCGCGCCGATCTCCAGCGCGCGCTGGGCGGCGGTGGTGTCGGTGGAGAAGTACGGCATGCCCATGCCCGCACCGAAGATGACCACACGGCCCTTCTCCAGGTGCCGCTTGGCACGCAGCGGGAGGTAGGGCTCGGCGACCTGGCCCATGGTGATCGCGGTCTGCACCCGGGTGTCCACGCCCTGCTGCTGCAGGAAGTCTTGCAGCGCAAGGCTGTTCATAACGGTGCCGAGCATGCCCATGTAGTCCGAGCGGGCGCGTTCCATGCCGCGCTCCTCGAGTTCGGCCCCGCGGAAGAAGTTCCCGCCGCCGATCACCACGGCCACCTGGACGCCGCTGGCGACCACCTCGGCGATCTGCTCGGCCACCGTCTGCACGACATCCGGGTCCAGCCCGACCTTCCCGCCGCCGAACATCTCCCCGCCGAGTTTCAGCAGTACCCGGCGATATCCTGGGCGATCGGTCCCCGGGTCCGTCATGGGTCTCCAGTCTCCTTCGGCGAGGGATTGTCGTTCTTCCGGCGATTCGTCGCTCATCGCGAGCGCCTGTGACGTAGAGCAAGGCAGAGCGGCATCCATCCTGCCTTATCAGGTTGGAGCGGCAGCAGAAGGCCCCCCGTCAACCGGCGTTCGTTCGGTCGGCGGGGGGCCTGCACGCTGGGGGTGCGGCGAGACTCAGTTCGCGCCGACCTCGAAGCGGGCGAAGCGGGTGACGGTGACACCGGCCTCGTCCAGCAGCGCCTTGACGGTCTTCTTCGAATCGGTGACCGACGGCTGCTCGAGCAGCACGACGTCCTTGAAGAAGCCGTTGACCCGGCCCTCGGTGATCTTCGGCAGCGCGGCCTCGGGCTTGCCCTCCTCGCGAGCGGTCTGCTCGGCGATGCGGCGCTCGTTCTCCACGATGTCGGCCGGAACCTCGTCGCGGGTCACGTACTTGGCCTTGAGTGCGGCGACCTGCATGGCGGCGGCGCGAGCGGCCTCGGCCGCGGCGTCGCCCTCACCGGTGTACTCGACCAGCACGCCGACGGCGGGCGGCAGGTCGGAGGCACGCTTGTGCAGGTAGGTGGCGACCGGGCCGTTCAGCGAGATGACGCGGCGCAGCTCGAGCTTCTCGCCGATCTTCGCGGCGAGCGCCTGCACCGCCTCGTCGACGGTCTTGCCGCCCAGGTCCAGCGCCTTCAGCGTCTCCAGGTCGCCCGGCTTGGCGGCCGCCGCCGCGGCGACGACCTGCTCGGCCAGCTGCTGGAACTCCGCGTTCTTCGCGACGAAGTCGGTCTCGGAGTTGATCTCGACCATGACGCCGTCCTTGGCGGCGACCAGGCCTTCGGCGGTGGTCCGCTCGGCACGCTTGCCGACGTCCTTCGCGCCCTTGATGCGCAGCAGTTCGACGGCCTTGTCGAAGTCACCGTCGGTCTCGGCCAGCGCGTTCTTGCAGTCCATCATCCCGGAGCCGGTCAGCTCCCGGAGCCGCTTCACATCGGCAGCGGTGTAGTTCGCCATTCTCGGCGAGCCTCCTTCGGAGAAGTGTGGGTGGTGGCAGCGGCGCTCACGATGACACTCGCCCGTGAACGCCGGCGAAACTGTGCCCATCCGCGGCGTTCGCGGGCCCCTACGCGGGCTGGTGCCTCCGGGAGCGTCGCTCACGCCGCGGTGGTGACGGGTCTCAGGCCTCGGCAGAGGTCTCGGCGGCCTCGGCGCCAGGGGCGGCCTGCGCGAGCAGCTCCTGCTCCCACTCGGCCAGCGGCTCGCCCGCGCCCGCCTCCGGCTTCTCGTCACCCGAGGCCACGCCTGCGCGCGCCTGCACACCCTCGGCCACCGCGGAGGCGACGACCTTGGTCAGCAGGGCGGCGGAGCGGATCGCGTCGTCGTTGCCCGGGATCGGGTAGTCGACCAGGTCGGGGTCGCAGTTGGTGTCCAGGATCGCGATGACCGGGATGTTCAGCTTGCGCGCCTCGCCGACGGCGATGTGCTCCTTGTTGGTGTCGACGACCCAGATGGCCGAAGGCACCTTCTGCATGTCGCGGATACCGCCGAGGGTGCGCTCCAGCTTGTTCATCTCACGCGTCAGCATGAGGATTTCCTTCTTGGTGCGACCCTCGAAACCACCGGTCTGCTCCATGGCCTCGAGCTCCTTGAGGCGCTGCAGACGCTTGTGCACGGTGGAGAAGTTGGTGAGCATGCCACCCAGCCAGCGCTGGTTGACGTAGGGCATCCCGACGCGAGTCGCCTCGGCCGCGATCGACTCCTGCGCCTGCTTCTTGGTGCCGACGAAGAGGACGGTGCCACCGTGGGCGACGGTCTCCTTGACGAACTCGTAGGCCTTGTCGATGTAGGTCAGCGTCTGCTGCAGGTCGATGATGTAGATGCCGTTGCGGTCGGTGAAGATGAACCGCTTCATCTTCGGGTTCCAGCGCCGGGTCTGGTGTCCGAAGTGCGCGCCGCTGTCGAGCAGCTGCTTCATGGTTACGACAGCCATAGCTCCCGTATCTCTCTTTCGTTTGCCGGTTGACGCAGCGAATCGGTGATCCGCTGCCCTGGCGCCGCCGAATCGTCGGACCCGACCACGTAGGTGGGGACCAGCCGGCGATTCCCTGTTCCGAACACGCTGCCGCGAACCCAGATATCTCGAGTCCGATTCGAACAGCGCCGCTATGAACAAGCACGGGTGGCGCGCGAAGTCGGTCCATGCAGGCACGGACCGCTCGATCAGTTTACGGCCTTCCGGCACACAGATCTAAATCGGTCCGAGCCGAAGGCTTTGACCAGGGGGAACAGCAGCTTTTCACAGGCGGGTGAGTTATCCCCATTCCGCGGATCGAGCCCTCGGCGACGCCGGAATCGCGGAAGGCTGGAGCCATGAAACCGATCTCCACCGCGACCACTTTCCTCGTTCCGCTCTTCTTCGTGCTCGGCGTCGTGACCGCGTCGCCGAGCGCAGCCCGGACGCCTGCCCCGCGACCCGTGCCCGGGGCGTGCACGGGATCGGCCTGCCTGCCGTCTCTGTCCGGTTTGCTGCGCCGCACGCCGCTTCCGTTCCGGCAATCCGGCCTCGATACAGGTGGCGATGACGAGACGCCTTCCACCTCGGGTGGCGACCTGTGCGCACCTCCCGTACCGCTCTGCGGGTCGTAGTCGGCCTGCCGACCAGGCACGAATGCTCGGTCCGAATGCCATGCGACGTGGTCGGCGTCTTTTCTCGGCGCTGGCTCTCGGTGTCACCGCGATCGTCGCGACGACGCCGACCGCGACAGCCGGACCCGACGGTCGGTTCGGCTGGCCGCTGCAACCGCGCCCGGCGGTGCTACGGCACTTCGACAAACCCGCGCAGAACTGGCTGCCTGGACATCGCGGGGTCGATCTGGCCGGCGCCGAGGGGCAAGCGGTGCTCGCGGCCGGGGCAGGGATCGTCGTGTTCGCCGGAACGGTGGCCGATAAGCCGGTCGTGTCCATCGAGCACCCGGGCGGGCTGCGTACGACCTATGAGCCCGTACGCGCCGAGATTCCCGTGGGAAGGCGGGTCGGACGCGGCACCCGGATCGGCACGCTGGAGTCCGGGCACCCTGGATGCGCGACGACATGTCTGCACTGGGGTGCCCGCGTAGACGGCGGTCGCCGCCGCAACCGTGAGTATCTGGACCCGCTCGGGCTGCTGCGCCTCACTCCCCTGCGGCTCAAACCGGTGCGCCCCTGAATGTGGCGATCCGCGGCTTCGTTCACGGGTCGGCTCAGGTCTTCGGAGCAGCCGGACAATCAGGACCGGCGTGTCGGCGATCCGCGGTGGCGGGACCGGGCTCGGAGGGGCGAAGATCGGGGCATGGCGGATGGGTTGTCGTCGTTCACGTATTCCGAAGTCGGTGCGACCCGAGGCGTGCTGCCGGAGGGCTATCACGGGTTGCGGGTGCGGCGACGTCTCGGCCGGGGACGCGCGCTGTTCGAACGCGCGGGTGCGGAGATTCTGAGCTACCGCGTGCAAAAGGGCACCGGGATCTTCCGGTCCGCCGATACGCCGACGGCCGAACCCGGCACGGCAATCACCGTGCGGCTCGGATTCGGTCCGTTGGGGATCACCGCCCCGTGTCGCGTGGTGTACGTCCTCGATGAACCCGACCGGCGGGGTTTCGCCTACGGAACCTTGCCCGGCCACCCGGCGTCAGGCGAGGAATTGTTCGCCGTGGAGTACGACCGCGCTGACGACACGGTGTACGGGCTGATCGTCGCGTTCTCCCGCCCCGCCACCTGGTACACCCGGCTCGGCGGACCCGCGGTGCGGCTGATCCAGCGTTTCGTCGCGGGCCGATACCTCGCGACGTTGCCGACGTCCGATTGAGCACAGTGCCGACGAATCGGTTCACAGCCAAAATTTCCGACCACCGGCAGTGGGCCGGGACGCAGGCGATACTGTTACGGTGACCGGCGAACCCGAGACGGCCGAAAGTCTCCCGGATCTTCCTGTGGAAAGTGACCCCCCCTCGCCCATTTACGGCGAGGCGCTCGACAACCGCGCCGAAATCCAGGAGATCATCGATTCTTCCCGACTGATGGGCGTCGAAGCCCTGTCATTCGATCAAATGATGGCCTACATCACGGCGAAACGCGAATACCAGGCATCAGCATATGCCGACACGGAAGCCGTCGATCGGGCGCGGCGGGACCATGAGCTACAGGCGGAGTCGCGACGCACCGAGCTGATCAAGGAAGAAGCGGAGGCGAAGAACAAGATCCTGGAGGCTCGCTACCGCGCAGGGCTCGCCGCCGCGCTCGTGGCGGGCACGGTCGCCGGTGTCCTCTTCGGCATCATCAAAGGTCTGCCCGCCCAAGAACTTACGCAATACCTGGCGCCCGTGTCGGGCCTCGCCGGGATCGTTGTCGGCTACTTCTTCGGCCGGGAGGCTCGATGATCAAGGCGCGAACTAGGGTGTGACGATCGCGAAATCGGGATCGGGGGCGTCGAAGATGTCCACCAATTCGGCGAGCTTGGTGACATCTCCCTCGATGACGATGTCGCCCGCCGCCGCCGCGACGCCGAAGTCCTCGCCGGCCAGCAACACTCGGATCAGGGTGTTCTTGGCCAGCGTGAAGGTGGCGTCCGGTTCCGGCAGTTTCATGCCCGGTGCGACGTCGAAGTGGGTGAGGCGGCCGTTGCGCAGCTCCAGGCGGTGCGTGCGGTCCTGGTCGGTGAGAATCCAGTCCGTCACGATCCGGTGGTTCCACGCCTTGGGACCGTCGACGCGCAACGCCAAGGCGTCGAAGATCTGATCGACGGACAGAGCCGCCACCATGGTCGGCGAATCGCTCTTGGTGGGCGTGCCGAACGAGCCGTAGCGCAGCTCGTAGGCTCCGCTGAGATAGAAATTGCGCCAGGTCGCGTTCTCCGCGCCGTAGCCGAGTTGTTCGAAGGTACTGGCCTGCAACTCTTTCGCGGCGTCGTTGTCGGGGTCGGCGAAAATGACGTAGTCGAGCACCTGCGCCACCCAGCGGTAGTCCCCCGCGTCGTAAGAAGTCCGCGCTTTACGCAGCACTTCCTGCGCGCCGCCCATGAATTCGACGTGCCGCCGCGCGGATTCCACCGGCGGATGTTCCCAGAGGTGCGCGGGATTGCCGTCGAACCAACCCATGTATCGCTGGTAGATGGCCTTCACGTTGTGGCTGACCGAGCCGTAGTAGCCGCGTGCGTGCCAGGCTTCCTCGATGGCGGGCGGGAGGGTGACCAGTTCGGCGATCTCCGCGCCCACGTACCCCTGGTTCAACAGGCGGACGGTCTGGTCGTGCAGATATCCGTACAGGTCGCGTTGCAGCGAGAGGAATTCCACCAGCCGAGTGGTGCCCCAGGTGGGCCAATGGTGCGAGGCGAAGACGACGTCGGAATCGCGGGCGAACAGGTTGATCGCCTCGGTCAGGTATCGCGCCCAGATATGGGCGTCGCGCACCAGCGCGCCGCGCAACGTGAGCACGTTGTGCAGGGTGTGGGTGGCGTTCTCCGCCATACAGAGCGCGCGGTGGTCGGGAAAGTAGAAGTTCATCTCCGCGGGGGCTTCGGTACCGGGTGTCAGCTGGAAGACCATCCGGATGCCGTCGATCGTCTCCTCCTGGCCGGTCGCGGTGATGTCGACGGTCGGCGGGATCAAGGTGACCGTGCCGACCGACGTGGTCTGCCCGAGCCCGGAACCCACCGCGCCCAGCGGCCCGCGGGGCAGCACCGCGCCGTACATGTACCCTGCGCGGCGCGCCATCGCCGTGCCCGCGTAGACGTTCTCGGCCACCGCGTGTTCCAGGAATCCGGCGGGCGCCAGCACCGGACAGCGCCCCTCCTCGACCGCCTCGGTGGTGGTGACTCCGCACGCCCCGCCGAAATGGTCGGCGTGCGAATGGGTGTAGATCAGGCCGGTCACCGGGCGGTCACCGCGATGGGCGCGGTAGAGCGCGAGACCGGCCGCCGCGGTCTCGGCCGAGATGAGCGGATCGATCACCAGGACGCCGGTTTCGCCCTCGACCAGCGTCATATTGGAGATGTCGAGACCGCGGATCTGGTAGATGCCTTCGGTGACCTCGAACAACCCTTGTCGCACCGCGAGGCCGGATTGCCGCCAGAGACTCGGATGGACCGAGACCGGGCAGGGTTCCCGCAGGAACGAATAGGAGTCGTTGTCCCACACGACCGTTCCGTCGTCGGAGGTGACCACGCCGGGCTCCAGCGCGGCGATGAAACCGCGCTCGACATCGGCCGCGTCGGTCGTGTCGGCGAAGGGCAGTGCGGCGGCCGCCCGCCGATGCTCCGCGACGATGAAGTCACTCGGCTCGCTCGCTGTGCTCATGGTCGTCCTCCTGTCGTCTCGGCCAACGTTGCTGAGCCGCTCCCCCGTTCAGGGGAGCGGATCGAGGGAACCGCCCGCGGCGGCGGCCACCGCGACCACGACCACCGCCGCGGCCGTGGCGGCGATGACGCGATCGCCATGGGCGAAGCGGCCCCGCCGCAGGCTCCGGTTGCGCAGGTAGCAGGCCCCGGCCAGCGCCGCCATCGCGATCGCGGCGCCGACGGGCGCGACCGCGGCCGCGCGCCAGCCGCTGCCCAGCGCCTGGTGCGTGAACAGCGTGCCGACGACCATCGCCGACACGGCGGTGCGCCGCCACGCCAGGGCGGTGCGTTCCGCGGATAGATGTGGCGCGCTCATCGCAGCAACACCGCCACGGCCGCCAGCACGGAAACGATCGCGATGCCCGCCGACAGGATCGGCACCAGCACCGTCTCCGGCAGCGGATCGCCGCGCCGCATGGCCACCCCGACGCGCCGCCAGTGCGCGTACGCACCGACCGCGACGACCGCCGCCAGGACCAAGCAGCTCAGCGCGATAGCGCGCCGCAACCCACCGATCCGGAACGACTGCACCAGCGTGTGCACGGCGACGCCACCGGCCAGCAGCCCCAGCGCGGTGCGCATCCAGGCCAGGAACGTGCGCTCGTTCGCGAGCGTGAAGCGGTAGTCGAGTTCCTCTTCACCCTCTTCCGATTCGGCTTCCGGATTCGGCAGCGTCACGCCGCCTCGGTTCGGGTCGGAAGACGCCGCGTACCCGCGCACGTGCGTCCTGGGCCGCCGGCCCGCCCGCATCGAACGGCGTGGCCTCTTCTGGCGCGAAGCGATGTCCCGGTGCACTGGGTGATGCCGGACTGCGCGGTGGTCACGACGAACCACGCTAGTGCGGACCACCGGAACGCGCGCCGGGCGATCACCGGCCACGGGAACGCGCTCCATATCGGTATGCGCGCTGGACGTGCGCCCCTGGTGGACACGCCCATCGCGGCGGTATTCGAGCGGCCGAGTGCGAGTCGGCACGTTCCCGATCCGGCTGGCAACCGGAGTTCGAGGGAGGGTCCAGCATCGCGAACTTCTCGCGCAAACCGGCCGTTACCCCGCGCTCTGGCCTGTTCACAGCCTTTTTCAGCCACACCTTTCCGGTCGGCGACGGTCACGGGCACACTCCGTACTGAGCGTTTGGCGAACGATCGGCTACGTCAGGCTAACCGGAGCCGCGCCGGACCGTCCACGCTCCTCGCCCGCCGTGACCGGGTGGTTACGCGACCGAGCGGCGTCAGATCGCGGTCGCGTCTTCGAACGTCATGGCCAGTCGCGACACCGACGAGGACATCAACGCGCGCCGCGGCAGGCCCAGCGACCGGAGTTCGGCGGCGATCTCGTGATCGCCCAGGGTCAGCCTCGCCCCGCCGAGACGCGCTCGCATGCCGGATGGACGCATCTCCCAGCGCGTGCAGCGGGTGACGCCATCGATGTGCGAGTAGGCGTCGAACGAGGAGGCGGCGGCACGGTTCGGGGTCGCGAACCCCGGCCGAACCGTGAGATCCGCGATGAGCTGCCCGTTCTGGTGCAGCGCGCCACTGCGCGTCCGGCCGCCGTGGTCGACCACGAATTCGGCGAGTTCCTTGGGGAAGCCCCAGATACCGCGCCCCGCGGCCAGGGTGAAATCGCCGTCGACGGGCAGCCGGTGGATCAACACCCCCGCACGGCCGGTGACCAGCGCCTTCAGATTGCCCGACCCCGATGCCGCGGTGTGGTGGCGCACCATGAAGGAGACGCCGAATTCGTGGTAGGGGCCCAGGTCGCCGTCGACATAGTCGACGAAGACCAGCGTGCACATCGCGCGTCCGCCCGGAAGCCGGAGAATCCGCAGGCCGGAGTAGTCGATGAGGCGCTGCGCGGGCTCCGCGGGCACCAGATAGGTCGCCATGAAGGCGTGCGCGAGCCGGATGCGAACCGGCATGCGCACCTCTCTGCCGAGAATGGTGTGCGTGCTCATGTCGACGCCTTTCTGCGCAGCGGCGCCCGGGCGCCGCGTCGTCATGCGGTCCCTGCACCGGATCACGCACTTAGAACACGTTTCAATTTATCGGCACCATACCGCCTCCCGGGCCCATTTCTTAGAACACGTTTCATAATCGACCGGTGTCCTTCGCCGGAGACTCCTGCCGGGATTCCGGCATGTTACGCAGACGGGCTTCGAGTCCGTCGAGGACGCAGAGCAAGCCGAAGTCGAACGCCATCGCGCGTGCGGCCTCCTGGTCGGTCGGCACGGTCGCCTGATAGTCCGCGAGCATCTCGGGATAGTCGCCGGCCACTTCCCCCATCACGCGCAGCATGCCGTCGGCGTCGATCTCCATGCCTTTGGACACTTTGTCCCAGGCGATCTCCGGAATCACCTGACCGAGGACGAAACACATCACCGTCCCGCTGGCCAGATAGATGTCCACACCGCGAAAACCGGCCTGGACGAACGCGCGGCGCAGCCGATCGCTCAACCGCAGCGAGTTCGGACCGATGCTGGGCAGTTGCCCGACCAGCGACGCCATCCAGGGATGCTCCCTGATGGTCGCGCGCAGGCTGTAGGCGAAGGTGTTCAGCAACTCGCGCCAGGAAGTCTGCTCGGGCTCCGGCGTCCGGACCAGGCCCCAGAACTCGTCGAGCACCAACTCGAGCAGTTCGTCCTTGTTGGACACGTGCCAGTAGAGACTGGTCGCGCCCGCGCCCAGTTTCGCGCCGAGCTTGCGCATGCTCAGCGATTCCAGCCCTTCGGCGTCGAGGATCTCGACGGCCGCCGCGATGATCTGCTCGCGGCGCAGCCCGGACGACTTGGGCTGGCGCGGCTGTTTGGTCCATACCGACGCGAACTGCTTGGTCACGACACGATCTTATAATCGCTCGCACACTGTTCGAGTTTCTCGTACGCTGTGCGAGTGGAATCGAACGTTGTACGAGACCCCCGCCGGTGGTGGGTCCTGGGGGTCCTCTGTCTGTCCTTGCTCGTGCTGATGCTCGACAGCACCGTGCTCAATCTGGCGATCCCGTCGCTGATCCGTGAACTCGGCGCCACGCCGTCGGACGTGCAGTGGATTCTGGACGCCTACGTGCTGGTCTTCGCCGGGCTCCTGCTCACCGCGGGCAGCCTGTCCGACCGGTTCGGCAGGCGGCGGGCGCTGATCACCGGACTGGCCGTGTTCGGGGTGGCGTCACTGGCCGCCGTGCTGGCTTCCGAACCGTGGCAGGTCGTGGCGGCCCGCGTCGCGATGGGCGTCGGCGGATCGCTGTTGATGCCGTCGACCTTGTCGATCCTGATGACCACCTTCGCCGAGGACGAACGGCGCACGGCGATGGCGGCGTGGTCGACGGTCTCCATGGTCGGCATCGTCGCCGGACCGACGCTCGGCGGCTTCCTGCTCCAGCACTACTGGTGGGGTTCGGTGTTCCTGCTCAACATCCCGGTGGCACTGCTCGCGATCGTCGCGGCTGTCGTGCTGATGCCGGAGACCACCGGGGAGCAGCGGCCGGTCGACCTGGTCGGCGTCGTCCTGTCCGTCGTGGCGCTCGGCGCGACGGTCTACGTGATCATCGAGCGGGAATGGAACATCGGCGCGATCGTCTTGGCGGTCGGCGCGGCGATCGCCTTCGTCGTCTGGGAGAGCCGGTCGGAGCATCCGATGCTGCCGTTGGCGGTGTTCCGCAGCCGCGACTTCACCGGCACCTGCTTCACCCTGCTGCTGATGGTCTTCGGCATGGGTGCGGTCATGCTGATGCTCACCCAATACCTGCAGTTCGTCCTCGGCTACGGCCCGATGAAGGCCGGGCTGGCGCTGCTGCCCTACGCCATCGCCGCGGCGGTCTGCAACGGCCTCGGCGCGACGCTCGGCAAGACACTGAGCAACAAGACGCTGATCGTGTCCGGCCTGCTCGTCATGGGCGTGGCCTTCGGCATCCTGGCGGCGGGCAGCGGGTATCTGTGGGTGCTGGTCAGCATGCTGGTGATGGGCGTCGGCGGCGGACTGGCGGGTCCGGCGGCCTATGCGGCCATCATGAGCGCGATCCCGCTGCAGCACGCCGGTGTCGGCTCCGCGATGAACGACACGATCCAGCAGGTGGGCATGGCGATCAGCATCGCCATCCTCGGCAGCGTGCTGGCCGGTGTGTTCACTTCGCACATGCCCGCCGACGCCCCGGACGCCGCGCGCGAATCCATCGGTGCGGCCTTCCAGCTCGGCTACATCGAGCCCGCCAAGGATGCCTTCACCGCCGCCATGTCCACCGGCGCGTGGATCAGCGCCGGATTCAGCATCGCCGCCGCCCTGCTCGGCGCGGTGCTGCTGCGCGCCCGGCGGCCGCAAGCAGCCGGGCAACCGGAAACCGCTCCGGTCGCGCACGGCTGATCGTGCCGGGTGGGCTGCGCGGGGCAGGCGCGTGCGCATCGCCCCGTCGCGGCCCGCCTGGTGCGACACCCGCGTGCGTTGCGCAGAATAGCGATTCCGACGTCTCCTCGGTTCCCCCGGTATGAATGATTCCGACCCCCGGGCTCATGGTCTAGCGCGCGCCCGCCGAGAAGAGTTGATGTGTGTTCACAATGACGGCCTTCAACAAACGAGGGCTGGTGAAGCAATCAATCGCTGGAGACATCATGATCACGAACAAAATGCGTGTAACGGCGGCGGCGGTAGCGCTCGCACCGATCATCGCCCTCGGTTCAGGTTTCGCATCCGCTGCTCCGGACGTAGCACCGGGACCTGTGCAAGTGGCGGATAACGCGGTACCGGCTCAGGTCGAGCCCGCGACATTGGGCCTGATTTGGCCGCTCGGCATTTTCTGCGCTCCTCTGCTGCTCCTTCCGCCGGTGGTCAACGCGGTTGCCGTGTTCGTCTGCGCGGCTTGACCGCATCCGTCAGAAGTGGGCTCCAATATGTGCGCCTCGGGCTGTGACCAGCCCGAGGCGTTCGTCTTTCGCAGCGCTCTGCTGATTTCGTTTCGGCCTTGCCGAAGCACCGATCCGGTGAACATGCGGGAATCAATCGTGACGCCCGGATAAGTGCGGTTGAATTTCCGGATGACCAAGTTCAGGAAACTCGTGGGCGCTGCGGCGGCGTCAGCCGCTGTCACGGCGCTGTTCGGGGCACCCGGGACCGCGCAGGCCGAGACGCCATCCGTACTGGGTGGCGGCTCGGGCATCGTCGTCGGCAGTCAGAACATCTGCACGCTCACCACCATCGGGCGCGACACCGGCGGTCGGCTCGTCGGGTTCACCGCGGCCCACTGCGGTGACGCGAATGCCGCCATCGTCCCCGAGAGCGATCGCGGCGCCGGTACCGTCGGCACTGTCGTCTATGCCAGCCGCGAATTGGATTACTCCGTGATCGAATTCGATCCCGGCAAGGTCGCGCCGGTCAACCAGGTGGGCGGCACCACCATCACCGGCCTGGGCGGGCCCGCCCGGCCCCCGGACACGGTCTGCAAGGAAGGCCGGACGACCGGCCGCACCTGCGGACCGGCCTACGGCGACATGTTGACGGGCGGCAATTCGACATGGACGCAGACGTGTGTCGTCGAGGGCGATTCGGGCGCTCCGCTCGTCGTCGGGACCACACTCGTCGGCATGGTCAGCGGCTACTTGGCCGTGCCGTGCCTGGGCCCGCAACTCGGCACCGACATCACCGCGGTCGTCGCCGACGTCAACGCGCGCGGCGGCGCGGGCGCGGGTTTCCAACCGATCTGACCGAACCGGAACCCTCCGACGAGCCGGCCGGAGCCTTACCTTTCCTGATCGGTGACGACACCGAATTCGATAGCGCGTTCGACCAGGAACAGGCGTTTCTGGTTCGGCGGTAAGGCTTCGACCTGGAATATCCGGAACAGCGCACGCATGTGCGTCTTGACCGTCGAAAGGCTCAGGCACAAGTCGTCCGCGATCTGGCGGTTGGAGGCCGGATAGGAATAGGCGTCACGGGCGTCGTACGGGCGGCACAGCGCCGCGAGAACCAGATACTGGGCCGGCGTCAGCGAATTGCGGGTCGGCAGGGGGGAATGCGCGAGCGTCATTTCCTCGTGGAAGGATTCGGCGACCCGGAAGACGAATACCGACCGACCGACGCGAATCATATCCCCCGAACCGAGTTTCCGCCGTCCGCCGACGCGTTCACCATTGACGAATGTCCCATTCTTCGACAAGCCGTCGTCGACGATGGTCCAGCATCCGCCGATGCGCTCCAGAATCGCGTGCAGGCGGGACACGGTCGGGTCGGAAGTCACGATGATATCGGCCGCGCCGGACCGCCCGATCGTCATTCTGGACGCGCCGCCGTCGAGGGAGATTTCCCGCACGCCTTCCGGCGTGACGGGTTGTGGCGAAATGGAAGCAGGACGCTCCCACGCGGACTGTCCCGCCAATGGGTACAGTTCGCGACGCAGGGCCTGTGGTCCGCTGGACGTAGACATCGTTCGTCTTCCCACACTCGAAGTACGCCGGGAACTGCGGGCACCGATTCGCTACTCTCAGGGTGCCCTTTCTCCGTGCCGGAAACATATGGATTCGATTACTTCGCCACAGAGTGAGCCGGTAACGGACTTCGGGCACGTGATCAGCAAGAAAACCGACCAATCAGTCGGATAATGCAGGTCCGGCCAGGCGGACGGCCCAGAATGGTCGGATGAGCGTCATCATCCGACCGCGCACCGAGGCCGACCTCGACGCCTGCGCCGCGGCCCTGCGGCACGTTCACCACGTCGACCGATATCCGGCGGTCTGGCCTGCCGACCCCGCCGGCTGGCTGGCGCCGCCCAAACTCCTCGCGGCACTCGTCGCCGACCGCGACGGCACCGTAGTCGGGCACATCGGCCTGGGCACGAGTGACAACACGCCGGAGGTCCTGCGCGAATCGGCGGGCGCGGAAGCGGTCGTCTCGGTGATCCGGTTGTATGTCCTCCCGGCCGCCCGCCGAGCGGGGGTAGGTGCACGATTGCTGGCCGAAGCCGCACGCGTCGCCGCGAGCTGGGGGCAGCGCGCCGTCCTCACGGTGGCGTCCGACAGCACGGCGGCGATCACCCTCTACGAGCGACACGGTTGGCGGCAGGTGCACAGCGGGCCCGGCGGCTGGCGTACCGCGGATGGACGGGAGGCTCGGGTGCATTACTACATCGGTCCGTGACCCGTGCGCGGGTCAAGCCCGGGGATGGGCCTGGTCGTGCACCTTCTTGAGCCGGTCGATGGAGACGTGGGTGTACAGCTGCGTGGTGGCCAGACTGGCGTGCCCGAGCAGTTCCTGAACCACACGAAGATCGGCCCCGCCTTCGAGAAGGTGGGTCGCGGCGGTGTGCCGCAGACCGTGCGGACCCAGATCCGGTGCGCCCGGGATGGCCGAGACCACCTCGTGGACAACGGTTCTGGCCTGGCGTTGATCGAGACGCCTGCCGCGGCGGCCGAGCAGCAGCGCTCGACCGGACTCGGCGGTGGCGAAGGCCGGACGTCCGTAGCGCAGCCAGTTGCCGACCGCCTCGTCGGCGGGCACGCCGAACGGCGCGGATCGCTCCTTGTTGCCCTTGCCCAGTACGCGCACCACGCGCCGTTCGCGGTCCACGTCCTCGACGTCCAAGCCGCACAGCTCACCGACCCGAATCCCGGTGGCGTACAGCAACTCCACTATCGCCCGGTCTCGCAGGGCCATCGGATCGCGCTGCGCCGCACCGGACTCCGCGGCATCCATGGCGCCCAGCGCCTGTTGCCGCCCGAGTACGGCGGGAAGGACGCGGTGCGCCTTCGGGGAACCCAGCCGCAGCCCCGGATCGGCGGGCAACCGGCCGGTCCGGCTGAGCCATGCCGTGAACGTGCGCGCCGACGACGCGCGCCGTGCCACAGTCGTGCGAGCCGCGCCCCCCGCCGCTTGCTGGGCCAGCCACGAACGCAGCAACAGCAGGTCCAGTTCGCGGATCGCCGAATCCGCCGACCGCGTGTACAGATGCTCCAGTAGGGATCGCGCGTCGCCCAGGTACGCGCGCACGGTGTGCTCGGAGCGATTGCGTCCGAGCCGCAGATGCCTGCCGTACTCCACCAGCAGCGCTTCCAGGTCTTCGGGCAACTCCGCCATGCTTCCACCGTCCCGATCCGCGGCGCGGATGGCAAGCGGCCGCGCCGAAGGGGCTCATCCGCGCCGCCCCGTTCGGTGCCAACCGTTTTCGTCACTGGCCACCAGACCCGTCAATTCGAGTGCGGCCAAGGTCGCACGCACCGCCGGAAGGGGCAGTCCGCACTGCCGCGACACCTCCAGTGGCAGCCGGGAGCCGATTCTCGGCAGCGCGGCGAAGACCAGCGCCTCGTCTCCGGCCAACTGGTCCTCCAAGTTGCCGCCCGCGGCCGCCGCTCCGGGAAGCGACAACCGCAACGGCCCCGCTTCGTCGACGACTTCCTCCGCCCTGGTCACCAGGAGCGCTTCGCCGTCGCGGATCATGCGGTGGCAGCCCACCGAAGCGGCCGAGGTGACCGGGCCCGGCACGGCCAGCGCCGGACGCCCCAGGCGACGCGCCCATTTGACGGTGTTACGCGCCCCGCTGCGCAGCCCGGCCTCGACCACGAGCACACCGTCGGCGAGGGCGGCGATCAATCGGTTCCGGGCGAGGAACTGGTGCTTCTGCGCGGAGACGCCTGGTGGGTATTCGCTGACCACCAAGCCGGACTCGGCTATGTCGGCCAGCAAGCGCTCGTGCTGCGCCGGGTAGGGCCGGTCGATGCCGCAGGCCAGCACGGCGATCGTGGGGCCTTCTACCGACAGCGCTGCCCGGTGCGCCATGCCGTCTATCCCGAAGGCGGCCCCGGAAACAATGGTCCACCCCTGTGCGGCGAGATCGCCCGCGATTTCTCCCGTGACCCGATTGCCGTACCCGGTGCTGCACCGCGCGCCGACCACCGCCACCGCCCGTTCGCTGGACTCCAGCAGCGAGCGTGGACCGCGCACCCACAACACCAGCGGTACCGCGCCGTCGCGATCCCGGCCCGGCTCGAGCTGTGTGAGACCGAGCATGCGCCAGGCGGGCCACTCCGGGTCGTCCGGCGTCACCACCCGCCCGCCGATCCGCTCGATCATCTCCAGATCCCGCGCCGCCACGTCGACACCGCTCCGCTGCGCCGTAGGCCCGCGAAGCGGTTCGGGCAGGGCGCACTCGCGCACGGCACGCGCCGCCTCCACCACCCCGACCGACTCGACGAGCGCCGACAGCGGCGCACACGGCCCCTGCACCACCCGCGACAGGTACACCCATGCGAGCCGCCGGGCATCCGGTTCGCCGGACAGCGATCCTGAACCGCCCGCGGGCACCTGGACCACCGAGCGCCCATCCGCGAGCGCAGGCGCTCGGGCCACCGCGCACGAGTCGGCGACCGTGCGCCCGTTCGCCGCTGCCGGTACGTCCACCGCGGGCGGGTGCGCAACCGCAGGCGCATTCGCGGCGAACACTTCTCCGCCTCCAGGCAGGTCTGGGGCGGCAGGTGCGTCCGAGTCAGCGGGCAAGTGTGCGGCAACAGCCAAGTCCGCCGCAATAGGTAAGTCCCCGACGACAGCCAAGTCCGCAACGACAGGCACGTCCCCAGTGGCAACCGAGCCCCTGACGATAGGTGAGTCCCGACCACCAGCCAAGCCCCCGACGACAGGCAAGCCCGCAACCACAGGCAAGTCCTCAGTGCCAGCCAAATCACTGACGACAGGCAAGTCCGCAACTACAGGCGGGTCCCCAGCAGCCACGTCCCCGACGACAGACAAGTCCCCGACGACAGGCGCGCCTCCAACGGCAGCCGAGTCCCCGACGACAGCCGAGTCCCCGACGACAGGCGCGCCTCCAACGGCAGCCGAGTCCCCGACGACAGCCGAGTCCCCGACGACAGGCGCGCCTCCAACGGCAGCCGAGTCCCCGACGACAGCCGAGTCCCCGACGACAGGCGCGCCTCCGACGGCAGACAAGTCCCCGACGACAGGCGCGCCTCCAACGGCAGCCGAGTCCCCGACGACAGGCAAGCCCGCAACGATAGGCAAGTCCGCAGTAGCGGAGGCCCCGACAGCAGGCACCTCGGCGACCGGCGACGCGGGAGCAGTTACGCACGCGCTCCTGCCGCCGGGCACCGCTCCCGCCGCAGGCAGGTCGGCAGCCCGGGACACCTCCGTGCCGGCAGACACATCCCCGGCCGCAGGGGGCTCATGCGGATTCGCGGTCGCGGACACATCCCTGGCCGCACGCGTCGCCACAATGCCGGAAACGTCCGCGGCGCCGCGTACGGTCACCGCCGCAGACGGGTTTGCCGCCCCCTCTTCGGCGGGCATCATCGCGCTCATTGGGCACCCCGCTGACGAAAGTTCAGAGCGGCCAGAACGTCCTGTGCCGTGGGCAGGTCACCGCCGCGCAAGTCGGAAATCGTCCAGGCGACGCGAATGGCCCGGTCCGCACCCCGCGCGGACATGCGACCGAGACGCAATGCGGCCTCGACGGGCGCGAGTGATTCCCGCGGCAATCGGAATCGTTGGCGCAAGATGTGGCCGGGAACCTCGGCATTGGTCAGCCACCCGTATTCGCGCCAGCGCTCGGCGGCGGCGCGCCGCGCGACGGCGACCCGGCCGCGGACCACCTCGCTGCTCTCCGCGGCGTCGGTGCTGAACGCCGCGCCGGACTGCCCGTGCATCCGCACCCAGATATCGATCCGGTCCATCAGCGGCCCGGACAGTTTGCCGAGATAGCGGCGGCGAGCCAGCGGCGCGCAGATGCAGTCGACATCGCGCGCCGGGGCACACGGGCACGGGTTGGCAGCCAGAACGAGCTGGAAACGAGCCGGATAACGCGCGACGCCGTCGCGCCGGGCGATACGCACCTCTCCCTCTTCCAATGGCGTTCGCATCGCTTCCAGCACCTTCGTGCCGATCTCGGCGCACTCGTCGAGGAACAGCACGCCGCGGTGGGCCCGGCTGACCGCGCCCGGCCGGGCGGTCCCCGAACCACCGCCGATCATCGCGGTCACCGAAGTGGAGTGATGCGGGGCGACGAAGGGTGGCGCGGTGACCAGCGGATGGTCACCGGCCAGCGTGCCCGCCATGGAGTGGATCGCGGTCACCTCCAGTGCCTCGGCCTCCGTGAGGGGTGGCAGCAGACTCGGAAGACGTTGCGCGAGCATCGTTTTACCGATGCCGGGCGGCCCGGTGAGCAGTAGATGGTGCCCGCCCGCCGCCGCCACCTCCAATGCCCAGCGGGCCTCGTCCTGCCCCACCACCTCGCTGAGATCGCCGCCTTGGCGCACCGTGTCGGGCAGGTCGCCGTCCGGCTCGTCGAGCGCGCCTTCCCCGCGCAGCCAGGCCACGACGGCACGCAGGCTGCGCGCCCCGAGGACCTCGATGCCCTCGACCAGTCCCGCTTCGGCCATGGTCACCGCCGGGACCACGACGGTGGACCAGCCCGCCTTGCGGGCCGCGAGCACCGCGGGCAGGATGCCGCGCACCCGCCGTACCCGGCCGTCCAGCGCGAGTTCGCCGAGCAGCACGGTCTTCGCGAGCCGATCGGAGGGAACCGAGCCGGACGCGTCCAGCACCGCGACGGCGAGCGCCAAGTCGTAGACGCTGCCCAGCTTCGGCAATGTCGCGGGCGACAGCGCGAGGACCACCCGGCCATCGGGCCACTTCTCCCCCGAATTCGCCACCGCGGAGCGCACCCGGTCGCGCGACTCCTGCAATGCGGTATCGGGGAGCCCGACCAGATGGACCGACGGCAGGCCTTGCCCGATATCGGCCTCGATCTCGACGAGCAGACCGTCCACGCCGGTGACCGCGACCGAGTGCGCCCGGCCGAGGGCCATTCAGAACACCGCCCGGAGATGATCGATGACCGGTGTGCGGCCACGCGCCACCAGCACCGACACCACGTCGAACCGGATGCGCCGCCACGGTCCGTCCTGCTCGGCCAGCCACAGCAGGGCCAGCCGTCGAATCCGCTGCTGCTTGGCGAAGGTGACCGACTCGGCCGGAGTACCGTATCCCACGCCGGAACGGGTCTTGACCTCCACGAACGCGGTCACGTCCCCGTCCGTGGCGATCACATCGAGTTCGCCGTATCGGCAACGCCAGTTCCTGGCGACGATCTGCATTCCCGCGGCGCGCAGAAATGCCGCCGCCAGTTCCTCCCCGTGCGCGCCGAGCGCCTGTCTGTCTGTCACCCGGCCAGCGTGCGCCGGAACCGGATCAGGTCAGAGCCGTCGACCTGGGGAAATGGAAAGTCTGTTGATAACCGAGTCGCTGTGCAGAACTGAACGGCAGGCTCACTCGGGCAGCCGCAAGTCCGGCTTCTCCAGCTCCTCGATGTTGACGTCTTTGAACGTGATGACCCGGACGTGCTTGACGAAGCGGGCCGGACGGTACATGTCCCAGACCCACGCGTCGCTCATCCGCACCTCGAAGTACACCTCGCCGTCCGCGTTCTGCGGGCGCAGCTCCACGGAATTGGCCAGATAGAAGCGGCGCTCGGTCTCCACCACGTACGAGAATTGACCGACGATGTCCTTGTACTCGCGATACAGCGAGAGCTCCATCTCGGTTTCGTACTTCTCGAGGTCCTCGGCACTCATCGGGTGGGACGTCCTCCTTCTCGCCGCATCGCGTCGTGTGGTGACATCATCGCGCATGCGCCGCGTCGGTAGCTACTCGGCCAGCCGTACGCCCGTCCGGAAACTGCTCCGGCAGCGCTTCGTCCACGCCCTCGGCCAGCAGTGCGTCGGCCTCGTCGGCGGCCGCCGCGACCGGCCGCAACCCGGCGGCTTCGCGCACGTTGCGCCACGAGCGACGGTGCTCGCTGCTCGGCCCGAGGCGGTGCAGCGCGGCGGTGTGCTCGGGCGTGTTGTAGCCCTTGTGGGCGGCGAAGCCGTAGCCGGGGAACCGCTGGTCCAGCTCGACCATGATGCGGTCCCTGGTGACCTTGGCGAGGATGCTGGCCGCCGCGATGCAGGCCGCCGCGCCGTCGCCCCCGATCACGGGCAGCGAGGGCACCGGGATACCGGGCACCCGGAATCCGTCGGTCAGCACGTATCCGGGAGTGCGCCCAAGCCCGGCCACGGCGCGACGCATCCCTTCGATATTGGCGACGTGGATGCCGATCGAGTCGATCTCCCAGGCCGGGATGACGACGACCTGGTAGGCGAGCGCCAGACGAACGATCACCGGATACAGCTCTTCGCGGGTCGCCTCGGTGAGCTTCTTGGAGTCGTCGAGGCCGGCCAGCTTGTCATACGCCTTCGGAGCGAGCAGGCACGCGGCCACCACGAGCGGTCCCGCACAGGGTCCGCGCCCTGCTTCGTCCACACCGGCGACCGGCCCGAGACCGCTGCGGATCAATGCCGCCTCGAGCGTGCGCAACCCTCCGGCCCTGCGCATCACCACGCGCGGCGGCCAACCGTTACCCACCGGCACTCGCCCTTGCCCCACCGTCCAATTATCCTGCGCGCCGCGTGCTCAGTTCACCTGGGGATTCTCCGAACGCACCGGGCCGATCCGGCCGGGCGGCCAGATCTTGAACACCGCCTTGCCGCGGACGTTCTCCACGGGAATGGTGCCCTGCAGTTCGTCGGTGATATGGGCGCGGGAGTCGGCCGACTGGTTGCGGTTGTCGCCCATCACCCACAGATGCCCCTCGGGCACCTTCACGGGCTTGAACTCGCGTCCGCCGCTCGCGTTGTACGGCTGGCCCGGAACGTAAGGGGCGAGGTAGCGGGCGTACGGCTCGTCCAGCGGCTTGCCGTCCACGATGACCCGGCCCTGCGGATCGCAACACTCCACGGTCTGGCCGCCGACCGCGATCACCCGCTTCACCAGATCGTTCTCATCGGGCGGCACCAGGCCGAAGAAGGAGAAGAAGTTCTGCACGCCGCGGACCGCGGGGTTGTCCGAACGGATCGACTGGTAGTGGGTGTTCCACGAGGGCGGCCCGACGAACACGACCACGTCGCCCGGTTGCGGATCGCCCCAGTAGTAGCTGAGCTTCTGCACGTAGATGCGGTCACCGGTGCATCCGGCGCATCCGTGCAACGTGGTTTCCATCGACTCGGACGGGATCACGTACGGCCGGCCGACGAAGGTGACCATCAGCGCGGCGATCACCGCGGCGATCACGATGAGAATCGGCAATTCCTGCCAGAACGGCCGCTGCTTCTTCTTCGGGCGCCGCTTGGCGCGACCTGCCCGCGTACCCTCGTCGCCCGATTCGGACACCGACACCGACCCACTTTCGTCTGCCACGCCGAACAGATTAGCCCGGCAGCGAAACCGTGGTCCGATGCCGGGCTGAGGAAAATCTGTTGTACCGAAAAGCTAACTCAGCGCTTTTCCTTGATCTTGGCGGCCTTGCCGCGCAGATCGCGCAGGTAGTACAGCTTGGCCCGGCGGACGTCACCGCGGGTCACGACATCGATGTGGTCGATGTTCGGGCTGTGCACCGGGAAGGTGCGCTCCACGCCGACACCGAACGACACCTTGCGGACCGTGAAGGTCTCGCGGATGCCACCACCCTGGCGGCGGATCACGACGCCCTTGAAGACCTGGATGCGCTCCTTCGAGCCTTCGATGACCTTCACGTGCACGTTCAGCGTGTCGCCCGGCCGGAAGTCGGGGACGTCGCTGCGCAGCGACTTCTCGTCGACGAAGTCAAGGGTGTTCATTTCCATCCTTCTGGTTTCGCGCGAACAGAGGACCCTGGCGGCACTGGACGTGCTCGGCCGGTTCATGCTCCGAATAAGGGGGTGCGCCGGGTCGACAACCACCCAGGGCAACCTGAGCATTGTGCCAGATCGGCGCGCCGCGGAAGAAATCGGGCCCTGCGACGGCGCCCTTTCACGCTACCCCCGGCGCGCCACGGTGCACGACCGCCGCCTGTTACCGACCGCGATGCCACGCGGGTCGCCCTCACTCCGCACAGCGGAACCTCGAGGGCGGGACAGCACGGCGGTTGCGAACTCGGCACGACGGCCTTCGGGCTGCCCCCTCTTCCGGCTCAGGACTCCGGCGGCAGTATCGGCGAGGCGAACACCTCTTCCAGCGGGGTCGGCCCCGTGTAGCGGCGACACTGGCAGCCCACCCATTCCCGCAGGCCGTGCGTGCCCTTACGGGAGATCTCGGCGTGACAATTGCCGGTAGCGCGGTCGTGCAGCGCCAGGTCGTGCCCGCAACCGCAGCGCGCGAGAAGGCGGCCCTTCGACCGGGCTCGGCGATGTCCGAACCGGCCGAAGGCCCAGCCGACACCGACGAGTCCGGCGCCGACCGCGAGACTCAGAGGATCCACCACGATCACAGTATACGTATACGCATAGCGCAGGGTAGGTCGAATCTCCGCCGAATGCGCCGCTCTCAGCGATTCTGTTCGCCGGAGATCGCGTCCTGGGCGGGCGGCGAGCCGGGCGTGTGTAGTGAAACGTGGTCGGCGTGCCAGAGCGAGTGGTGCCGGTGCGGGGCGGGCGGAGCGGGCACGACCGTGCGGGTGAGTTCCGCTTCCGCCGCCGTGCGGACGTGCTCGACGTCCGGTTTTCCCGCGACCAGGTCCTGCACGAAGATCTTCGCGCGGATGACCGGGCGGCGATAGCGCCGTTCGCGGACGATCGCCCGGTACCTCAGGCGCCTGCGGTCGGCGTAACGCCAGCGCGCCCACGGCGCACCCGGACGGCTCAACCGCAGCGCACCGACGACCAGCAGGGGCAGGAAGAACATGCCGAACAGGCCGGTCCAGATCTTCCCTTTGGCGATCACGATCGCCGCCAGAGCGAGATTGACGACCGCGAACGCGACGACGAAGGCGCGCACCTCGGTGCTCGGATCGCGCCGGAAATCGTTGATGTCCAGCATCCACAGCGGGTGGAAGCCCAGCAGCAGCAATCCCGTGACGGCGAGCGCGACGAAGACCGCGTCCACCGACGTGCGTCCCTGCTCCTCCCAGTACACGTCGCGCAGATAGAAGATCAGCGCGAACTCGTCGAGGACCAGCGCCGCGCCCACACCGAAGGAGGCGGCCAGGATGCTCGCCGTGGCCGTGTCGGCGCTCTGGTACTGGGCGACCATGCCGACGCCGGAGGCGAGCACCAGGATGACCCCGAACACCATGTGATGGATGTGCGTGTCACCGGCCCGCAGATTGCCCGGCCACCACCGCACCCGCGCCCGGATGAGCCGGACGCTGACGCGGATGAACAGGAATCCGACGATGAATCCGAGGAGGAAGCACAGCAACGGCAGCCGCCCTTGGGCGATCACGTCCTCGTGGAGCCACCGTCGCATGGCCGCTACTCCCTCCCGCGCACCGGACTACTGGCCGAAACCCGCCCTGCGCAGCGCATCCGCCATCGCGCCGCTCGGTGCGGGCGCGTTCCGGCGCTGGTTGCCGCCGCGCCCCTGTCCTTGATTGCGGTTCTGACCCTGTTGCCTGTTCTGACCATTCTGCCGCTGCCGCTGCTCGCCGCCTCCGGAGCGCCCACCCTGGTCGGATCGGCCGCCTTGACCGCGCTGCCGGTTGTCGCCGCCCTTGGCGGGTGTGCCCGGCTCGTCGTCCAGGCGCAGCGACAGGCCGATGCGCTGGCGTGCCACGTCCACCTCGAGCACCTTGACCTTGACCACGTCGCCGGACTTGACCACCTCGCGCGGATCCTTGACGAAGTTGTGCGACATGGCCGAGACGTGCACCAGACCGTCCTGGTGCACGCCCACGTCGACGAACGCGCCGAACGCGGCCACGTTGGTCACCACACCTTCGAGCACCATGCCCGGTTTCAGGTCGGCGACCTTCTCCACGCCCGCGGCGAACTCGGCGGTCTTGAACTCCGGACGCGGGTCGCGGCCCGGCTTCTCCAGCTCGGCGATGATGTCGGTGACGGTCGGGACACCGAAGCGCTCGTCGGTGAAATCGCCTGCGCGCAGCGAGCGCAGGACCGTGGTGTTCCCGATGACCTCGGCGATGCCGCGGCCGGTGGATTCGAGGATGCGCCGCACCACCGGATACGCCTCCGGGTGCACCGCGGAGGTATCCAGCGGATCGTCGCCGCCGCGGATCCGCAGGAAGCCCGCGCACTGCTCGAACGCCTTCGGGCCCAGGCGCGGGACGTCGAGCAGCGCGGTCCTGCTGCGGAAGGGGCCGTTCTGGTCCCGGTGCGCCACAATGCTCTCCGCCACCGACCCGGCGATGCCGGACACCCGCGACAGCAGCGGCACCGAGGCCGTGTTGACGTCGACGCCGACCGCGTTCACCGCGTCCTCGACCACCGCGCCCAGCGAGCGGGCCAGCAGCGATTCGGACACGTCGTGCTGGTACTGGCCGACGCCGATGGATTTCGGATCGATCTTCACCAGCTCGGCCAGCGGGTCCTGCAACCGCCGTGCGATCGACACCGCGCCGCGCAGTGAGACGTCGAGGTCGGGCAGCTCCTGCGAAGCGTAGGCCGAGGCGGAGTACACCGACGCGCCCGCCTCGGAGACCACGATCTTGGTGGGCTTGTTCTCCGGGATCCGCGAGATCAATTCCGCGGCAAGGGCATCGGTCTCGCGCGAGGCGGTGCCGTTGCCGATGGCGATGAGCTCCACGCCGAATCGGGCGACCAGCGCGCCCAGCACCGCAAGCGACTTCTCGGTCTGGCCCTGCGGCTTGTGCGGATAGATCACCTCGGTGGCGACGACCTTGCCGGTGGCGTCGACCACCGCGACCTTCACGCCGGTGCGGTAGCCCGGGTCCAGACCCATCGTCGTACGGGTGCCCGCGGGGGCGGCGAGCAGCAGGTCGCGCAGGTTCGCGGCGAACACGTCGACCGCGTCCTTCTCCGCGGCCTGCCGCAGTCGCATCCTGGTGTCGATGCCGAGGCTGACCTGCAGCTTGGTGCGCCAAGCCCAGCGCACGGTGTCCAGCAGCCAGGAATCGGCGGGGCGGCCCCGGTCGGCGATGCCGAAGCGCGTGGCGATGCGGCCCTCGTAGACGGTGCGTTCGCCCGGCTGCGGCTCCTCGGTGTCCGGCTCGAGGTGCAGCGTGAGCACCTCCTCCTTCTCGCCGCGCAGCAGCGCCAGGATGCGATGCGAGGGCAGCTTGTCGAACGGCTCGCTGAACTCGAAATAGTCGGCGAACTTCGCGCCCGCTTCTTCCTTGCCCGCCCGCACGGTCGAGGTGATCTGCCCGCGGTTCCACATCAGTTCGCGCAACTCGCCGACCAGGTCGGCGTCCTCGGCGAAGCGTTCGACGAGGATGGCGCGCGCGCCGTCGAGTTGCTCGGCGGTGTACTGCGCCGGATCGGTGTTCGGATCCTCGATCAGGGCATCGGCCACCGGCTCGTGCCCGGCCTCGCGCGCGATCTGCGCCTTCGTGCGCCGCTTCGGCTTGTACGGCAGGTAGATGTCCTCGAGCCGGGCCTTGGTCTCGGCGAGCAGGATCTGCCGGTGCAGGGCGTCGTCGAGTTTTCCTTGGCCGCGGATCGATTCGATGATCGAGGCGCGGCGTTCGTCGAGTTCGCGCAGATAGTGCAGACGTTCCTCGAGCACGCGCAGCTGCGCGTCGTCCAGTCCGCCGGTGACCTCCTTGCGGTACCGGGCGATGAACGGCACCGTCGAGCCCGCGTCGAGGAGCTCGACGGCGGCGCGCACCTGGGGCTCACGCACCGCGAGCTCCTCCGCGATACGACGGTTCACGCTGGCTGGGCCCGCGGTGTCGGAGCGTGGCACGGCGGGTGTGGACTCTGCACTGGCAGTCTCGGGCGCTGTCGTCACGTCGGAGACACTACAGTCGCCGCCTGACACGCGGTCCACGCCCAGGTGAACCCCGCCACCTCAACCCTCGCCGAGCCCGAGCAGCCGCCTGGACAGCTCCCGCATCTCCGCCTTGCGGATCTTGCCGGTGACCGTCATCGGGAATTCCTCGACCACGTGCACGTAGCGAGGAATCTTGAAGTGCGCCAGCTTGCCCGCGGCGAACTCACGCACGGCTGCGGCGTCCAACGGCGTTGCACCCTCGCGCATCCGGACCCAGGCCATCAGCTCCTCGCCGTACTTCGGGTCCGGTACGCCGATCACCTGCGCGTCCAGGATGTCGGGATGGGTGTAGAGGAATTCCTCGATCTCGCGGGGGTAGATGTTCTCACCGCCGCGGATGACCATGTCCTTGATCCGGCCGGTGACGGCCACGTAGCCCTCGGCGTCCATCACGCCGATGTCGCCGGTGTGCATCCAGCGGGCGGCATCGATGGCCTCGGCGGTCTTCTCCGGATCGTCCCAGTACCCGAGCATCACCGAGTAGCCACGCGTGCACAGCTCACCGGGTTCGCCGCGCGGCACCGTGAGACCGGTTGCGGGATCGACGATCTTGACCTCCAGGTGCGGCCCCACCCGGCCGACCGTCGCGGTGCGCCGGTCGATGCCGTCGTCGCGCCGGGTCTGGGTGCTGACCGGCGACGTCTCGGTCATGCCGTAGCAGATGCTCACCTCGCGCATACCCATCCGGCCGATCACTCGCTTCATCACCTCGACCGGGCACGGCGAGCCTGCCATGATCCCGGTGCGCAGCGTGGACAGATCCACAGCCGCCGTTTCCAGTTCGGCGAGCATGTCGATGAACATCGTCGGCACGCCGTAGAGCGAGGTGCAGCGCTCCGCCGCGACCGCGGCCAGCGTCGCCTTCGGATCGAACGACGGCGCCGGGATGACGATGGCCGCACCGTGGCTGGTGCTCGCGAGGTTGCCCATGACCATCCCGAAGCAGTGATAGAAGGGCGTCGGGACGCAGATCCGGTCCTGTTCGGTGTATCCGCACAACTCGCCGACGAAATATCCGTTGTTCAGGATGTTGTGATGGCTGAGCGTGGCGCCCTTAGGGAAACCCGTTGTGCCGGAGGTGTACTGGATGTTGATCGGGTCGTCGGCCGACAGCCGCGCACCCAGCGTGGCGAGCCGATCGGCGTCGATCGCGGTGCGAGTCAGCGCGTCCCACGCGGGCGTGCCCAGCACGAGCACCTCGGTCAGCGCCGGGCAATCCGGCCGGACCTGTTCGATCATCGCGACGTAGTCCGAAGACTTGAACCGCTCGGCCGCGATGAGCATCCGCACGCCCGCCTGGCGCAGCACGTACTCCAGTTCGCTGGTGCGGTAGGCGGGGTTGATGTTGACCAGGATCGCGCCGATCTTCGCCGTGGCGTATTGCACGAGGAACCATTCCGCGCAGTTCGGCGCCCAGATGCCGACCCGGTCGCCCTTGCCGATGCCCTGGCCGGCGAGTCCACAGGCCAGCGCGTCGACGGCGGCGCCGAGCGCACGGTAGGTCCAGCGCCGTCCGCTCGGCCGGTCCACCAGCGCTTCCCGATCCGGGAACGCCGCCACCGTGCGATCGAGATTGCCGCCGATGGTGTCGCCGAGCAGGGGGACGTCCGAGATACCGGAGGCGTAACTGGGGAGGGGCAGCGCGGCGGCCGAGGTCATCGGGCACCGCCCTGCCGCAGCACGAACCGCTGCACCTTGCCGCTGGGCGTCTTCGGCAGGCCGTCCACGAAGTGGACCTTGCGCGGATAGGCGTGCGCGGCGAACTTCCGCTTCACCAGGCTCTGCAACTCGGCTTCCAGCTCCGGACCGCCTTCCGCGCCGTCGCGCAGCACGACGAACGCCTCGAGCACTTCCCCGCGCAATTCGTCCGGCATGCCGACCACGGCCGCCTCCGCGACCTGCTCGTGCAGCACCAGCACACTCTCCACTTCGAACGGGCCGATGCGGTAGCCCGCCATGATGATCACGTCGTCGTCGCGGGAGGAGAAACGGAAGAAGCCGTCGGCGTCCTGCGAGCCCGCGTCGCCGGTCAGATACCAGCGGCCGTCTGCGGTGTAACGCTGCGCGGTACGTTCCGGGGCGTCGAGGTAGCCGAGGAACCACAGCAGCGGGCTGCGTTCGGTGTCGATCGCGACGCGCCCCAATTGCCCTGGCCGGGCGACGATGTCGGCGTCGTCGGCGAGCACGGCGCAGGTCCAGCCCGGCAACGAGCGCCCCATCGATCCCGCGGGAGTCTCGATGTCGAGGTCTTCGTGCCAGGCGTTGCAGATGACCATGCCGTGCTCGGTCTGGCCGTAGTGGTCGCGCACCGCGACACCCAGATATTCGACGGACCAGGCGACGACCTCCGGCGTCAGCGGCTCCCCAGCCGAGGAGGCGCGGCGCAGCCGGGAATGCACGGGCGGCGTGGTGCTGTCGGCGCGCAACGCGCGATAGACGGTCGGGGCGGCGGCGAAGTTCGTGACGCCGAAGGTGTCCAGCACCTGCCAGGTGAGCGGGGCGGAGAAACCCGCGTGCAGCAGGATGCTGCGGATACCGGTGGCCAGCGGGCCGAGGATGGCGTAGTAGAGGCCGTATGCCCAACCCGGGTCGGCGGCGTTCCAGAAGACGTCGTCGGGCCGGACGTCCAGCGCGAATTCCTGATAGACGTGGAACGAGGCGAGCGCGCGCAGCGGAATCGGGACGCCCTTGGGTGTGCCCGTGGTTCCGCTGGTGAACAGCTGGACCAGCAGTCCGTCGCCGCCGACCGTGACCGGACGGGCGTGCGGGTGGGTGGCCGAGTGGGCGTCGAGCAGGTCGTCGAACCGCAGTGCGCTCGCCGGGACCTCGGCGCCCACGACGATCAACCGCCAAGGCGGGTCGGCGGGCAGATCCGGTCCGGGCGCCAGCTTCGGCGCCTGGTCGGCATCGGCGACGACGACCGATGCCCGGCTCGCGGTCAACCGCAGGGCGATGGCGGGCGGCGCGAAGGCGGTGAACAGCGGCACGTGCACCGCGCCGCGCCGCCAGATGCCGAGCAACGCCACCACCAGGTCGGCCGACTTCGCCATCAGCGTGGCGACTCGGTCGCCGGGCTCGACGCCGAGCCCGGCGAGCGCGGCGGCAAACCGGGCGGAGCGTTCGCGCAGTTCGCCGTAGGTGAGGTCGGTCGAGGACAGGTCGGCCTCGACGATCGTGAAGGCGACCCGGTCGGCCGGGTGCCGGTCGCACAGCAGGTCCGCCGCCGACGCGTCGGCGCGGTCGTAACAGTCCAGCAGTTCGCGCACCCGCTGATTCGGATCGGTGCCCATCTTCGGTTCTCCTCGTTCTGTGATCCAGCGCAACCCGGGTGTGCAATAGGATGTGGGTCACATCCCGCCGCCCACTACCCCCGAAAAGGGGTGAGTCCCGTGACCCACACCGCTCTGCTGCGCCCGCGCGACAGCGATGCTCTGCGTGCCGAGATCCGCTGGGTGGCGAGCACCGCGGGCGTGCCGGTGGCGTTCGGTGGCGAGGTGCACGGCGACGCGCTGTTGCTCTCCGAATTCGTCGGCACGCTGACCAACGGCCTGCGCGGCCTGGCCGTCGTGCGGACCTCGGGACTGGGCGGCCGCGTGATGGATTCCGGGCGGCCCGCCGCGGTCTCGGACTATCGCCGCGCCTCCTCGATCACCCACGACTACGACGGGCCGGTCGCGGGCGAGGGCATCCGCTCCGTGCTGGCCGTGCCCGTGGTGGTGGACCGCCGCTCCCGCGCGGTGCTCTACGCCGCGACGCGTGGGGCGAGCCCGCTGGGCGACCGCACCGCGGATCTCGTCGTCCAGGCCGGTCGCCGCCTGGCCACTGAGATCGCCGTGCGCGACGAGGTCGACCGCAGGCTGCGGATGCTGGAGGCGGCCGCGCCGTCTCCTTCGGCGGCCCCGGCGATCACCGAGGAACTGCGCGACATCCACGCCGAACTGCGCGACATGGCGCGCTCGGCCGACGACGACCGCTTGCGCGGACGCCTGCACGCGGTGTGCGAGCGACTCACCCGGGTCCTCACCGGCGAGCCGCACCCCGATCGCCCGAAACTGTCCCGCCGCGAACTCGACGTGCTCTCCCAGATCGCCCTGGGCTGCACCAATCAGGAAGCGGCGCAACGCCTTTCACTCGGACCGGAAACCGTGAAGAGCTATCTGCGCAACGCGATGGTCAAACTCGACGCCCACTCCCGGCACGAGGCGGTGGTGGCCGCCCGCCGCCACGGCCTGCTGCCGTGAGACGTGATGGTCCCCGGCACGACGCCGGACGGAGATAGGCGAGCAGGTCGGCGGCGTCGGCTCGGCCTCGCCCTTCGCGGCGAGGCGGCCGGATCGGCGGCGCCCTGCGCAAGGCCGGGAGCCGGAAGGTCCCCCGCGGTCTGGCATCGGGCGACGACGTCGACCAACGCGTCCTACGCCGCATGGGCGGCCGCGTCGAGTTCGGAGGAGTCGATCGTCCGCGCGCCGGAAACCAACTCGAAGCGAGCCGGATGGGACAGCGCGCCGCACCGCACGGCTACGAGACGATATGTGGCCCTCGGGCTGGGAGCGAGGCGAATCCGGTCTATCGCCCGGGTCCGGCCTCGTCCTGGGCCGCCAGCAGGTCGGGGCGGCGTTCGCGGGTGCGGGCGAGGGATTGCTCCCGCCGCCAGGCCGCGACTTTCGCGTGGTCACCGGACAGCAGGATCGGCGGGACGTCGAGGCCGCGCCAGGAGACCGGGCGGGTGTAGCTGGGGCCTTCGAGCAGCCCGTCGGAGAACGAATCTTCTTGATGGGATTGCTGATTGCCGAGCACGCCCGGCAGCAGCCGGACCACGGCCTCGGTCATCACCAGTACGGCTGCCTCGCCGCCGATCAGCACGTAGTCGCCGATGCTGACCTCCTCGACCCGCACGCGGCGGGCGGCGTCATCGAAGACGCGCTGGTCGATGCCCTCGTAGCGGCCGCAGGCGAAGACCAGATGCCGCTCGGCGGCCCAGCGGTGCGCGGTCGACTGCGTGAACGGCACTCCGGCCGGGGTGGGGACCACGAGTAGTGCGTCGTCGGGGCAGACCTCGTCGAGCGCGGCGCCCCACACGGTCGGCTTCATGACCATGCCCGGCCCACCTCCGTAGGGGGCGTCGTCGACGGACTTGTGCACGTCATGCGTCCAGCGGCGCAGGTCGTGCACCGTGAGCGAGATCAGTCCCTTGTCGATCGCCTTCCCGAGCAGCGCCGTGCGCAGCGGCTCCAGGTATTCCGGGAAGATCGTGACGACGTCGAGTTTCATGCCTGTCTCCTCTCGCCGCCGGGCCGCGTCGCACCGGCCGGGCGCGCGACGCGGGAGCGAATTCCGCACCGCCTCATTCCGGGTCGAGCAGGCCCTCGGGCGGATCGATCACGATCACACCCTCGGCGAGGGACACCGTCGGCACGATCGCGGTGACGAACGGGATCAGGATCTCCCGCCCATCGTCGGCGGCACGCACCTCGAGCAGCTCACCGGCAGCGGAGTGCAGCACTTCGCGCACGGATCCGACCACCGTGCCGTCGGCGAGCCGGACCTCCAGCCCCTCCAACTCGTGGTCGTAGAACTCGTCCGGGTCCTCGGACGGCGGGAGCTCGGCGCTGTCGACCACGAACAGCATCCCGCGCAGCGCGTCGGACGCCGTGCGGTCGGTCACGCCGGCCAGGAACACCAGAAGTCGGCCCGAGTGCTCCCGGGCCGACTCCACGGTGAATTCGCGGACCTCCGCCGCTCGCGGCAGCCGGCCGCGCAACCTGGTGCCCGGCGCGAAACGCGCCTCTGGCTCGTCGGTGCGCACCTCGACGACGAGTTCGCCGCGCACACCGTGCGACTTGGCGACCCGTCCGACGACGAGTTCCATCTACTGGTCGGTGTCGACCACGTCGACCCGGATGCCCCGGCCGCCGATACCGGCGACGAGGGTGCGCAGCGCGGTCGCGGTGCGTCCGCCGCGGCCGATCACTTTGCCCAGGTCATCGGGATGAACGTGCACCTCGACGGTGCGCCCGCGGCGGCCGGTGATCAGCTCGACGCGGACGTCATCGGGATTGGCGACGATGCCGCGCACCAAGTGCTCGACGGCATCGGCGACGACGGCGCTCACTGCTCCATCACCTCGAGACGCGACTCACCCGTCGTCCGGGCCGGTCCATGGGCGGCGGGGGACATTACTCGGCGGCCTCAGCGGACTCGGCGCCATCTTCGGCGTCCTTCTTGCCCTTCTTCTTGGGCGTGACGGCCTCGGCGACCGGCTCGTTGTCGGCGGCGGCCAGCGCGGCGTTGAACAGGTCCAGCTTCGACGGCTTGGCCGGCTTGACCTTCAGGGTGCCCTCGGCGCCGTCGATGCCCTTGAACTTCTGCCAGTCGCCGGTGATCTTCAGCAGCTGCAGGACCGGCTCGGTCGGCTGCGCGCCCACGCCAAGCCAGTACTGCGCGCGCTCGGAGTCGATCTCGATCAGCGAGGGCTCTTCCTTCGGGTGGTACTTGCCGATGGACTCGATGGCCCGGCCGTCGCGGCGGGTGCGGGCGTCGGCGACGACGACGCGGTACTGCGGGTTGCGGATCTTGCCCATGCGGGTGAGCTTGATGCGAACAGCCACTGCTGATCTGCCTTTCGTTGGTTGGTCACGACGCAATTCGGCGACCCGCATGGTCTGCGAGCCCGGTTTTGCGCTTTCGAGTGTGTGACCGCCGCGCGGTACGGAACCGGAGACGGGCTGACACTTGTCCGGAAGGACGGTGGTCCATTGTGCCAGACCGGACGATCACGCCAGAAATCGCGTCCCGTGTTCACGAACCGGCGCCCGCCCGCCACAACACCTCCGGCACTACCCCGGAGCGACGGCGGTGAGCGCTCGCGTGGGCACCCAGGGGCCGCCCCACCACATCCGCCACCCCACCGGGCGCAGGGTGAGGGCGGTCGCGCCATCGGCCGCCAGGACGGCGCGATATTCCCGGGTCTTGCCGATGTCGACGATGACCAATTTGCCGCCGGGACGCAGCACACGGCACGCCTCCCGGACCGCCGCCGCGCGACCCTCCGCGGTCCGGATGTTGTGGATCGCCAGGCTGGAGACGACGACGTCGAACACGTCGTCCGGGAACGGCATGCGGGTCATGTCGCCGGTGCGCAGCTCGATCCGGTCGGCGACGTTCTCGGCGAGCGCGTTCTGTTCGGCGGTGGCCGGGGTGTTCCCGCAGTTGTCGGCCGAGCACCACAGGTCCAGACCCACGGCGCGCCCGGCGGGCAGGCGGCGCGCCGCGGCCAGCAACACCGCCCCGCGGCCGCACCCCATATCGAGTAGTCGTTCGTCGCCGCGCAGGTCCAGGTCGTCGAGCAAGCCCGCCCAGACCTGGAACTTGCCCCGTCGGGTCGCGTGCAGGAACAACGCGAACTGCGCGGCCAGCACGACGCCGATCAGCAGGAGCAGCAGACTCGGACGCAGTTGCTGGAACAGCGCCACCACCAGGGCGGCGGCGAGATACCCGACCGCGAGAACTCCCAGCAACAGCAGCACCGACGGCGCGTCGACACCGTACGACGCGCGCCACGGAGGGGCTATCATCGGCCGATTGTATCCGGCGCCAACGGCATTCGCGCCCGGTTCGCGCTTGTCAGCGCACCAGCGGAGCAAAGGTGCGTCCGGCGAGTTCGACCGCGCCCCGCTCGTGCCCGTTGAACACCATGTTGATGATCAGGCCATCGACTCCGTGGTCGAGAACGCGGGTCCGCAGCTGTTCGGCAACTTCGTCCGGGGTGCCGACGAACTGACGGTCGGCCGGGCTCTGCGCGCGCTCCGCGTCCGAGAGCGACGACAGGTCGATACCCATGCGGCTCAGGTAATCGCGCTGCTGCTTGCGCACCAGATCGCCGTCCTCGTCCATCATCACGAAGCACAGGTAGCTGGTCTCCAGAGTTTGCGGATCCCGGCCGACCTCGGCGCAGCGTGCTCGCAGCGCCTCGATCTTGCGCGGCAGTTCGGAGGCGTTGCAGATGATGTTGAGATGGTCGGCGAAGCGGGCGGCCAGGCCGAAGGTCTTCTTCTCGCCGCTGCCGCCGAGCAGGATCGGCAGGTCGTCGCGCACGCGCGGCTCGTTCATGGCGTTCTCGACCCGGTACCACTTGCCCTCGAAGGTGGGCCGCTCGCCGCGCAGCATCGGCTGGATGATGTGCAGCGCCTCGTCGAGCCGCTCGAAGCGGTCGGTGAACGTGCCGAATTCGTACCCGAGGGAGCGGTGCTCGAGTTCGAACCAGCCCGCGCCGATGCCGAGCACCGCGCGGCCGCCGCTGGCCACGTCGAGCGTGGTGACGGTCTTGGCGAGCATGGCCGGGTTGCGATAGGTGTTGCCGGTGACCAACGCCGACAACTGGATTCGCTCCGTCGCCGTGGCCAGGCCGCCGAGCGTGGTGTAAGCCTCGAGCATCGGCTCGTCGGGCGTGCCGATGCCCGGCAGCTGATAGAAGTGGTCCATGACGAAGGCCGTGTCGAAGCCGGCGGCTTCGGCCTCTCTGGCCTGCGCGACAACCGTGGGGAACAGCTCGCGCACCGACTTGCCGTAGCTGAAGTTGGGCATCTGATATCCGAGGCGAATCGTCACGGAATCCGACCTTACGCCCCGTTCGCGAACGCGCGGGTGAGCCCGGGTGACGAGTTATCGATGCCCGGTGACCGGACCGCGTTCGCCGTACACCCGCCCGCGCAGGACGACGGCGTAAGGCGTACCGAGCGTTTCCGGGTGAATGCGCGGATCCTGCTCGTAGACAACGAAATCCGCGGGCGCGCCGGGTTCGATGCCGGGGCGCCCAAGCCAGTCGCGTGCGTTCCATGAGGCCGCGCCGAGCGCGTCGTGCCGGGACAGGCCCGCGGCGGCGAGCGCTGCGATCTCGTCGGCGATGCGCCCGTGGCGGATGGAGCCGCCCGCGTCGGTGCCCGCGAAGATCGGTACGCCCGCTTCATGCGCGGCGGCGACCGTGCCGCGCACCCGCCGGTGCAACTCGCGCATGTGCGCGGCGTAGACCGGGAACTTGCCTGCGCCGTCGGCAATGCCCGGGAAGGTGTCGATGTTCACCAGGGTGGGGACCAGCGCGGTGCCGTGTTCGACCATCATCTCGATGGTCTCGTCGGTGAGGCCGGTGCCGTGCTCCAGGCAATCGATACCGGCGTTGATCAGGCCGGGTAGCGCGTCCTCCCCGAAGACGTGCGCGGTGACCCGCGCGCCGTTGGCATGCGCGGCGTCGATGGCCTCTTTCAGGATCGCGTCGCTCCACAGCGGGCGCAGGTCGCCGACGGAGCGGTCGATCCAATCGCCGACGATCTTCACCCAGCCGTCGCCGCGGCGGGCCTGCTCGGCCACGATCTCCGGCAGGTCGCGTTCGTCGTCGAGTTCGATGCCCAGTTCGCGGATGTAGCGCTTCGGGCGGGCGATGTGGCGGCCCGCGCGGATGATTCGGGGCAGTTCCTCGTGGTCATCGATGAACCGGGTGTCGATGGGCGAGCCCGCGTCGCGCAGCAGCAGGGCCCCGGCGTCGCGTTCGGTCTCGGCCTGCGCGATCGCGCCCGCTCGGTCCTCATGACCCCCGCCGTACCGGATCCCGACGTGGCAGTGGGCGTCGACCAATCCCGGCACGATCCACCCCGAGTCGCAGAGCGTTTCGGCTCCGGGCACCGGCTCGAACGACACCAGGCCGTCGCGCACCCAGAGGTCGCGCACCTCGCCTTCGGGCAGAACCACACCGCGTAGATGCACAGTGACCTCCTGAACTCGTCGGCCTCCAACCTACTGTCCGATTCCCCGATCGGTCCTCCGAGTGAGGCTCGGCCGCGAAGGCCGTCCGGCTTTCCCGCGCGCGCCGCATGACCGAGCCGCGAAGCAGAGCGCGGCGCGACACGGACCGGCGCCGCCCACGAAGAGCGCGGGCGGCGCGAGTGTCCTACTTCTTCGGGAACTTCAGCTTGCTGAGGTCGAATCCTTCCAACCCGGGCGGCAGCTGGTCGAGACCGGCGGGCATGTTGGACAGGTCGGGCATCCCGGCGGGCATGCCGCCCATCCCCGGGAAGCCGCCGCGTACCTTCGGCGGCGTGGGGCCACGACCGCCCTTCTTGCCCTTCTTGCCCTTCTTCGCGTTGCCGCGGCGGGAGCCGGGCAGGCCCATCTGGCGGCCCATCATCGCCATCATCTTCTTGGCCTCGAAGAAGCGGTCGACGAGCTGGTTGACCTCGGAGACCTGGACTCCGGAACCGTTGGCGATGCGCAGGCGGCGCGAGGCGTTGATGATCTTCGGGTTGGCCCGTTCGGCCGGGGTCATGCCGCGGATGATCGCCTGCACGCGGTCGAGCTGCTTGTCGTCGACCTGGGCGAGCACGTCCTTCATCTGACCGGCGCCCGGCAGCATGCCGAGCAGGTTGCCGATCGGGCCCATCTTGCGGATGGCCAGCATCTGGTCGAGGAAGTCCTCGAGCGTCAGCTCGCCGCTGCCGATCTTACGGGCGGCCTCCTCGGCCTGCTTGGCGTCGTAGACCTGTTCGGCCTGCTCGATCAGGGTGAGCACGTCACCCATGCCGAGGATGCGGCTGGCCATGCGATCCGGGTGGAAGACGTCGAAGTCCTCGAGCTTCTCACCGGTCGAGGCGAACAGGATCGGCACACCGGTGACCTCGCGGACACTCAGCGCCGCACCGCCGCGGGCGTCGCCGTCGAGTTTGGTGAGCACGACGCCGGTGAAGCCGACGCCGTCGCGGAACGCCTCGGCGGTGTTGACCGCGTCCTGGCCGATCATCGCGTCGAGGACGAACAGAGTCTCGTCCGGTTGCACGGCGTCGCGGATGCCCGCCGCCTGGCGCATCAGCTCCTCGTCGATACCGAGACGGCCCGCGGTGTCGACGATGACGACGTCGTACTGCTTCTGCCGAGCCTCCTCGACGCCGCCGCGCGCCACGTTCACCGGATCGGCGGCCGAGATGCCCAGCGGGTTCTCCCCGCCGCCGACGGACGTGCCGGGGTGCGGCGCGTAGACGGGTACGCCCGCACGCTCGCCGACCACTTGCAGCTGGGTGACGGCGCCGGGACGCTGCAGGTCACACGCCACCAGCAGTGGCTGGTGGCCTTGCCCCTTCAGCAGTTTCGCCAGCTTGCCCGCGAGCGTGGTCTTACCGGAACCCTGCAGACCGGCCAGCATGACCACGGTCGGCGGGTTCTTGGCCAGGTTCAGCCGCCTGGTCTCGCCGCCGAGGATGCCGATCAGTTCCTCGTTGACGATCTTCACGACCTGCTGCGCCGGGTTCAGCGCCGCGCTGACCTCGGCGCCCTTGGCGCGCTCCTTGATCCGCCCGATGAATCCGCGGACCACGGGCAGCGCGACGTCGGCCTCCAGCAGGGCCAGGCGGATCTCGCGGCAGGTGGCGTCGATGTCGGCCGGTGACAGACGCCCCTTACCGCGCAGATCCTTGAGGGCACCGGTAAGCCGGTCGGACAGGGATTCGAACACCGATCGCGCTCCTGATCTCGGGGGACGTCACATTCTCTCCCAGGGTAATGGGATCGCCCGCATGTTCGCGCAGGCGGTGCGTCCTTCCGCGCGGAGCGAGGCCGCTAGTCGAGCACGCGACGGCGCGGCTTGGCCGTTTTGCGGTAGTCGTGATTCTCCTCGGCCACCATGAAGACCGCCTCGTTGGCGGTCAGGCCCAGCTGCAGGGCCAGGCCGTCGAGGACGGCCCACTCCGCCGTGCTCGGGATGGGCGAGGTGGCGACGGTCGAGGCGATCGTCATCGCGGTCACCGCCTGTCGCCCGGTCAGGGTGCGACCCGGAAGCCAGGAGACCACCCAGCGGTCGCCGCCGACGCAGCGTGCCATGTGCGTGGTCTCGTCACTCGTCATCGTGGACGCCGAAACGACTTCAATTGCCACCGACCTGCTCCCCTCGTGCTCGCGATAGCCAGACGATCTAGATCGTAGGGGCGGGTCACGAGGCGGGAGTTCGGATGCAGCAAATATCTCGCAACGGATTGATCACCGGATAAATCTGCTGCTAAATGCCTTTTTCGGCATTCGCGAGACCTTCCGGAGGAGGCTTCGGCGCAGTTCTGGGAACCACCGCCAGAAGCGCTTTCTCGATCGTTTCCCGGCGCGCGGGACCGTCCTCGGGGCCCAGATCCAAGCAGAAGCTGTCGACCACGGCCGAGCCCATCGTGACCACCTTGGCCCAGCGGACATCGGCTCCGCACTCGGCCAGCTCCGCGGCGAGGCGGCTGAGCAAGCCGACCCGGTCCTCAGCGCGCAATTCCAGGATCACCTGACCGGGCACCGAGGTGTCCGACCAGATCAGGCGGGGCTGCGCCTGCGCGTAGCGGCTGCGGCCGATGGTGCTCGCCTCGCGCTCGCGTTTGGCCAGCGCCGCGGAGACGTCCAGGTCCCCGGCCGTGGCGCGGATCAGTTCCTGGCGCAGCAGTCCCGGATCCGGCGGATCGCCGAACTTGGGCGCGACGACGAAAGTGTCCACCGCGGAGGAGCCTTCGACGCCGAGCGCGGCCGACAGCACGCGCAGCGAATGCAGCGCCAGCACGCCCGCGGCGTCGGAGAGCAGCCCGGAGCTGTCGGGCGCGATGACGGTGACGACATAGGTGTGCTTGCTCTCCCCTGGCTTCAGATCGACGTGCACCCCGCCCGCCCGGGCCCGCTCGATCAAGTCCGGTGCGATCGGCTCCGGCGTCGGCAGCTGGTCGCCCGCCATGACCAACCGGCAGCGCCGGACCAGTTCGCCGATCAGCGACGCCTTCCAATCGCCCCACACGCCGGGACCGGTCGCCTGCGAATCCGCCTCCGCCAGGGTGTGCAGCAGTTCCAGCAGTTGCGGATCACCGTCGAGCGCGTCGACGACGTACCGCACCGTTTCCGGATCGGACAGATCGCGCCGGGTCGCGGTTTCCGGCAGCAGCAGGTGATGACGCACGACCGCGCTGAGGGTGCGGACGTCCGACGGCCACAGACCGAGGCGGCGGCCGATGTGGGTGGCCAGTTCCGCGCCGACCGCGCTGTGATCGCCCGCGCGGCCCTTGCCTATGTCGTGCAGCAGCGCGCCCAGGGCGAGCAGGTCCGGGCGCGCCACCCGGGTGCTCAGCCCGCCCGCGTAGGCGACGGTCTCCATGAGATGGCGGTCGACGGTCCAGATGTGCTGGACGTCGCGCGGCGGCAGATCGCGCACGGCGCCCCACTCCGGCAGCAGCCTGCCCCACAAGCCCGTGCGATCGAGCGCCTCGATCGCGTCGATGGTGCCGCGGCCCGCGCCCAACAGCACCAGCAGGTCGTTGAGGGCATCTTTGGGCCACGGCTCGCGTAGTTCGGGGGCGTCCTCCGATAGCCGGTTCAAGGTGGTGGCCGACATGGGCAGACCGGTCTGCGCCGACGCGGCCGCCACGCGCAGGATCAGTCCTGGGTCGCGCTGCGGGCGGGCGTCCCTGGCCAGCACGACTTCGCCCGCGTGCTCGACGACCCCCTCGTCCAGCGGCCTGCGTACCGGCATCCGGCGCAGGCGCGCCAATCCCCGGCGGGGCAGCGCGTTGGCCGCGGTGCGCAGTCCGACGTCCACGGAGTAACTGACCGTCCGGGCCGAATCGCTCAGGGTGCGCGCCAGATCGAACCGATCGCCGATGCGCAGGGCCGCGCCGATCTCGTCGGCGTCCTGCGCCCGCAGTTGGTCGCGGGCCCGGCCCGCCACGCGGTGCAGTTCGGTGCGCACGTCGAGCAGGCGCCGATGCGCCTGCTTCAATCCGCCGCCCGGCACGTCCGGGCCCAGTCCCGGCATCGCGTCGGTCAGCTGGGCGATGGCCAGCGCGTCGAGCAGCTGGATGTCGCGCAGCCCGCCGCGCCCGTTCTTCAGATCGGGCTCGGCGCGGTGCGCGATCTCGCCGTTGCGCTCCCATCTGGCCTGGGCCTGGGCGATGAGCTCATCGAACCGGGAGCGGATGCCGGTGCGCCACTCCCGGCGCACCCCGCCGATCAGCAGGTTGCTCAATTCCTGGTCGCCGATGATGTGCCTGGCCTCGAGCATGCCCAGCGCGGCGATGAGATCGTCCGAGGCCACCCGCAGCGCCTGCGGAACGGTCCGCACACTGTGGTCGAGTTTGATGTGGGCGTCCCACAGCGGGTACCACAGCTGGTCGGCGACCTCGGCCACCCGGGCCGGGTCGACGTCGTCGTGCAGCAGCACCAGATCCAGATCGGAGAACGGCAGCATCTCGCCGCGGCCGAGACCGCCGACGGCCACCACGGCCAAGCCACTGTCGGGAGCGATGCCCAGCTCGGCGCCCTTGCTGGTGAGCCACAGTTCGTAGAGGTCGACCAGGGCCTGGCGCAACGACTCGGCGTCGAGCCGGGGATTGCGCGGCTGGCCGCCGTCGAGCAATTGGGTTCGCGCACGGACCAGGTCGGCCGCGCCGTTGGACACCTTGCCGTTGCCTTCTCCGGTGACCTTCGGATCACCGTCGTGCTGGTACTGACTACCCACAACCCACCGCCCATTTCATGCGCGCGGCCCCGCCCCGACCGGGAGGTCCGGCGGGAGCGGGGCCGCCGCTCGACTCGTTTTCCGCTACAGCGCGTCGGTGCCGCGTTCGCCGGTCCGCACCCGGATGATGGACTCCACCGGAGTGACCCAGACCTTGCCGTCGCCGATCTTGCCGGTGCGGGAGGCCTCCACGATCACCTCCACGACCTTCTCGACGGAGGCGTCGTCCACGACGACCTCGACGCGGACCTTCGGCACGAAATCGACGGAGTACTCCGCGCCGCGGTACACCTCGGTGTGGCCCTTCTGCCGGCCGTACCCTTGGACCTCGCTGACGGTCATGCCCAACACACCCGCCTGCTCGAGCCCGGACTTGACGTCCTCGAGCGTGAACGGTTTGACGATTGCGGTGATCAGTTTCATGTTCGTCATGCCTCCTTGACGGCCGAACGTGCCGTGCTACCCAGAGCGGCGAAGTCGTAGGCGGTTTCCGCGTGCTCGGACTCGTCCAAGCCCACCGACTCTGCTTCCTCGCTCACGCGCAGCCCAATGGTGAACTTCACGATATAGGCAATGATCAGCGTCGCGATGAAGGAGAACGCAAGTACCACACCGGCGCCCACCGCCTGCCGCCACAGCTGATCGACTCCGCCGCCGTAGAACAGACCGGTCTTGGCCGCACCCGCCTCGGGCGCCGCGACGAAACCGACCATCAGGGTGCCGACGATGCCGCCGACCAAGTGCACGCCGACCACGTCGAGCGAGTCGTCGAAGCCGAACTTGAACTTCAGGCCGACCGCGAGGGCGCACAGCGCGCCGGCGACGACGCCGATGGCGAGCGCGCCGAGCACGTTCACCGAGGAACAGGACGGGGTGATGGCGACCAGACCCGCCACGATGCCCGAGGCAGCGCCCAGCGAGGTGGGCTTGCCGTCGCGGATCTTCTCCACCAGCAGCCAGGCCAGCATCGCGGCGCAGGTCGCGATGGTGGTGGTGACGAAGGTGGAACCGGCGAGGCCACCGGAGGTCACCGCGGAACCTGCGTTGAAGCCGAACCAGCCGAACCACAGCAGACCGGCGCCGAGCATCACGAACGGCAGGTTGTGCGGGCGGAACGGCGTCGTCGGCCAGCCCTTGCGCTTGCCGAGCACCAGCACCAGGGCCAGACCGGCCGCACCGGCGTTGATGTGCACCGCCGTGCCGCCCGCGAAGTCGACAGCGAGCAGTTTGTTGGCGATCCAGCCGCCCTCGTGCACGACGTTGCCGTCGGCGTCCTTCACGTCGAAGTCGAACACCCAGTGCGCGACCGGGAAGTAGACCACCGTGGACCAGATGCCCGCGAAGAGCAGCCACGCGCCGAACTTCAAGCGGTCGGCGACCGCGCCCGAGATGAGGGCAACCGTGATGATGGCGAACATCAGCTGGAAGGCGACGAAGACGGTCGCCGGAATCGTGCCCGCGAGCGGGATGTTCACCGCTTCGGTGGTGACCGCGCCCGCCGCGTCCTTGACCTCGGCGACGGAGTTGCCGCCGATCAGGCCCTTCAGGCCGAAGAACTGCGTCGGGTCACCGATCAGGCCGAACTTGTTGTCACCGAAGGCCGTCGAGTATCCGTACAGCGACCACAGCACGCCGACCAGGCCCATGGCGCTGATGCTCATCATGATCATGTTGAGCACGTTCTTCGACCGGACCATGCCGCCGTAGAAGAAAGCCAGGCCCGGCGTCATCAGCAACACCAGCGCCGAGCTCGCCAGCATCCATGCGGTGTCACCGGTATCCGGTGCACCGGTAAGTGGAAACGCCACTTTAATGTCCTCCTCATCTCGGGCCCCGCCGATTCCGGCAAATGGACCTGAACAGAAGGGTCCTTACTCGGTGTTTCATCCGTAGAGCTGACGTGTTTCACCTACGTGAACGGATGGCGCAGCTGTGTTGCCACTACGTTTCGTCACGTACACCAGGCGTTTTCCGGCGCTGTGAGGTAGTCGTCCGGGAATCGGACATTCGTTATCGCGGAGGAGGACTCGGCAAACATCCGGGGTGTGACCGCCCTCGCATTCCCGGGGCCCGGGATGGACCGCGGCCCGCCGACCGGAACAGCGCGGGCCGCAGTCCCTTTCGAAGGAGCCTGCGAGCGGGAAGACTCAGCCCAGCAGTGCGTCCACGAACGCGGCGGGCTCGAACGGAGCCAGGTCGTCGGCGCCCTCGCCGAGCCCGACCAGCTTCACCGGCACGCCCAGTTCGTGCTGGACCTGGAAGACGATGCCGCCCTTGGCCGTGCCGTCCAGCTTGGTCAGCACGACGCCGGTGATGTCGACCACTTCGGCGAACACCCTGGCCTGGGTCAGCCCGTTCTGCCCGACGGTCGCGTCCAGCACGAGCAGGACCTCGTCGACGGCGGCCTTCTTCTCCACCACGCGCTTGACCTTGCCCAGCTCGTCCATCAGTCCCGTCTTGGTGTGCAGCCGCCCGGCGGTGTCGATGAGCACCGCGTCCACGCCGCGCTCGATGCCCGCCGCCACCGCGTCGAACGCGACCGCGGCGGGATCGGCGCCTTCGCGGCCGCGGACGGTGTCGGCGCCGACCCGCTCGCCCCAGGTCTGCAACTGGTCGGCGGCCGCGGCGCGGAAGGTGTCGGCCGCGCCGAGCAGCACGCGGCGGCCGTCGGCGACGAGCACGCGCGCCAGCTTGCCGGTGGTGGTGGTCTTACCGGTGCCGTTCACGCCGACCACCAGCAGGATCGAGGGGTGGTCCGGGTGCGGCAGCGCGCGCACCGAGCGGTCCAGCTCCGGTCGCAGCTGCTCGATCAGCACGTCGCGCAGCACCGCACGGGCCTCGTCGGCGGTGCGCACACTGCGCGCCGCCATCTCCGAACGCAGCCGTGCGACGACCGCCGTGGTGCTGGCGGTGCCGAGGTCGGCCAGCACGAGGGTGTCCTCGACCTCCTCCCAGGAGTCCTCGTCGAGGTCACCGCCACCGAGCAGGCCGAGCAGGCTCTTGCCGACCGCGTTCTGCGAGCGGGACAGGCGTCCGCGCAACCGGACCAGGCGGCCGGCCGTGGGTTCGATCTCCTCCAGCGCGGCGGGCGCCTCGACGCCCGCGGGCGTGTCGGGAGCGACCAGGTCGGTGGCCGCTGCGGTGTCCGGGCCCGCGGTGACCGGCTCGGCGGCCGTGTCCGCGGCCTCGGTCTCGTCCGCCGTGCCGGGCGCGCTGTCGGCGACCGGACCCTCCGGCGGCGCCACCGCATCGGTGGCGGGGGGTGCCGTCTCGGGTTCGACCGGCGCGGCCCCGGCGGCCGGCGGCGCCTCGGCGACGTCCGCGTCCGGCAACGGAACGTTGGTGATGCCGCGTCTGGGCGCGTCGCGCGGGATCGCCGCGTCGTCGCCGACGTGCGGCTGTCCTTCGGTATCGGTGCGCTCGACCGGTTGCGGTTCGGTCGCCGTGCCGCCCCGGCTGAAGGCGAATCCGCCGGACGCGGTGTAACCACCGGACCGATCGGTCACCTCCTTGTCCTGCGTGGGCGGAGTCAGCGACACGCGGCCGCGCTTGTACCGGACGAAACCGGCGACGAGCACGACGAGCAGCAGTGCGGCGACCGCGGCGATCAGGATCCAGACTTCGGGACTCACGCGAACCATCCTTGCAGACCGCTCGTCACGTACCCGGCCCCGAGCCGCACCGGGTGCGCGAGTCGCCGCCCCCGGCAAGCCGCACGAGTCCGGCGAACACCGCAGGTCCCGGGCCGTGGACATGCCCGGGCGGGCACCGACACAGCCCTCCAGATTTCTTGTCCTGCGGAACTTCTCGCGAAGGGACAATAGGATCGGCGACGTGACCGATCGAAACGTGCTTGGGGGGCCGCTGGAAGAGTGCGGCACCGATCCTCTCACCGGCTTCTACCGGGACGGCTGCTGCAGTACCGGGCCGGAGGATCTGGGCAGCCACACCGTGTGCACCGTCGTCACGGCAGAATTCCTGGAACATCAGGCGTCCATCGGAAACGATTTGAGCACGCCGCGCCCAGAGAACAATTTTCCCGGTCTCCAGCCGGGCGACCGATGGTGCGTGGTGGCCGTGCGATGGCTGCACGCGCACGAGGACGGCGTCGCCGCCCCCGTGATCCTGGCCGCCACGCATGAGAACGCCCTGGAAGTGATCTCGATGGACATCCTGCGCAAGTACGCCGTCGACGTGCCCGACGACGTCAGCGATCTGCTCTGACTCGCCGCTAGCACTCCCCCATCGGCCGCCGCGGGAGCGGCCGACAGGCACTGCCCTCGCTCTGCGATCGGCGTCATGTCTCAACAGCGCACCACATGGCGCAATTGCGCCAGTGCCGCTAGCGCGCCGCCGCGACACGTCGACGGTGCGCCTTCTGACGGCATGCCGCCGAGCAGTATTTCGCCCTGCGCCCGATCCCGGCGCGGGGCACCGGTGCGTGACACACCGGACAATCCGCGCCCCCGTTTTCGTTATGTTCGGTCGTTTCGTTACGACTCTCGTCCACGCTCGCGCGTTCCGTTACGATCGCCGCACCCGGCCCTGCCCGCAGCGCGTCGAGCACGATCGCGGCGGTACGGTCGACGCCGCCCCGGGTCTTCCGAAGCTGTTGAATCGCAACACATCCGGTGAAGATCGCGAGCACGTCATCGATCCCGATGTCGGCGCGGACGGCGCCCTGCCGCTGAGCGGCTAGCAGCAGCACGTCCAGTGCGCGGTGAAACCGCACACCCGCGCTCTGCAAGAGCGCCCGCGGCCAGCCGTCGTCGGATTGAACCAAGTCGCACAAGGCCTGGTTGCCGGGCGTGGTGGCGATCACGGTGGCGCAGAAGTCGAAGAAGGCGGCCCCGGCGTCCGGTGCGCCGACGTGCTCGGCGGCAAGCCGCGCCAGCCCGTCGATGCGCTGCTGCATAACGGCTTCCAGCAGATCGGCCTTGGTCGGGAAGTGCCGGTAGACCGTGCCCGCCCCGACACCGGCTCTGCGGGCGACTTCGGCCAGTGACACCGAGGCGCCCTGCTCGGCGAAGGCGCGCTGCGCGGCCGCGAGCACGCGGGCTCGATTGCGCCGGGCGTCCGCGCGCGACGTCGCGGCGGGAGCGAGCGATGCGGTCATTTCGTTACGGCCTTCCGACAAGTTCCCTAGTGGATCGGGTCGCGGCACCCGTATCGTCCGAATCCGGGTTACCCAACCCGATTCTATCGAGCAGAGAAGGCGAAGCATGTCCTTTCAGCACACCCTCATCCTGGTCACCGGCGCCACCGGCAAACAGGGCGGCGTAACCGCCCGCAAGCTGCTGGCGGACGGCAGGGCGGTGCGCGCGCTGGTCCGCGACGCGCACGCGCCGGCCGCACGCGAGTTGGCCGCGGCCGGTGCGGAACTCGTCGTCGGCGATTTCGATTCGCCGGAAACCTTGCCCGCGGCGCTGGCCGGTGCCACCGGGCTGTTCCTGGTCCCGCCCGCGGCCTACCGTGCACAGGGCTGGGACGTCGACCTGGAAGCCGCACGCGGACAGGCGATCGTGCGCGCGGCGCTCGACGCCGGTGTGCGGCAGATCGTGTTCACCGGCATCGCGTCGATGGGCGACAACACATCCTGGGGCACGACCGGAAAGCAGCGCATCGAAGAGGCTATCGTCGCCGCAGGCATCCGCTACACGCTGCTGCGCCCTGTGCGCTTCATGGAGAACTACCTGCTGCGTACGTCGCCCGTCGACGGCATCTTCGACGGCGTGCACCGGCACCTGTTTCCCGCCGAAGGCCCGATGAAGGTCATCGCGCTCGCGGACATCGGCGACATCGCCGCTCTGGCGTTCGCCGATCCAGACGGATTCCACGGCCGCGTCCTGGAACTCGCGGGCGACGTACTGGCTCCGCCCGCGGCCGCCGCGGCGATCAGTGCGGCGACCGGCCACCCCGTCCGCTATCACGAGGTCTCCGAAGCCGAGGCGGACGCCATCGGTGCGGAGATCGGCAACACCTGGCGCTTGATGCGGCACACCGGCGGATGGAGGGCCGACGTCGACGAGATCCGCCGGATCCATCCCGGACTGCGGACCTTCGACGCCTGGCTGGCGGAAACCGGTGCGGCGCAGATCAAAGCGCTGCTGGACAGCGAGAAGGCGGGCGCTGGACGGTGACCGGCGTCGGCCGGTCACGGCCCGACGCCGCCTGGGCGCGTTGACGGTGGCGGGCAGCTGTCGCCCGTGAATCCGGCCGGGTGAGCGGGGATGCCTATCCGGCCGGCCGCCGTGGCCGCTGGGCTTCGCGGCGGAGACGATCGGCCGACCGAGGCCGTGTGGGAGCCGGGTGGGCGGCGCCGAAGGCTGGTGCGTACGAGGTCCGCTCGATATCGCATCAGCCTGCTCACCGAGCTGATCGAGCTACGCGCGCTCGCCGCGTGGCGAGCCGGCCATCCGGGGTACCGCGTCGTCGCGTTGTGGTGCGGCGGGCGCGGCGTACCCTCGGCATAGTGGTACGCCTGCGCAGACGAGCCCACCGTGACCCGGTGGGCGCCGAAGTCGACGAGATATTCGGGCCGTCGCGCAAGCACATCCACGAGCGCAAGGAGTGGGTGGCGATCGCGAAAGTCGACGATCGCATCTCGGGCGACGATCCGCTGGTCGATCTGGACTCCGGCACCGTCACCCTCCCCGGACGCCGCGGATGACCGTGTGGCGGCTCAGCCCACCGGGGCCAGGTTCTCCCCGCGCAGCCGCTGAGAGATCACCTGGGTGATGCCGTCGCCGCGCATGCTGACGCCGTAGAGCGCGTCGGCGATCTCCATCGTCGGCTTCTGGTGGGTGATGACGATCAGCTGGCTCTTCTCCCGCAACTGCTCGAACAGGCCGATCAGGCGGCGCAGGTTGGTGTCGTCCAGCGCCGCCTCGACCTCGTCCATCACATAGAACGGCGAGGGCCGGGCGCGGAAGATCGCCACCAGCAACGCGACCGCGGTCAGCGACTTCTCGCCGCCGGACAGCAGGGACAGCCGCTTGACCTTCTTGCCCGGCGGCCGGGCCTCCACCTCGATGCCGGTGGTGAGCATGTCCGAGGGGTCGGTGAGCAGCAGCCTGCCCTCGCCACCGGGGAACAGCTTCGCGAACACCTCGACGAACTCGCGCTCCACATCGGCGTATGCCTCGGTGAACACCTGGAGGATGCGGGCATCGACCTCGGCGACCACGTCCAGGAGATCCTTGCGCGCGCTCTTGACGTCCTCCAGTTGGGTGGCGAGGAAGTTGTAGCGCTCCTCCAGCGCCGCGAATTCCTCCAGCGCCAAGGGATTCACCTTGCCCAGGGTGGCGAGGTCCTTCTCCGCGCGCTTGGCACGGCGCTCCTGGGTCTGCCGGTCGTACGGCATCGGGGCGGGCTCGCTGACCTGCTCGCCCCGCTCCTTGGCCTGCTCGTACTCCTGCATCTCCAGCGCCGAGGGCGGCAGCGGCACATCCGGCCCGTATTCGGCGATCAGGTCGTCCAGAGCGATGCCGAACTGCTCGGCGATGGTCGCCTCCAGTTGCTCGATGCGCAGCGCGGCTTGGGCTTTCGCCACCTCGTCCCGGTGCACCGCGTCGGTGAGCTGGGACAGCTGCGCGGTGAGCGCGCGCACCCGCTCCTTGACCTGCTCGACCTGTGCGGCGCACTCCGAGCGCCTGCGCACCAGTTCGTCGCGCCGAGCGCCCGCCTCCCCGACGACGCGCTCCAGCTCGGCGGCGATCTTCGCACCGGATTCGGCGACCGCGGCGGCCACCTCCGCCGCCTTCTTGCGCGCGGCCTGGGCGCGTTCGGCCCGCGCCCGGTTCTCCCGTTCGGCGCGCGCGGCGCGGCGTAGCGAATCCGCCTTGCCGCGTACGGATTCCGCTCGTTCCTCGGCGGTGCGCACGGCAAGCCTGGCCTCGACCTCCATCGCGCGCGCCTCGGCCAGCGCGGCCGCCGCCTCCTCGCGTGCGCGGCCCGCGGATTCGGTGCCCGCCGCGCCCGCACCGTCGGCGTCCACCTCGGATTGTTCGAGCTCCGCGTGCCGCAGGCGATCCTCCAGCTCGGCCAGCGAGGCCAGCGCCTCTTCCCGGCCGGCCTCCGCGTCGTCGCGCTGGCCGAGGAGCCGTTCGCTCTCCGCGTGCGCAGTGCGGGCGGTCTGGCCGAGCCTGCCCAGCCGTTCGTAGATCGCGACCAGCGCCTGATCGGATTCGTGCAGCGCGAGCAGCGCCTGGTCGACGGCGTCCTTGCGGTCGGACTGTTCCTCGAGCGCGCCGGACAGCGCGGCCTCGAGTTCCTCGGCGCGGCGCTGCGCGGCGACCAGTTCGGCCCGGGCGGCATCGATGTCGGCCTGGATCTCCAGCTGGCTGGGCGCGCGATCCGAACCACCGAGCAGCCAGCCGTTTCCGGCGAGATCGCCGTCGCGGGTGACCACACGCAGCTCGGGCCGCGCCGCGACCAGCGCGCGGGCGGACGGCAGGTCGTCGGCCACGGCGGTTCCCGAGGTCAGCGCCGCGATCGCGCCGCGCACCGGGTCGGGGCACTCCACCACGTCGACCAGCCAGCGGGCGCCGCCGGGCAAGGCGCCCGGCTTCGGCGGCTCGCCGCTGTCGGTGCCGAAGACCACGGCGGCGCGGCCACCGTCGGCGTCCTTGAGCGCTTCGATCGCGGCGTGCGCGGACTCGCCGGTATCGGCGGCGACGGCGTCGGCCAGCGGGCCCAGCGCGGCCGCGACCGCCGCCTCGAAGCCCGCGTGCACGCGCAGCAGGCCCGACAGCGGTCCGAGCAATCCCTGTTCGCGGTGCTCCACCAGCCAGGCCACACCGTCGCGGCGGGCCAGGTTCATCCCCAGCGCCTCGATGCGCGCGCTCAGCGACGCGACCCGCTTGCTTGCCTCGCGGTCCTGCTCACGCAGTTCGGTGACGCGCTGATCGGCCAGTTCGAGGGCCTGCACGGCGTGCTCGTGCTGGGCGTCGAGCCCCGCCTCGCCCGCGTCGAGTTCGGCCAGTTCGTCCTGCACCGTGTCGAATTCGGTCTGCGCCGCCTCGCCGCGGTGGCGGGCGTCGGCGATGGCGACCGACAGGCGCGCGATCTCCGCGTCCACCGACTGCGCCCTGGCCCGCAGCGTGTCGACCTTGCCGGACAACCGGGCCACGCCCTCGCGCCGGTCGGCGATCGCCCGCACGGCGGCCAGATGCGCCTGCTCGGCGGCCTTGGCGGCGTGTTCACGTTCGGCCAGCTGGTCCCTGGCCGCTTCCAGGGTCTCGGCGGCCATCTCGACCGCCTCGCGCAGCTCGGCTTCCTCGGCTTCGACGCGGTCGGCCTCGGCCTCGAGCTGCTCGGGATCGCGGCCGGTGCTGACCGGAGCGGCAGCGTCCAGGTGCCGCGCCCGGTCGCCCGCGATCCGGATGGTCGCGTTGACCCGCTCGGCCAGCGCCGAGAGCTGGAACCAGATCTGGGCGGCGGCCTCGGCGCTCGGCGTCAGCCGCGACAGCTGGAATTCCTGCTGCGCCAGCGCCGCGTTGGCCGCGTCCAGCTCGGTCTGCACGGTGATCTGCTGCTCGCGCGCGTACGCCTCCTTGCTCTGCTGGCTCGCGAGTTCCGCGCGGCGGGTGACCAGGTCGTCGGCCGCCAGGCGCAGCCGGGCGTCGCGCAGATCGGCCTGCACGGTCTGCGCCCTGCGGGCCACTTCGGCCTGCCTGCCGAGCGGTTTGAGCTGGCGGCGCAATTCGGTGGTGAGGTCGGTCAGCCGGGCCAGGTTGGCCTGCATGGCCTCCAGCTTGCGGACCGCCTTCTCCTTGCGTTTGCGGTGCTTGAGCACACCGGCGGCCTCCTCGACGAACGCGCGCCGGTCCTCCGGGCGCGACTCGAGGATGGCCGACAGCTGACCCTGCCCGACGATGACGTGCATCTCCCGGCCGATGCCCGAGTCGCTGAGCAGCTCCTGCACGTCCATCAAGCGGCAGGAGTTGCCGTTGATCTCGTATTCGCCCGCGCCGTCGCGGAACATGCGCCGGGTGATGGACACCTCGGCGTAGTCGATCGGCAGCGCGCCGTCGGAATTGTCGATGGTCAGCGTGACCTCGGCGCGGCCGAGCGGTGCGCGTCCGGCGGTGCCCGCGAAGATCACGTCCTGCATCTTGCCGCCGCGCAGCGCCTTCGCGCCCTGCTCGCCCATCACCCAGGTGAGCGCGTCGACGACGTTCGATTTGCCCGATCCGTTCGGACCGACCACACACGTGATGCCGGGCTCCAACCGCAACGTCGTCGCGGACGCGAAGGATTTGAAGCCCTTCAACGTCAGGCTCTTCAGGTGCAAGTTCGACGACCTTTCCGTGTTCTGCCCGGTCGGCCGTTCCGCGTGGTCGAGGCAGCGCATCCCGGCGACCAGTCATGGTATCCGTCGCGTGCCGGGCGTTTCCCGGCCCCGACGGCGCACGCGGCCGAGTGGCGGTTCGGCGACATCCGTAGGTTATCGACTCGCCGCCGGTTCGCGCGCATTTCGATGTGCCCGAGGTTTGCCGACGCGGCTCCCGGCCGTGTCGGCCGCACCCGGTCACGTCGGTTGCGCCGGCCCGGCGCGGGACGCGCCGCGGCGCGGAAAGCGCCCGCGCGCTCGGTCGATCGGCCACCCGCTCCCGGCTCGCTGGTCCGCCGATTCCGGGCGGTCTCGAACTGGCACTGACGTCGCGCGCTCCGGCCACATACGATCCCTCTGATTCGCCAGCGGAACGTTCGGGAGCGCACCACGATGTCGGCCCCTTCGCCAGGGACAAGCACGCGGTTCCGCCTTGCCCGGATCACGGGGCTGGTTCTCGGCAGCCTGGTGTTCCTGCACGCCTGTGAGCGCAGCAAGAGCGCTCTGCTCAGCGATGTGCGGGTGGAGGTGGCGGTCGCGGCCGCCCTCGCGGCGGGCGCCCTGGCCGCGGCGTGGTTCGAGATCAAGCTGCGGGCGCTGGAGCAGGACGCCGACCCGCCGTGGGACGACCAGGACGAGGACGAAACTCCCAGTTCTGGGAATTTTCGCGGTCGAGCCGGGCGCTCGGCCGACCCGGCGTACGGCACCGGCCGACGACCCCCGCCCAGCGGCGTCGGCGCGCGGCCCGCGCCCGTGACCGACCCCGAGGACGACGACGTGCCCGAACCCGGGCGCGGCGATTTCGTTGCCGGGATAGCGCGGACATTGCGGATCACCCGAACCGGTAGCTCGGACGAACCGCAGCCACTGTTCCCGCTGGGCGCGATGACGAAATGGCTGCGCCGCGTCGACCACGACGACGACAGCGACCCCGGCGACCACGACGAGATGGAACAGGTCACTCGCACCGAGACGGGCGAACTCGTGATCGAGTCGAGCAGGCGAACGGTGCGGGCCAAGATCTCCCGCTCCGGCGACCTCGTCGTGCACGGCCGCGGGCACAGTGGCGCACCGCCACGATCCGAGTGGAAGTGGACGTTCCAGCCAGACACATTCCCCGCCATCCGCGTCGCACTCGGCGACGGGCCCGGCGATCTCCTCGACCTGCTCGAGGAGACCATCCCCTGGCTCGACGCCGGAGCCCGCCACGACCCCGGCGCGTGGTTGCGCGCGCACGACATTCCCGCGACCTATCGGGAGAAGGGCGTCAGCGCCACACAGGAAACCCGCGAACTCCCCGTGCTCCAGCCGGGGCGTCCCCCGCAGCCACCCCGTGCGGGCAGGTCCCCCCGGAAGCCGTCGCGCGACGCGTCCGGCGCCGCGCGCACGCCCACCGAAGCCGTGGACGCCCGAGCCCGCCGGCAAGGATCCGCCGAACCAACGCCCGCGCGGGGCGAAAGGCGCTCCGCCCAGCGCAGAGGGGACGATTCGCAGTCTTGGCGTCACGATGCCGATCGAGTTCGCGGGGACGCTCCCCGGCCCGCCGCACGACAGACCCGCTCGTCCGACGACTACGCTTCGCCCGCGCGCCGCCACCGCGACGAGCCCGAACCCGCTCGGCAGGGCCATCGATCCCCCCGGACCGGCGGAGCGGACCCGATCGCCCGTCCTACGCCGGGCCGTCCTGATCTGCCGAGACGTCGGCATCAAGCGCCCGCCGACGACCCGCGCCATGCCGGCGGACAGCCGGACGAATACGACGACGCGGAGGTCCGGCAGCCGCGAACGGGTCGGCAGACCGGGCGCAGGGGGAACCCGCAGACGCCCACGGAACTCGAGCCCAAGACCAGGCGACGAGAGCGGCACGAGCCCTCCGACGGCCCCTTCGATCGAGGCCCGGAACGGACCTACGACCAACCGCCGCCCGGCCGCCGCCACCGCGGCGATCAGCGATCACGCTACGAAACCTCGCACGAGTCCTCCCGGCGCGGCTGGTAGGGGAGGAAAACGGCGCTGCTACCCGGCGAACCGGGTGGCAGCGCAGCGAAGCTCAGCTCATCCGTTGGGTGAAACGGCCGTTCTCGAAGCCGGCCACCATGCGGAACGCGAGGACCGCGCCCCACGGGCCGATCACCCAGATCGGCCAGAAGTAAGTGAACGCGCCGACGCTCAGCGAGATCGCGCCCCAGATGACGAGCACCAGCAGGCTCACGCCGAGCCAGGTGCTGCCTTCGATCCGCTGCCAGATCGGGATGCGCGGGCGCGCGGCAGCCGGTGCGGCGGCGTCCTTGCCGAGGTCGGGCAGATCGGACAGCACCGAGCGCAGGTCCTCGCGATCGGTGGTGGCGTACACCTGGGCGACGCGCTGGTCGTATTCGGGCAGATCCAGCCGCCCGTCTGCCATATGCCTGCCGAGCAGGCGCACCACGGCGTCGCGTTCGGCATTCGAGGCGCGGGTGCCGGTGGAGATGTCCATGCTTGGTCCTATCGACGGTTCCACCCTCCATAGTGGAATATGACTCCATCATAACCCTCCAAAGTGGAATGTCAACCTCCGGGCCGATTCCCGCTCGAAACGCGCGCCTCGGCGCCATCCGGCGGTAGGGTTCCATCAGGAACAGCTGTATGGACAGGTGTTCAGCTCGCGGATCCGCCGAGCGGCCGGATCCGCGTCCCGACGAACTCGCTCAGGAGGCACAGGTGTCGGAGACCGTCCGCGGGGTCGTGGCCCGCAGCAAGGGCGCACCGGTGGAGATCACCGAGGTCGTGATCCCCGATCCGGGCCCGCACGACGTGGTGGTGCGGGTGCAGGCGTGCGGTGTCTGCCACACCGATCTGCACTATCGCGACGGCGGGATCACCGACGACTTCCCGTTCCTGCTCGGCCACGAGGCCGCCGGTGTGGTGGAGACCGTCGGCGCCGCGGTCACCCACGTGGCGGAAGGCGACTACGTGATCCTCAACTGGCGCGCGGTCTGCGGCGAGTGCCGGGCGTGCAAACGGGGCCGTCCCTGGTACTGCTTCGACAGTCGCAACGCGAGCGCGAAGATGACGCTCGCCGACGGAACCGAGCTGGCACCCGCGCTGGGCATCGGCGCGTTCGTCGACAAGACCGTCGTGCACGAGGGCCAGTGCACCAAGGTGGATCCGGCCGCCGACCCCGCGGTGGCGGGCCTGCTCGGCTGCGGCGTGATGGCGGGCATCGGCGCGGCGCTGCACACCGGCAACGTCTCGATCGGCGACAGCGTCGCGGTGATCGGCTGCGGCGGCGTCGGCGACGCGGCCATCGCCGGGGCCCGGCTGGCCGGGGCGAAGACCATCATCGCGGTCGACCGCGACGCCCGGAAACTGCGCTGGGCCATCGACTTCGGCGCCACTCACACGGTCGACGCCACCACCGAGGACGTGGCCGAGAAGATCCAGGAGTACACCGACGGGTGGGGCGCCGACGTCGTCATCGACGCCGTCGGGCGGCCGGAGACCTGGAAGCAGGCGTTCTACGGCCGCGACCTGGCGGGCACGGTGGTTCTCGTCGGCGTGCCGACGCCGGAGATGACCATCGAGATGCCGCTGCTGGACCTGTTCTCCCGCGGCGGCGCGCTGAAGTCCTCGTGGTACGGCGACTGTCTGCCGGAACGCGACTTCCCCACCCTGATCGACCTGCACCGCCAGGGACGGCTGCCGCTGGACCGCTTCGTCACCGAACGCATCGGCCTCGACCAGGTGGAGGGGGCCTTCGCCAAGATGCACGCCGGCGACGTGCTGCGCTCGGTGGTGGTCTGGTGACCGCCCGCATCGACCGCGTCGTCACTTCCGGCGACTTCTGTCTCGACGGCGGCACCTGGGCGGTGGACAACAACATCTGGTTGGTCGGCGGCGACGACGAGGTGGTCGTCATCGACGCCGCCCACGACGCCGACCCGATCGTCGCGGCGGTCGCCGGGCGTACGGTCCGCGCGATCGTGTGCACCCACGGGCACAACGATCACGTGACGGTCGCTCCCGAGCTGGCCGAGCGGCTGAACGCCCCGATCCTGTTGCATCCTGGGGACGAGCCGCTGTGGCGCATGACCCATCCGGAAGCCGAGTACCGGCCGCTCGCGGACGGTGCGCGGATCGCCGTGGCGGACAGCGAGATCCAGGTGCTGCACACGCCCGGCCACTCCCCCGGATCGGTCGCACTGCATCTGCCCGACGCGAAGGTCGTGTTCACCGGCGACACGTTGTTCGCCGGTGGGCCCGGCGCGACCGGCCGCTCGTTCTCCGATTTCGGCACGATCATCGAGTCGATTCGCGAACGCCTGCTGACGCTCCCGGAGGAGACCACGGTCCATACCGGGCACGGCGATTCCACCACCATCGGCGCGGAGAAACCCTTCCTCGCCGACTGGATCGCGCGCGGCCACTGACCGCCGCGGGCGGCACACGGCACCGCCCGCGTTCACCCGCGGTAGGCGTACCGGCGATCCAGATCCAGATTCACCTGGAGGACGTCCACGCGCGGCTCACCGAGGAATCCCAGCGTCCGGCCGCTGGTGTGCTCGTCCACCAGGGCCCGGACCTGGTCTTCGGAAACCCCGCGCGCCTTCGCGACGCGGGAAACCTGGATGGCCGCGTACTCCGGAGAGATGTTCGGGTCCAGTCCACTCCCGCTCGCGGCGACAGCATCGGCCGGCACCGCCGGATCGGCGGGCGCGTCGCCCCGGATCGGGACGACACGCCCGGCGGAGTAATCCTGTCCCGGTTCGGCGCAGTCGACCCGGACGCCGCGGTAGGCGGCGACGAACGGCCGCGCCGGGCACGCCTCGTTGACGCTGACCACCCGCACCGGATGCGCGACGCCGCCATCGCGGTCGCGCGGTCCGAGTACCGAGAGCACCGCGCCCACACCGTCTTTCGTGCAGAACGGACGGCTGCCGTCGACCCCCTCACGGTCGCCGACCTCCTTGCTGCGGGCACACACCGTGGTGAGCAGGCTCGCGCGTGCCGGTGTGTCGACGATGTCCTCCGGTCCGAGATTGCTCGCGGCGGTGGACATCGGGTCGTAGCCGTCACCGGCGGCCGAGGGACGGCTCTGGAAGTACTGCACCAGAGCCGCACCGTCGGCGGCGGTGAACGATTGCCCGATCAGGCTGGAACCTACGGTCGTTCCGTTCACCTCGACCAGCGACCCGTCCGCCTTCTCGTGCAGGCCGGGGAGCTGGGCTGCCGCGAAAACCGCCAGGGGATACACGATTCCGGTGATCGCCGTGAGCGCGAGCAATGCGCGCAGGGCGGCGAGATGCTGCCGGATCCAGGTTGAAAGGCGCATATCAGGACATCCCGGGAAGGAACTGGACCACGAGGTCGATGAGTTTGATGCCGAGGAACGGCGCGATGATGCCGCCGAGCCCGTAGACGGTCAGGTTGCGGCTGAGCAACTTCGACGCGTTCGACGGCCGGTAACGCACGCCGCGCAAAGCCAGCGGGATCAACGCCACGATGACGACGGCGTTGAAGATCACCGCGGACAGGATCGCCGACTGCGGGCTGGACAGCCGCATGACGTTGAGCAGGTCCAGACCGGGGAACAGCGGCACGAACAGCGCGGGAATGATCGCGAAGTACTTGGCGATGTCGTTGGCGATGGAGAACGTCGTCAGCGCCCCGCGCGTGATGAGCAACTGTTTGCCGATCTCGACGATCTCGATCAGCTTGGTCGGGTCGGAGTCCAGATCCACCATGTTGCCCGCCTCTTTGGCGGCCGACGTCCCGGTGTTCATCGCGACGCCCACGTCGGCCTGCGCGAGCGCGGGCGCGTCGTTGGTGCCGTCGCCGGTCATCGCGACCAGCCGCCCGCCCTCCTGTTCCCGTTTGATCAGCGCCAGCTTGTCCTCCGGCGTCGCCTCGGCGAGGAAGTCGTCGACACCCGCTTCGTCCGCGATCGCCTGAGCGGTCAACGGGTTGTCGCCAGTGATCATCACCGTGCGGATGCCCATGCTGCGCATCTCGTCGAACCGCTCGCGCATGCCCTGCTTCACCACGTCTTTGAGGTGGATCACGCCGAGCACCCGGGCGCCGTCGCCGTCGACCTGGCCGACGACCAGCGGCGTGCCGCCCGCGGCGGAGATGCCGTCGACGGTCGCGCCGAGTTCAGCGGGCACCGAACCGCCCCGAGACCGCACCCATTCGGTGACCGCACTCGCCGCGCCCTTACGCAGCATGCGGTCCTCGACATCGACGCCCGACATCCGGGTCTGCGCGGTGAACTCCACCCACCGCGCGTGACTCAGCTCGCCGGGCGTCCGCTCCCGCAGACCGTAGGCCTGTTTGGCGTAGACCACGATGGAACGTCCCTCCGGCGTCTCGTCGGCCAAGCTGGAAAGCTGTGCGGCGTCGGCCAGTTCCGCCGTGCTCACGCCGGGCACCGGGACGAAGTCCGCGGCCTGACGATTGCCGAGCGTGATGGTGCCGGTCTTGTCCAGCAGCAGGGTGTTCACGTCTCCGGCTGCCTCGACGGCACGACCGGACATGGCGAGCACATTGCGCTGCACCAGGCGGTCCATGCCCGCGATGCCGATCGCCGACAGCAACGCGCCGATGGTCGTGGGGATCAGGCACACCAGCAGCGAGACCAGCACGATGCCGGTGACGCCGTGCGCGTCCAGCGCCGAGGTGTCCGGCACGCCCGGGTTGTTCGCCTTGCTGAAGATCGCCATCGGCTGCAGCGTGACGACCGCGAAGACGAAGATGATCGTCAGCGCCGCGAGCAGGATGTTCAGCGCGGTCTCGTTCGGGGTCTTCTGCCTGCTCGCGCCCTCCACGAGCGCGATCATCCTGTCGATGAAGCTGCGGCCGGGTTCCTGGGTGATCCGCACGACGATCCGGTCCGACAACACGGTGGTGCCGCCGGTCACGGCCGAGCGGTCACCGCCGGATTCGCGGATCACCGGCGCGGATTCACCGGTGATCGCCGACTCGTCGACCGACGCGATGCCTTCCACGACGTCGCCGTCGCCCGGGATCACCTGCCCGGCCTCGACCACGACGTGATCGCCGCGGCGCAGGTCCGTGGCGGCGACGCGTTCCTCGACCGGCCGCGCGCCCGGCGACCACTCCACCAGCCGCCGCGCGACGGTGTCGGTCTTCGCCTTGCGCAGGGTGTCGGCCTGCGCCTTGCCGCGCCCCTCCGCGACGGCCTCGGCCAGGTTGGCGAAGAGCACGGTGAGCCACAGCCACACCACGGTCGCCCAGGCGAAGAAGCTCGGGTCCACCAGCGCGAGAACGGTCGACCACACCGCGCCGAGTTCGACGATCAGCATCACGGGGTTGCGCCACAGGGTGCGCGGATCGAGCTTGCGCACCGCGTCCGGCAGCGAGGTCAGCAGCATCTTGGGGTCGAGAACCCCGCTCGGGACACTCTTGGCCTGCCGCCGCCGATCGGACTCGGCCCGCGCCGCGACCAGGTCATCGATTGCGGAACTGGACATGTCAGTGGATTCCTTCGGCGAGCGGCCCGAGCGCCAGCGCGGGCAGGAAGGTGAGCGCGACCAGGATCACCGTCACGCCGACGACCATGCCGACGAACTGCGGCCGGTGTGTCGGCAGCGTGCCGATCGACGCGGGAGTGGTGCCCTGCCGAGCCAGCGAACCGGCCAGGGCGAGCACGAAGATAATCGGCAGGAAACGGCCGAACAGCATGGCCAGGCCCAGCGCGGTGTTGTACCACTCGGTGTTGCCGGTCAGTCCCGCGAAGGCGGAGCCGTTGTTGTTGGCGGCCGAGGTGAAGGCGTACAGCACCTCCGACAGACCGTGCGGCCCCGAATTCAGCATGCTCGCGCGCCGGCCTGGCATCGCCATGGCCGCGGCGGTGCCGACCAGCACGATCAGCGGGCTGATCAGGAAATACGACGCGGCCAGCTTGATCTCGCGCGGTGTGATCTTCTTGCCGAGGTACTCCGGCGTGCGGCCGACCATCAACCCGGCGACGAACACCGTGATCACCGCCAGGATCAGCATGCCGTACAGCCCCGATCCGGTGCCGCCGGGCGCGACTTCGCCCAGCTGCATGTTGAACATCATCATCAGGCCGCCGAGGCTGGTGTAGGAGTCGTGGAACGAGTCGACGGCGCCTGTCGAGGTCAGCGTGGTCGAGGCGGCGAAAGTCGCCGAATTCGACACGCCGAAACGCTGTTCCACGCCTTCCATCGATGCGCCGATCGCGGTCGGCACCGTGCCGTGGTGCTGGAGCTGGAACAGGTTCGTCAGCGTGACGCTGATCAGTGCGATCGTCCCCATCACCGCGACGATCGCGTAGCCCTGCCTGCGGCTGCCCACCATCCGGCCGAAGGTGCGCGGCAGCGAGAAGCTGATCACCAGCAGCAAGAAGATCTCCACCCAGTTGGTCCAGGTGGCCGGGTTCTCGAACGGGTGCGACGAGTTGGCGTTGTAGAAGCCCCCGCCGTTGGTACCGAGTTCCTTGATCACCTCTTGGCTGGCGACCGGGCCGCCGGTGATGGTCTGCCGCGTCCCGCTCAGCGTCCGCGCCGCTTGGTCGTGCAAGTGGAAATTCTGGATCACACCGCCCACCACCAGCACGAGCGCGAAGACGAAGGCGATCGGCAGCAGGATGCGCAGCGTGCCGCGCACCAGATCCACCCAGAAGTTGCCGAGATCGCCGGTGTGCCTGCGAGCGAACCCGCGTACCAGCGCCACGGCCACCGCCATGCCCACCGCCGCCGAGACGAAGTTCTGCACCGCGAGCCCGGCCATCTGCACCAGGTGCCCCTGGGTGGATTCACCGGAGTAGTTCTGCCAGTTGGTGTTGGTGACGAAACTGACCGCGGTGTTCCAGGCCAGCGCGGGCGTCATCTCGGTGCCCGGATCGTTCAGGTGCAGGGGTAACCGGCCCTGTACGAGCTGGAAGAAGAACAGGAAGAGAATGCCGACCGCCGAAAAGGCCAGCACGCTGCGCGCGTACACGGGCCAAGGCTGCTCGACTTCGGGGTGCGCTCCGATCGCGCGGTAGACGAGACGTTCGACGCGCGAATGCTCGCGTCCGTCGTAGACCCGGTACATGTAGTCGCCCAGCGGCACGTGCACCAGCGCGAGCGCAAGGATCAGAGAGGCCACGAAGACGATCCCCGCGGTTGTCGTGCTCACTCAGAACCTCTCGGGAAACAGCAGCGCCGCGACCAGATAGACCGCTGTGCCGACGGCGAGAACCAGACCGACCAGATTCGCGGTCACAACTTCTCCACCCCGCGCTGGATCAACCCCAGCAGCGCGAACGCCGCCACGGTGAGCGCGGTGAACACCACGACCGACATAACTCGACCAACCTCCATCCGCGCGCCGGGCTTCGGCGCGACAGAGCGAGTGAAGCGCGCCTATGGCGCGTCCCGTCGGTTCCTGACGACTTCTTGACGCCTCGATACTCGGCATTTGCGGTTCGTTGACGGTCACGCGCCGCCCGCAAGGATGGCGTCAAGGAACGCGGACGGACCGTCAACACCCCGTAAATATCGAGGTCCGGCCGTCTGGCGGCGGTAGTAAGTGGAGAGCAGGCCGGGCGGGATGATTCCAGCGCGACCGGTGCCGTCCAGCCGGGGAGGGAAGAGAGGATCACAATGTCGGCAATGATCGTCGTCGTCGCATTCGTCTGCTGCGCGCTGGTCATCCGCGCGTTCGGGGTTCGCGAACAGGCACCGCGGCCGATACCGGTCGTGATCGAGGCGGATGATGCGCGGCGGTGACACGGAGTCGGTGACGATCGAGGGGTGCTCGGCCCGAGCAGCGCGACGCGCGATGATGAAGGCGTGAAACGCGGGCAGCTGCGTATCTACCTCGGCGCCGCGCCGGGAGTCGGCAAGACCTACGCCATGCTCGGCGAGGCGCACCGGCGGCTGGAGCGCGGTCGCGACGTGGTGGCCGCGGTGGTCGAAACGCACGGCAGGGAGAAGACCGCGCAACTGCTCGAGGGCATCGAACGCGTACCCCCGAAAATGATCGACTATCGCGGCGGCAGGTTCCCGGAACTCGACGTCGAGGCGGTGCTGCGGCGCGCGCCCGCGGTGGTGCTGGTCGACGAGCTGGCGCACACCAACACGCCCGGCAGCAAGCACGAGAAGCGCTGGCAGGACGTGGCGGAGCTGCTCGACGCGGGTATCGACGTGATCTCCACGGTCAACGTGCAGCATTTGGAGAGCCTCAACGACGTCGTCGAGCAGATCACCGGCATCCAGCAGCGCGAGACCGTGCCCGACGCGGTGGTGCGCGGGGCGGACCAGGTGGAATTGGTCGACATCACCCCGGAAGCGTTGCGGCGCAGGCTTTCCCACGGCAACGTGTACGCCGCCGAGAAGATCGACGCGGCGCTGCGGAACTATTTCCGCGCGGGAAACCTCACGGCCCTGCGCGAGCTGGCGCTGCTGTGGCTGGCCGACCAGGTCGACGCCGCGCTGGCCAGGTACCGGGCCGACCACGCGATCACCGAATTGTGGGAGGCGCGCGAACGCGTCGTGGTGGCGGTGACCGGCGGCCCCGAATCGGAGACGATCGTGCGGCGCGCGAGCCGGATCGCCACCAAATCCAGCGCCGATCTGGTGGTCGTGCACGTGGTGCGCGGCGACGGCCTGGCCGGGGTCTCCACCGAGCGGCTGGCGCGGTTGCGCGAGCTGGCGGCGAGCCTGAACGCTTCGCTGCACACCGTCACCGGGGCGGACGTGCCCACCGCGCTGCTCGACTTCGCCCGCGAGGCGAACGCCACCCAGCTCGTACTCGGCACCTCACGGCGCTCGCGCTGGGCGCGGGTCTTCGACGAGGGCATCGGCGCCACGGTGGTGCAGCGCTCCGGCAAGATCGACGTGCACATGGTGACGCACGAGGAGGCCCACCGCGGATTCCGGTACGCCGCTGTGCATCCACGCCGCCCCGTGGCGGCCTGGCTCGCCGCCGTTCTGGTACCGGCCCTGGTCTGCGCGATCAGCGCCGCCTACCTCGACGACGTGCTGGATCTCGGCGGGATCAGCGCCGTGTTCGTGGTCGGCGTAGTGGCGGTGGCGCTGCTCGGCGGCGTCGTGCCCGCGTCGTTCTCGGCGCTGCTGTCGGGCCTGTTGCTGAACTGGTTCTTCGCGCCGCCGCGCTACAGCCTCACCATCGCCGAGCCGAACAGCTTCATCACCGTGGTGGTGCTGCTCATCGTCGCCGTCGCGGTGGCGGCGCTGGTCGATCTGGCCGCGAAGCGAACCGCTCAGGCGCGCAAGGCGTCCCGGCAGGCCGAGCTGCTGACCATGTTCTCCGGCGCGATCCTGCACGGCGCGGATCTGCCCCGGCTGCTCGAACAGATCAGGGAGGTCTTCGCACAGCGCGCGGTCGGCTTGGTAGCGGGCGACCGAGTGCTCGCCGAGGTGGGCACAGACCCGCCGCGCCAGCCCTCCGACGCCGACACCGTGGTGGAAGCGGGCGACGCCCACCACTGGCTGCTGTTGTCCGGCCGCCCGCTGGCGGCGGCGGACCGCCCGGTGCTCAACGCGGTCACCAACCAGGCCGTCGCGCTGGTGCGGCAGGCGCGCCTGGCCGAGGAGGCCGGCGCCGCCGCGGCCCTGCTGGAGGCCGACCGGCTGCGGCGGGCGTTGCTCTCGGCGGTCAGCCACGACCTGCGCACCCCGCTGGCCGGGGCGAAAGCGGCGGTGTCCAGCCTGCGCAGCGACGACATCGAGTTCTCCCCGGAGGACACCGCCGAACTGCTGGAGACGATCGAGGAATCGGTGGATCAACTCACCGCGCTGGTCGGCAATCTGCTCGACTCCTCCCGGCTCGCGGTCGGCGTGGTCACCCCGCAGGTGCGGCGGGTCTACCTGGACGAGGCGGTGCACCGCGCACTGGTGAGCGTCGGGATGGGCGCGCGGGGGCTGCGGCGCGCGGCGGTGGACCGGGTCCGGGTGGAGGTGGGCGACGTCTCGGTGCGCGCCGACAGCGGCCTGCTGGAACGCGTGCTGGCGAACCTCGTCGACAACGCGTTGCGGCACGCGCCCCGCGCGGGCACGGTCCGGATCACCGCGGAACGCGCGGGCGACCGGGTGGCGATCGCCGTCGTCGACACCGGCCCCGGTGTCCCGCACGGCACCGAGGAACAGCTGTTCGAACCCTTCCAACGCCTGGGCGACCGCGACAACACCACCGGCGTCGGGCTCGGCCTGTCGGTGGTGCGTGGGTTCGTCGAAGCGATGGGCGGCACGGTGCATGCCGAGCCGACCCCGGGGGGAGGATTGACCATGCTGGTCGACTTGCCCGGCGGCGAGCCGCCGGAAGCCGACGGCGCGGGCGGGGCCGTGGCGCACGAGACGACGAACGCGGGTGAGTGAGGTGTCCGTGACGACACAGGAGGCTGCGGTGGTTCCGAAGACGTCCGAGGCGGTGGCGACGAAGGTGCTCGTGGTCGACGACGAACCGCAGATCGTGCGCGCGTTGCGGATCAATCTGTCCGTCCGCGGCTACGAGGTGATCACCGCCGCGACCGGCGGGGCGGCCCTGCGCGCGGCCGCCGACCGGCACCCGGACGTCGTGATTCTCGACCTCGGCCTGCCCGACATGGACGGCATCGAGGTGCTCGCCGGATTGCGCGGCTGGACCTCCGCGCCGGTGATCGTGCTGTCGGCGCGGACCGATTCCGCCGACAAGGTGGAAGCGCTGGACGCGGGCGCCGACGACTACGTCACCAAGCCCTTCGGCATGGACGAGCTGCTGGCCCGGCTGCGCGCCGCGGTCCGGCGCGGCGCCACCGATCCCGACGCCTCGGCGCCGGTCGTGACCACCGACTCGTTCACCGTCGACCTGGCCGCCAAGAAGGTCACCAAGCGCGGCGAGACCGTGCACCTGACCCCCACCGAGTGGGGCATGCTCGAGATGCTGGTGCGCAACCGAGGCAAGCTGGTCGGGCGGCGTGAGCTGCTGCGCGAGGTATGGGGCCCCTCCTACGCCACCGAGACCCACTACCTGCGGGTCTATCTGGCGCAATTGCGCCGCAAACTGGAGGACGATCCGTCGCGCCCCAAGCACCTGCTCACCGAGGCGGGCATGGGTTACCGGTTCCAGGAGTAGTAATCCCGGCCACGGGCCGCCGACCGCGCGGAATGGCGCGACCTGGCGCGGCGTTGCCAGGCGCGCGAGTTGATTGCGACGACAATGGCAGGATCGAACCCATGGCTGAACAGACCGCTACACCCGCCACCGCGGCGCCGAGCGCGCCGGAACCGACCACCCTGTGGGTCGAGCGCACCGGTACCAGGGCCTACACCGGGCGCAGCTCCCGTGGCGCCGAAGTCCTGATCGGTTCGCAGGGCGTTCCCGGTGTGTTCACCCCCGGCGAGCTGCTGAAGATCGCGCTGGCCGCCTGCTCCGGCCTGAGCGCGGACTTCCCGCTGTCGCGCAAACTCGGCGACAACTTCGACGCGACCATCCGCGTCTCCGGCGACGCCGACCGGGAGAACGAGGTGTACCCGCACCTGGAGGAAGTGTTCGAGCTCGACCTCAGCGAACTCGACGACGAGGCCCGCGAACGGTTGCTGGTCACCGTGCAGCGCGCGATCGACAAGGTCTGCACGGTCGGACGAACGCTGAAGGCGGGATCGAAGGTAACGCTGTCGTTCGACGTCGAGGCCTGATGGACGAGGCCGTTCGGTTGAGCGCCTGGGTGCACGGCCTGGTCCAGGGTGTGGGTTTCCGCTGGTGGACCCGGTCGCGGGCGCTGGAACTCGGCCTGGTCGGGCACGCCACCAATGCCAGGGACGGCCGCGTGCACGTGGTCGCCGAGGGGCCGCGAGCCGCGTGCGAGCGGTTGCTCGCCCACTTGCGATCCGGCGATACACCTGGTCAGGTGAGGTTGGTTGTGGAAAGCTGGGAGCCCGCGCGGGGTGATTTGACCGGTTTCGAGGAGCGGTAGTGGTGGTTCGGGCGACGAGGGGGGCGCAGCGGTGAGCACGCGGAATCCGGGTGAGCACGAGCGCCGGGACGAGCCCGAGCGGCCGTCCGGGCCGCAGCGCCCGAGCGAGGACGAGCAGCCCGCCAGTGCGGCCACGCCCGCGTCCGGCGACGAACAGGATCGGTCCACGCCAGTCTCCCGGGCCACCGAACGGCCAGGTCCCGGTGACGCCGAGAAGCCCGGCAACGACTGGTCCACGGGGGCTTCGGTGCCGTCGCCCGGAGAGGCGAGCGGCCCGGGCGGCGAACGTCCGGCAGCCTCCGTTCCGCCGCGGCCCGGCAGTATCCAGCGCCAGGAAGCAGGCGTCACCCGGCCCCGTCCTCCCACCGTGGCCGAGGCGCGAGCGAGGGAGAAGGCCCGCAAGCGCGCCGAGGAGGAACAGCGCGCGGCCGCCTGGGCCGAGGAAGCCAAAAAGCGCACCCGCAAGCGAGTCATGATCGGCGGTGTCGCCATCGTCGGCGTCGCCGCGCTGGTCGGCGGCGGCTATCTGGCCTATCGCGCGCTGGCCGCGCCCGACCGGGTGACGGCGCAGTGCGTGCGAACCGAGAACGGCCAGGAGATCGTGGTCGACGACTCGTACTGCGGCGACGGCCGTCCCGGCTTCATCAGCGACACCGGCGTCAACCCGGGCTTGATCATCCTCGGCGGTGGCCCGCAGTACCGCTACTACTACGGCGGTACGGGCACCATAGGCAAACCGCCGACGGGCGGCACCACGATCAAACCGAAAGGCGCCGAGATCAAGACCAAAAGCGGCACCACGATCCAGCGCGGCGGCCTGGGCAGCAAGAGCACCGGCGGAGGGTCGTAGATGCGACGCGTGCGGGATACGCCCCGGGCGGGCTGGCAGCAGACCATCGAAAGCCAGGGCCTGGTCTACGGGTCCCCGGGCCGGGACGCGAGCGGCCAGCCGCGCCCGTACTGGGACGAGTCGGTGCACTACGAGTTCGAGATGTCGGAGATCCTCGCGTTGGAGGCCGACGTCGAACTCCTGCATTCGATGTGCCTGAACGCGGTGGAGCACATCGTGCTCACCGAACGGTACGCCGATTTCGGCCTGCCCGAGTGGAGCTGGGGCCCGATCGCGGAATCCTGGCGGCGCTCCGACCCGTACGTGTACGGGCGCTTCGACCTGCGCTACGACGCGCGGCGTCCGGCGAAACTGCTGGAGTACAACGCGGACACGCCCACCTCGCTGCTGGAGGCGGCGATCGTGCAGTGGCACTGGCTGACCGACCGCTACCCGGGCGGCGACCAGTGGAACTCGTTGCACGAGAAGCTGGTCGAGCGGTGGGGTGAGCTGCGCGACGTGCTGCCCACCGCGCAACTGCACTTCAGCTGGTCGGGCGCGGACGCCACCGGCGAGGACAACGTCACCACCGCCTACATGCAGGAGACCGCGGCCGAGGCCGGGTTCGACACCGTGGCGCTGCCGATCGAGGAAATCGGATTCGATTCGGAGCTGGAACGTTTCGTGGATCTGGCGGAGGCCCCGATCGAGGCGATTTTCAAGCTCTACCCATGGGAGTGGGTGCTCGACGACGAGTTCGGCAAGCGCGTCGTGGACAGCCTGCCGGAGACCATGTGGATCGAACCGCTGTGGAAGACGCTGCTGAGCAACAAGGCGATCCTGGCGGTGCTGTGGGAAATGTACCCCGGCCACCCGAATCTGCTGCCCGCCTACCTCGACTCGCCGCACGAGCTCACCGAGTACATCCGCAAACCGAAGCTGGGACGCGAAGGCGCCAACATGACGATCGTCGGCGCCGGTCTGGAAACCGCGACCGGCGGTGTCTACGGCGAGGAAGGCTACGTGTACCAGCTGCTCGACCCGCTACCGGAATTCGACGACATGCGCCCGGTGCTCGGCGCGTGGATCGTCGGCGACGCCGCGGCGGGCCTCGGCATCCGCGAGACCGCGGGACTGATCACCGACGACGGCTCGGCCTTCGTCCCGCACCGCATCACCGATTGAGCATCGCCACCGTCGAACACGAATCCGTCTCGGCCGTACGCCAACCCGTCTCGGAAGGATCAAGATGACCGCAGTCGCCCTGGAATCGGGGTACTGGAGTTCGCTGGGCGAGGGTGTGGGAGCGATCATCCTCTACGCCCTCGTCGGCTTGGTACTCATGCTCGTCGGCTTCTACGCCATCGACCTGACCACGCCGGGCAAGTTGCGCAAGCTGGTGGTGACGGGCAAGCCGAACGCCATCATCGTCACCGCGGCGGGCATGATCAGCATGGCGTTCATCGTCGTGCTCGCCATCTTCGCCGTCGGCGGCGGTGGCAAGCTGTCCGAGGGTCTGATCGCCGCGCTGGTGTTCGGCCTGGTCGGCATTGTCGCCCAGGTCATCTCGGTGCGCGTCATCGAGCGTGCGCTCGGCATCGATATCGGCGCCGCGCTGCACGCCGACACCTACACCACCGAGGTGCTCGTGGTGGCGGCCGCGCATTTCGCGCTCGGGCTGGTCGTCGCCTTCGCGATTCTGTAACCGGAACCTCGACGGGCGGGAAGTGCGCTACGTCGCCGCGGTGCCGTCGGGTCAGTGCTCGTCCCCGTGGTCGAGACAATACGCGGCCGCAGCGAGGTACTGGCGGCACTCGGGGCCGTGACCGGCGTGCACGCTGCGGATAAACAATGCGCGATCCATGTCGAGATCTGTCGACGGCTCGGCGGAACAGTCCCGGTATCGGGCCCGCCACAGGTCTTGCGTATCCAGTGATGTCTGCATCGTGCACCTCCCGTGCTGCGGATCAGTGCGAGAAGGGCTTGCCAATATCCTTACGCTGGAGGCATACCCGCTCGTGCCTCGCGGCAACCGGTGCGCCTCATCTGGTCACCAGCCGCCAGTCGTCGGGCAGGCGCGCCGCGGTGATCTGCGCGCCCTCGGCCTCCAGGTCGACAGTGGTCGCGCCGAGCCGCAATGCGCGCAGCGAGACCTTCCCCCACCGCGCCGGCAGCTGCGGCCGGACGCTGAGCGTCCGGGTCGGCGCGTCGGGGTCGAGTCCGAGGAAGGCGCGCACCAGCAGCAGCGGCGCCGCGCTCGCCCACGCCTGCGGCGAACAGGAGGTCGGGTACGGCACCGGCGTGGCGAATCGCGACCGGGGAAAGCCGCAGAACAACTCCGGCAGGCGCCCGTCGAACACCGCCGCCGCGTCCAGCAGACCGGTGGCCAGCCGCGTCGCCAGCTCGACCGCGCCGGGCACGTGCCGGTAGCGCAGCAGGCCCGCCACCGCGATCGCCGTGTCGTGCGGCCACACCGAGCCGCAGTGATAGCTCATCGGGTTGTAGGCGCCCATGTTCGACGCCAAAGTGCGCAGTCCGAAGCCGGAGTCCATCTCCGGACCGGCCAGGCGCGCCACGACTTCCGCCGCGTGCTCGTCGGTGGCGATGCCCGACCAGAGGCAATGCGCGACGTTGCTGGTCAGCGCGTCGACCTGACGCTTACCGCCGTCCAGCGCCACGGCGTACCAGCCGCGGTCGGGCAGCCAGAACTGCTCGGCGAACTTGACGCGCAACTCCGCGGCGCGTTCGCGCAGCAGGCCGGCCAGCCGCGGGTCGTCGAACGCCTCGGCCAGCTCGGCCCTGGCCAGCATCGCGGCGTGCACGTAACCCTGTACCTCGCACAGCGCGATGGGCGCCTCGGCGATATGGCCGGTGGCGTCGTTGATTCCGTCGAAGCTGTCCTTCCAGCCCTGGTTGATCAGGCCGCGGTCGGTGGCGCGGCGGTACTCGACGAAGCCGTCCCCGTCCCGGTCGCCGTAGTCGGTGATCCAGCGCAGCGCGGCGTCGGCGGCGGGCAGCATCTGCCGGATCGCCTCCGGGTCGGCGCCCCAGCGATGGCATTCGGCGAGCAGCATCACGAACAGCGGTGTGGCGTCGGCGGTCCCGTAGTAGATGTTGCCGCCGAAGACCTGCCCGCCAGCCGGGCCGCGGCGCATCTCGTGCATGATGCGTCCTGGTTCCTCTTCGGTGAGCGGGTTGACGTCCTGGCCTTGCAGTTCCGCCAGCTGCTGCAACGTGCCCAGCGCCAGATCGACCTCCAGCGGCAGCGCCATCCACGCGGTGAGCAGGCTGTCGCGCCCGAACAGGGTCATGAACCACGGCGCGCCCGCGGCGACGAACGGCCGGGCATCGCCGGATTCGTCGTGCATCTGCAACGCGCCCAAATCGCTTTCGGTGCGGCGCAGCACCCGGGTGAGCGCCGGGTCGGACGCGGCGATGTCGGTGGCGGTGTCACGCCACGCCTCGATCTTGCGGCCCGGCGCGCTGACCCCGTAGTGCTCGCCCGGCGAGATCGCTTGGAAGCGCTGATTGCCCACCGTCGGCTGCGCGATGATCTCGGTCTGCCAGCATTCGCCGACCGGCACGATCACCCGCCACAGCAGCGAACCCGGGAGAACTTCCGGTTCCACGGTCGCCGAGATCGAGATCCCCCGGCTGCGGTCGGCGTGATCGTGCAGCACGAGTTCGCCGTCGGCGACCGTCACGTCGGCCCGCGCGTGCCCCGCGCGGCCCTCCTTCACCGCGAAGAGATCGACGAAGTCGGCATCCACATGCAGTTCCAGCAGCACCGCGGTGGGTTCGCGGCCCATGTTCTCCAACGTGATCAGCTCGTGCATGCCGTCGGCCACGATCCGTTCGCGCACCACCAGCAGCGTGCTGTCGGCCAGGCCCGCTTGCGGGGGCCTGCGCAACACGAACCTGGCGGCGAACGCCTCCGGACTGAGCACCGAAAGCGACTCGGCGGGCTTGCCGTTCACCAGCAACTCCCAGCGGGACAGCACGCGCGCGTCCCGGAAGAACAATCCGTGCGGCTTGCCCGGTTCGACGTCACCGAGCCGATTGGACAGGCAGAACGTGCCGCCTTCGACCAGGGTCACCGAACCGCACCCCCCGAACCCGGTCGGCTCACCGGAGTTCAGGGGGGCGGGGCTCAACGGTGCGGAATCGGTCACGCCTATCCGCTCGCCGCGATCCGGATCGGCGCGGCGCCGGGCGCCGGGGCGTCGTCGAGCGGCGCGGCAGCAGGCGCCGCGAGGTCCACCGGCGCGGCGCCGAACCGCTTCTTGGAACGCAACACCCGGCGATACACCTGCTCGTAACCGAAGCCGAGCGTGTCGGAGCCGAAATTCGCCTGCACGTGGGCTCGGCACGCGTACGGATCGATGCTCCTGACCTCCTCGATGGCCGCGGGCAACTCGGCGGGATCCTCGCAGATGCGGCCGGTCACGCCGTCGACGATCACCTCGGACACCGCCCCGCCGCGCAGCGCGACCACCGGCGTGCCACAGACCATGGATTCGATCATCACCATGCCGAACGGTTCCTCCCAGCGGATTGGGAACAACAGGCAACGCGCATTCGCAAGCAGCTTACGCTTGGCCGCCGCGTCGGCGAGACCGAACACGTGATCGTTTTCCGTCAACAGCGGCCGCACCTTGGCCTCGAAATAGGCCTGCTCCGGACGCTCGCTGCACTTGCCCGCCAGCACGAGCGGGATCCCGGCGGCGTGCGCGGCCTCCAGCGCGAGGTGCGGCGCCTTGCACTCGTTGAACCGGCCGAGGAACAGCGCGTAGTCGTCCTTCTCCACCCGGAACGGCCAGTCGTCGACGTGCAGCGCGTTGTGCACGCGCCCGGACCAATTCAGACCCGGCGCCAGTTCGCGCTGGCGGTCGCTGATCGCCACCAGCGCCACTTCGTCGCCCAGATCCTGGTAGTAGCGGTAGATGTCGTCCTCGACCGGCCCGTGCACGGTGAGCACCGTCGGCAAGCCCATGTTCTGGAAGACGGTCGCGTTGAGCGGGCCCGCGAAGGTGTGGTCGTGCACCAGATCGATACCCGAGGTGGCCACCAGCTCCTCGATGGCGCGGCGCACCCGCAGCGCGTGCACGACCTCGGGGAACGGCTCTCCGAGCCGCTCGGGCAGCGCCCGCTCCCACACCGGCACGAACTTCGCCTTCGTCCCCGGCTCCCCCGCGCCCAGCAGCGTGACGTCGTGGCCACGGGCCACCAACGCGTCGACCAGATCGGCCACCACGGCCTCGACGCCGCCGTACGCCTTGGGCGGCACGTCGAAGTACGGCGGCACGACCATCGCGATGCGAAACGGGCCGCTGGAACGGTCTGTCGACAAGTAGTCGCACGACGGCATCTCCAGATCGGACGACGCCTGCGCGGAAATCGGCACGGAAAGCGCGCTCATGACCCTCCTTCCAGGGACAACCAAATAGCACTCACTCGCATTCACCCAGCACTCGGAGTACCGGGCGCCGAACTGAACTAAGTGGCCGCCGCGGCGGGGGTGAAGACCTAGCTGCACCGCCGTCCATGGGGCTTGGTTGGCCTGGTCACGCCGTCGGCATGAGCAGGGGGGCCGAGAGGGAGGTACCTCAGACGGGGATCTTCAAACCAAACAGTTCGGGAAAAATCGCGCCGCCCAGCGTTCGTTCGGCAACCGATGGGTAAGCCGGAGGCCCCGCCTTGTCGACCGCAGCGCATCACCCGTCGAGGACGACCTACGGATCGTGGCCGGCCGGGGTGGCGTCGCCACCGGCCACGACGAACCGCAGCAGGGCTTCGGCTCCGGCCCGACCGTGACGTGCCGATCGCGCCACCGCTCCATACGTCTGGCTCGAGGCCGTGCGTCAGCGGCACCAGCAGCTCGCCGGTTTCGGCGAGTCCGCGCGGGTGCCTGCCCGGGAAGCGCCGGGCGAAAGGGGTTCGCCCCGTCGAATCATGGTGGAGCGCACCACCGAGCGATCGCGCAGCGGCGCGGCGAAGTCGTCGTGTGGACCAGGAGCGTCCGATTCAACTCGCGCAGAGGGACTTTCGTCATGCGGTCATCGTCGCCCAGCCCACCGGCACCTCGGCGCTCCCAGCGCGCGGAGTTCACCGATCCGGCAGGCAGCGGCCGGGGTCGGGCAGGTCGGCGCACGGTGCGTTGCCGTGCGCGCGCAGCACCTCTTTGCCGGTCTGATCGGTGAGGAAGTGCAGGAAACTCGCGGCCAGCGAGTCCCCGGGCAACTCGCCGTTGCTGTAGGCGTACTCGACTCCCCAGAAGGGATAGGTGCGCCGCACAGCGGCGTCGCGGCCGGGGGCCACACCGTCGATCACGAGAGTCGGCAAACCCGCGTCGACGGCCTCGGAGAACTCCGCATAGCCGATGGCGCCGGGGATCTCGGCCACCGCCTTGCGCATGTCGGCGGTCACCTGCACCTCGCAGTGCGCGGGCTCGGTGATGACCGTGCCCTTCAGCGCCGTGCAGCTCAGGTGCGAGCGATCCGGCTGGGAGCCGTCGAGCAACCTGCGCTCGAGCGTGTTCCGCGAACCCGAGCCCGGGGTGCGGTTGACCAGCACCACCGGCAGGTCCGGACCGCCCACCGCCCGCCAGTTGCCGATCTTGCCCCGGTACAGATCCTGGACCTGGGCGACGGTGAGACCGCGGACCCCGACGCCGGGATGCACGACCAGGGCGAACAGCGACAACGCGAGCGGACGGTGCACCAACGCCGGATAACCACTGCCCTTCGCGCCGTCGGTGATGGCGAGCAACCCTGCGTTGCCCGCGCCCTCTTCGGCGAGCCGGTCCAATCCGCGCTCGGTGCCTTCGAAGCCGAAGGCGAAATCCGCCTCGGTGCAACGCTTCCGGTACTGCCGGGCGGCTTCCTCGAGCACCGGCCCGAACGCCGACGACCCGACCACGGTCAGTTTTCCCGAGGCGCAGTTCAGTGGCGTCGGCGACGGCTCCAGCGCGGCCACCACCAGCTGGACGACGATCACCAGCACCAAGAACACGGTGAGCGCGACCATCATCAGGGGAATCCCGGTGCGGCTGCGAGTCTCGGTGATCCGCCCGCCTTTGATGCCGCCCCGCAGCACCGGTTGCGGATATTCGCCGACGCCTTCGGAACGCTGCAGGATCGCCAGGATCTTGTAATGATCGCCGGGCCCGAGCGGCACCTTCGGCAGATCGATCACGCCGATGTGCCCGCCGGTGTCCTCGCGCACCGCGATGCCGGAGTCGGCGTCGAGGTTGTCGGCCAGCGCGGGATCGCTGAGTTCGTTCACCGCCATCCCGATCACCCTGCGCTGCGGAAAGCGCAGGTGCAAGCCGATCCGCGCGGCGTCCGGCGCCTTGTAGTCATGGGTATCGATCGTCGTGACGCCACTGTTCTCGATGCGCACCAGCACGACCGAGATGTCCTTCAGGTCCGGACTGGCTCCGTCGGACGACGGGCGCAGCTGCGGCAGCACTCCGGGGAACACCGACTCGATCTCACCGGTGACCGGGGTGTCCATCTGTACCCGATAGCCGAGTCGCCTACGGCCTGCGAAGACGAACTCCCACAGGAACGCCCCGACGGGCACGGCGATACCGATGAGCGCGAGTACGATTTCGAGCGGAAAGTCGCCCACCAGTTGATCCCACCCCCAGCAATCCGTGTGGCCCTCATTCTCGGCGGCAATCCAGTTCCGACACAGGCAATGTCGGAGTATTCGACAATAGTTGACCCCGCGGTCACCCTTGCGCGCGAGTCCAGGCGAGGAGATCCGCCAGCGGCCAGGTGTTGATCACCCGTTCCGCCGCGACACCGTTCGCGACCGCGCGCTCACAGCCGTAACCCTGCCAGTCGAGCTGGCCGGGTGCGTGCGCGTCGGTGTCGATCGAGAAGTGACAGCCCATCTCGGCCGCGAGTCGCAGCAAGCGCGAAGGAGGGTCGAGTCGTTCGGGCCTGCTGTTGATCTCCACGGCGGTGCCGTAGGTGCGGCATGCCTCGAACACCACCTCGGCGTCGAACGTCGACTCCGGCCGGGTGCCGCGACCACCCGCGACCAGCCGCCCGGTGCAGTGGCCGAGCACGTCGACGTTGGGGTCGGCGACCGCGTACGCCATCCGTTTGGTCATGGTGGCGCTGTCGTCGCGCAGGTGCGAATGCACGCTCGCCACGACGATGTCCAGCCGGGCCAGCAGATCCGCCTGCTGGTCGAGGGCGCCGTCGTCGAGAATGTCCACTTCGATGCCGGTGAGGATGCGGAACGGCGCCATCCGCTCGTTGAGCTCGGCCACTACGTCCAGCTGCTTGCGCAGCCGGTCGGCGGACAATCCGTTGGCCACGGTCAGGCGCGGCGAATGATCGGTCAGGGCGCAGTATTCGTGCCCGAGCGCGGCCGCCACCCGCATCATCTCCTCGATCGGGCTGCCGCCGTCGGACCAATTCGAGTGCGTGTGCAGATCGCCGCGCAGTCGCTCCCGCAACGGCTTGCCCGGGGCTCCGATCGGCTGCGCGGCCGCGCGCAACTCGGCCAGGTAGCGCGGCACCTCACCCGCGTACGCCTGTTCGATGACGGCGGCGGTCTTGGGTCCGATGCCCGCGAGCTCGGTCCAGCTGCGGGCCGCCCGGCGCGCCTCGCGCTCGTCGGCGGGCAATCCCGCCACGACGTCGGCGGCGCGCCGGTACGCCTTCACCCGATGGGTTTCCGCCCGGGAGCGCTCGAGCCAGAAGCCGATCTCCCGCAACGCCGCCTCCGGACCGGGCGCCGCGGCCTGGTCCGGCATGCCACTCGGTTGCTGGTCCGGCACGCGCTACGGCACCCGGCTGTATTTGACGAACGCCACCCCGTCCTCGAACACCGTGCTGGTGATCACCCGGAACTTGGCCGGTTCCGGCAGCCGCGACCCGGCGCCGAACAGCGCTCGGCCGCGGCCGAGCACGATCGGGTAGAGCTTGAGGAAGATCTGGTCGATCTCCGGCAGCAGCACCTGCGCCAGTTCGCCACCACCGCACAGCCAGATGCCCAATCCGCTCTCCCGCTTGAGCGCACGGACCCGCTCGACCGGGTTCTCCGAGATCAGCTCGACGGCCGGATCCGGGCTCTCGGGCAGCGTGGTCGAGACCACGAACTGCCGCAGGTGCGCGTACGGAGTCGAGGTGCCGGTGCGGACGCCGAAGTCGTGCGTCTTGCGCCCCATCAGCACCGTGTCGAAGTAGCGATTGCGTTCCTCCAACCCGATCGCCTCGCGCACCTTGGTCGGCAGCGTCTCGGGGTACTGCGCGTTGATAGACGGACCGTGATCGCCGCCGACGGGGAAGAAATCGACCGAGCCGTCCTCGGTGGCGATGAATCCGTCAATGGTCGACGCGACGTAATAGGTGAGCTTGCGCATGCTTCCCTTCCTCACGGTCGGCTGACATTCCGAACCGCCCTGAGGAAACGGTAGCTCGCCCGCGCTACCGACGACGAGGCTTCGGCTGGCAGCGCGGGCAGGAGTAGGACGAGCGGTTCATGAACCGCTCCCGAATGATCGGCGCACCACACCGGCGACACGGTTCGTGCTCCCGACCGTATACGGCGAGCGAGCGTTCGAAGTAGCCCGACTGGCCGTTGACGTTCACATAGAGCGCGTCGAACGAGGTACCGCCCGCCGCGAGCGCTTCGCCCATCACCGCGCCGACTTCGGCCAGCAACCCGCGCACCGCGGGCCGCGACAGCCCCGAGGCGAGCCGGCCGCCGTGGATCTTCGCACGCCACAGCGCCTCGTCGGCGTAGATGTTGCCGATCCCGGAGACGACGCCTTGATCGAGCAGGACGCGTTTGATCTCACTCTGTTTGCCCCGGATGGCGGCGACCACGGACTCGACGTCGAAACGCGGGTCCAGCGGGTCGCGGGCGATGTGCGCGACGGGCTGCGGCACCAGGGTACCGTCCACCTCGACCAGCGGGGCGAGCGCCCAGCCGCCGAAAGTGCGCTGGTCGACGAAGCGCAGCTGGGTGCCGTCGCCGAAGGTGGCGCGGATATGCGCGTGCTTCTCCAACGGCGCGTCCATGGGCTGGACCAGCATCTGACCGCTCATGCCGAGATGCACGACCAGGGCCGCTTCCGGGTCGTCGAAGGTCAGCCAGAGGAATTTGCCGCGCCGCTCGGCCGACTCGACCTCGAGGCCGGTCAGCCGGGCGGCGAGATCGGCGGCGCCTTCGAGATGGCGGCGCACCGAGCGGGGATGGGTGATCGCCACCGATTCGACGACCCGGCCCACCGCATGTTCGGCGAGCCCGCGTCGCACGACCTCGACCTCGGGTAGTTCGGGCACGTCAGGTTTCGGCGGTCAGCGCCTCGTAGGCGGCCCCCGCGGCCTTCTGCTCGGCTTCCTTCTTCGACCGGCCTACACCTTGCCCGTAGGCTCGTCCGCCGACCACCGTGGTGGCGGTGAATTCCTTGTCGTGGTCCGGCCCCGTCGAGGTGATCTCGTAGCTGGGCACGCCGAGACCACGCTCGGCGGTGAGTTCCTGCAGGCTCGTCTTCCAGTCCAGGCCCGCGCCCATGCGCGGTCCACGCTCGAGCAGCTCCGCGAACAGCCGCAACACCACGGAGCGAGCCACTTCGATGCCGTGCTGCAGATGCACGGCGCCGAGCAGCGACTCCATGCCGTCGGCGAGGATGCTCTCCTTGTCCCGGCCGCCGGTGAGTTCCTCACCTTTGCCGAGCAGCAGGTGCACACCGAGGCCGCCTTCGCCGAGCCCGCGGGCCACTTCCGCGAGGGCGCGCATGTTCACCACGCTCGCGCGCAGTTTGGCCAGCTCACCCTCGCTCTTCGAGGGATGTTCGTGATACAGCCGTTCGGTGATGCTCAGCCCGAGCACGGAGTCGCCGAGGAACTCGAGACGCTCGTTCGTCGGCAGACCGCCGTTCTCGTACGCGTACGAGCGATGGGTCAGCGCGAGACGCAACAGGTCCGGCTGCACATCGACGCCCAACGCGGCGAGCAGGCTCGCGTGTTCACCGGACGAGTCGGGTTCGTCGGTCACGTTGCTACGACAGGTCGAACGATCAGACCGCGGCGGTGACCTGGCGGCCCTTGTAGGTGCCGCAGGACGGGCACGCGATGTGCGGGAGAGTCTTCTCGCCGCACGCGCGGTTCGGGCAGGTGATCAGGGTCGGCGCGGTGGCCTTCCACTGGCTGCGCCGCGACCTGGTGTTGGAACGGGACATCCGGCGCTTGGGAACGGCCACGACTACTTCTCCTCTGTCTGATTGCTCTGCCGGTTCGGCTGATCGGTATTGCTCAGTGGTCTCGGTCGGCCGCACCCTCGTCGGGGCTGCCGGTGCCGGGCGATCCGGAGGCGAATTTAGCCAGTCCGGCCCAGCGAGGGTCAAGTATCTCATGCCGGTGGTCGGATCCCGCAATCGCCATCCGTACGCCGCATTCCGGGCACAATCCCGCGCAATCGGGCGTGCACAGCGGCTGCAGCGGCAGCTCCAGGCCGACGGCGTCGATCACCACGGGCTCCAGATCGATGAGGTCGTCGACCATGCGGTAGACCTCGTCGTCCTCGGTGGTCTGCTCCGTGGTGCTGTGCGGGTAAGCGAACAACTCGGTCACTTGCAAGGTGATCTCGTCGCCGAACGGCTCGAGGCAGCGCGAGCACTCGCCTTCGACCGGCGCGGACACCGTCCCGGTGACCAGCACACCCTCGGACACCGCCTGCAACTGCAGGTCGAGTTCCACCTGCGCGCCCACGGGAACGGCGATCAGATCCAGGCCGATCCGCTGCTCGGTGGTGACGGTGCGGCGCAGCTCGCGCATGGTCCCCGGCCTGCGACCGAGGCTGCGGGTGTCCAGCACGAAACCACCGTCCGGCAGCCGGCGCTTGGCCGACTGCGGACGCGACGCGGAACCGGAACCGGCGGGCATCACGAACTCACTCACGATCGAGGGATACGGGCAACCACTCAACAATACGCGATCATGCGGGACGGACCCAAACCCGCCCCACTCCGTTCGACGCCGCTACCTGCGGAATTCGCCGGCGTAGTCGGGTGCGCCCGCCCCGCTGCGCAGCTGATGCCGCCCCCGTCCGACCGTGCGCAGCGTGCTGGTCAGCGTCTCCTCGAAATCGGCCAGCCTGGAGTCGACGTAGTGGTCGCATTCCTCGCGCAGGCGATCGGCTTCGGCATGCGCGGCGTCGATCACCCTGGCCGATTCGGCGTGCGCGGCGCGGACCACCTCGGTCTGCGTGACCAGCCGCTCCTGCTCGGCGAGCCCTTCGGCGACGGAACGGTCGTAGGCGGCCTTGCCCGCCTCGATCATCCGCTCGGACTCGACGCGCGCCCGTCCGGTCACCGCCTCGTATTCGGCATTCCCGTCGGCCACCACGCGGTCGGCTTCCTCCTGAGCGGAGGCGACGAGACGATCGGCGTGCGCGCTCGCCTCGGCGACCATGCGGTCGGCATGCGCCTTGGCGTCGGCCAGGATGCGGTCGGCTTCCTCGCGCGCGGAGCCGATGGTGCGCTCGGCCTGCTCGTTCGCGCCGGTCACGGCGGTCTCGGCCGCGGTCCTGGCATCGGAGACGATCTTGTCGCGATGGTCGAGCACGTCCTGGGCGTCGTCGAGTTCGCCGGGCAGCGCGTCGCGGACGTCGTCGAGTAGCTCGAGCACGTCGCCGCGCGGCACGATGCAGCTGCGGGTCGGCGGGATGCCGCGGGCCTCTTCGACAATGGCGACCAGTTCGTCGAGCGCTTCGAATACGCGATACATGCTCACTACCCTCCTGCGGACTCACGGCGAAACTTTCCGCCGAGCCCCAGTGTGCCCGTCGTCACCGCTCGTGCCGAGTCACTTTCCGGTGTGTCGGGCCAGTGTCTCGCACGCCACAGAAATCAAGTGGAGACCGCCTCTCCGCTTCGTGTTACATTCTTCTGGAAGGTCGACCAAGATCTTCACCCCTACCGCGGTCCCCGGATCGCGGACCAGGAAGCCGGAGGTACGGGCAACCTGCCGTCGAATGTTGACAGGTTCCGACGCGTCAGCGATCGCTGAACATGCGCGAGGAACGGAACCTGCCAAGAGTCGACGGGGAAGCGGGCGATCACCATCGCCGTTGTCTCTGCCGATGGCCTGTGTTCGATCGGAAAGACGATGACTGTTCTGGAACTACCCCGACCGGGTGGAGGGAGCGCCACCAGCTTCTTCGTGCCGTGGGTGGGCCCATACCCCGTGTTGCCGACGACCTCGGTCGCGACCAGGTTCGGACAGCTCACCCGCTATCTGCGCGGCGATCGCGCGTTCGCGCAGCTGATCCGTTTCGCGCTGGTGGGCGGGTCCAGCAACATCGCCTACGTCCTGCTGTTCTTCGCCATGCACGGCGTCGGGCCGCTGGTCGCCAACGTCGTCGGCTCCATCGTCAGCACGATGATCGCCAACGAACTGCACCGTCAGCTCACCTTCCACGCCGCGGCACGGGTCGGCTGGTTCACCGCCCAGTGGGAAGGCGGTGGGCTCGCGCTCGTCGGCCTCGGCGTCACGACCGCGGCGCTGGCCGCGCTCGGCCTCTGGGCTCCCGGCCTCGGAGACACCGCGCAGGCCGCCGCCATCCTGGCGATCACCGCCGCGGTCGGCGGCATGCGCTTCCTCGCCCTGCGTGGGCTGGTCTTCTAGGGCTCCCCCGCCGCTGGCGGGTTCTCCGTCAGTTCTTGCGCTCGGCCAGACGGTCGACGAGGCGCTTGTGCACCGAGGGGGGCAGCATGTCGGTGACGTCGCCGCCGTACGCGGCGACCTCCTTGACCAGTGAGCTGGACAGGAAGCTGAAGGACGGGTTGGTGGCGATGAAGAAGGTGTCCACCCCCGAGAGCTTCTTGTTCATCTGCGCCATCTGCAGTTCGTAGCCGAAGTCGCCCGCGTCGCGCAGACCCTTCACGATCGCGGTGATGCCCTGCTCGCGGGCGAAATCCACCGTCAGGCCCTGCCACGACTCCACCCGCACGTTGCCCAGGTGCGCGGTCGACTCGCGCAGCATCTCCATGCGCTCCTCGACGGTGAACATGCCCTGCTTCTTCGGATTGATCATGACGGTGATGACGACCTCGTCGAACTGGGCCGCGGCCCGGGTGAAGACGTCGAGGTGTCCGTAGGTCACGGGGTCGAACGATCCGGGGCACAGTGCTCCTGCCATGAGGCGACGCTAGCAGGACTCACCCGGCCGGGCGCGAGTGGCCGGTCCGCGTCTAGGCGTCCGGCTCGTACTCCGCCAGATCGATGCGGGTTTCGCCGTATCGGCGCGGCTTGGCCGGGACGAAGCCTGCGGGCCAAGCCGTTTCGGGCGAGCGCGCCGAACGCTCCAGCACGACGAACGCACCGGGGCGCAGCCAGCCGTGCTCGGTCAGCGACCGCAGGTCGGCGAGCACCACGGCGTTGTCCAGCGCATAGGGCGGGTCGGAGAACACCACGTCGAAAACGCCCGCCCCGCCCAGTTGCAGCACACCGGCCACGGTCGCGACGCGCAATTCCGCGCCGGGCAGCCCCAGCTCGGCGATATTGCCGCGGACCACCGCCGCCGCCTTGCGGTCGGACTCGACCAGCAGCGCGTGCTGCGCACCGCGTGACAACGCTTCCAGCCCGAGCGCGCCGGAACCCGCGTACAGGTCCAGCACCCGCGTGCCCGCGAAGTCCAGCCGAGCGTCCAACGCGCTGAACAGCGCCTCCCGCACCCGGTCGGAGGTCGGCCTGGTGCCCGCGGGCGGCACCCGGAGGCGCCGCCCGCCCGCCGTTCCGGCGACGATCCGCGTCATCCGGCGGACGACTCCCGGACCGTCAGCTCGATGAGCAGGTCGCCGCCTTCGACCTGTTGCACGGCGCCGATGGCGACGCGGCCGACGGTGCCCGCCCGCGGCGCGGTGATCGCGGCTTCCATCTTCATCGCCTCGATGGTGCCGATGGTGTCGCCCGCCGCGACCGAATCGCCTTCGGCCACCGCGAGAGTGACGACACCGGCGAACGGCGCCGCGACGTGGCCGGGGTTGGCTTTGTCGGCTTTCTCCGCGGCCGGGATCTCGCTGGCGATCGACCGGTCGCGCACCGACACCGGCCGCAGCTGCCCGTTGAGGATGCACATCACCGTGCGCATGCCGCGCTCGTCCGGTTCCGAAATGGCTTCCAAGCCGATGAGCAGGGTGACGCCCTTCTCCAGCTGCACCCGGTGTTCCTCGCCGCGGCGCAGACCGTAGAAGAACTGGTTGGCCGACAACCCGGAGGTGTCGCCGTACTTCTCGCGGTGGGCGAGGAATTCGGCGGTGGGGCCGGGGAACAGCAGCCGGTTCAACGTAGCCCGCCGCTCCGCGGAGCTACCCGCCAGGCCTTTCTCGTCGGCGGGCGTCAACGGTGTCTCGGGCTTGGCCGCGCCGCGCCCGGCCAGCGCTTTGCTGCGGAACGGTTCGGGCCAGCCGCCGGCGGGGGTGCCGAGTTCACCGCGCAGGAACCCGATCACCGAATCCGGGATGTCGTAGCGGCCGGGATCGGCGGCGAAGTCCTCCACCTCGACACCGGTGCCGACCAGCGCCAGCGCCAGGTCGCCGACGACCTTCGAGGACGGCGTGACCTTCACCAGACGCCCGAGCAGCCGGTCGGCGGCGGCGTATTTCGCCTCCACCTCCTCGAACCGGTCGCCCAACCCGAGCGCGATCGCCTGCTGGCGCAGGTTCGACAACTGACCGCCGGGGATCTCGTGGGTGTAGACGCGGCCGGTGGGCGCGGGCAGCCCGGACTCGAACGGCGCGTAGACCTTCCGCAACGCCTCCCAGTACGGCTCGAGGTCGCACACGGCCTGCAGGTTCAACCCGGTGTCGTATTCACTGTGGGCGGCCGCGGCGACGATCGCAGAGAGCGCGGGCTGGCTGGTGGTCCCGGCCATCGCGGCGCTCGCGCCGTCGACGGCGTCGGCGCCCGCCTGCCAGGCGGCCAGATAGGTGGCCAGCTGCCCGCCCGGGGTGTCGTGGGTGTGCACGTGCACCGGCAGATCGAAATTGCTGCGCAAGGCGGTGACCAGCGTGGTCGCGGCCGGGGCGCGCAGCAGGCCGGCCATGTCCTTGATCGCCAGCACGTGCGCGCCCGCGTCGACGATCTGCTCGGCCAGCTTCAGGTAGTAGTCCAGGGTGTAGAGCGACTCGTCCGGATTCGACAGATCCCCGGTGTAGCTGATCGCGACCTCCGCGATCGCGGTCCCGGTCTCGCGGACCGCGTCGATGGCCGGGCGCATCTGGTCGACGTTGTTGAGCGCGTCGAAGATCCGGAAGATGTCGATGCCCGTCGCGGTCGCCTCGGAGACGAACGCGCGGGTCACCGCCTCCGGATACGGGGTGTAACCGACGGTGTTGCGGCCGCGCAGCAGCATCTGCAGGCAGATGTTCGGGATCGCCTCCCGCAACGCCGCCAGCCGCTCCCACGGGTCCTCGTACAGGAACCGCAACCCCACGTCGTAGGTCGCGCCGCCCCAGCACTCCACCGACAGCAGCTCCGGCGTCAACCGCGCCACATGCCCCGCCACCCCGAGCAGGCCGTTGGTACGCACGCGGGTGGCCAGCAGCGACTGGTGCGCGTCACGGAAGGTGGTGTCGGTGACGCCGACCGCCTTCTGCTCACGCAACGCCCGCGCGAAACCTTCCGGACCCAGCCGCAGCAGCCGCTGCCGGGAGCCGTCCGGCGGCGGCACGCTCGGATCGATCGCGGGCAGCTTGTCGTGCGGGTACACCGTGGTCGGGCGCTCACCGTGCGGCTTGTTCACGGTGACGTCGGCCAGGTAGTCGAGGATCTTGGTGCCGCGGTCGGCGGACTGCCGCAAGGTCAGCAGCTGCGGGCGCTCGTCGATGAACGAGGTGGTGACCCGGCCCGCCTTGAAGTCGGGATCGTCCAGCACCGCCAGCAGGAAGGGAATGTTGGTGGCCACGCCGCGGATCCGGAACTCGGCCAGCGCCCGGCTCGCCCGAGCGACCGCCGCACCGAAGTCGCGGCCCCGGCAGGTGAGCTTGACCAGCATGGAGTCGAAGTAGGCCCCGATCTCGGCGCCCAGGTTGGCCCCGCCGTCCAGGCGGATGCCCGCGCCGCCGGGCGTGCGGTAGGCGGTGATCCGGCCGGTGTCCGGACGGAACCCGTTGGCCGGGTCCTCGGTGGTGATCCGGCACTGCAACGCCGCACCCCGGATGGTCACGGCCTCCTGGCTCAGACCCAGCTGCTCGAGCGTTTCCCCGGCGGCGATGCGCAGCTGCGACTGCACCAGGTCGACGTCGGTGATCTCCTCGGTCACCGTGTGTTCCACCTGGATGCGCGGGTTCATCTCGATGAAGACGTGGTTGCCGCGCTCGTCCAGCAGGAACTCCACGGTGCCCGCGCACGAGTAGCCGATCTGCCGGGCGAAGGCCACCGCGTCGGCGCAGATCCGCTCGCGCAGTGCGGGGTCCAGATTCGGCGCGGGCGCCAGCTCGATCACCTTCTGGTGCCTGCGCTGCACCGAGCAGTCCCGCTCGAACAGATGCATCACATTGCCGTGCTGGTCGGCCAGGATCTGCACCTCGATGTGACGGGGATTCACCACCGCCTGCTCCAGGAACACCGTCGGGTCGCCGAACGCCGACTCCGCCTCCCGGGAAGCCGCCTCGATCGACTCGCGCAGCTGCTCGGGTGCGGCGACCCGGCGCATTCCGCGCCCGCCGCCACCCGCGACGGCCTTGACGAAGATCGGGTATTCCAGCTCGTTCGCCGCGGCCAGCAGCTGCTCCACGTCCGACGACGGTGCGCTCGAACGCAACACCGGCAGGCCGGCCGCCTTGGCCGCCTCGATCGCGCGCGCCTTGTTACCCGCCAGTTCGAGCACCTCGGCCGACGGGCCGATGAAGGTGATGCCCTCCCGGGCACACGCCGCCGCCAGATCCGGATTCTCCGACAGGAATCCGTACCCGGGGTAGATGGCGTCCGCGCCCGCGGACTTGGCCGCCTCGATGATCGCCTCGATCGACAGATACGCCCGCACCGGATGGCCGGGCTCGCCGATCTGATACGACTCCGCCGCCTTCAACCGATGGACCGAATTGCGGTCCTCGTAAGGGAACACGGCGACCGTCCCGATGCCGAGTTCGTAAGCCGCGCGGAAGGCTCGGATGGCGATCTCGCCACGGTTGGCAACCAAGACTTTCGAGAACATTGACCTAAGGTACCCGGCTGCGTGAACCGCACCGACATGGAATCCCCCTTCGCGAACTTTTTCACAAAGCCGACTAGCACCGTTGCGAAGTTGCGTTCATCGTGCCGACACAAATGCGGCGCGTCGGCAACCGATGCGCCGCCGGGCGACCGGTCCGGTTCGACGCGCTCGTCCCGTCTCGTCCTATGCTGAGGAGGCAGCTGGTTCACCGCAGCGCGACGAGATGGAGCCCCGACGTCGCGCCACGGAGTCGAGCCCGTCCGTGCGGCGACGTCACGGCGGGTGAGAGGGAACCCGGTGAGAATCCGGGACTGTCCCGCAGCGGTATGCAGGAACGACCGCCGTCACCAGGCACTGAGTTCACCGGGCCGGAAGGCTCCGCGACTCGGGAAGCGACGGCCAGTAGGTCGGCCATCGGGAGCACTCCGGCGTACGCCGGCCCGCACGGCCGGTGCCCGCGAGTCCGAAGACCTGCCAGCCGTGCCGGGTACGCCGTACCCGGCGGCCACCGCCTCGTGGATTGGGCGCGCGGATCACCAGCTGACGTGTCGGGCTCCTCGGCCGGGAACATTCACCGGCATGTCATAAGGTTCTCCGCCTGCCCGTATGGCGATGGCTTTCGTCCTCAGCAATGGAGAAACATCGTGACTGTTGCACAGCAGAAGCCGTTCACCGCGACGGTTCTCGGGCTTCCACGAGTGGGGCCACGACGCGAACTGAAGCGGGCTATCGAAGCCTATTGGGCGGGCAAGATCGACGCGGGCCGGTTGCACGCCGTGGCGCGCGACTTGCGGCAGGCCCAGTTCGCCGACATGCGCGCCGCGGGCTTGGACTCCATCCCCGTCGGCACGTTTTCCTACTACGACCACATGCTCGACACCGCCGAGCTGCTGGGCGCGCTGCCGCCCCGGGTCGCCGGGATCACGGATCCGCTGGACCGGTATTTCGCCGCCGCCCGCGGCACCGACACGGTCGAGCCCTTGGAGATGACCAAGTGGTTCGACACCAACTACCACTACCTGGTGCCGGAAATCGGCCCGGAGACCGCGTTCTCGCTGCACCCGGAGAAGCTGCTGGCGGAAGTCGAGGAGGCGCTGGAGCTGGGTGTGCCCGCGCGGCCGGTCGTGATCGGCCCGCTCACCTTCCTGAAGCTGGCGAAGGCGACCGGCGGCCCAGCACTCGCCCGGCTGATCGAACTGCTGCCGCTCTACCGGGAACTGCTGCGCAGGCTCGCCGTCGCCGGCGCCGAGTGGGTGCAGATCGATGAGCCGGTGCTGGTCACCGACCTCACCGCGGCGGAAATCGACCTGCTCCAGGTCACCTACGAGGAACTCGCCGAGGCCACCGAGCGCCCGGCGATCCTCGTCGCGACCTACTTCGGACAGCCGGACGCCGCACTCGCGGCGCTGGCGCGCACCGGGATAGAAGGAGTCGCGCTCGACTTCACCTCCGGCGTCGACGTCGCCGCGGTGGCGGCCGTGCCCGCGCTGACCGGCAAGCTGGTCGTCGCCGGTGTCGTGGACGGGCGCAACGTCTGGCGCACCGATCTCGACCGAGCCGTGGCCACTCTCGGTTCGTTGCTGGGATCGGCCGGACACGTGGCGGTTTCGAGTTCGTGCTCGTTGCTGCACGTGCCGTACACACTGGCCGGCGAGACGCGGTTGGACGAGCGTCTGCGGTCCTGGCTGGCGTTCGGCGCGGAGAAAGTGACCGAGATCCGGCTGCTCGCGACCGGCCTGCGCGAGGGCGCGGAGGCGATCGATGCCGAATTGACCGCGGTCCGGGAGGCGCTGGCGTCGCGGAAGTCGGATCCGCGGCTGAACGATCCGGGGGTACGCGCGCGCCTGGCGGCGCTCGGTCCGGACGCCGCCCGCCGCGCGCCCGCCGAACAACGCCGGGAACTGCAACGGGACCGTTTGCGGCTGCCTGCCCTGCCGACCACCACGATCGGTTCCTACCCGCAGACCTCGGCCATCCGGCTGGCGCGCGCCGCGCTGCGCAAGGGCGAGATCGACCAGGCGGAGTACGTGCGCCGGATGCGCGCGGAGATCGCGGAGGTCATCACGCTGCAGGAGGAACTGGGGCTCGACGTGCTGGTGCACGGCGAGCCGGAGCGCAACGACATGGTGCAGTACTTCGCCGAACATCTCGAGGGGTTCGCGGCGACCGAGCACGGGTGGGTGCAGTCCTACGGGACGCGCTGCGTGCGGCCGCCGATCCTGTTCGGGGACGTCGCGCGGCGGGAGCCGATGACCGTCGACTGGATCGGGTACGCGCAGTCGCTCACCGACAAGCCGGTGAAAGGCATGCTGACCGGTCCGGTGACCATTCTGGCGTGGTCCTTCGTGCGCGACGACCAACCGTTGAGCGAGTCCGCCCGCCAGGTGGCGCTGGCCATCCGGGACGAGACCGTGGACCTGGAATCGGCGGGCATCCGGATCATCCAGGTCGACGAGCCGGCCTTGCGTGAACTGCTTCCACTGCGTGCGGCCGAGCAGCCCGGTTATCTGGAGTGGTCGGTGCTGTCGTTCCGGCTCGCGACCTCCGGGGTGTCCGATGCGACGCAGATCCACACGCACCTGTGCTACTCGGAATTCGGCGAGGTGATCGAAGCGATCGCCGGGCTGGACGCCGATGTCACGTCCATCGAGGCGGCGCGTTCCCGCATGGAGGTGCTCGACGACCTGAACGCCTCGGGATTCGACCTCGGGGTAGGCCCCGGCGTGTACGACATCCACTCACCGCGGGTGCCCAGCGTGGAGGAGATCACCACGTCGTTGCGGGCGGCGCTGAAAGCCATTCCGGCCGAACGCCTCTGGGTGAATCCCGACTGCGGGCTCAAGACCAGAGGACGCACCGAGGTGGAAGCCTCCCTGCGCAACATGGTCGCCGCGGCGGCAGCGGTACGGTGACCTGACCGCCGATCGAATCAGCTACGCCTTCAATCGGATTCCGGCTCGGGTCGCGGGGGCTGCCGCCGCCGTAGGGTGTACCGATCACACGGTTCCTCCCGCCGCGTCACCGGCAACTCCCGCGCCCGCGCCCGCATCCCCCGTCGCCATGCCGTATGACACCCGGAACAACGCTCCATCGGCTACCCCTCCTCACAAGTCGACCACGACACCGTCTTTCCCCTCTTGCCTACTTTCGACGCGCCCACCCCTGATTCGGTTCCAAGCAAGAGAAGGAATTTTCCGCCGGTCTACAGGCCGAAGGCTCGGTTGATGGCGGCCATGTCGAAGTAATCGCGCCATACGGTGATCTCGCCGTCGGCGACTTCGAAGAAGCCCATGACCGGGAGCGGGGTCTCGCGGCCTGCGGAGCGGAGGGTGTCGGTGCGCTCGTTCATCACCACGGCGCCGGAGGCGATCTGGTGGTGGATGTCGAAGTCGATGGCATCGAACGTGGTCAGGAAACCCGCGATGAAGTCGCGGATGGCGGCGCGGCCGACGATGGGTTCCATCGGGATGTTGTGGTAGACGGCGTCCTCGGCGAAGTAGGCGCTGATCCGATCCGGATCGGGGTCGGACCAGCTTCGGCACATCGCACGCACGAGTTCGTCGGGATCGGGCATCGGTTCTGCTCACTTCCTGCTGCCGGGACGCCGGACGGCAACATTCAACCAAGCAATTGCTCGGCGCGGAAGGGGATGCACCCGGCGGCGGCTCCGGTCAGCGACTGACCGCCAGCTCGCGCTGCGGGACGCCGATGTACTCCGACAACGGCCGGATCAGCGCGTTCGACGCCGCCTGCTCGATGATGTGCGCGGTCCACCCGGTGATCCTGCTCATCACGAAGATCGGCGTGAACATGGCGATGTCGAAGCCCATCAGGTAGTAGGCGGGACCGGCCGGGAAATCCAGGTTCGGCTTGATACCGGTGGCCTCGTCCATCGCGCGTTCCAGCGCGGCGCAGACCCGCAGCCACCGCTCGCCGCCGGTCACCGCCGCGACCTGCGCCAACTGCGCCCGCATGGTCGGCACCCGGGAGTCGCCGTTCCGATAGACCCGGTGCCCGAACCCCATCACTTTCTGCTTGTCCGCGAGCTTGCCGCGCAACCATTCGCGGGCTCGTTCCGGTTCGCCGATCTCCAGCAGCGCGTGCATGACGGCCTCGTTGGCACCGCCGTGCAGCGGGCCTTTCAGCGCGCCGATCGCGGCCGTGACCGCGCTGTAGATGTCCGATCGGGTGGAGGTGACCACCCGGGCGGCGAAGGTCGAGGCGTTGAAACCGTGTTCCGCGTAGAGGATCAAAGAGGTCTCGAACGCCTTGACGATGCGTGGATCGGGTACCGCACCGAAGCACATGTTCAGGAAGTTCTCCGCGAAACCCAAGTGCGAGTGCGGCGCGACGAAATCCAGCCCGCGCCGCCTGCGCATGTCGGCCGCGATCACGGTGGGCAGCATCGCCGTCAAGCGCAGCGCCTTGGCCAGCAGCGCCCGCCGGGCCGGGGCGCCGGTGAGATCCTCCTCCGGGTCCTCGGCTCCCAGATAACTCACCACCGTCCGCACCACGTCCATCGGATGACACGAGTCGGGCATCTTCTCGATCAGCGACAGTACGGACCGATCGATCCGGCGCTGGGCGCGCTCGCGCCCGCACAGCAGCTCCAATTGCGCGGAGTCCGGCAGTTCGCCGTACCAGAGCAGGTAGGCGACCTCCTCGAACCCGCAGTGCCGGGCCAGATCCGGCACCGCGTAGCCGCGATAGGTCAGGGAGTTGGTCTCCGGTACCACCTTCGAGACGGCGGTGGTGTCGACCACCACGCCCGCCAGGCCCTTCTTGATCTCGGTCATATCGTTCACTCGCTCACGGTGAAGGTGAATATTCCTGCGTCGAATTCGCTGTAGCGCTGGTAGCGCAGTAGTTCATAGAGGCGGGACCGATGCTGCATGCGGTCGAGCAGCGCGGCCTGGGTCCCGGTGCGGTCGATGTCGCGTAGCCCGTTCTCCACGGCGTGCATGGCCAGTCGCAAGGTGGTCACCGGATAGATGACCGCGTTGTAGCCGAGCTCCTCGAGCAGGCGCGCCGGGAGCAGTTCGGACTTGCCGAACTCGGTCATGTTCGCCAGCAAGGGAACTCGCACGGCAGCACGGAATCTCGCGAACTCCGAGGCGTCGGCCAGCGCTTCGGCGAAGATCAGGTCCGCACCGGCGTCCGCGTAGGCCTTGGCCCGATCGATCGCCGAAGCCAATCCTTCGGTCGCGCGTGCGTCGGTGCGGGCGCAGACGACGAAGTTCGGGTCGCGCCGGGCCGACACGGCGGCGCGCAACCGCCGCACCATATCCTCGACCGGCACCACGGACTTGCCGTCGAGGTGCCCGCAACGCTTCGGGTTGACCTGGTCCTCGATGTGGCAGCCCGCCAGCCCCGCGTCCTCCAAGAGGGTCACGGTGCGGGCGGCGTTCATCGGCTCGCCGAAGCCGGTGTCCGCGTCGATGAGCACCGGAAGCTCGGTCGCACGTGCGATCTGCTGCCCGCGCGCGGTCACCTCGCCGAGGGTGGTCAGCCCGATGTCGGGCAGGGCCAGCTCGGCCGCTGTCACCGCGCCCGAGACGTATACGCCTTCGAACCCGATCTCCTGGATCACCCGGGCCACCAACGGGTCGAAGGCACCCGGCATTCGCTGGATACGTCCGGAGGCCAGACCGGCCCGGAACGCCACGCGCTTGTGTTCCGCGCTCGCCGCAGACGAAAGCAGGCCGGTCACCGTACCCACCGGCGCGCGCATCAGAAGACTCCTTCCGGAATCCGCGGCGCCCGGCTCAGCACCTGCTCGGATACGGTGAAACTCAGCTGGTCCAGCTCCCCGGGCGCCAGTTCCGGCGTCCGCTGCGCCACGTCGAGGAAACGCTCCTGCTCGTCCTCGTCGAGCACACCCTCGGCCAAGGCCCGGAACTTGGCGATGTACTGCGTCCGGCCGAAGGGGCGCGCTCCCAGCGGATGCGCGTCGGCGACCGCCAGTTCGTCGACGATCGTCTCCCCGCTCCGCAGTGTCACGACAGCTCGTGCGCCGAATGCCTTCTCGCGAGGATCGGTGGCGTGATAGCGGCGGGTCCAGTCCGGATCCTCGGTCGTACTGATCTTGCGCCACAGCGCGACGGTGTCCGGCCGTCGCGCCCGCTCCGGCGCGTAGGACCGCTCGTGGTGCCAGCTCCCGTCTTGCAGCGCGACCGCGAAGATATACGGCACCGAATGGTCGAGGGTTTCGCGACTGGCGTGCGGATCGAACTTCTGCGGATCGCCGGAACCCGTGCCGATCACCACGTGTGTGTGGTGACTGGTATGCAGCACTATGGAGACGATCTGCTCGAGGTCGCCGATCCGCGCGCGCATTCGGCGAGCGAGATCGATCGGCGCCTGGCTCTGATATTCGGCCGAGTGTTCCTTGGTGTAGCTGTCCAGGATGGCCCGTTTGGCCTCGCCCGGCCCGGGCAGCGGCACCCGGTATGCGGCGTCCGGCCCGCCGAGCAGCCGGGCGATCACGCCGTCGGCGCCCTCCCAGATCGGCGCGGGCGCACCCTCGCCCCGCAGCGCGCGATCCACGGCCTCCACCGCCGTCTTCCCCGCGAACGCCGGAGCGTACGCCTTCCAGCTGGAGATCTCGCCTTTGCGGGATTGCCGCGTCGCCGTGGTGGTGTGCAGGGTCTGGCCGAGCGCCTGGTAGATGGTTTCGGTGTCGAGTTCGAGCAGCGTTCCGATGCCGGCCGCGACGGAGGGGCCGAGGTGGGCGACATGGTCGATCTTGTGCTCGTGCAGACAGATCCCGCGAGCCAGATCGATCTGGATCTCGTAGCCGGTGGCCAGCCCGCGAATCAGGTCGGCGCCGCCGCGGCCGAGATGCTGGGCGACGGCGAGGATCGGTGGGATGTTGTCCCCGGGATGCGAGTACTCCGCGGCGAGGAACGTGTCGTGGAAGTCCAGCTCCCGCACCGCGACGCCGTTGGCCCAAGCGGCCCATTCGGGCGAAACCCGCTGCCGGACGGGCAAACCGAACACCGTCGCGCCTCGGCGGCCTGCGCGCGGCGAGTAGGGCTGCGCGGTGGCCTGGGCGCGCGCCGCGGCCACCGGGCGGCGCGTCAGCGCCGCGGCGGCTACCGCGGCGTTGTCGATGATCCGGTTGACGATCATCGCGGCGACTTCGGTGGTGACTTCGACCGGGTCCACGGCCACCTCAGCGATCTTCGTCGCGAGATGCTCCGCGCGCGGGAACTCCTCGGCGGCGGAACGGGCTCGTACGGTGTGTATTTTCATGCATCCTCCACGACACGGCGGCAAAACCTCTCTTCGCACGCTACGCAGCTCGAATACATTGCTGAACACCTTGCAAAAGCATATTTTCGTGGGTAATAACGCGTGTTTTTGCGATGATTGCGAATCATCGCAGCTACCATCGTGCACGTGCGCAAGATGTATGCGGGCGCCCGGCTTCGGCGATTGCGCGAAGAGCGGAGGATGACTCAGGCGGCTCTGGCGAAATCGCTGGATCTGTCGCCGAGCTACCTCAATCAGCTCGAGCGCGACCAGCGCCCACTCACCATTCCCGTACTGCTGAAACTCAATTCCACCTTCGATCTGGACGTCCAGTTCTTCGCCGCCGATTCCGACGCGCGTCTCGTGTCGGACCTGCACGAAGTGCTCATCGACGCCGCGGGCGGGCACACCGCCCCGCTGACCGAAGTGGAGGAGCTGGCCACCCGCCAGCCGGAGGTCGCCCGGATCGTCGTGGCGATGCATCGCCGACTACGCGCCGCCACCGATCAGCTCGATCTGCTGTCGGCGCGGGTCTCCGCCCCGGCGGGCGCGCCCGGCGTGCCCATGCCCTACGAGGACGTGCGCGACTTCTTCTACGACCATCACAACCACATTCCGCAGCTCGACATCGCCGCGGAACAGTTGTTCGAGAACTCCGGACTCACCATCGGCTCGTTGGATCGCCAGCTCGCCCGCATCGCCGAGGAACGCGCCGGGGTCACCGTCCTGGTGCGCGGCGACGGCGCCGACCGCACCGTTCCCAAACGGCACTACGACCCGGAGACCCGGACGCTCACGCTCGCCCGCCGGTTGCGGCCGGGCCAGCGCGCCTTCCAGATCGCCACCACGCTCGGCTTCCTCTTGTACGGGGCCGAACTGGATGCCGTGCTGGCCGAGAGCCCGTCGCTCAGCGGCGAGTCCCGCACACTGGCACGGATCGGGCTGGCCAATTATTTCGCGGGCGCGCTGGTCCTGCCGTACGGGCGATTCCTGCGCTCGGCCGAGGAACTGCACTACGACATCGACCTGCTCGGTCTGCGTTTCGAAGTCGGCTTCGAGACCATCTGCCATCGGCTCAGCACGCTGCAGCGGCAGGGCCAGCGCGGCGTCCCGTTCTTCTTCGTGCGCACCGACCGGGCGGGCAACATCTCCAAGCGTCAGTCCGCGACCGCGTTCCATTTCTCCCGGGTCGGCGGCAGTTGCCCGCTGTGGGTGGTGCACGAGGCCTTCTCCAACCCCGGCCGCATCCTGACCCAGGTGGCCGAGATGCCCGACGGCCGCCGCTACCTGTGGGTGGCCCGCACCGCGGCGATCGCCCCGCACGGATTCGGCACCGCCGCGAAGAACTTCGCGATCGGCCTCGGCTGCGATGTCGAATACGCCGACCGCTTGGTGTACTCGGCCGGATTGCAGTTGGACGATCCGGCGGCCTCGGTCCCGATCGGGGCCGGCTGCAAGGTGTGCGAGCGGCCCGCGTGCCCGCAGCGGGCCTTCCCACACATCGGCAGTCCGCTGGCGGTCGCCGAGCACACCAGCACCGACCTGCCCTATCCGCGTCTCGGGCGGTGACCGTGGCGATGCGCTCGGGCTCGTCCACGGTGTAGCTCGCCCCGATCGGCCGCGTCGAGCGGCGTCAGGACTTCGCCAGGTACTCCAGCCGCTCGGAGTCCACCGCCGCGTGCATCATCCCGGCCAGACCGGGGTGCTTGCGCAGGCCCGGGTCGGACGCCACGACGGCCCGGGCGAATTCCTGGGCGGCGGTGATCACCTCGAGATCGTCCAGCAGCGACAGCAGCCGCAGCGAACGGGCCGTGCCGGACTGGGCGGCGCCGAGCACGTCACCCTCGCGGCGGGTCCGCAGGTCGAGCACCGACAGTTCGAAGCCGTCGGTGGTGGCGGCGACCGCGTCCAGCCGCGCCATGGCCGACCCGCCCGGCGCGGCGTCCGTGACCAGCAGGCACAACCCGGGGTGCTCGCCCCGGCCGATACGGCCGCGCAGCTGATGCAACTGACTGACGCCGAACCGGTCGGCGTCCACGATCACCATCACCGTCGCGTTGGGCACGTCCACGCCGACCTCGACCACGGTGGTGCACACCAGCACATCCACCGATCCGTCGTTGAACGCCCGCATCACTTGGTCTTTCTCGTCGGCGGGGAGTCTGCCGTGCAGCAAGCCGACCCGCACGCCGGACAGCGGGCCGCCGCGCAGCATCTCGAACACGTCGAGCACCGCCTGGGTGGCCGGGCCCTCCTTCGCGCCGTCGCCGGACTTCGCGCGTCCGTTGCGCGACTTGCCCGCCGGCTCCTCGTCGTCACCGATGCGCGAACACACCACATATGCCTGGCGACCGGCGGCGACCTCCTCCACGATCCGCTCCCAGGCGCGATCCACCCAGTTCGGGTGCAACCGGCGCGGCACCACCTTGGAGACGATCGGCGAACGGCCTTTCGGCAATTCGGTCAGCGTGGACGTCTCCAGATCGCCGAGCGTGGTCATGGCGATGGTGCGCGGGATCGGGGTCGCGGTCATCACCAGCAGATGCGGGCTGGTGCCCGCTTTCGCCTTGGCGCGCAGCGCGTCTCGCTGTTCCACCCCGAAACGATGCTGCTCGTCGACCACCACCATGCCGAGATCGAAGAACTCGACGTTGTCCTGGATCAGCGCGTGCGTGCCGATCACGATGCCCGCCTCGCCGGTCACCGCCTCCAGCAGCGCGGCCTTCTTGGCCGCGGCCGACATCGACCCGGTCACCAGCACCACGCGGGTGGCGTGGTCGGCCGCGCCCAGCTCGCCCGCGGCGCCCAGCTCACCGAGCATGCCGCGCAGCGACCGATAGTGCTGCGCGGCGAGCACTTCCGTCGGGGCGAGCAGCGCGCACTGCAATCCCGCGTCCACCACCTGCAGCATGGCGTGCAGGGCGACGATCGTCTTGCCGGAGCCCACCTCGCCTTGCAGCAACCGGTGCATCGGCTGCTCCCGAGCCAGGTCGGCGGAAATCTCGGCCACGACCTGCTGCTGCCCCGCGGTCAGATCGAAGGGCAGGCGCTGGTCGAACGCGGCGGCGATGCCGTCGGCGCGCGGCGCGCAGGCACGGGCCCGGCGCCCGGACACCTCGTGCCTGCGCTCGGCCAGCACCAGCTGCAAGGCCAGCGCCTCGTCGAAACGCAACCGGTCCTTGGCCTGATCGATATCGGACTTGCGCTCGGGCAGGTGGATCAGGCGTAGCGCGTCGGACAGGTTCGGCAGCGCGCGCTCGGCGCGCACGTCCTCCGGCAGCGGATCGTCGAGCGGGTCGAGCTGGTCGAGCACCTGCCGAACGCAGGCCAGCACGTCCCAACTCTGCACCTTCGCGGTGGCCGGGTAGACCGGGATGAACTCGCGTTCCATGAACGCCGTGTCCACCCCGCCCGCGCCTCGCGCGCTCTGCGCGAGACCGCGCAGGTCCCCGCCGCCGCGTACCTTCGTCAGCGCGCCGACCGAGTCGGTGTCGTCCTCGGTCTCCGGCAGGATCAGGTAGCCGGGGTGGCTCAGATTCCACTGACCGGGCCGCCAGTACGTCACCGTGCCCGACATCATCGCCCGCAAACCCGCACGGACCACGTGTTTCACCTTGTCGCCATGGAAGAAGGTGACGTCGACGCCACGGCCGGAGCCGGTGTCGAGGACCACCTTCAGCAACGACCCGCGGCGGTTGCGCATCGGCCGCAGCTCGGCCTTGGTGATCCGGCCGATGACGGTGATGTGCGAACCGTCCTCGGGCGCCTCCTCGGTGAGCGGCTGCCCCTGCGTCGCGTACCGCAGGGGATAGTGCCGCAGCAGATCCTCGACGGTCTGCATGTCGAACGCGTCCGCCAGCGAGGCCGCCGCCTTCGCCCCGAGGATGTGGTCGAGCCGATCGCCCAGTGTCGCCATGCCCTATTCCACTCCGATCTGCACCGAATCACCGTGCTGCCCACCGGAATACACGATCACCTCGACCCCGGGAAAGTTCTGCTCGACGTACCTGGCGAGTTCGTCGCCGAGACCTTCCGGCGCGGCCGCGCCCACCAGCAGCGTGACCAGCTCGCCGCCGAAGGCGAGCAGCCGGTCCAGCAGTGTCCGCCCGGCCGCGCGCACGTCGCGCTCGATCACGACGACGTCGTGCCCGGCCAGTCCGAGCCCGTCGCCCGGTTCGCAGGTGCCGACCATGGTGAGCGCGCGCTCGGTCGCCGCGCGCAGCGATCCCCACCGCGTCGTGGCCGCCGCCTCCGACATGGCGAACGCGTCGTCCACCGCGATCCGCCCGCGGTCGTGCACGGCCAAGGCGGCCAGTCCCTGCACCATCGACGCGCTCGGCAGCAGCAGCACGTCGCGACGGGCGTCGCGCGCGGCGACGCCGACGGCGACCAATTCGTGCGCGGGCAGCGCGCCGTTGGGCAGCACCAGCACTTCGCGGTTCGGCATCCGCCGGATCGCGGCCAGCAGCGCCGCCGCCGTGACCGGCTCGTCGCCCGCCAGCACCACGGCGCCCGCGTCCTCGAACAACGCCGCCGCACCCGCGCCCGCCACCACGGCCAAAATCCCGCGATCCGCCGGAACCCCCGGCGTCGCCGCCGCGCCCGGGCCGAGCACACCGACCACCGCATGATTCGTATCGGCGGTCGGCGCGGAGCCTGCGAAGCCGCCTTCCCGGCCGGGTCGGGTAGGCAAGCCGGACGTCGCGCCAGGATCGAGATCGGCCCAGTTCGCACGTTCGCCGACCTCGGCGGTGACGGAGTCGCCGGACCCGGCCTGCACGTCCGGATGCGACGTGCGCAGCACGTTCTCGATGCGGATCCGGCTCAGCACGCCCGCCGCGATGCCCGCCTCCACCGCCGCACCCGCGTCGGCGCAGTGCACATGCGCCGACCAGGAGCCGAGCCCGTCGCCGACCACCACGACCGAGTCGCCGAGTTCACCCAGACGGGCGCGCAGCGCGGCGACTCTCCGCTCGTCGGAATCGGCCAGTAGATACATCACTTCGTAGCGCGGTTCGGCGGCGCAGGCAGGCGCGTTCCGCGCCGCCGACGGCCGGGGGTACTCCGGACGCGTGGGCGCCTCGCCTCGGGTCACGGTGACCAAGCTGTCCAGCAGCACGACCAACCCGCGGGCTCCCGCGTCGACGACTCCCGCCTGACCCAGCACACCCAATTGGAACGGAGTGTCGCCGAGCGCTTCGGCCGCGCCGTCCGCGGCCGCCAGCGCCACGTTCGCCAGCTCCTGGTCCGGGCACCGCGCGGCCGCCGCGGTCGCGCGGTCCAGCACGGTGAGAATGGTCCCTTCGATCGGCACGCTCAGTGCCTCCCGGACCAGCCCGGATGCCCTGGCCAGCGCGGCGCGCAGGCTGTCCCCCGTGAACGGGCCGCCGTCCACCACGTCCGCGACGCCGCGCAGCACCTGGGACAGGATGATCCCGGAATTGCCCCGAGCCCCGACCGTCGCGCCGTGCGCCATCGCGACGGCGACGGCACGGGCCGCGCTCCCGTCCGCGTTCGCGCGCGCACCGGCCGCCTCTCCTGCCTCGACCGCGGCACGCATGGTGGCCAGCAGGTTCGTACCCGTGTCCGAGTCCGGGACGGGAAAGACATTGAGCGCGTTGATCTCCTCGCGCCGGTGCGCCAAGCCGGCGAGACAGGTACGGCCCCAGCGCAGCAATGCCGTGCCGTCCATCACTTCTCGCACTCCGGACACCGTCACCTCACTCCCTTCCGCCACCCGCGCACCACCGCCGCCCGCCAGGTTAGCGGGCGGTCCCGACAGGCGACCGGCAACATCGCGTCCTTAGAATGGAGGTGCCCGGCAAACGATCCGGCACTCGTCCGCGGGGACCGGTTTGGTGGATCGGTGGCAGCACAGCTACCCTTGCAGGGTTGCCTCGCGCGGCCGTCGCCGGTCAGCGCTGGTCGGCTCTCCGCCGACAGGGCACATACTCGACATTGCACGAGGACGCGCCGCATCGCGAAAGCGGCGGTCCCCACCATTGACATGAAGGAGTTCGCGACTATGGCTGCCGTCTGCGACGTCTGCGCCAAGGGCCCCGGCTTCGGGAAGTCGGTCTCGCACTCGCACCGGCGCACCAACCGTCGTTGGAACCCGAACATTCAGACCGTGCGCGCGCAGGTCGCCCCGGGCAACACCCGCCGCATGAACGTGTGCACCTCCTGCCTGAAGGCGGGCAAGGTCACCCGCGGCTGATCCGCCCTCCGGCTGGCCAGCACTGTCGGCACGCGCCCCGGCACCCGTATCGGGTGGTCCGGGGCGTCGTCATGACTACCGGCATCCGGCTGACGGAGCCGTGGTGACGACGCGTCCGTGGCGGGTCCAGCCATTGGCCGCCGAGTACGTCCACAGCCTCGCCGAATGCCACATCGACTGCTGGCGCGAGGCGTATCGGGGGCTGGTTCCCGCGCACGTGCTCGACGCGTTCGACGTCGCGCGGCGGGCCGAACAGTGGGAGCGCGACCGGGTGCGCTATCCGGGCCGCACGCACGTCGCGATCGTCGACGACGTCGTGATCGGATTCTCCAGCGCGGGTCCGCCCGGCGACGCGGACGCGGTGACCCCGCTCGAACTGCACGCCCTCTATGTGCGTTCCGCCTGGCACGGCAGCGGAGTCGCCGACGACTTGATTCGCGCCGCGCTCGATCCGGCCGCTCCGTGCTCGCTGTGGGTGTTCGAACAGAACGCGCGCGCCCAGGCGTTCTATCGCAAGCATGGTTTCGTGCTCGACGGCACGCGCAAAGTCGAGGTGTTCACCGCCGCGATGGAGGTGCGCATGGTGCGCACGCCGACGATGCACGCGGATCGCGCGGCGGTGGGAACCCGGTAGGCGCACCCTCCGCACCACGCGGGGACCGCGTTCGGCGGCGCCCACTAGGGTGCAGATCATGACCACCAGCGAGCAAGCCGGGTACGTGACCACCGTCGACGGCGTCCTCCAGATCACCATCGCCACGTCCGCCAACGGCACTTCCATGGACTTCGCGGGCATCAACGCGGGCACCGCGGCTCTGCACGCGCTCGGCTCCGACGTGGGCGCGGTGCTGCTGCGTGGCACCGGCGCGAACTTCTGCGCGGGCGGCGACGTGCGCGGTTTCGCCGCGGCGCAGGACCGCTCGGCACACATTCACGGTCTGGCCACCGATCTGCACGAGTTCGTCCGCGCGCTGGACGCGGTCACGGTCCCGGTGGTGGCCGCGGTCCAGGGCTGGGCGGCCGGCGCGGGGATGAGCCTGGTCTGCCTGGCCGACATCGCGCTGGGCGGACCCGGCACCAAGCTGCGCCCGGCCTATCCCGGCATCGGCCTCAGCCCCGACGGGGGCATGTCCTGGACGCTGCCGCGCGTCGTCGGACGGGCACGGGCGCGGGAAATCCTGCTCACCGACGCCGTCCTGGACGCCGGCGAGGCGGTACGCCTCGGTGTGCTGAGCAGGCTGGTCCCCGACGGAGAGATCGCCGCGGAGGCACAGCGACTGGCGCGCGCCCTCGCCACCGGACCGCGTTCGACCCATGCCGGCATCAAGTCGTTGCTGCGGCAGTCGGAGAGCGCGACGCTGAGCGACCAGCTCGACAGCGAACGCGACGGCATCGCCGCGGCCGCGGGCTCCGCCGCCGGTCGCGAGGGCGTGGACGCGTTCGTCGCGAAGCGCAAGCCCGATTACGCCGGGCTCGCCTGAGCAGGCGTCATTCCAGCGTCGCGAGGACGAATTTCGCCACCGCGTCGGTGAACGAGTCGTTGTCGTCACCGGCCGCGGTGTGCGCGGCGCCGCCGATCTCCACCAGTTGGGCGTGCGGCACCAGCCGCTGGAACGCTTCGGCCCCTTCGGCGCTCACCACGTCCGAGCGCATGCCGCGGACCAGCAGCACCGGGATGCGCAACGCGCGCGCCGCGTCCTCCATCGGCTCGATCATGGCGGACGGGTCCTCGACCCGGTCGCTCAGCATGTCCGGATCCCAGTGCCAGTACCACCGACCGTCGCGCTCGCGCAGATTGCGCAGCAAGCCCTCGGTGCTCTTCGGCCGCGGGCGGTGCGGCAGGTACGCGGCGACCGCGTCGGCCGCCTCCTCGATGCTGTCGAAGCCGTCGCGATGCTTGCCGAGGAAGTCGATCACCCGGGCGACCCCTTCCGGTTCGGGCCGGGTGACGATGTCGACGAGGACCAACGCGGTGATCGCCTGCCCGCCGGGCCGCGCGGTCGCGAGCAGCCCGGTGATGCCCCCCATGCTGGCGCCGACGACCACCGCGGGCGCGCCGAGCTGTTCCAGCACCAGCAGGAGGTCCTCGACCATGGTCTCGCGCCGGTAGTCGCGATCCGGCGCCCACTCGCTGTCACCGTGGCCGCGGGCGTCGACCGTGACCACCCGCATTCCCGACGCGCCCAGCCGGGCGCCGGTCTTCTTCCACGAGTGCCGGGTCTGCCCGCCACCGTGCAGGAAGACGACGAGCGGGCCGTCGACGGGGCCGAACTGATCGGCGGCCAGCTCGAGTCCACCCGAACCGCGCAGCCGGAGCCGAGACGGTTCGAGAAGATTGTTCGCATTACTCACGATCTGTAGGATCGCACAATGCCGTTCCGCGCCGGGACGAACCCGGCGATTCGCGGATTCAGCAGCCCAGATTGCCCACGAAGAACAGGCACGCGATCTTGGCGTTCACCGAGGCGGAGATGGTGGAGGAGCCGCTGGAGGTGTACTCCTCGGCGACCGGGGCCGTCGCGGTCTCCGTGGTGGGCTCGAGCCGCAGCGGCGCCGCACCCGCGACGGCGGCGCCGCTGGCGAGAGCGGCGCAGAAGGCCAAGGTCGCGGTGGTGCCGCGCAGCGCGCCGCGGACGGTGGTGTTGTGCATGGAACAGCTCCTCACTCGTTACTTCGGTCGATCACACACAGACGCCCGATCAGGGCAGGCGCCAGTCAACCGGTTCGGCCCCCAGTTCGTCGAGTAGTTCGTTCACTCGCGAGAAGGGACGGGAACCGAAGAACCCACGAGACGCCGACAGCGGCGACGGATGCGCGGACTCGATGTAGGGGACCTCTGATTCGGCCAGCTGTGGCTTCAACGTCGCCGCGTCGCGGCCCCACAGGATCGCGACCAACGGCTCGTCCCGGGCGACGAGGGCGCGGATCGCCTGATCGGTGACCGCCTCCCATCCCTTGCCCCGATGCGAGGCGGGCTTGCCGGGCGACACGGTGAGCACTCGGTTCAGCATCAGCACACCTTGATCCGACCACGGACTCAGATCCCCGCAGGACGGCGTCGGGTGGCCGAGATCCTTGCTGTATTCGGCGAAGATGTTCGCCAGGCTGCGCGGGATCGGCGAAACGTCCGGCGCCACGGAGAAACTGAGACCCATGGGGTGGCCCGGCGTCGGGTAGGGATCCTGGCCGACGACGAGGACGCGCACCGCTTCGAAGGGGCGCTGGAAGGCGCGCAGGACGTTCTCACCGGACGGCAGGTAGCCACGGCCCGCGGCGTTCTCGGCGCGAAGGAATTCGCCCATGGCGGAAATCCGATCCGCCACCGGCTCGAGTGCCTTCGCCCATCCCGGATCCATGATTTCCGACAGTGGTTTCGCGCCCATGACCGCACAACTTAGCGTGGTCGGCCGTCGGCTGACGAGTCCGCCCCACGGAACGATTCCCACCCACCGTCACCCGTCTGGGCGACGCCGTCGACGGTGAGCCCGCGACCGGCCACAACGCGCCCGATCGCGGTCCATCCGGCGGGTAGTGCGCGGTCGGGCGACCATGCGCCCGCGAAGGCATGGTCCTCGCCTCCGGTCAGGATCCATTGGGCCGCATCGGCGTCCAGCCGGGCGGCGACGAGATCCAGCGCCGGGTCGCGCAGGGCGGCCGAAGCCAGGTCGATGCCCACGCCCGAAGCCGCGGCGATGTGTCCGAGGTCAGCGAGCAATCCGTCGGACACGTCGGTCAGCGCGTGCAGTCCGGGATCGGTCCCGCCACCCGCCACCCGCCTTTCCGAGGCAGTTTGCGCTTCCCGGTCCGCGCCGGGCGGCACTGATCCGGACGACTCGGCGGCCGTCACCCGGGGCGAATTCGACGCTCCGTCATCGAAGGAGACCGTCGCCGGACCTCGGGCGGCCGAATCGGACGTGGTATCGGTCTGCGATGAAATCCGCTGCGCCTGCGGAACATTCGAGTCCGCGCGCGGCACACGGCGTAGCGCGTCCAGGACGACGGCGTACGGCGGCTGCGGGACTCGATGCGCGGCAAGCGCTTCCGCGACCTCGGGTCCGGTCGCTCCGGCGGTGAAGGCGGCCAGCCCCGCGGCCGACCAGCCGAGCCGGCCCGCGACCGCGACGACATCGCCCACGCGCGCATCCGCTCTGGTGATCGGCGCGCCGACCGGATCGCCGAAGGCGGTGACGGAAACGACCAGTTCACGGCTGCGGACCAGGTCGCCGCCCGCGATGGACGCGCCCGCCCTGGCGGCCTCGGCCCACATGCCGTCCGCGAGTCCGTCGATCACCGCGAGCGGGGTGTCGGCCGGGCAGCCGAGCGCGACGACGAACGCGGTCGGCGTCGCGCCCATGGCCACCACGTCGGCGGCGTTCTGCGCGATCGCCTTGCGGCCGATGTCCTCGGGGCTGGACCAGTCCAGCCGGAAATGCCGGTCCTGCACGAGCATGTCGGTGGTCACCACGAACCGGCCGTCCGGCGCCGCGACCAGCGCGGCGTCGTCGCCGGGGCCGAGCAGCACACCGGGCGCCTGCACCCGTCCCGCGTTGATACGGTCGATCAGCGCGAACTCCCCCAGTTCACGCACTGTTCTCGGGGCCCGGCTGGCGCTGATGACCGATCCTTTCCGGCGCGCTGCTTGCTGGAACGAGCCCGACGGTACCCTTTCGGAGGCACTCGAGTACCACCGGCCCGGTCCACCGCTGTGCGGCTGCCGACCGGGGCGACGCGCGCAGCAGAAAGGATCGGTGACCATGGCGGCGGATTCGCCGGACCGCGATTCGGCGGAGCGGGACGAACACTCGGAAGCCGCGACCGGATCCCGGAAGCCCGAGGGCACGAAGGACGCGGACAGCGCCGACGCAGTTCCCTCGAACGCAGCGGCACCGGACGACGACGCAGCAGCCGACCGGAGCGACGCCGAAGAGTCCGCCGCAGCGGACGAGCCGGACAGCGCGCCCGCATCGGCCTCGGCGCACCAGTACTCGCCCGCCCTCATCGCCACGGCCGTGGCCCTTCCGGTCGTGCTGGTCGTCGCGGTGCTGGTCGCCGCCGTGCTCGCGCGCCGCGCGCCGGTCGAACGCGAACCTCTGGTGCTCGGTCCCGTCCCGGCCCCGGCGGCGGAGGGTCCGGCCTGCGCCGCTCTCCTGCCCGCGCTGCCCGCGACCCTGGGTGAGTTCACCAAGTCGACCCTGGTGGAGCCCGCTCCACCCGCCACGCGCGCGTGGCAGCGCCCCGACGGCGGCACCGCGATCGTCCTGCGCTGCGGGTTGGATCGCCCGCTGGAATTCAACCGCGCTTCACCGCTGCAGATCGTGAACGGCGTGCAGTGGTTCGAGGTCCGTGACCAGGCCGCCGCGGCGAGCACCTGGTTCGCCGTCGACCGGGGCGCCTACATCGCCCTCACCGTCCCCGACGGTTCTGGTCCGACGCCGCTGCAAGAAGTCTCCGACACCATCACCGCCCAACTCCCGGCCCAGCCGATCGACCCTGGGCCGCTGCCCAACTGACGCCACGCGGCCACGCGCTGATCCGGAGAAGCATTCGGCGAGCGACTGGCTGAGGCGCACTCACCGAGTCCCGGGCGCGCGATGCGCCGCGGCCCGGTCCGGTCCGGATGAGCGGTACAGGATGACGATGGAAGCTGGGCGGAAATGCGGTGACACGCCTGACCGTCATCGAAATCTCGGCAGGTAACCCCGGCTCGGCGGATCGGCTTACCGTCGGGATCGGTAGCTGTCGCCGGGGACCATCGCGGACGTGGGCCGAGAGTGCCCCTGATGTCCCGCCGACTACACAGTGCAGCCGCTCGACGACCGCTCGTCCGGGTCACTCACGGCACGACGGTGTCCGCCATCGCGAAGCGCGAGCCCGAGTCCTACCGCAGGCCGGTGCCGCGGACGAGCGCGGTTTCGATGAGCGTCGAGATCAGTGCGGCGTAATCGATGCCGGTGGCCTCCCACATGCGCGGATACATCGAGATGGCGGTGAATCCGGGCATCGTGTTGATCTCGTTGATCACCGGTCCCTGCTCGGTGACGAAGAAGTCGACCCGCGCCAGTCCCTGGCAGTCGAGTGCTTGGAAAGCACGCACGGCCAGTTCCCTGATCTGCTCGGCGACCTCGTCGTCCAGCTTGGCGGGCACGTCGAATTCGCAGACGTCGTCGAGGTACTTGGTGTCGAAGTCGTAGAACGCGGGACTCTCGGCGGTGGTGCCGGTCTCCGGCATCCGGATCTCAGCGACCACGCTCGCCGCGACCCGGCCGTCCGGGAATTCCAACACCCCGCATTCCACTTCGCGTCCGACGATGCCGGCTTCGACGATCACCTTCGGGTCGTGCGCGCGCGCCGCGGCGATGGCGGCGTCCAACTCCGCCCAGTCGGTGACGCGGGTGATGCCGATCGATGAACCGCCGCGGGCGGGTTTCACGAACACCGGCAGGCCCAGGCGCAGCCGGTCCTCCTCGGTGACCGTCGCGGTGCCGGGCCGCAGCACCACCTGGGTGCCGATCGGCAATCCCTCCGCCGCCAGCAACTTCTTGGTGAACTCCTTGTCCATGCCCGCCGCGCTGGCCAGCACCCCGGGGCCGACGTACGGGATTCCGGCGAGTTCCAGCATTCCTTGCAACGTGCCGTCCTCGCCGAACGGTCCGTGCAGGATCGGGAAGACCACGTCGACCGTGCCGAGCGCGGCGGTCGGATCGTCGAGCGCGATGAGCGCCCCCGAGCGGCTCGGGTCCGCGGCGAGGGTCAGGGCCGTGCCGGTGGCGTCCACCGACGGCAGGGCGCGATCGTGGATGCCGAGCGCGGCCACGTCCGAACCGCCGAGCACCCAGCGGCCCTCTGCGGTGATGCCGATCGGCACGACCTCGTACTTCTGCGGATCCAGGTGACGCAGCACGCTGCCGGCCGATACGCAGGACACGGCGTGCTCGTTGCTGCGCCCGCCGAACACCACAGCCACCCTGATCCGGTTCGTCATGCCCCGAACCGTACCCGTTTCGGTGCGCGCTCCCACCGCTGACCGTCCCGGACACTCCGGCCTCCGCCCGCGTGGAGCGGCCCGGATCACTCCGGCTTCATCCGCCGCCCGAGCAGGTTGCCGACGGCTTCGCGCACGGAGAGCCCTTCGTGACAGACCTGGTGCACGGAGGTGGTCAGCGGCATCTCGACGCCGTGCCGCTCGGCCAGCGCGCGCACCGATGTGCAGGACTTCACACCCTCCGCGACTTGGCCATGAGTGGCCGACTGGGCGGCCTCCATGGATCCGCCCGCGCCGAGCACGTGACCGAACGACCGGTTGCGCGACAGCGGTGACGCGCAGGTGGCGACCAGGTCCCCGACCCCGGCCAGGCCGGCCAGCGTGACCGGTTCCGCGCCCAGGGCCACCCCGAGCCGGATGATCTCGGCCAGGCCGCGGGTGATCAAGCTGGCGATCGAATTGTCGCCGAGGCCCATTCCCGACGCGATGCCGCAGGCCAGCGCGATGACGTTCTTGCACGCGCCGCCGATCTCGCAGCCCACCACGTCGGTGTTGGTGTAGGGCCGGAAGTATCCGGTCGCGCAAGCGTGCTGCACCGCGACCGCGCGGTCTTCGTCGGAGCAGGCGACCACGGTCGCGGCCGGCTGGCACAGCGCGATCTCGCGCGCCAGGTTCGGTCCGGACAGCACCGCGACCCGGCTCGGGTCGGCACCGGTGACCTCCTCGATCACCTGGCTCATCCGCAGCAACGTCCCGGTCTCGATGCCCTTCGCCAGACTCAGCAAGGTGGCGTCGTCCGGGATCAGCCCCTTCCACTCCGCGAGGTTCGCGCGCAGCGACTGCGACGGCACCGCCAGCACGACGATGTCCGCTCCGTCCAGCGCCACCGCCGGGTCGGGGGTCGCCGCGATCGGTGGCAGCGGAATATCCGACAGGTAATCGGGATTGCGATGTTCGGAGGCCAGCGTCGCGGCGACCTCGGGCCGCCGGGCCCAGATCGTGACCTCGGTTCCCGCGTCCGCCAACACCTTCGCGAACGCGGTGCCCCACGATCCCGCGCCCAGCACTGCCGCCCTCGTCATCAGCCCAATATGCCATGGAAGGATTGCTCGCATGCGCCCGCACGCCGTGCATGCCGTGATCGCGGTCAAGAGCCTCGATCGGGCCAAGAGCCGACTGGCCGACCGGCTGCGCCCGGAGCACCGGGCCCGGCTGGTGCTGGCCATGCTCGCCGACACCGTGACCGCCACCGCGGCGGTCGGCGAAGTCGTGTCGGTCACCGTGGTCACGCCCGACCCCGCCGTCGCGGAAATGGCCCGCGCGCTCGGCGCCGAGGTCCATCCGGAACCGCGCCAGTCGCAGGCCGAGGGGCTGAACACCGCGCTGGCCGCCACCGCCGCCGCCTTGCGCGGTGCGCACGGCCCGATCGATCTGCTCGCACTGCAAGCCGATCTGCCCGCCCTGCGCCCGGAAGAGCTGTCGGACATGCTCGCCGCCGCCCCGCGCGGGCTGCGCTCGATAGTCATTGATCACGAGGGCAGCGGCACCGCCGCGCTGGTGGTCCGCGACCCGGTCGCAGCGCTCGATCCCCGCTTCGGCCCCGGGTCGGCACGCAGCCATATCGACGCGGGCGCGGTCGACCTCACCGGGGACTGGCCGGGCCTGCGCCTGGACGTCGACACCCCCGCCGACTTGGACCGCGCGGTGGCCCTCGGGGCCGGGAACGCGACGCGTGCTGTCCTGCACGACATCGGATGGCCGAGCGGCGTTCACGAACACGTTCCACACGTGTGCTAGCCGGTCGCCATGGTGGCGTGAGACACAGGGCGATCACGCTCGCGGGATGCGCGTGGCCTGTCCGGTAAGGGATGATCGTTGGCGTGAGCGATACGGAAACCGTCAAGCAGCAGCCGTTGCTTCCCACGCCACCCCCGGCGGCGACACCCGTGTCCGCCGACTCGCAGGGGGCGCGGTTGCCACGTGATCGCTACCTCAATCGTGAATTGAGCTGGCTGGACTTCAACGCCCGCGTGCTCGCCCTCGCCGAGGACGCGTCGCTGCCGTTGCTGGAGCGCGCGAAGTTCCTGGCGATCTTCGCCTCGAACCTGGACGAGTTCTACATGGTGCGGGTGGCGGGGCTGAAACGCCGCGCCGAGACCGGGTTGCTGGTCCGCTCGGCCGACGGCCGCTCTCCCGGCGAACAGCTGGAACTGATCGCCGCGCGCACGCAGGAGATCGCGGTGCGGCATGCCCGCGTCTTCCTCGACAGCGTGCTGCCCGCGCTGACGGCCGAGGGCATCGCGATCATCGACTGGAGCGACCTGGACGAGGGCGAACGCGAGCGTCTTTCGGGCTACTTCCAGGACCAGGTGTTCCCGGTACTCACCCCGCTCGCGGTGGATCCGGCGCACCCCTTCCCCTACATCAGCGGACTGAGTCTCAACCTCGCGGTGACGGTGAAGGATTCCGCTACCGGCGGCGAGCACTTCGCCCGCGTCAAGGTGCCCGACAACGTCGACCGGTTCGTCCGCGTGCGCCGCACCGAATCCGGCTCCCCGATCGCCGCTTTCCTGCCGATGGAAGCGCTCATCGCCGCGCACCTGGATCTGCTGTTCCCCGGCATGGATGTGGTCGAGCACCACTCGTTCCGGATCACCCGCAACGCGGACTTCGAGGTCGACGAGGATCGCGACGAGGACTTGCTCCAGGCCCTGGAGCGGGAGCTGGCCCGGCGGCGGTTCGGTTCGCCGGTGCGGCTGGAGGTGTCCGACGACATGACCGAGCACATGCTCGATCTACTCCTGCGGGAGCTGGACGTCGACCCCGGCGATGTCATCCAGGTGCCCGGCCTGCTCGACCTGTCCTGCCTCTGGCAGGTGTACGGGGTGGACCGGCCGAATCTCAAGGACACCCCGTACGTCCCCGCGACCCCGCCCGCGTTCGGCGAGCGCGAGACGCCACGCAACGTCTTCGCCGCGCTGCGCGAGGGCGACGTGCTCGTGCACCATCCGTACGATTCCTTCTCCACCAGCGTGCAGCGGTTCATCGAACAGGCCGCCGCCGACCCGCAGGTGCTGGCCATCAAGCAGACGCTCTACCGCACCTCCGGCGATTCCCCCATCGTCAACGCGCTCATCGACGCCGCCGAGGCGGGCAAGCAGGTGGTCGCCCTGGTGGAGATCAAGGCGCGCTTCGACGAGCAGGCCAATATCAAGTGGGCCCGCGCGCTGGAACAGGCCGGCGTGCACGTGGTGTACGGCCTCATCGGCCTGAAGACGCACTGCAAGACCTGCCTGGTGGTGCGTCGTGAGGGCGCGACCATCCGCCGCTACTGCCACATCGGGACCGGCAACTACAACCCGAAGACCGCACGCCTCTACGAGGACGTCGGGTTGCTCACCGCGGCACCGGAAATAGGCGCCGACCTGACCGACCTGTTCAATTCGCTGACCGGTTACTCGCGCAAGGAGAACTACCGCAACCTGCTCGTCGCACCGCACAGCGTGCGCTCCGGCATCATCGAGCGCATCCAGCGCGAGACCGAGCTGGCGGGCCGGGGCGAGGACGCCCGAATCCGGCTGAAGGCCAATGCGATCGTCGACGAGGAGATCATCGACGCGCTGTACCGGGCCTCGCAGGCGGGCGTGCCGGTGCAGATCGTGGTGCGCGGGATCTGCGGTCTGCGCCCCGGCGTGCTGGGCATGAGCGAGAACATCGAGGTCCGTTCCATCCTCGGCCGGTTCCTGGAGCATTCCCGCATCCTGCACTTCCAGGCGCAGGACGAGTACTGGATCGGCAGCGCCGACATGATGCACCGCAACCTGGACCGCCGGGTCGAGGTGATGGCGCAGGTGAAGGACCCGCGGTTGACCGAACAACTCTGCGAAGTGTTCGAATCGGCCCTCTCGCCGACCACACGCTGCTGGGTGCTGCAACCGGACGGCACCTGGCGGGCGTCGCCGGGGACGTCCGGCGATGGGGACAAGATCAGAGACCATCAGGAGTTCTTGATGCGGCTGCGGAGGCCAGATCAGCAGTGAACGCCACCACGGGGTTCGAACAGGAGGGGGGCCCGTTCTGGGATCCCCGCGTCACCGCCAACATCTACGCCGCCGGAGCGGTGCTGTGGCGTGAGTCGTCCACCGGGGCGATCGAGATCGCGATCGTGCACCGCCCCAAGTACGAGGATTGGTCGCTGCCGAAGGGCAAGCTCGACCCGGGTGAGACCCCGGTGCTGGCCGCGGTCCGTGAAGTCCGCGAGGAGACCGGGCTCGAGTGCAGGCTCGGCCGCTACCTCGGACACGTGACCTACCCGATTCCGGGCCATCGCAAGCTCAAGCGGGTCGACTACTGGGCCGCGGAATTGATCAGCGGGGAGTTCACGGCCAACTCCGAGGTGGACGTGCTCAGCTGGCACCCGCTGGACCGGGTGATGGACCAGTTGTCGTATCCGATGGACCGGCAGGTGGTGCGCGCCTTCACCCGATTGCCCGCGCGCACCGACACCCTGCTGTTGGTCCGGCATGCCAAAGCCGGCCGTCGGGACCGCTTCAACGGTCCCGATGACCAGCGCCCGCTCGACCGCGATGGTGAGACGCAGGCGCGGGCGCTCACGCCGAATCTCTTGGCATTCGGCGCATCTCAGGTCTATTCGGCCCCTCCACTGCGCTGCGTCCAGACCGTCGCGCCGATAGCGGACAAGCTCGGCGTCGAAATCGCCGAGGAGGCATTGTTTTCCGAAGACGGGTACGCCGAGCGCCCGGACGAGGCCGGGGAACGGTTTCGAGCCCTGGTGTCGGACAAGGCGGTTCGCGTCGTCTGCAGTCAGGGCAAGGTGATCCCGGATCTGCTGGGCCGGCTGGCCGAACGCGACGGACTCGCGCTGCCGTCGGCGCGCAATCGCAAGGGCAGTGTGTGGGTGCTGTCGTTCGTCGGCCATCGCTTGGTGGCCGCCGACCATCTGGATCGATCGCTGTCAGCCTACGACGGGCAGTCCTGATCCGGCGGCAACTCCGTCGTCACCGCGCGGGTCGGCGGGCGCCGGTCGACCACCACGGCGCGCCGCGAGGGTGACAGCACGGTAGGCGGACAGCCGAAAACGGCCCCGGGTGTCTCCCGGGGCCGTCTCGACGTTGAGGCGAATGGGCCCAGTCGTGGGGCCGCGCATTCAGCGCCGATCCGGCGGTGGCTCGAGATCAGCGGGTTCCACGAGCCGGGGCCTTCTTGGCCGCGGTCTTCTTCGCAGGGGTCTTCTTGGCGGCGGTGGTCTTCTTGGCCGCCGTGGCCTTGGTGGCCGTCTTCTTGGCCGGAGCCTTCTTCGCGACCGCGGTCTTCTTCGCGGGCGCCTTCTTCGCAGCGGTCTTCGTAGCGGTCGTCTTGCGCGCGGTGGTCTTCGCCGGGGCCTTGGCGGCGGCCTTCTTGGCCGTGGTCTTGGCGGGCGCCTTGGTCGGCGTCGATTTCTTGGCGGCGGTCTTCTTGGCCGCCGTCTTCTTCGCCGCCGCCTTCTTCGCGGCCACCGGCGCATTCACCCCGCGCTTCACAGCGGGCCCGGTCGCGGCCAGTTTCTGCTTGCCCGCGATCACCGCCTTGAACTGAGCGCCGGGACGGAACGCGGGTACCGAAGTGGGCTTGACCTTCACGGTTTCGCCGGTACGCGGGTTCCGGGCGACGCGAGCCGCCCGCTTACGCTGTTCGAACACACCGAATCCGGTGATTGTGACGCTCTGACCCTTGTGCACCGCGCGCACGATGGTGTCGACCACATGCTCGACTGCCGCGGTGGCCGTGCGCCTGTCCGTACCCAACTTTTCGGTCAGAACGTCGATCAGTTCCGCCTTGTTCATTGAATCCTCCGCAGACTAATGGCCCGTCGTCGGACCGACTAGGTACCACGGTAAACCCACTTTGGGCAAGAGTCTATGTGCCACGCCAAAATTCATGTGGTTTAGCACACGTCCAGCTACCACAACTCCGGCCGTCCAGCTAACCGGCGAGGGTGATTACGTCTGCGAAATATGTACCGGCAGGGTCGTCGGTTTCCATGTTGGCCTTGCCTTTTCGAACCGGGCGATCGTGTCCTCCCGGCGCAGCGTCAGCCCGATGTCATCCAATCCCTCCAGCAGACGCCACCTGGTGTAGTCATCAATATCGAACGGCAACACGACGGTTCCGGCCGTCACCGTGCGCGCCTCGAGGTCCACAACCAATTCCAAGCCGGGCTGTTCCTCGAGCAACTTCCAGAGCATTTCGACATCGTTCTGTGACATCTGAGCGGCGAGCAGACCACCCTTGCCCGCATTGCCGCGGAAGATGTCGGCGAACCGGGATGAGATGACCACCCGAAAGCCGTAGTCAGACAGCGCCCAAACAGCGTGCTCACGCGACGATCCGGTACCGAAATCCGGGCCCGCCACCAGCACACTACCCCTGTTGTAAGGCGCGATGTTCAGAATGAAGTCGGGATCGGTCCGCCATGCGGCGAACAACCCGTCCTCGAATCCGGTCCGGGTGACCCGCTTGAGGTAGACCGCCGGGATGATCTGATCGGTATCGACATTGGAGCGGCGCAGCGGCACCCCGATGCCCTTGTGCACGGTGAAGGCTTCCATTACGAATCTCCTGGGTTTGTTTGAGGGAATCGGGGCCGGTCAGTCCAGATCCGCAGGCGACGACAGTGTTCCGCGGACCGCCGTCGCGGCCGCTACGAGGGGAGAAACGAGGTGCGTACGGCCGCCTTTGCCCTGCCTGCCCTCGAAGTTGCGGTTCGAGGTGGACGCGCAACGCTGGCCGGGCTCGAGCTGGTCCGGATTCATTCCCAGGCACATTGAGCAGCCCGCCTGCCGCCATTCGGCGCCCGCCGCGGTGAAAATCTCGCCGAGTCCTTCTTTTTCCGCCTGGGCGCGAACCCGCATCGACCCCGGTACAACCAACATTCGCACGCCGTCGGCGACATGACGTCCCTTCAAAATCCCGGCCACCGCACGCAAATCCTCAATGCGTCCGTTGGTGCACGAACCGACGAATACGGTGTCGATCGGTACTTGTCGAAGCGGAGTACCCGGCTCCAAGTCCATGTAACGCAGAGCTTTCTCCGCGGACTCGCGGGCCACCTCGTCGGCGAAGGCGGCGGGGTCGGGCACCGCCTCACCCAGCGGGGCGCCCTGACCCGGGTTGGTGCCCCAGGTGACGAACGGAGTCAGCTGGGACGCGTCGATGTGCACCTCGGCGTCGAAAACGGCGCCCTCGTCGGTCTTCAGCGCCTCCCAGGCCGCCACCGCGGCGTCCCAGTCGGCTCCCTGCGGCGCGTGCGGCCGTCCTTTGAGGAATTCGTAGGTCGTCTCGTCCGGCGCGATCATCCCGGCCCGCGCGCCCGCCTCGATGGACATGTTGCAGATCGTCATTCGGGCCTCCATCGACATGGCCCGGATGGCCTCCCCGCGGTACTCCAGGACGTAGCCCTGGCCCCCGCCGGTGCCGATCTTCGCGATGACGGCCAGGATCAGGTCCTTGCTCGTCACGCCCGCGGGCATGGCGCCGTCCACGGTGATCGCCATCGTCTTGAACGGCCGCAGCGAGAGGGTCTGGGTGGCAAGCACATGCTCGACCTCGGAGGTGCCGATGCCCATCGCCAGCGCGCCGAACGCGCCGTGCGTCGAGGTGTGGCTGTCGCCGCAGACCACGGTCATGCCCGGCTGGGTCAAGCCGAGCTGCGGCCCGACCACGTGCACGATGCCCTGGTCGAGGTCGCCCATCGGGTGCAGCCGCACACCGAATTCCGCGCAGTTGCGCCGCAGCGTCTCCACCTGGGTGCGCGAAACCGGGTCGGCGATCGGCTTGTCGATATCGACGGTCGGGACGTTGTGGTCCTCGGTCGCGATCGTGAGATCCGGCCGTCGCACCGGCCGGCCCGCGGCGCGCAGGCCGTCGAAGGCCTGCGGGCTGGTCACCTCGTGGACGAGATGCAGGTCGATGTAGATCAGGTCCGGTTCGCGCGAGGCACCCTCGCCCTCCCCGCGAGCGACGACGTGCTGGTCCCACACCTTCTCGGCCAGCGTGCGCGGTTCGGCCATGGTTGATCACCTTTCGGACGAAGCAGCCGTTCCGCGATCTGGACTCCGACGCGGCGACGGTTGCACAAGTTGGGATAGCTGCGCCTGGTACGGACGCTGAGGGGCGGAATCCGTGAAGGTGGATTTCTCAACATCCGAGACGCTAGTATCGTTCTATGAGACAGCATAGCGGCATCGGCGTTCTCGACAAAGCAGTGGCGGTCCTGTACGCCGTAGCCGAGCATCCGTCGGGTCTCAACGAGCTGTGCGCGCGCACCGGGCTGCCGCGCGCCACCGCGCACCGGCTCGCCGTCGGCTTGGAAGTGCACCGCCTGCTCGCTCGCGACAGCAACGGCACCTGGCGGCCGGGCCCGGCCCTCGCCGAGCTCGCGACCAGCGCCAGCGATCCGCTGCTCGAGGCCGCGTCGGCCATTCTGCCCCGGCTGCGCGAGATCACCGGGGAGAGCGTCCAGCTCTACTGCCGCGACGGCAACGCCCGCGTCTGCGTCGCGGCGCTGGAACCCCCCGTCGGACTGCGCGACACCGTGCCGATCGGCGCGCGGCTTCCGCTCACCGCGGGATCGGCTGCGAAAGTGCTGCTGGCGTGGGCCGACCCGGAGCTGCAGCGCACCATCCTGGCCGACGCGGTGTTCGGCGAGCGCGCGCTCGCCGAGGTGCGCAAGCGCGGGTGGGCGCAGAGCGCGGCCGAGCGCGCGGCCGGCGTGGCCAGCGTGTCCGCGCCGGTGCGCGACGCCGGGGGCAGCGTGGTCGCGGCCGTCTCGGTGTCCGGGCCGATCGATCGGATGGGCCGCAGGCCGGGCGCCCGGTGGGCGGCGGATCTGGTCGCGGCGGCCGAGGCCCTGCACAAGCGCCTGTAACACGTTTCAGTCCGGACTCTCTACAGTTGGCCCATGGGAGTCAACCAACGGGCACAGATCGTGATGTCCGACACCGAGATCACCGAGTTCCTGCAGCGCAGCCGGATCGCGACGCTGGCGACCATCGGCCCGAAGGGCACGCCGCACCTGACCGCGATGTGGTACGCGCTCATCGACGGGGAGATCTGGTTCGAGACCAAGGCCAAATCGCAGAAGGCGGTGAACCTGCGCCGCGATCCCCGGGTCACCTGCATGGTCGAGGCGGGCGACACCTACGACCAGCTCCGGGGCGTCTCGATCGAGGGCCGCGCCGTGATCGTCGAAGACGCCGGGAAACTCTTCGCAGTCGGCGTGAGCGTGTGGGAACGCTACACCGGTCCCTACAGCGAGGAGGTGCGGCCGATGGTGGAGGCCATGCTGAACAAGCGGGTCGCCGTCCGCGTGGTGCCCGAGCGCATCCGCAGCTGGGATCACCGCAAGCTCGGTCTCCCCGCGATGCCCCTCGGCGGCAGTACCGCGCAGGCGCTGGACTGACCCGAGCGCGATCGGGCCGCGCGACGCGCCCGAAATCCAACTGACACAACCACCTCGCACGGGCTAGCGTCGGGGTGTTCGACAGGAATCGGCTGGGCACCGCCGCCCGCGAGGACGCGCTGCGCGGCCGCGACGACGAGGAGCAGCGATGGCGGATTCGGGTAAGCCCACTGGCGCCGACGAGGTGAAGCGCAAGTTCCGGGAAGCACTGGAGCGCAAGAACCAGCAGAACGCCCGCGCGGCCGATCACCTCGACGGCCGGTCGAAGGCGTCCGGGGCGCACGCCGCGGTCGGCCACAAGCGGGAATTCCGGCGCAAGAGCGGCTAGTCCGCACAGACGGCGAAGGCCCTCCAGCAAGATCGCTGGAGGGCCTTCCTTTTGCGCCGGTTTGCGCCGGACGCGCCGAGGGGGCACCCGGACTCGCCGGGTTCGGCGGGTCAGCGCTGCCGTCGAGCACACCGCCTCATCCACGCTGTCGCCAGGAGCACCGCGACGTACGCGAGGACCACCCGCCGGGTGTGATGTCGTATCGAACGATTCCGTGCCGCAGCGTCGATCCCGGGCCCGTCATGGCGCGCCCGCCGCTGTCTCACGATGTATCCCACCGCACACCACCGAGTGAATCGGACCGCGCCACGGGCGCGAGACCCGGAACGACTTCGGCCGCACGCGTCACCAAGGACGTCCACACCTGGGCGTGGCATCCCGGCACCGGACGCCGCAACCCGTGGAGCGAGTCGGGGTCGGCCGAGGTGCGATGCCGCCGCCGACCATGTCCGTGGGATGGCACAGATGGCGGCAGCGCACATCCGGCGACGGCCGGTTCGCAGCTGCGTCGTCAGCGACATCCATACCCGTCGCAGCACGGCACCGCAGGGCGCTTTGCACAGCACCGAGCACAATCTCACTGGTCACTGCCGCATGCGAGTCGCATCGGCGGCCGGTAGCGCGACCGTTTGCCACCGTGTTCACGGGTCTATCCGAGCATCGGATTGCTCACCGGACGGATCCGACACGGCCGGCAGACCGTCAGCAGCACCGGCAGCCAGCCGAACCGGCGCAACTACTGCGGCCCTTCTGGCCACAGCCGAGACCAAAACCGCAGCTCACCCGGCACGGAACCACCACGATCCAGGCGGGGCGAAGCCCTCGCCGGGGGTCCGGGGGCGAAGCCCTCCGGGCGGGGTGTGGGGTTGCATCCCCACAAGACATTGCGAAACGAGAAAGGCCCATGCTCCATGAGCATGGGCCTTCCACTCGTGTAGCCCCGACGGGATTCGAACCCGCGCTACCGCCTTGAGAGGGCGGCGTCCTAGGCCGCTAGACGACGGGGCCAGGACTGCTTCTCGCTGTCGCGAGGAGCGCCGTGGTGATCTTTCGATCAGGAGGCTCGGCTAGCTTATCCGGCCGAGGCCCGGCGACCAAATCGCCAGGTGCTGAGGGATTTCGGCCGCGAACCGAAGTCTTTCAACACACTCCGCTGGGGTACCAGGACTCGAACCTAGAATGGCTGAACCAGAATCAGCTGTGTTGCCAATTACACCATACCCCAATGACCAGGTCGTTCAGCCTCGCGTCTGGGTGACTCGAGACCGTGTTCCGGGCCGAGAAGAAGAGTACCAAACGGCTACGGGTTAACTACAAATCGCCTGGTCAAAGCCCTATTTTCAGCCTTGCGGCGCGGCCTGGCCGGTCTCCTTCCAGTCCAGCGCGGAGCGCAACCGGTCCAGGGTGACGTCGCGGCCGAGCAGTTCCAGCGATTCGTACAGCGGCGGGCTGATATGCGATCCGGTGACCGCGACCCGCACCGGCGCGAAGGCTTTGCGCGGTTTCAGCCCGAGATCATCGATCAGCGCCTTTTTCAGCGCTTCCTCGATCGCCTCTGTGGTCCACTCGGCCAACGGCTCCACCGCGGTAATAGCGGCTTGCAATACCCCGGTCGCGTCGGAGCCGAGATTCTTGGCTCCCGCCGCGGGGTCGATCGCGAACTCCTCGGCCGGCGCGAACAAGAAACGCAACAGCTCCCAGGCATCGGCCAGCACGACAATCCTGGTCTGCACGAGTTCCGCCGCCGCGGCGAACACCTTCTCATCGATTTCGGCGCCGACAAGGCCGTGTTCGGTGAGATACTCCCGCAGCCGGTGAGCGAAATCACCCGGCGCCAGCAATCGAATGTGCTCGGCGTTGAGCGCGTCCGCCTTCTTCTGGTCGAAACGGGCCGGATTCGAATTTACTTTCGAAATGTCGAAGGCCTCGACCATCTCCGCCATGGAGAACACGTCGCGGTCCTCGGACAGCCCCCAGCCGAGGAGTGCGAGATAATTCAGCAAACCCTCAGGAATGAAGCCCCGGTCGCGGTGGGCGAACAGATTGGACTCCGGATCACGCTTGGACAACTTCTTGTTGCCCTGGCCCATGACGAACGGCAGGTGACCGAACTCCGGCGTGAAATCGGTGACCCCGATCCGGCGCAGCGCGGCGTACAGCGCGAGTTGCCGCGGCGTCGAGGAGAGCAGGTCCTCGCCGCGCAGCACGTGGGTGATCCGCATCAGTGCGTCGTCGACCGGGTTGACCAGCGTGTACAGCGGATCGCCGGTGCCACGGGTGAGCGCGAAGTCCGGGACGCTGCCCGCCTTGAAGGTGGTCTCGCCGCGCACCAGATCGTGCCAGGACAGGTCTTCGCCGGGCATCCGCAGCCGGATCACGGCGGGACGGCCCTCGGCCCGGTACGCCGCGATCTGCTCGGGCGTCAGATCACGATCGTAGTTGTCGTAACCGAGCTTCGGATCGCGTCCCGCGGCGCGATGGCGGGCCTCGACTTCCTCCGGTGTGGAGAACGATTCATACGCCTCACCGGCCTCCAGCAAACGCCGAACCACGTCCAGGTGCAGATCTTTTCGCTGCGACTGACGATATGGTTCGTAAGGGCCGCCGACCTCCGGCCCCTCGTCCCAGGTGAGCCCGAGCCAGCGCAGCGCATCGATAATCGCCCGGTAGGATTCCTCGGAATCCCGTGCGGCATCGGTGTCTTCGATACGAAAGACGAATGCGCCGCCGTGGTGGCGGGCGTAGGCCCAGTTGAACAGTGCCGTCCGGATCAGGCCGACATGCGGCGTCCCGGTCGGTGACGGGCAGAATCGGACCCGTACTTCAGTCATGGCTCTCTTTCGATCAGCGTTTGGCGGCAACGGGATTGGTGAGGGTGCCGATGCCCTCGACGGTCACCGAGACCTGCTGGCCCTCGCGCATCGGGCCGACGCCCTCGGGGGTGCCGGTGAGGATGACGTCACCGGGCAGCAGCGTCATCACGGTGGTGATCCACTCGATGAGCTTCGGGATATCGTGCAGGAGAAGCGAAGTGCGGCTGCGCTGGCGGACTTCGCCGTCGAGTTCGGTGACGACCTCCAGATCCGAAGGGTCCAAGGACGTTTCGATCCACGGACCCAGCGGGCAGAACGTGTCGTAGCCCTTGCCCCTGGTCCACTGACCGTCGTGGCGCTGCTGGTCACGGGCGGTCACGTCGTTGGCGGCGGTGTAACCCAGCACCACGTCCAGCGCGCGAGCGGCGGGCACATCCTTGCAGGGGCGGCCGATGACGATCGCCAGCTCCCCTTCGTAGTCGACCTGGGATGAACTGGGCGGCAGGATGATCGGGGCGTTCGGGCCCACGATCGCGGTGTTCGGCTTGAGGAAGATCACCGGGTCGGCAGGGGCAGGACCGCCCATCTCGGCGGCGTGCGCGGCGTAGTTCTTGCCCACGCAGACCACCTTGCTGGCCAGGATCGGCGCGAGCAGCCGCACGTCGGCCAGCGGCCAGCTCCGTCCGGTGAACGTCGGTGTGCCGAACGGATGTTCCGCGATCTCCTTGGCCACGCTGTCGCTTCCGTCGCCTTCGATGCTGACGAAGGCGACCCCATCGGGACTGGCAACTCGACCTAGACGCATGCCCCGGAGTCTATCGACCCGCCGTCACCTGCCCGAACGCGCCCGACCGAGTGGTCCGAACCGGCGCGTCGTTGCCCCCGCCGCGCTGTGAGAAGTTCGACAGCCGAAGCCGTCGAACGGCGGGGCCGCGGAGGTGTACCGTGAGCAGAATAGTTCACAAAGTGGGAATTCATTCCCAAAATATGAGATTCCGAGGAGTAGCCGATGGCGACCGTGACGCAGATCGACGAGGTTCGACGCTGGTCCATGCTCGGTCTCGGTGTGTTCGCCCAGGCGTCCAGCGCGGTTTTCATCCACGGTGTCCCGTTCCTGCTGCCCGCGCTGACCGATCGCGGCATGGCGCTGGCGACGGCCGGACTGCTGGTGGCCATGCCCACCGTCGGCCTGGTGTGCACCCTGATCGCGTGGGGTTATCTGGTCGACCGGATCGGCGAACGCAAGGTGCTGGTCGGCGGCCCGCTGCTGATGCTGGCGGCCGGCTGCGCCGCGGCGGCCACGACGAACGACCTGGCCCTTGGCGCGCTGCTGTTCCTCGGCGGGGTCGGGGCGGCCAGCACCAACGGCGCGAGCGGCCGCGTGATCGTCGGCTGGTTCCCGCCCCATCAGCGCGGGCTGGCGATGGGCATCCGGCAGACCGCGCAGCCGCTGGGCGTGGGCGTCGGCGCGCTGGCGATCCCGGCCGTCGCCGCCGCCCATGGCGTGCCCGCGGCGATTCTCGTTCCCGCGCTCATGGCGGGCGTGGCGGCCGTGGGCTGCCTGGCCGGCATCGTCGACCCGCCGCGCCCCGCCCGGTCGGAGGCCGATCCGGCCTTGCGGGCCAATCCCTATCGCGACGACGCCACGCTGTGGCGCATCCATCTGGTCTCGGTGCTGCTGGTCGTCCCGCAGGGCACGGTGTGGACCTTCGCGCTGCTGTGGCTGCATCGCGACATCGGCTGGTCGCTGGCCGCCGCGGGCGCGCTGGTGACCGTCACGCAGATCCTCGGCGCGCTGGGCCGCATCGGCGCGGGCGCGTGGTCGGATCGCGTCGGCAGCCGGATGGGACCGCTGCGCACGGTCGCCGTCGCCGCCGTGCTCTCGATGGCGGGGCTGGCGCTGACCGCGTGGACGCACTGGTGGTGGGCCGCCATCCCGCTGCTGATCGCCGCATCCGTGATCACAGTCTCCGACAACGGTTTGGCCTTCACCGCCGTCGCCGAAATCGCCGGCCCATACTGGAGCGGCCGTGGCCTCGGCGTGCAGAACACCGGTCAGAATCTGGCCATGGCCGCCGTCCCTCCGGTGTTCGGCGCGCTGATCACCGCGAGCGGCTTCCCCGCCGCCTTCTTCCTGGCCGCCGTCACGGCTGTCGCGGCAGTTCCCCTCGTCCCCCGCGACGCCGACTAGACCCGCCCCCCGAAGTCCCGCCTGCCCCGGCCGAAGTCCGCCCGGAGGGCCCAAGACGGTGGTGCCCTTGGAGATCAGGTCCCTCCGGAACTCAACGGCGCAGCCGTAGCAGAGCCACAAACTCGGCCAACCGCGCCGGAGTCGCCGGTAGAAAGCCATTGCCGAGCCTCGACCTCGGTACCACCGATCCACCGGAACTCGAGGGCACGAACACAGACGACCGAGCCGCTCCGAAGTCCTCCAGTGACGGTCACATCCAAGTCTCGGCCTCGGTACAACCGCTCCGCCGGGACTCGACGGCACAGCCGTAGGCGGACCGCAAAGGCAGCCGTCCCGAGTTCCCAGAGGTCCGGTCGTGTTCGAGTCTCGACCTCGGCGCCGACGATCCACCGGGGCCTCCGTCGCGCGGCCGAAGTCGGGCCGCGGACAAGGCCGAGCCGCGCCGGAGTGAGGTAGCAGGCGGACTCGCGCGCGGAGTCCTGTCCCGCCGGGGCCTGCTGCGCGCGATGGTTCTACCCAGACGACGCCGATGTGCGAGACAGCGGTCAGGCGCGGCATCCGTGCGGAGCCTGAATGCAAGAAGGCCCCGTTCCTTCAGGGAACGGGACCTTCCTGGGAACGGTCAGACAGTGGCGGCGATGCGGTCGCCGATTTCCACGGTCGACGCGGCGCCGGAGCGCGACTCGAGGTCCTTGGCGACCGCCGACTCGATGCGCGCGGCCGCCTCGGTGTCGCCCAGGTGATTGAGCAGCAGGGAGACCGAGAGGATCGCGGCGGTGGGGTCGGCCTTGGACTGACCGGCGATGTCGGGGGCGCTGCCGTGCACCGGCTCGAACATGCTGGGGTTCGTCCCGGACGCGTCGATGTTGCCGCTGGCGGCCAGGCCGATGCCACCGCTCACGGCGGCGGCGAGGTCGGTGATGATGTCGCCGAAGAGGTTGTCGGTGACGATCACGTCGAACCGGCCGGGGTCGTTGACCATGTGGATGGTGGCGGCGTCGATGTGCTGGTAAGCCGTTGTGACATCGGGGAACTCGGCCGCGACTTCGTCCACCGTGCGCTGCCAGAGCGAGCCGGCGAAGGTGAGCACGTTGTTCTTGTGCACCAGCGTCAGGTGCTTGCGGCGGGCCTGCGCCTTGGCGAAGGCATAGCGCACCACGCGCTCGATGCCGAAGCGTGTGTTGGTGCTGACCTCGGTGGCCACCTCGTGCGGAGTGCCGACGCGGATCGCACCGCCGGTGCCGGTGTACGGGCCCTCGGTGCCCTCGCGCACGACGACGAAGTCGATGTCGGGGTTGCCCGCCAGTGGGCTGGTCACGCCGGGGAACAGCTTGGACGGCCGCAGGTTCACGTGGTGGTCCAGCGCGAACCGGGTGCGCAGCAACAGCCCGCGTTCGAGCACGCCGCTGGGCACCGACGGGTCGCCGATCGCGCCGAGCAGGATCGCGTCGTGCTGCTTCAACTCGGGCAGCACCGAGTCCGGCAGGATCTCGCCGGTCGCGTGGTAGCGACGCGCGCCGAGGTCGTACTCGGTCTTCTCGACGCCGGGCACGACTACGTCGAGCACCTTGAGCGCCTCGGCGATGACCTCGGGCCCGATCCCGTCGCCCGGGATGACAGCAAGCTTCATGAGAAATGCTCCGTTCGATTTTGCCGGTCGCGGCCGCCACGACGTGCGGCACACACGCGACCGCCGGGTGCGCACGACATTCCGGCCGGGTGACCGCAGCACCGTCACGGTACTCGGCGCGGCCGGATCGCCGAGCACCGGGCGCGCGGGCGCGCCGCACCGCGCGCTCGCGCCGGTCCGCACGCCGGACGCGCACGGACGGAGAGACCGGCGCCGCGCACGATGCTTCGTGCGCGGCGCCGATTCAGCGTTCGCCGGGGCGGTGCGCCCCGAGCGGATCAGGACAGGTCGACCTGGACGACCTTGGCCGCGCCGACGGCCTCGGCGATCGCGGTCTGCACCCCGGCGGGCACCTCGCGGGCCACGCGCAGCACGACCGTGGCACCTTCCTTGTCGACGTCCTGGGTCAGCTGCGCGGCCAGGATGTCGACCTCGGCCTCGCCGAGCTTGGTGCCGATCTTGCCCAGCGCGCCCGGCCGGTCCTCGTAGTTCAGGATGGCCAGGTTCAGGCCCTCGGCGCGCATGTCGTAGTTGCGGCCGTTGATGTTGACGATCTTCTCCACCAGCTGCGGCTCGGTCAGCGTGCCCGCGACGTTCAGGGTGCTGCCGTCGCCGAACACGGCGCGCAGGTCGACGACGCTGCGGTGGCTCGGGCTCTCCGAGGCCGTGGTGACCTGGGCGGTGATGCCGCGGTCCTTGGCCAGCGCGGGCGCGTTGACGAAGGTGACCTGGTCCTCGACCAGCGCGGAGAAGATGCCGCGCAGCGCGGACAGCTCCAGCACGGCGACCTCCTGCGCGGCCAGCTCGCCGCGCACCTGGACCTCGACGCTGACCGGCAGCTCGTTGGACAGCGCGCCGAGCAGGGCGCCCTGCTTGCGGACGATGTCCAGCCAGGGCGCGACCTCTTCACCGACGGCGCCACCGGTGACGTTCACCGCGCCGGGCACGAATTCACCGGCCAGGGCCAGCAGCACCGACTTGGCGACGTCGGTGCCGGCCCGGTCCTGGGCCTCGGAGGTGGACGCGCCCAGGTGCGGGGTGACGACGACCTGCGGCAGGTCGAACAGCGGGCTGTCGGTGCACGGCTCGGTCTCGAACACGTCCAGGCCCGCGGCGCGCACGTGGCCGGACTTGATCGCCTCGGCCAGGGCGGCCTCGTCGACCAGGCCACCGCGGGCGGCGTTGACGATGATCACGCCCGGCTTGGTCTTGGCGATGGCCTCCTTGCCGATGAGGCCCTTGGTCTCCGGGGTCTTCGGCAGGTGGATCGAGATCAGGTCGGCGCGCTCGAGCAGTTCGTCGAGGGTCAGCAGCTCGATGCCCAGCTGCGCGGCGCGCGCGGGCGACACGTAGGGGTCGTAGGCGACGATCTTGGTTTCGAAGGCGGCCAGGCGCGCGGCGAACAGCTGGCCGATGCGGCCGAGGCCGATGACGCCGACGGTCTTGTCGAAGATCTCGACACCGTTGAACTTGCTGCGCTGCCAGGTGTGCTCACGCAGGGTGGCGTCCGCGGCGGGGATCTGGCGGGCGGCCGACAGCAGCAGGGTGACCGCGTGCTCGGCGGCGGTGTGGATGTTCGAGGTGGGCGCGTTCACGACCATGACGCCGCGCTCGGTGGCGGCGGGCACGTCGACGTTGTCCAGGCCGACGCCGGCGCGGGCGACGATCTTCAGGTTCTTCCCGGCTTCCAGGACCTCGGCGTCGACCGTGGTCGCCGACCGCACCAGCAGCGCGTCGGCCTCGGGCACCGCGGCCAGCAGGGCCGGGCGGTCCGGTCCGTCGACCCACCGGACCTCGACACCGTCACCGAGCGCGTCGACGGTCGACTGGGCGAGCTTGTCGGCGATCAGAACTACAGGACGGCCTGCTTGGCTCACGTGGAGTACTCCTGGGGAATGGGGTCGGCAATTACCGCCGACCAGCTTAGTGCGCGCGATTTCCGGCCCGCCTACCACCTGGTAGGCGGCCGTCGTCAGTCGCGGGCCCTGGCAAAAATATGAAGACCGGTCTACAGTCAGGGCATGGGCGTCAAAGGCACCGAGACTCGCGGCAAACTCGTCGACGCCGCGCGCACCCTGGTCGAGCGGCACGGCTACTACGGGGCCGGACTCAACCAGATCCTGGCGGCCAGTGGGGCGCCGCGCGGGTCTTTGTACTTCCACTTCCCCGGCGGCAAGGACGAATTGGTCGCCGCGGCGATCGCACAAGCGGGCAAGGAGATCGCGGCGCTGATCGACGCGATCGAGCCCGGCGACGCCGCCGGGGCCGCGAGCAGGCTGCTGCGCGCGTTCGGCGATCGGCTCGAAGCGTCGGGCTGGCAGCAGGGCTGCCCCGTCGCCACGGTGGCCTTGGATGTCGCTGCCGCGAACGATCCGATCCAGGCCGAATGCGCCGCCGCGTACGCCGCTTGGGAGCAGGCGTTGCGATTGCGACTGCGCGCCGACGGTCGTAAGGACGCGGACGACTTGGCCGCCGCGATGCTGGCGATGGTCGAGGGCGCGCTGTTGCTGGCACGGGCGCAACGCAGTCGCGAACCCCTGGAACGCGTCGAACGGGCACTGCACTCCCTGCTCTGAACGCGGATGTTGCGTCGGCGTTCATGCGTGTCACCAAAATATGTAGACCGGTCTAAAAAGGAGTAGTCATGTCGGACAGCATCGTCTTCGGAGCCGCGGGGTTCCTCGGCCGCAACGCCGTCGCCCGCTTACTCGAGCAGGGGCATTCCGTCGCCGCCGCCCTGCGGCCGGGCAGCGAGGAGCGGCTCACCAGCTGGCTGCGACGCCGAGGGGTGGACTCCAGCGGGTTGGAAATCGTCACGTGTGACGTCACCGCCCCGGATCTGGGCTTGCCCGCCGGGTTCGACGCGTCGGGCATCCGCGACGTGTACAACTGCGCGGCCCGCTTCTCGTTCGGGCTCGCGGCCGAGGACGCGTACGCGGTCAACGTCACCGGTGCGCTGCGCGTGCTCGACTGGTCCGCCGCCCTCCCCGAACTGCGCCGGGTCGTACACATCACGGGTTATCGGATCACCGTGGAGGAATCGGAGGAACAGCACTACGAGAACGGCGCGTACGGCGCGTCGAAGTTCGAATCGGATCCGCTGCTGCGCAGGCGGGCGGCGGAACTCGGCGTCGCGCTGACCATCGCGAACCCGAGCAGCGTGCTCGGTCCCGGCCAATACATCGGGCTGGCCACCGTCGTCGAGGACCTGTGGAACGGGCGGCTCCCGGCGATCCCCGGCGGGCCGGAGACCTTCGTGCCGATCGTCGATCTGGACTACTTCACCGACTTCCTGATCAGCCTGCCCGCGCTGCCCGACACCGCGGGCCGCTCCTACACGGTCCTCGACGATCGCACTCCGGTTTTGCCGAAGCTGATCCGGCTGCTGGCCGGGCACCTCGGGGTCCCCGCGCCGCGGTTCTCCATTCCGGTCGGCGTCATCTCGAAGCTTCCTCGCGCGCTGACCGGCGCCGATCCGGAGACGCTGACGTTCATCGCCGACGACCGCTACGACACGTCGGCGGCGCAGGACGTGGCCCGCCGCGCCGGGCTCACCATGCCGCCGACCGAGGCGACGCTCCGCACATGGGCCGACCATCTCGTCGCCAGCCGGTTCGGCGCGGTGCCCGACGATCCGACCGCCGGTTTCGCCGACGGCGTCTGGGTGAGCGGCGAGCGGCGGCGCCCTGACTACGTACTGCTGCACGGGCTTCCGCTCGACGGCGAGTCGTGGAACGCGGCGCGCGCGGAGCTGGACGGGCCGAGCCTGGTCGTGGACCTGCCCGGCCTGGGACGCTCGGCGCCCGGCGATGCCGATGCGGTGCTGCCGGACCTGCTCGCTTCCGTCCGCACCCGCCCCGTGCTGGTCGGCCACTCACTCGGTTGCGGTCCGGTGCTCCGGTACGCCGCGCAGCATCCCGAGCGGATCTCCGGGGTGGTGCTGGTAGCTCCGGCGTTTCTCCAGCCACGGTCCGGCTCGCTGCTGCGCTCACCATTGGCCGCGGCGGCGCTGCGCCGGATGTCGGCCGGCGATCTGGCCCGTCGGCTCGGCGTGCCGGAGAGCGCCGCGATCGCGAGCGCCGCGGCCAACCTGCGCAGGCCGGGCGTCGCCGCCCGCACCGTCGCCGCGCTGCGCCGCGCGAGCGCCCCCGCGCGGCGCGAGGAGTTGCGAGCCCTGCTCGCTCGGATCGAGGTGCCCGTACGGATCGTCACCGGTTCCGCCGATCCACTCACCGTCGCCACTTCCCGCGACGCGGTCTCGATCGAGGGGGCGGGCCACTACCCGCAGTTGACCCATCCCGCGCGACTCGCGGCCGAACTCACGCGAGTCTCCGCCGTCGAGGCGCGCAACTGACCGCACCCGTACGGGAGGCCGCCCAGACCTTCTGGATGAAGTCAGTTCGAAACGTGGCGCGCCTCGGCGGAACGGCCCACACAGCGGCGGGCCCCCGCACCATCCGGTGCGGGGGCCCGCTCGGTCACGCCTCGGGTCGGCGTGGGACCCGGTCGAGCGTCTCGACCGTCACGTCGGTCAGCGGCCGCCGAAGGAACCCGTCCACAGGGTGTCGACAAGGCCGTGCAGAGCAGCGCCGAGCGTATCGAAAAGACCGTTCAGTGCAGCGCTGCCGGTGTCGATGATAACGGGGATCATGGAAATACCTCTTCCTCGAACTTATCCAGTCGAACTGGCTGACACGGGGGACATCGGCACTCCATCGGCTCCGGTTACGAAATTCGATAATATGGAGATGCAGACCACATCCAGCGTCAATAGTGATCCACCTCACGGCGCATGGCTTGATTGAGCTGGCAATCTAGTCAAACGTCCAGGTCAGAAGCGCAAATTCGGGTCGGCAATTTCTTCCGACGACAGATATCTCGAGTAGCTCGGAAAAATTCGATAAGCCCCTGAAAATAGGGCCGCACACGCCCTCGGCGACGAGATCACAGGCTACACGATAGAGAATGCAAATAATTCTCTGCTATCCATCCGGTGGCTCGGGAAAATAAGCAACGCCATGTCGGCCCCGATATCCGGGCTGGCGGAGCGATCCGGAAGGCCGGGTAGGTCAGGATGCCTCCACCGTGACGCTCCGCACGTCGTCGATCCCCTTCGTGGCGGCCACCGCGCGAGAGAACGCGCGCACCCGCGGCGTCTCGCGGTGACGACGCCACACCAGCCCGAGCCGGGACTCGGCGATTCCGGTCACCGGGACGAAAGCCACCGGTCGCCTGCGGTGCGATTCCGCGGTGGGATGACACAGCAGCATCGCGCCGCGACCGGCCGCCACCGCCGCGAGGGCCTCCTCGAGCGTGCCGACTTCCGGGCCGGTACACACCGTCCGGCCCTCCGGCGTCACGTCCAGCTTCTGCGCCCGCCGCCAGTACTCCGGCGCCGGAGCGCGCACTCCGATCAAGGGAAACTCGGCGACTTCCTCCACCGACAGCGCGGCGCGGTCCGCCACCGGATGGGAGCTCGCCACCGCCAGCGTCTGCTGCTGCCCCGCGAACACCGCTCCGAGCACCAGATCACGCTCGCCCATCGGCAGCAGCACGACCGCGGCGTCGACCTCGTCACGCCGCACCGGGCCGAACGGATCGGCGAGCGGGATCTCGACCAGCTCGGCCGAGCAGTCCGGATGCCACCGCTGGAACAACTCGACCGCGGCCATCAGGTGATCGTTGCCCGCGCCCTGGAACCCGATGCGCAAGATGCCGTCCATACCTCTGGCGGCCGTGCGGGCGCCGTCGACCGTCGCGCGCAGCGCGGCGTAGGCGGGCCGCAGTTCGGCGAGGAAGTCAGCGCCCAGCGGGGTAAGCCGGACGCTGCGGCTGGTCCGTTCCACCAGCCGCCCGCCGATGCGCCGCTCCAGCGCGCGCAGCAGCTGGCTCACCCGGCTCTGCGATACGTACAACCGCTCGCCCGCCCGCCCGAAATGCAGTTCCTCGGCGACCGCGAGGAACGCCTCCAGCTCACGGACCTCCAGCCCACCCATCAGCTTCCCTTCCACGGTCGATGAGTCCAGCTCATAGAACTATGAGACCTTCGCCGTTGTTTCCCTTCGCTGGGCGCGTTTGCCTGGTGGACATGACACAGGTTGAGGAAGTCGTTGCGAGACGGCAGTTTCCGGCGCTTCGCGGCGCGCTCGGCGTCGCCGCGGTGACAGCGGGCACGTTCACGGTGGTGACCTCGGAGATGCTGCCGGTGGGCCTGCTCACTCCGATCGGCGCGGCGCTGCGGGTGACCGAAGGCCGCGCCGGTCTCGCGTTGACGGTGACGGGGTCGGTCGCCGCGTTGTCGGCGCCCTTGCTCACTGCGGCGCTGCGTCGAGTCGAGCGCAGGCTGGTGCTGTGCGGGCTGATGGCGGTGTTGGCGCTGGGCAACCTCGGGACGGCCTGCGCGCCCGGCTTCGGGGTGCTGATCGGAGCGCGGGTGCTGGTCGGCATCGGCATGGGCGGGGTGTGGGCGATCGCGGCGAGCCTCGCGGCGCGGCTGGTGCCGGCGCGCTCGGTGCCTGCCGCGACGTCGCTGATCTTCTCCGGTGTCGCGGTCGCCTCGGTGCTCGGCATCCCCGCGGGGACTTTCCTCGGCGCGCTCGCCGGATGGCGCATGGCATTCGTGGCCGCGGCCTGCCTCGCGCTGGCGGTGCTCGTGGCCATGGCGGCCTTGCTGCCGCGACTGCCCGCGACGGAAGCACTGCCATTGCGTGGCGTGTTGCGACTGACCCGGCAGCCGGGCTTGCGCGTCGCTCTGCTCGTGGTGGCGTTCCTGGTCACCGGCCACTTCGCCGCCTACACCTACGTGCGGCCGGTGCTCGAGGAGGTGACCGGCGTCGACGCGGCGACGATCGGCACACTGCTGCTGGTCTACGGAATCGCCGGTGTGGCGGGCAATTTCGCGGCGGGAGCGGTGGCGGCGCGGACACCGCGCGGCACTCTGATCGCGATCGGCTCGATCCTGGCCGCGGCCGCGATCGCCTTGCCCGCGCTGGGCGTCTCGCTCGCCCAGGCCGTGGTGCTGATGATCGTGTGGGGCGTGTCCTACGGTGGCGTCTCGGTGAGCGCGCAGAGCTGGGTCTTCGCCGCCTCGCCGCAGGCGAGGGAAAGCGCATCCGCGCTGTTCGCCGGGGTCTTCAATGCCGCCATCGCGCTGGGATCGCTGACCGGCGGCGTGGCCGCGGACGGGATCGGCGTCGCCGCCGCCATGTGGCTGGGCGGGACGCTCGCGGTCGTAGCGGTGCTCGTGGCCGCGCTGGGGAAGGGTGCGCGGCGCTCCTGAACGACGAAAAAGCAGCTGCGACAGCGTTACTCCGGCACCTACCATCGCGTCCATGTCTCTGCGCGCGATACCGGCTTCGATGGACCCGGCGGTGGTCGGGGCCATCGACGGTGAGCTGGATCGAGTGGAGCGGGAGCACCGGGTGTCGATCCGGCTGGCGATCGAAAGCGGCAGCCGTGCTTGGGGATTTCCGTCTCCCGATTCGGACTACGACTGCCGGTTCGTCTACGTCGCGGCGCTGGAGACCTACCTGTCCCCGTGGCGCACCCGCGACGTGGTGGAGACACCGCTCACGGACCTGCTCGACGTGAACGGCTGGGATCTGGCCAAGGCGCTGCGGCTGCTGGTGCAGGGTAACGCCGTGCTCATCGAGTGGCTGATGTCGCCGATCGTGTATCGCGGCGACACGCGGTTCCGCGATCGGTTGCGCGCGGTGGCCGACGAGGTCGCCGACCGCGACAAGATCGCCCGGCACTATCTGCATCTGGGCGCCAAGCAGTGGGCGCTGTTCGAGCGCAGCGGGGCACTGAAGAAGGTGTTCTACGCCCTGCGTCCGGCGATGGCGCTGCGGTGGCTGCGCGAGCATCCCGCGGCGGCGGTGGCGCCGATGCATCTGCCTACGCTGTTGCGGCAGTGCGAGCTGCCCGCGGAGCTGACGGCGGCGGTCACCGAGTTGACCGAGCTGAAGTCACGGACCCGCGAGATGGGCAGCGGTTCGGTGCCCGCGCCGATCACCGCGTTCATCGCCGCCGAATTCACCCGCGCGGCGGAGGTGTTCCGCCGGTCCGGTCACCGTGATCTCACGCGCGCCCGCGCGATCACCGCGGAGTTCTTCCGCGACGAGGCGCTGGCGGGCTGAACAGGGGAAAGGCCCCGCACCATCCCGGTGCGGGGCCTTTCGGAAGCTAAGTCGCGATCAGAGAACGCGGACGTCCTGGGCCTGCGGACCCTTCTGTCCCTGGCCGATCTCGAACTCCACGCGCTGCCCCTCATCGAGGGACCGGAAACCCGAGCCGCTCACAGCCGAGTAATGCACGAAGACGTCGGGCCCCCCGCCGTCCTGTGCGATGAAGCCGAAGCCCTTCTCGCTGTTGAACCACTTCACAATGCCTTGAGCCATTTCATACTTTCTGTAGACGAGCCAGGTAGGTGTTATGAGATGCCCTGGTCTCGTAGATCAACGATGCCATGATCCGACGAATTACTCACGTTCCGCACCACCAACTGTGAGCTAACGCTCACGACGGTGCTCGGCGCCGTCGTGAGCGAGTGCACTCGCGACGCTCGCTCAGGGGCGGCCTGGTCTTTCACCTCCCACGCTCGGACGGGTCCCGATCGCGCCACATCGTCGGGCCCACTCGTCGGATACCCGCACTTTTCGCCGGATAACACTCGCCGCCTCCCCCGGCGAGCACACCCCGGCCGGACCCGGGCTACCACGCCGGACGGCAGGGGACTTCCGCCTCGGCACGACTCGGCAGCGATACGCATTCGCTACCAATTAGGTTGTGCCGCAACGCCTTTCAGCGTACCACGCACAGTCTCCCACTCCAGCCTAGGCCGGTGGATCCCCGGGCGCACCGTTCGTTAAGTTCTGTTCACCAGCCGAGATAGCGCACCTGACGCGGTTTGGTCTCGTCGTAGGCGGCTCGGCCCGCCAGATGTTCCGGCACACCGACCTCCCACCACGCGCCCGCGTCGGTCCACGCCGACGGCTGCGTCCGGACGACGAGCACCGCAGGACGACGCTCGGCCAGTGCCGCGGCGCGCGCCCGCTCGTATGTGTCACGGAATTCGTTCAGATCGGCGGCGGAGAAGACGGCGCAGCCCAAGGCGGCGGCATGAGCGGCGAAATCGACCCGGGGCGGATGCTCGCGCGTGCTGCGGCAATCGGCGTAGAAGTTGTTGAACGACGCGCCACCCTGCCCCTCCTGCAGCCGCGCGATCACGGCGTAGCCGTCGTTGTCGCAGACCACCGCGACGAACGGATGCCCCGCGAACGCCGCCGCGAACAGTTCCGAGTTCAGCATCAGATACGACCCGTCCCCGAGCAGGGTGGTCACCACTCCGTCGGTGCGGGCCATGGCCGCGCCCCACGCGCCGGCGAGCTCGTAGCCCATGCAGGAGAAGCCGTACTCCACGTCCATGGCGGGCGCACCGCCGGTCGCCCGCCAGCCGCCGATCAGTTCACCGGGCAGGCCGCCGGAGGCCGTCATCACGTAGTCGCTCGGACCGCTCAGGTCGTTCACGACGCCCACCACCTGGGCGTAGGTCGGCGGGCCCGGAGTCGGTGCGCGCAGTTCATCGATATACGCGTCCCACCTCCCGCGGAGTGCGGCAGCCCGCGCGGTCCACTCCGGATCAACCGACCAGTCCCCCACCTGCCCGGCCAGCTCCCGCACGGTGGCCTCGGCGTCGCCGATCACCGCGCGAGCGCCGTGTTTGACGGCGTCGAACCGTGCGACGTTGATCGCGACCAGACGAACATCCGGTGCGAAGATCGTCCAGGAGGCGGTGGTGAAGTCCTGCAACCGGGTCCCGATCGCGAGAACCAGATCGGCTTCGGCCGCCATCGCGTTCGCCGACGCCGAGCCGGTGATGCCGAGCGGTCCCGCGAACAGCGGATGGTCGTGCGGCACCAGGGAGCGACCCGCGGTGGTCTCCACGACCGGAAGACCATGACTTTCGGCGAATCGCAGCACGGTCGGCCCCGCTCCCGAGTAACGGACGCCGCCCCCGAGCACCAGCAGCGGGCGGCGCGCGGCGCGTAATACGGCGACGGCGCCGGCAAGAGCTCGCTGATCGGGCCGAGGCCGCATGAGACGGTGCGTCACCGGTTCGAAAAGCGCGGCGGGGAAGTCATAGGACTCGGCTTGGACGTCCTGCGGAAGCGCCAGGACGACCGGACCGGCCGCGGCCGGATCGGTCAGCACGCCGACCGCTTGGGGCAGGGTGGCGAGCAGCTGTTCCGGGCGGGTGACGCGGTCGAAATACCGGCTCACCGCGCGGAACGCGTCGTTCACCGTGACGGTCGGGTCGCCGAAGTGCTCGACCTGCTGCAAAACCGGATCCGGCGCCCGTCCGGTGAACGTGTCGCCCGGAAGCAGGAGAAGCGGAAGGCGATTAGCGTGCGCGACACCCGCCGCCGTCACCATGTTGAGCGCGCCGGGACCGATCGAAGAGGTCGCGACACCGACCTGACGCCGGTGGGTGGCCTTCGCATAGCCGACGGCCGCGAGCGCCATACCCTCTTCGGTGTGCCCGCGCCAGACCGGGAGCTCGGCACGCCGCTCGTGCAACGCGGTGCCGAGGCCGAGCACGTTGCCGTGGCCGAAGATCGCGAAGACGGCGGGGAACAGCGGCACGTCGCGGCCGTCGAGCGTTTCGGAACGCTGGGCGATCAACCAGGCCACCAGCGCCTGCGCCGTGGTCAGTCGCATCCGATCCGTCCTTCGTGGGAGGTGACCGGGCAGCGCGGGTCGAGCGGCTCGGCGTCCCAGCGCGCCCGCACCCAGCTGTGGGCCGGGTCGTCGCAGAATGCCATCGATCGCTCGGGCGCCGGGCCGGCCAGTACGTTGAGGTAGTACATGGGGTAACCGGGCGCCGCGACGCAAGGGCCGTGATAGCCGTGCGGAATCAGGAAGACGTCGCCGTCGCGCACCGCGACGTTCTCGTTCACCGTCCCGTCGGCCGTGTAGGTGCGGTGCAGGCCGAATCCCTCGCGCGACGGCGTGACGCCGTCGCGCCCGGCGATACGGAAGTAGTAGATCTCCTCGTTGACGACTTCGCAGTCGCTCGCTCGGTCGTGCTTGTGCGGCGGGTAGGACGACCAGTTGCCGTCCGGGGTGATCAGCTCGCAGGCGTTGAGTTTGTCCGCGTGCTCCCACACGCCGGGTATCCCGAAATTGGTGACCTGACGGGTCGCGTTTCCCGCGCCCCGGATTTCGACCGGCACCTCCTCCGCGGGGCCGTATCTGGGTTCCAGCCGTTTCCCGCAGCGGGCCAGCGGCAACGCCACCTCCAGGTCACCGCCCTCGGCGGTCAATTCCACCTCGGCGTCGCGCGGCACGTAGGCGAAATCCGTCACGCGAGTGAACACCGATTCCCGGCCGGTCAGCGCGAATGTCTCGCCGTCCACGCGCACCGTGCACGCTCCGGCCAAGGGCAGGACGAACGCCTCGAACTCGCCCGTCCGCAGGACCCGCGACCGGTCCGCACCGATGCGCAGGACCCGCAATCCGGCGTAGGTCCATCCGGCGGCGTCCGGGGGCAACAGGATCGGATCACCGTCGTGGCACAGCGTTCCTTCGGGACGATGCAGTGTCATCACACCTCCTCTGTACGCGTTCCGTTCTCTGGGCGCGCTCCGGAGTACCGGCGACCCGCTCGCTCCGCAGGACGGCCGGACTCGACCGCGTCGTCCGGAGAAGGCGACCGGTGGAGCCGACGGGAAAGCGGTCGGCGCGGCGATTCGCAGCCTCATCGGCCTTCCTTCAACAGGCGGGCGGCGGTCGCGACCGCCTTGGCGACGTCACCGTCCGGCGGGTACAGCAGGGTGCGTCCCACGACGAGACCCCGAACCACGTCGTGGCCTAACGCCCCGCCCCACAGCGCGCGATCCACCGCCGGGTCCCCGGACGGCGCACCGCCGAGCACGAGCACCGGCAGGGTGGTCGCGTCGAGCACCGAGATATCTTGCGGCGCCGGGATTTTCAGCCAGGTATAGGCCGAGGTGACGCCGAGACCGGAAGCCACCGTGATCGCCCGCGACAGCGACAGCGCGTCCTTGCTCATCACCAGCGCCCCGGAATCGTCCCGGTGGTAGGGCAGCGGTTCGACCATCGCCATCAGCTGGTGCGCGGCCAGCGCGGAGACGGCCCGCGCGCAGGCTTGCAGCGTCGGGACGGTGCCCGCGTCGGAATCGACCAGACGCAGCAGCATCTTGCCGCCGTCGAGCCGGAATCGCGCGAGGGAATCCGCGTCGTATCCGGTGAATCGGTCGTCGATCTCCCACTCCGCGCCCGCCAGACCGCCGCGGTTCATCGATCCGATCACGACCTTGTCGTCCAGCGCGTCCAGCAGCAAGAGTTCCTCGACCACGTCCGGCGAGCCCAGTACGCCGTCGACATCCGGGTCGGCCAGCGCGATGAGCAACCGTTCCAGCAGCGTGCGCCGATCCGCCATGGCCGTGCGATCCTCGCCGACGCCGAGCGCACCGCGTGCCGGGTGATCGGCTGCGACCAGGAACAAGGTCTGCTTACCCGCCAGCAGGTCGGCGCGGCGCACCCGCTTCGCGTAGGCCCCTTCGACCGCGGCCGGGTCCGTCGCACGTACGCGCAGCAGTTCGCGCCACCGTTCGTCGGTCAGATGCATAGCACCTGCTCCAGCTCCGCGCCGACTCGGTCGCCTCGCGGCTCTTCGCCCGTGCGCCGGTTCACCCGCACAGCAGTTCCTCGATCTCCGCGTTGGTGGGCATCGCGTCCGCGCAGGCCAGACGCGCGGCGACCAGCGCGCCCGCCGCGTTGGCGTAGGTGGCGATGCGCCGAGGATCCCAGTCCGAGAGCAGGCCGTGGATCAACGCGCCGCCGAAACCGTCGCCCGCGCCGAGCCCGCACACCACGTCCACGCGGCACGGCGGCACCGTCCAGCGTTCCTCGGCGGTGGCCGCCAGCACCCCGTCGCCGCCTTGTTTGATCACCGCGAGGCGCACCCCTCTGGCGAGCAGCCGGTCGGCCGCCGCGTCCGGGTCGGCGGTGCCCACCGCCACCTCGACCTCCGTGCGGTTGCCGACCACCACGTTCACGTGGTCGACCATCCACCCGATCTCCGCCCGCGCGGTGTCCACGTCGGGCCAGAACATCGGCCGATAGTCCAGATCGAGCACCGTGTGCCCACGTCGTGCGCGCCGCAGCAAGATCTCCCGCTGGGTGCCGCGGCCCGGCTCGGCGCTCACTCCGGTGCCCGTGACCCACAGCAGCGGCACGGCGTCCACCACTGCCCAGGGCACTTCGTCCGGGGTGATGGTCAGATCCGGCGCGATCGGCGCGCGGTAGAACAACAGCGGCGGATCCGACGGCGGCGTCAGCTCGCAGAAGACTACGGGCGTCTGCAGGTCCGGCGCGGTCGTCACATACCGGGAGGAGACGCCGAAGTCCTCCAGCGCCATGCGCACGAAGTCGCCGAAGCCGTCGGGGCCCACTTTGGTCAGCACGGCCGAACGACGGCCGAGCCGGGCGGCGGCCACGGCGACATTGGTGGCGGTGCCGCCCAGGAACTTCGCGAAACTGCGCACCTGTGCCAGGGCTACGCCGCTCTGTTCGGGATAGAGGTCCACTCCCACGCGGCCGATGGTCAGCGCGTCCAGCTCGCCCGCGTTCACGGCGTCACCACGCGCTGCAATTCGTGCTGCAGCGCCTCGAGTTCCGCCCCGCCCGCCATCTGGCGGATCAGTTCGGGCAGGTCGATCTCGGACTTCTCGTAGGAGCCCAGCACCGCGCCCCGCTTCAGCAACAGGAACCGGTCGCCGACCGGATAGGCGTGGTGCGGGTTGTGCGTGATCAGTACGACACCGAGCCCGCGGTCGCGCGCCTGCACGACGTATTTCAGCACCACCCCGGCCTGTTTGACGCCGAGCGCCGCGGTGGGCTCGTCGAGGATCAGCACCTTCGCCCCGTAGTGCACGGCTCGTGCGATCGCGACGCATTGCCGCTGGCCGCCGGACAGGGTGCCGACCGGCTGTTCCATGTCGCGGATCTCGATACCCATGTCCGCCAGTGCGGTTCGTGCGATCTCGCGGCCCTTCTCGCGGTCCAGCAGACGGAAGGGGCCGTAGCCGAAGGTGGGCTCGGAGCCGAGTACGAAATTGCGCCACACGCTCATCAGCGGAACCACCGCGAGATCCTGATAGACCGTGGCGATGCCGCGATCCAAAGCCGCACGGGGTGAGGCGAACCGGACCGATTCGCCGTCCACGCGCAGGTCGCCGCGGTCGTGCTGGTGCACCCCGGCGAGGATCTTGATCAAGGTCGATTTGCCCGCGCCGTTGTCGCCGAGCACGCAGGTGACCTCGCCCGCGTTCACCACCGTGGACACGTCCCGGAGGGCGACGACGCCGCCGTAGCTCTTGCCGAGGTCGACGGCCTGGATGAGGGAAGTCATCGGCGCACCCTTTCGGCTCGTTTCTGGAATCTGTTGTTGACCAGGACCGCCGCCAGCAGCAGCACGCCGAGGAACAGCATGAACCAGTCGCTGTCCCAGCGGGCGAACACGATGCCCTGGCGCGCCATGCCGAAGATGAGCGCCCCGATCGCGGCGCCGACCGCCGAGCCGAAGCCGCCGGTGAGCAGGCAGCCGCCCACCACGGCGGCGATGATGTAGTGCAGTTCGAGCCCGACGCCCTGGTTGGCCTGCACGCTGGCGAACCGCAGGATGTCGCAGGAACCCACCACCCAGGCCGCGAACGCGGTACCCATGAACAGCAGGATCTTGGTGCGGTCGGCGGGCACGCCGACCGCGCGGGCGCTCGGCAGCGCACCGCCGACGGCGAAGATCCAGTTGCCGAACCGGGTGCGCACCAGAATCGTCGCGGCGATCGCGGTCAGCACGATCCACCAGACCACCGAGGCTTGCAGGTGCGCCTCGCCGAGGTCCAGGGTCGACGCGAAAACCCAGCCCGCCGATTGGTAGCCGTTCGCGCTCCGCACGCCCGACACCTGCACCGTGTCGGTGACCAGCCGCGTCACGCCGAGGTTCAGTCCTTGCAGCGCGAGGAAGGTGCCCAGCGTGACGATGAAGCTCGGCAGGCCGGTGCGCATCACCACCCAGCCGTTGAACGCGCCGACGGCCAGCGCGAACACGAGCGAGGCGAGCAGCGCGAACCACACGTTCCACCCGGCGTGCACCGCGAGCAAGGCGGTGACCAGCGCCGTGGAGGCCGTCATCACGCCCGCCGACAGATCGAACTCACCGCCGATCATCAGCAGCGCCACGGCCACCGCCATGATGCCCAGCGTGGAGGCATCGTCCAGCCAGGTCGCGACGCCGAGGGGGCTCAGGAACCGGTCGGTGACGAGCGAGAAGAACACGAACACCAGCAGTGCCCCCAGCGCCGCGCCGATCTCCGGCCGCACGGCCAGGCGTTGCAGCGGCGAGAGGCCCGGCCGGTCCTGCGCCGGGTCGGATGTCTTCGTGGCAACGGTCATGTCATCCCCCTCAGCGCGTGCCCTGCGCGACGAGCGCGGCGACGGCTTCCACATTGCTCTTGTCGACGAAGCCGGGGCCGGTCTGCACCGGCGCGCCGCCTCCGACGGTGTTCAGGTTCGTCCGGTACAGCTGCAGCAGCACGATCGGCAGATAGCCCTGCTCGTACTGTTGCTGATCGACCGCGAACAGCAGCTTTCCGGCGCGGATCGCTTCCACCACATCGGAATTCAGATCGAAGGTCGCGACGGTCGCACCGGACGCCGCCTCCCGGACCGCGTCCACGGCCCGCGCGGCGACCTGCGAGTTCAACGTCAGCACCGCGTCGATGGATCGGTCGGCTTCCAGCGCGCCTTTGATCCTCGATTGCGCGTCGGTGGGATTGTTGATGTCCACCTGCAGCGTGGTCGCGTCGCCGAACGCCTTGGTCGCGCCACCGCAGCGCTCGTTCGCGGCGATATTGCCCGCCTCGTGGACGACGCACAGCATCTTCGTGCGCCGGGCCTCGGCGAGCCGCTTGCCCGCGGCCTGTCCGGCCAGCGATTCGCTCTGGCCCACATGAACGAACGCGCCGAACTTCGCGCTCTCGGACTCCCCCGAATTGATGGTCACCACCGGAATGCCCGCGGCGACAGCCTTTTCCACGGACGGCCGCAGCGCCTCGGGATTGGCCATCGAGACGACGAGCCCGTCGACGCCCTGCGCCACCGCGTTGTCGATCAGCTTCGCCTGCTGGCCCGGATCACCGGAGGCGTTGTACGCCACCCGGATTCCGAGATCCTTGCCCGCGGCCTCCGCGCCGTTCTTGACGACGTTCCAGAACGCGTCGCCGGGACTGCCGTGGGTCACCACCGCGACGGATTCCACCGTCCCGGCGGCGATCGGCGTCTGCGAGGGTGCGGGCGCGTCAGCGCCGGGGCCACTGCACGCGGCCAGCATTGCGGCCGTGGCGATCCACGGCAGCAGGCGCCATCCGGCGGTCACGCCGCGCTGTCGTCTCGAAGACATCGTTGTCGTCGCTTCCTCTAGATTCCCGCCGCGGCGAGCGCGATGTCGGCCAGGTGGCGCAAACTGCGACCGGTGTCATCGCGGGCCTGTCGAGCCGAGTCGCCCGGCCGCAGCATCGCATCCTGCTCCAGCACGTACCAACCCTGATAGCCCGCGGCCCGCATGGTGTGCACGAGTGCCGCGATGTCGACGTCGCCATCTCCCAGCGGGACATACAGCCCACGGCGCACGGCCTCGCCGTACTCGAGCTTTCCCCCGCGGACCTGATCGGCCAGGGCGCCGCGGACATCCTTGAGATGGATGTGCCCGATCCGCTCGGCGTGTCGCGCCGCGAGCCGCACCGGGTCCGTGCCGCCGATGAGCAGATGGCCGGTGTCCAGACAGATGTCGAGATCGGAATCGGCGAGGAACCGCTCGACTTCGGCCTCGCTCTCCACATGGGTGCCGACGTGCGGGTGCAGCACCGTGCGCAGCCCGTGCCCGGCGGCGGCGTCGCGGATCGCGGCGGCCGTGTCGACCAAGGCGCTCCACTCCGAGCCGTCGAGCTGCGTGCGCGCGTCGTACCCGCCGAATCCGGTCGCGGCGGCGAGCACGAGGACTTCCGCGCCGGCGGCGGCCAGCAGGGCGGCGGCGTTCTCCGCACGGGCGACCGCGTCCCGCCGGTCCCGGTGCAGCACGACGGCGAGGAATCCGCCGACGGCGGTGAGCCCGAAGGTCTCCAGTAGCCGGCGCAGCTCCACCGGATCCTGCGGCAGATAGCCGGGAGGACCGAGTTCTGTCGCGGTCAGCCCCAGCGCGGCCATCTCCCCCAGGACGGTCCGCGCGTCGAGCACGTGACCCCAGCCGGGGACCTCACAGACCCCCCAGGAGATCGGCGCGGCCGCGACGCGCAGCGGGTAGAGGGATTCGGTCATCGGTACTCTCCCGTCGAGGTTCACCGCTCTATTGGAGCGCTCCAACTATGTAACGCGGGTCATAGCGTGTCAAGAGTCGTCAGCGCGTCGACCGAAGCACGATTACCAGGCAATTTCCGCTCTTCGCGCCGCTCCCGAAGTCGGTCCGCCATCGCGGATTTCCGATTAGAGCGCTCTATTGCCTCGCCTACCAGGAGCTTGTATCGTCCGAGCCGAAAAGGCCTACGGAGGCGGAACGGAGGCGTCATGGCACGACCGACCATGGAAGACGTCGCTGCCCGCGCGGGCGTCTCGCGCGCCCTCGTCTCGCTGGTCATGCGCAACTCCCCGAAGGTCAGCGAACACCGCCGCCGCGCCGTGCTGGACGCGGCGAAAGACCTCGGCTACCAACCGCACATCCTGGCTCGCTCCCTCGCCAGCCGGACCTCCAGCATCGTCGGCGTGATGGTCTCCGACCTGCGCAACGCCTTCTTCGCCGATGTCGTCGAGGGCATGGACGCCGCCGCCCAGACCCGCGGCCTGGAACTCATCCTCAACACCGGCCGGCGCACCGCCGCCCGCGAGCGTGCCGCCCTGGAGAGCTTGCTCTCCTTCCGGCCGGGGGGCGTCATCCTGCTGTCGCCGGTCCTGCCCGCCGCCGCCATTCGCGAAGCGGCGCAGCAAGCTCCGCTGGTGCTGGTATCCCGCACTTCCACCGTCGCCGAGGTCGACACGGTCAACGACGACGGCGAGATCGGTGTCGGCCTGGCCGTCGATCACCTCGTCTCCCTCGGACATCGGCGCATCGTGCACCTCGACGGCGGCGGCGCCTTCACCTCCGCGCCGCGCCGCAAGGGCTACCGCGCCGCCATGCGGCGCCACGGCCTGGAGCCGATGGTCGTGCCGAGCGAGCACACCGACGCCGCGGGCCTGGCCGCGGTACGCAAACTGCTGAACCTGTTCTCCAGCGAGAATTTCCCCACCGCGCTCGTATGCGGCAACGATTTCAACGCCGTCGGGGCCATGTCCGCGCTCGAGGAGGCGGGCCTGCGGGTGCCCGAGGACGTCTCCGTGGTCGGCTACGACAACACCTCCCTGGCCGCCCTGCGCCACGTCGCGCTGACCACCATCGACCAGCCGCGCATCCAGATGGGCCGCCTCGCGATCGAGGCGCTCGCCGAACGCCTCCACGACGGCCGCACCACCCCGGCCCGCCGCCGGGTGGAACCTTCGCTCGTAGTCCGCTCCACCACGACCGCTCCACGCTGAACCACCAGGCCCGTAGGCCCGCCACCGCACGTCGCGATTCCACATATATAAGGAGAGCCGATGTCCTCGCACCGAGCCGTCACGCTGGGCCTCGCCGGAACCGGCCGCATCGGGAGCGCGCACGCCGAGACCCTGAGGAAACTCCCGAACGTGGCCACCGTCCTGGTCGCCGACGCCGACGCGGCCCGCGCCCGCACCACCGCCACCGACCTCGGCGTCGAGTTCGCCTCCGATCTCGACGCCCTCTTCGCCGCCGACCTCGACGGCCTGATCATCGCCACCGCCACCGACGCCCACCCCGAACTCATCATCCGCGCCGTCGACGCGGGCATCCCCGTCTTCTGCGAAAAGCCCGTCGCCGCCGACATCACCGGCACCCTCGCCGTCATCGTCCACCTTCGCACCTCCCCCGTCCCCGTCCAGATCGGCTTCCAACGCCGCTTCGACGCCGGCTACCGCGCGGCGCGCGAAGCGATCCGCTCCGGACGGCTCGGCTGGCTGCACACGTTGCGCGCGACGACCCTCGACCCGGCGCCACCGCCCGCCGAATACATCGCCCGCTCCGGGGGCATCTTCCGCGACTGCGGGGTGCACGATTTCGACATCATCCGGTGGGTGACCGGCCGCGAGATCACCTCCGTCTACGCCCTCGGAGCCAACCGGGGCGCGTCGTTCTTCGCCGAAGCGGACGACGTCGACACAGCGGCGGTGCTGCTTCGCCTGGACGACGGAACCGTCGCCACGGTGTCACTGACCCGATACAACGGGGCAGGGTACGACGTGCGGCTGGAAGCGTTGGGCTCCAAGGGGAATGCGATCGTCGGGCTCGACGACCGCACACCCCTCACTTCCGTCGAACCCGACCACAGCCCCTCCCCCTATCCTCCCTATGCGGGGTTCATGGAACGCTTCCGTCCGGCGTATGCCGATGAACTGGCGGCCTTCATCGAGGTCGCGACCGGACAGCTCGACAATCCTTGCCCGCCTGTCGACGCGCTGGAGGCGTTCTATGTCGCAGAGGCGTGCGAGCTGTCGCGGCGGGAGAGCCGAGCCGTCGAGGTTGCCGAAGTCCGACGCTGACTGATTCGAAGTACGCTCGGTTCGTGGCAGATCATCACCAGTATGTGCGGTATGAGCAGGACCGGGACGTGCTGGCGACGATCGGAACCTATCTCGATTCCCAGACCACTCGGATCAGCGTGCGGTTGCCTCGGTCCGCGGCTGAGTCCGCAGTTGCCGCCTGGAACCGCGACGAATCGTGCGAACTCGAGAACGAGAGCCGTGCAGAGTACGAACTCCGTGACGCTGCCGCCGAGCTGGCTTTGATCGGCCTCGCAATCACCACGCGCGGGGTCTGGGATGGTGATGAGGTCGTCGTCGACCTGGACCTCGTTCAGATCGCGGCGGCATTGCGGGCCGCACGGTAGGCCAAGCCGCTGCAGCTAGGGCGCGCTTTCCGTATCTCAGGTCCTTTCGCTCAGTGCAACGGCCGGGCCATCTCGTCCATAATCGGCGCGTCGGCAAAGGGCTGATCTTGACCGATCACCTGCCAGCCCACGCCTCGAGGCCGCGCGCGCAGGGTTGCCCACTCGCACCAGCAGGTAAGCCAAACGTTCGGGGCGCTGCGAGAGCAAGGTGTCGTGAAAGAGCCGTGCGTAGCCCTGGCCTTGGTAGTCGGGGTGCACAGCGAACTCCCGAAGATATAAACGGCCACGCTTTTCGATCCCGTAGCTATACGCGGGTAGACCCGAACTGCTTTCTTCCACACCGCTTGCGATCGACGGTAGGGCGTGCCGAACGCATAGCCGATCATCCGGCCGTCGATCCGGGCCGCGACGAGTTCGAACCCAGGTATCGGGGCGTACATCTCTTCCAGGCGTTCCCAGAATCGGGCTGGGCTGTACCACGGGTTGTCTTGCTGCTCGCGGTGGGAGTCGAGATATAAGATCTTCAGTTCGTCCGCGAGCTCGAGTGTCCCGGCCGCGTCATAGCGGGCGAGTTCGAGAGAGCGCGAGGTGGTCACGATTCGAGGGTCTCTGTTCGACGCACGGCGTCGCCCCGAAGTAGCTCGTGCAGTTCCCGTGCGCTGCCCGTGCGCCGCTGGTCTTTCGGTACGGCTGCGAGGACTTGCTCACCCAGGCCCATGACGAATCGCGTTCGATGTTCGATCGGCAACTCTTCCAGCGTGGTCGTCGCGTAGCCGGCACCCTCGATGGAATCACCGGCCGAGACCAGGCAAAGCGCTCGTTGCAACTCGATCTGGATCGGCCCGCGTCGACTGTCGGGCGGGTACAAGTCGAGCGCCGCCGACTGCGCCTTTTCTGCCCGGCGAATAGCCCCAAGATGGGAGTACACGAAGCTCTCGGCGAATCTGACTCGCTCTTCGGGGTAGGCCCAACAGTGCCAGCTGTGATCCTTCGTCATGCGAGACGGCAGGGCGGCGAAAGTCTCCCGCAGCTCGATCAACGACGCCTCGGCTTCCTCCGCGCGACCCAGTAAGGCGAATGATTGCGCCCGCGCGGCAAGCAAGCTCGGTCTTCCGACTGCCGGACCATCGGCGATCAACTGATCCGATTCCCCGAGCTCTTCGATGATGGTTTCAGGTGACTGTCCGTCATAGATCGCCCGAATAGCCCTGCGCCCCCGCACGAACATCATCGTGTGAAGGTCACCAGAGCAGTCAGCCGCGTAACGCGCGGTGCGCCACCACCGCATGCCTTCGCGTCGCTGGCCGAGGTCCCCGATGGCCTGAGCCATGTACTGGCTCAGTAGAGCGCCGATCTTGTACAACTCGCGTCGCTGGCGGGAGTCTGCCGACATGCCAAGCGCCATCTCGAGACTCAGAACGTCGACCAACAGCATCTCGCGCAGTTCCGCCGCCGTGTGGGTGACGTAGGCGGCCCCGTATTCGCGGATGATCTCGTTCCAGTCGTCGAGGTCAATCGAGACAGTCTCGGAGACAGCTCGATTCAGCCCATGCCGCGCCGACTCCAAGCCAAAGGCCATACCGACACCAGCGGCCGGCGCGCTGAGCAGAAAACTTCGGCGTCGCACGTCATCGACCTCTTTCCCCGCTTTCGGCAGGAACATCGGTGAATCATCCGACTCCATGCTATCCCCGCCGGTTCCGCGCTCGGCCGGACGAAAACCGAGTTCGGCGTCAGTCGCCACACCGAGCACAGCCCGCAACCCGGCGCGGTATTCCGCATTCGGCCAGCGAAAGACGCCACGCTCCAACTTGCCGATGTAGTTGCCGGACAACTGCACAACTCGACCGGTCCGGTCGTACACCCACGCGTTCACCGCGGCGGCGAGTTCTGATCGCGACAACGGGTGCCCGGTCAGTTCGGATCTCATGCGCGTTCTGGCCGCGCTCAGCTTGCGATTCGGTTCAGACAAGTCCCGTCCCCCTCGTTCGGCAACCCGCAGCCAGATCTTTGCACTCCACCCTGCACGTTCGAGTCCGAACCGCCGGTATCCCGCACTTCTCCCCTTGTCCTCCCCCGAACGGGCGTTCCCGCACAACCCGGTCGAGACGGAATCTAGCCACGGCACTCGACGCCGGACCGACACCGATCCTGATCGGCTCTCCGGCGTCGGATGCCCGTCCGACAGCAACTAGAGCGGAAGGCACAGGATGCGATCGGTTCCCAGGTATATGGCAAGTGGCACGGCGCACGAAGCACCACTCGTTCACGACACCGTGATGTCGAGGTGCCGCTTCTATCGTGAGATCTGCGGCCTGCCCGCACGAATTGACCCGCAGCTCTTCCGGATCTTCATTCCTTCGGGCAGCGTCGGCGGAATCACTGTCCCTGCCGAAATCGGCGCGGCCGTCAAAGGACACATGCGAGTGCACGGCACCCGGCCGGGCCCGGTCGTTTCGCATCCCCGATCGAAGCGATGGACATTCCTCGTCGTGCCGGACATGCCCGCCGACGACATCGCCCTGTTCGGTGAACTGTTCCGCCTCAACGCTTCCGCGTCACGCCTCGGCGCGCAGATCGCCCTGCCATCGCCCGCCGACCGACACGGATTTCGGGTCTGGGTGCAACCGCCCCGTGACAGCCACCGGCCATCCGCGATGGCCGTCATCGAATCCATCCGTGCATGCGCCAGATCCCGGGCGCGTCGAGTCCGATAGGAGCAGCCGGAAACATGCGCAACGTCGAATGTGACGACAACCTACTTCTCGACTCGACTCGCACGAGGAATCCGAGGCGCAAGTCGGACGCTGATCAACAGGTCGAAGTGGTAGTCGTCCGGGATCCAGACGGACCGGTCGATGTCCATATATTCATCGGCGGCGTGCAAACCTCCGCCACCGTATTAACGATCGATGCAGGCGCAGGGTGGTGCTGGGCAGATTGGAAGCACTGCAGAGACCGAAACCTCTCGGCCGCTTCGCCATCGGCAAGACGAACCATGCTGGCCGCGTATGCCGACCCTCCAGGTGGAGGGTACGTCGTGGATCGCGGCGAAGTGCAGTGGCTCAATGGGGTCTCGACAACACCGACAACGGAAGAGGACCAAGGATGGTATGGGACCGACTGACGATCGGCAGCTGGGTCAGTACGGCCGAAGGTTGCCCTGTCAGGACCGTCATAGGCGAGGACAGCGAATCCGTGACATTCGTGTTCGGTGTCGACGCTCTTCGAAATGTAGGCCGGTGGCGCTCGTTGAAGATCGGCCACTTGGTGGTTGTTTAGTCTGCCGTGTTGTCTGTCCGCATGGACGGGAGTGTGTCGATTTCGGTGTTGCGGAGTCGGTAGCTGTTTCCTTTCAAGGTCAGGACGTCGGCGTGGTGGACGATTCGGTCGATCATCGCCGCGGCAACGACGTGGTCGGAGAACACGTCGCCCCAGCGGGAGAACGGCAGGTTCGAGGTCAGGATCAGCGAGGCGTGTTCGTAGCGGCTGGAGACCAGTTGGAAGAACAGGTTCGCTGCGTCTTGTTCGAAGGGGATGTATCCGACCTCGTCGACGATCAGTAGTCCGTAGCGGCGGAGTTTGGCCAGTTCGGCGGCGAGGCGGCCGTGCTGGTGGGCGGTTTGTAGGCGGGTGACCCATTCGACGGCGGTGGCGAACAGGACGCGGTGGCCGTGGTGGGCGGCGGCGATACCCAGCCCGATCGACAGGTGGGTTTTGCCGGTTCCCGGTGGCCCGAGTAGCACCACGTTCTGGGCTTTGGTGATGAACTGGCCGGTGCCCAGATGTGCGATGGTGTCGCGCTTGAGGGCGGGCTGGTGGTCGAAGTTGAATTCCTCGATCGCTTTGCGGGCGGGGAATCCTGCTGCGCGGATCCGGATTTCGGCGCCGGAGGACTCTCGGGATGCCACTTCGCGGGACAGGACCGCGGCGAGGTATTCCTCATGCGTCCAGCCGGCGTCGCGGGCTTGGTCGGCCAGGCGGGCGGCGCTGTCGCGGATGCGGGGGGCCTTCAACGCGTTGGCGTAGTACTCGATCTGCTTGGCGGTATCGGCGGGTGCGGCCATCACGCGACACCCTCGCCGCCGAAGTCGACGCCGAAACAGGTGTCGTAGTCCGCGAGGTTACGCACCAACCCGCCGTCATCGACGCTGACGGTCCGAGATTGTTTGTGTCCGAATGCTTCCCGCAATTGCGCAGCGGTGTGGACATGGGTGGGGTCGGTGATGGTGACCGCTTTCGACCAGGCTCTGCGGTGGGTGGCCACCAGCAGCCCGTCGCAGCGGGCGGTGACGGTATCCAGATCGGCACGAATGTCGATAAACCGTCCGATCACCGTCGGGTCGATCGAGTAGTCGTTGCCCAAGACACGCAGGTAGTAGTCACGCGGCAGCCTCGCGCGGCTGGTGAACCCGACCGCCGGGGCGATCGGCGGCAGTGTCGTCATCGCGGCCCGGTCGATGCCGACCAGCTCCGCTGGGGAACCCGCGATGCGCCGGACGTGTCGAGCGTTGGCGATCGGCAGCCACTCGGCGAGCTGGGTGTTGAAATCTCCTGGTGAACTGAACGACCGGCCGGGCAGGAACGAGGTCTCGAGATAGCCGTTCACGCGTTCGACGATGCCCTTGGACTCCGGGTCGAACGGCTTGCACTGGACGATGCGGGTGGCCAGCATCCCGGTGAACGCCACCACCCCAACGGCCAGGTGTCCGCCCTTGCCGATCCCTGATTCGTTGTCCCACAACAGCCTGCGCGGGACTTTCCCCAACTGCCCCGACAGCAGCGACCACATCCCGGCCAGCAGATCCGCGGTGGTCCGGGTCGGAATCATCATCGCAGTGATGAACCTCGAGAACGAAGCCACCATCACCAGCACCGGGGGTGTCCCGACCTGCCCGGCGCCCAACGGGATCGGTGTCGGTGGGAACCACAGATCGCACTGCGCCTGATCCCCGGGCCGATACTCCAGCCGGTCCGCCGGATCCTTCGGTGCGTACTGCGGCCGCAGGGCCGCGACTTTCTTACGGAACCACGACGGTGACCCCGCCCAGCCCACCCGCTCGGCGATCACCGACGCCGGCATCGCCGGGAACTGCGCCAGCAGCTCCCGCACCAGCGGCTCGAACTCGTCGAACGCCGAGGGACCCGACACCCGCTGGTATCGCGGCGGCGACTCCGAGGCAATCGCCCTCGACACCGTGTCCCGCGAGATGCCCAACCGGGACGCGATCGCCCGCATCGACAGGCCCTCACTCGCATGGAGATACCTGATCTGCGCCCATTCCTGCACTGAGATCACCCTTCCGATCGTGGATGGGTGGCCGATTTTCAAAGAGCGCCGGTGGCCGGATTTTCGAAGAGCGCTGACATTCGGGACATCCGGTAACGAATTCGAGTTCACGATCGACCGCTCAACGCTGGCAGAGATGCTTCAGCTCGGTTCGCAGGCGTTGCAAGCGCTGATGCCAGCCAGCCGTTGAACGATGACAAGACGACTATCGATCCAGGATCGTGCGTGCGCCTCATCTATCTGGTGCGGCAATTCGTTCGGGCCCTCTTCAAGCATTCGCGGGCGCGAAGGGCACGCTTCTCCGCTTCGAGTTGACAGCGGCTACGTAGCGGTCCTGTCTCCGTGAACCCGCAGCGTTGCTGAGTGACGCGGAGCCGTTTGAGCCGACGCTCTCGGAGATTGGGTCGCGGTCGCCTCGTGATCACATCGGTGAATCCACTATCGCGATGCACCTTCCCGGTCCTGCCCGAGAGGATGCCCGCGAGGCACGTCCGACGCCGTAGACAGAAAGGCAGTCGCACTCGGGTGACCATGGCACACTCCATACATGGAGAGCGAGGTGGAGCGCGAGCTGCGCCAGATGATCTTCGATCACCTGGGGCGACGAGTTGAAGAGAAGGGCTCGCTGACTCGCGAGGAGCTGACGGAGTTCAAGGTCGGCGCCGAGACGTATCGGCTGATCGACCGCAACAAGGGGATCTGGAATCCCTCGCAATTCGCGGCCACCTTGTCGATCCTCTCGAAGCCCGACAGCCCTTACGACGATGAGGAAGTCGGTGATTCTCTCTATGCCTACGCGTATCGAGAAGGCAACATTCGAGGCGACAACACCAAGCTGAGACGCGCGTACGAGTTGGAACTACCCTTAATCCTGCTCCGTTGGATCAAGATCGGTTCAGCGATCCGGTACGTCCCGGTATTTCCCGTGTACGTCGTTGCAGACGATCAGCCGCGTCAACGGTTCATCCTGGCGCTGGACGAGAGCCTGCGAGAGGTCAGCGATCCGCTGCACCTCGAACCGATCGAACGCGCCTACGTACAACGCGTGACGAGGCAGCGACTACACCAGCCGGAGTTCAGGGGCCGAGTTCTGCTGGCCTATGGCCACCGCTGCGCGATGTGCAAGGTGCGCCACGCGCAACTGCTGGACGCCGCCCACATCATCGGAGACGGCAAGGAGCACGGTGCGGCCGACGTCGTCAACGGACTGAGCCTTTGCAAGATCCACCACGCCGCCTATGACAGTAACCTGATAGGCATCTCTCCCGGGTACGAAATCCACGTCGGCGCGCAGCTCATGCAGGACTCGGATAAGGGTCCGATGCTGCGGTATGGGTTACAAGGAATGGACGGTCAACATCTAGCACTACCGCAACGGCGGAAGGACTGGCCATCGGCAGAGCGACTCGAGGAACGCTTTGCCGAATTCGAGGAAGCTAGCTGAGCATGGTGATCGCGGCATGACCTTCGAGCACTCCGCGTCGATGGTTGACATCGATTTTCAGCGGTACACAGCAGCACAGGCGCGTGAACTCCGGAAGGACGTCGAACGCATCTTCCGGGACTCCTACGTCGATGCGATCGAGTCCGGCGAGGAGTTCGAATCGCCGGAAGCGTTCATGCACCGGTTCGACGCCTATACCGATCCCGGCCGCGCCGGTGCGTTCGAGCTGGTGATCGCCCGTCTCGGCGGCGAGCTCTGCGGGCAGGCGTGGGGTTGGCCGCTCACCGCCAAGACCGCGTGGTGGGACGGGCTGCGACTGGACGAAGGTGACCACGCGGCGTTCACCGCTGAGGACGGTTCTCGCACATTCGCTTTCAGCGAGATCATGGTGCGCAAGCGGTTCACCGGCAGAGGAGTCGCCCGTGCCCTGCACGACGAATTGCTTGCGGATCGGCCGGAGCAGCGGGCAACGTTGCTGGTGCGCCCGGACAATCGTCGGGCGTACGACAAATATCGCCGATGGGGGTGGTACCGCGTCGGTACTCTTCGACCGGGTTGGCCCGATGCCCCGCTGTTCGATGTTCTGATGCGTGCTCTTCAGTAGGTTCGCGTGGACCAGATCGGCGCGTACTTCGGCGTAGAGACTATCCCTCAGGGCTGATCAGGAAAAATGTTCTGGCAATTGCCTTTTCACCAAGGGTGGATCGACCGTGCGCTGACGCGTTGCTAGCATCGGGCGGTTCGTGACAGGGGTTTCTACGAAGGGGGAATACGTGAGCGGATCGGACTGCGATCGTCGGCAGGAGCGGGTCATGGCGTCGCGCCGTGTCTCGTACACTTTGCCCGCACTGGTGGCTATGGCGCTTGTGTCGAGTGGCTGCGGGGCTGGTGGCACCGCTGCTCCCCGGCCGATCACCACGACCTTAACCACCACCTCGAAGCCCCCGGCCCGCACGACTCCGCCGGTGACCACCACCCCACCGACGACGACCACTTCTCGGGTCACCTCGACCACGCCGACCACCGACACCGCGCAGCCGATCCACGTCGGGATCTGTGTCGACCAGACAACGAACACCCGGGTGATCGATGACCTGTGCGACACCACCGACAGCCGCTACGCCACCTTCTGGTACCGGCACGCCGACACCCTGGTGTACCCGGCGGTCGGCGCCGCGGTGCTCCTGGCCGCCGGGACCTTTCTGCGCCCGAGCGGAACGGCAGTCCACGACCGAGTCGTTCCGACCGGTGGCGGCACAATCCAGCGCGGCGTGCTCGGCCAGGGCCGCCCCGACACCGGCGGCGTCGGTTCGTAGTACGCACGCGCCGCAATTCCGGTCGGCTACGAGCGAGAAGGGCTCCGGGTAGAGCCGTGCGGAAACGCCTTGTAATAGTCGCGTCCGTGCCGGGTAATCACGTTGTCGACGCAATCTCTTCTGGGTATCGCCGTCACGACCCGGACATGCAGGAGCGCAGAAGTGGACATCGAGGACGCACGCCGCTACGCCGCAGCGATATGGCGGCGGGAAGATATGACGGCATCCGAGCGCCTGGCGGCCGTGAAAGCGGATGCCCATGCGCGCGGCAAGGAACCCTTCGATCTCGGGCGGCTGGAATCGCTGTGCGACACCAGCCATGAGGGCCGCATGGATCCGACGCACTGGCGCAAACGCAAGTTCGAGCTGATGTACTACAGCCATCCCGAGATGATGACGATCGAGGATCTCGCCGAACATGTCATGGCGACGCAGGGATGGATGTGGTGACCGGCGGAGATATCAGTCGGCGATCTGGCGCGTCGCCCGATCCGGCAGCACCCCGGCCAAGACGAGCTCCTCGTAGATCCGCTGCTGCTCGTCGTCGAGATTCGAGTACAGCATGTCGTACGCCAATTCTTCCTCGGCGAGCACGGCGACCGGATCCCAGTCGGCCCCTAGCGCCGCGACGACGGCACTGCGCCGTCTCACCTCGTCCAACGTGAGGTCGTAAGCGAAATTGTGGTCGGCCATTCAGGCATCTCCAGCCAGGTTCTTTCCGAAATCGAAGTGACGACGATGCCCAACCGCATCCTTCCGAGCAATGATCTGCATCACATTCCGCCGTCGGACTTCATCACATTCGGCCGCACGACACCAGAGGCGGTAAGTGCGCCCAGAATTCGGCACCACAGCGGGCGCTACGCGGGCAGTAGCCGCCAGATGGCCTTGGTCAATAGGTAAATCGAGGAGTGTCATGGGCAACGATCGAACGTGGGAAGACTTGGTCCCCGAAATCTGCGATGTCGCGATCCGCTACGGTGCCACCACGCACCTGTCGGAAGGGCAAGTCATCGTGTCGGCGACCACATCGCGGCCACACGATCATTCCGCCCGAAGCATCCTCATCACCCGTTTCGACGATGAAGCAGCGCGGATACGGACAGGATGGTGCATCGACGGCCTCGCCGACTATACGATCGGCAATCCCGGGCGGCTTTCGCACGTGGCAGCCATTATTGATGGAATTTGCTCGGGTGGCGCAGAGGAGCATGCCTTCCTCGGCGCTGACGGGCGCTGGGTCGGAGTTGCCTGGCAGATCCGAAGTCGACAGGGAGACGGGTTGGGCGGTGGCGATTTCGAAAGCCCGCATCCCAGAGCCGTACACCGTCTCGGTGCTTGGGATGATGATTCCGACTGACCTCTGAGAAGGAAGAAGCCGATTGCTGTCACGGTGTGCGAACCGTGGCAGCAATGGTTCCGTCGGCACCCGATTCGCTCGCCAGCTGCGTCTGCTGACGTCGGTGCGGGTAGGTGCATTGCTCGGCCGGAGACGCGCCGATGCAAATCGACGTCTTGTCAGCGAGCCGAGTCACGCTGGCAGTAGCCGCGCGATGACCTCGGTCAACTGTTGGACGTTGCGGCATTCGTGCATCGTCACCTGCTCCGCGTAGACGTGCGCCGCGGAGTCACCCGTCGACCACGACCGAGACGGCTCCGGATTCAGCCAGTAGGCGTGCTTCGCCCGGTCGACGATGGACTGCACCGCAGTGAGATTCGGATCCGTGCGGTTGGTCCGCCCGTCGCCGAGGATCAGAACCGAGGTGCGGGGGCCGAGGGCGTCGGCGTAGTTGTCGAGGAAGCCTTGAAAGGCCTCGCCATAGTTGGAGCTGCCGAAGCGCGCGACCTTGGTGGAGCGGATGATCCGGGCGGCGGTGCCGGGGGTCGGGGGTTCGCCGGGAGTGAAGAAGTGGGTGATCTCGTCGCAGGTGTCGACGAAACCGAAGCTGCGGACCTTGCTGAACTGGTCTTGCAGGGCCTGGATGAGCTGGAGGGTGAATTCGGCGAAGCCGGTGACCGAGCCGGAGATGTCGGCGAGAACGACCAGGTCGGGGCGGCCGTGTTTGCGAGCGCGCAGGACGGGGTCGATGGGGACGCCGCCGGTGGACATGGAGCGACGCAGGGTACGGCGTAGGTCGATCTGGCCGCGGACGGATTTGCGGCGGCGGACGGCGAGGCGGGTGGCGAGTTTGCGGGCCAGAGGGTGGACCAGGCGGCGCATTTCGGCGAGGTCCTGTTCGCGGGCGCCGAGGAAATCGATACGGTCGGTGCTGGTTTCGACGCCGCGGCGGGCGATGTATTCGGTGCCACGCAGTTGTGCCGAGCGCAGGCGGGCCTCGGTCTGGACGGCGGTGCGGAACGCGGCGAGGCGGCGGTTGGCTTCGATCGTGTGGACGGTGGTGTCGAGTTGGGAAGCGCCGTTCATGCCCGCGACGATGCGATCGATGAGCTCTTCCGGGCGTAGGGCTTTCATGGTCAGGTAGGAGGACCAGCCTGCGCCGGACGCGGTGGTGACCGGCGTGGACTGCCCGGCGCCCGCGCCGCCGTAACCGCCGAGTTCGGTGAGCGCCTGGCGGGCCAGTTCGGCGACCGAGTCCGAATCATCCTGTGCCAGTGCGGAGACGAGGCGATCGCGCAGGGCTTCGACGGACTCGGGTGTCGACTGATCGACCTGCTGCGGCTGCTGAGCGGTCAGGAAGTAGAGGTCGAAGAGCTGATCGAAGACGGCGCGCTGACCATTGCGCCGCAGCAGGCAGGCGGCCATGCCGGAGCGCAGCCGATCGCGATCGTCGATTCCGAGGGCAACCATCGCTTCGGCCGCATCGATGGTTTCGCTCGGCCCCGCGTTGATGCCGTGATCACGCAGGAGCCCGACGAACGCGACGAGCCGATCGGTCATCGATTCGGCGGCTCGCTGCCCTGCCTCGACCGCGCGAGGTGCGGACTTCACCTCACCGCCCTTCCTGCTGGGCATCCATGTCGAGCCCGAGCCGCTCGATCGCCAGGCGATGGTCCGACTGGTACTTCAAGAGCACCCCGAGCGTCGAGCGGACCACGCCTCCACTCAGGTTGCGCGCACCGAGGGCGACCAATGTCTTCGCCCAATCGACGGTTTCGGCGATCGACGGAGCCTTGCGCAACGAGAGTTGACGCAAGGCCCCGACCACCCGGACCACCGGCTCCCCCAGCGCCTCGTCCAATTCCGGGACCTTCATCCGCACGATCGCCCGTTCCAGTTCCGCCGTCGGGTAATCGATGTGCAGATACAGGCAGCGCCGCTTGAGCGCTTCGGACAGTTCGCGGTTGGCGTTGGAGGTCACGATGACGAACGGCTTGCGCACCGCGGTGACGGTACCGAGTTCGGGGATGCTCACCTGGTAGTCGCCGAGCACCTCGAGCAGCAGCCCTTCCAGTTCCACGTCGGCCTTGTCGAGTTCGTCGACGAGCAGCACCGTGGAACGCGGGTTGCGGATGGCGGCCAGCAACGGGCGCGCGAGGAGGAACTCTTCGGTGAAGACGTGGTCGCGGGTGCTGTCCCAGCCCTCGTCGCCGGTGGCGGTGATGCGGAGCAGCTGCTTGGCGTGGTTCCACTCGTAGAGGGCGCGGGCCTCGTCGATGCCCTCGTAGCACTGCAGGCGCACCAGGTCGGACGTGGTCGCGGCGGCTACGGCCTTGGCGAGCTCGGTCTTGCCGACGCCCGCGGGGCCCTCGATCAGCAGCGGCTTGCCGAGGTGGCCGGCGAGGAACACGGCGGTGGCGATATCGAGGGACGGGAGGTACCCGGCCTCGGTGAGGCGCCCGGTCACCTCGTCCACCGACGCGAAGAACTTACTCATCGGTAACTAGTCTAGACGGCCTCAGCTCGGCGCCGGTATCCGGAAATGACTCGGCTCGGCATCCGAGGGCACGGCGCTCGCCATGGTGAACGGTTCGACCAGCGACCGCAGTTCGATCAGGTGCTTGGCGTGCGCGTCCAGCGCCCGATCCTCCTCCGAGACCGGCTGCCATTGCCGCACGGCGCGCGCCTTCATCTCGTCGTCCACCGCGACGACCACGGCGAGGCCGTGCGCCGCCAGCGCGGGTTCGTCGGAGTGCGCGTCGGTGGACGTCACGTGCACGCTCACATGCATGCTGCGCGGACCGGTGTGGATCAGCCGCGCGGTGACCTCCACGACGTGCCCGATCACGATCGGGCGGTAGAAACGGATGCCGCCGAAGTAGGAAGTGATGACCCGCTGCCCGGCCCAGTCCGCGCCGCACACGTACGCCGCTTCATCGATCCACCGCATCGTCCGGCCGCCATGGACCTTGCCACCCCAGTTGATGTCCGAAGGCGCCGCCAGGAACCGCAGAGTGGCGCTCGGCGCGGTGCCCGCGGACGTGTACCGCTGGGCGGCCATCGCCTCCTCGATGTGCTTGCGCACCGAGATCCGGGCGCGGGCCTGCCGGTGCCGCTGCGATTCCAGGAGCGTCGTCGGATTCCATTGCGGCACTTCGACGGTGCGGCGGTCGTCGTCCACCGCGACGAAGATCGTCAGGCACTGCGCCGACTGCACCGGCTTCACCCGGGTGGGATCGGTCGAATAGACCGTCACCAGGATGTGCATGCTGGTGCGCCCGGTGTGCACCAGGTCGGCATGCAATTCGACCAGCTCCCCGACCGAGATCGGCCGATCGAGGTGGATGTTCCCGACATAGGCCGTGACGCAGTAGCGGCCGCTCCACTGGGCCGCCGCCGCGTAGGCGACTTTGTCGATCCATTCCAGGAGTTTGCCGCCGTCGACCGAGCCCACGATGCCCGCGTCGGCGGGCTGGACGAGGAAGCGGTGGATCGCCTCGGCACGCCGACCGGCCGTAGCCGGTTCGGACACAGTCGGTTCGCTGTCGGTCGAGTTGGTCAAGGTCCACCATCCGTTCGGGCAGAGAATTTTCGGCTACCTGACCCCGTTGTCCGGGAGAACCTTAGGCCCCGGCATCGGTACGAGCGAGTAACGAGCCGACACCGACGCGGGACGGCTCCACCGGACGGCGCAGTTCGCGCTTTCGCGACCGATCAGCAACGCAGATAGGGGGTGCCCCTAATATCGCGGTTCGATTTGGTCCGCAGGGGAGAGAACACCCGTGACGTTTCGCGGCAAGTGCGCAAGAGTGAAGTCGTGCAGTCGCTGCCCCGTCGGTAAGCGCGACCGCGAAGCAGCGACCGTAGATCCGAGATCTGTCCGCGGGGGTAGGCCGTGGGCGGACCCGCAACGGGGGATGGTGGGCGAAGACGCTCACCGCAGAGTGAAAGGATTTACGTTGTTCTCCACAATCAGCGCACGCCGTACCGTGGCTCGTGTGGCCGTCGCCGGCGCCATCGCCGCAATCCCGTTGACAGCGCTGGCGATGCCCGCGTCCGCCACCCCGGGCACGCCCGGGGCCACCCCGGCGCGGTACGACCCGTATTACAACGACCGGTGCGACTTCGGCCCATTCCAGAACTGGAGTTGCAACAACAACCCGTTGTTCGGTTGGGGCTACAACCAGTACGGCGGCCCCTTCGGGCAGGGTTACGGACAAGGCTTCGGGCCGGGCATGTTCGGCAGCAGTTAAAGGTCCGCGAAGACGCGGTTGGCCCGCTCCGAATTCCGGAGCAGGCCAACCGTGCGAATCAGCCGAGAGATCAGGCGGTCTCGGTGATCGGGCGATCGACCCAGCTCATCAGGCCGCGCAGCTTGGCGCCGGTGACCTCGATCGGGTGCTCGGCGTTCTTCTTGCGCAGCGCCTCGAGCTCCTTGTTGCCGCCCTCGACGTTGGCGACCAGACGCTTGACGAAGCTGCCGTCCTGGATGTCCTTGAGGATGTCCTGCATCCGCTTCTTGGTGTCGGCGTCGATGACCCGCGGGCCCGACAGGTAGCCACCGAACTCGGCGGTGTCGGAGACCGAGTAGTTCATCCGCGCGATGCCGCCCTCGTACATCAGGTCGACGATCAGCTTCAGCTCGTGCAGCACCTCGAAGTAGGCCATCTCCGGCGCGTAACCCGCCTCGACCATGACCTCGAAACCGGTCTTGACCAGCTCTTCGGTGCCACCGCACAGCACGGCCTGCTCACCGAACAGGTCGGTCTCGGTCTCTTCCTTGAAGGTGGTCTTGATGACGCCGGCGCGGGTGCCGCCGATGCCCTTGGCGTAGGACAGCGCCAGCGCCTGGCCCTCGCCCTTCGGGTCCTGGTCGATCGCGATCAGCGCGGGAACGCCCTTGCCGTCGACGAACTGACGACGCACCAGGTGGCCGGGGCCCTTCGGGGCGACCATGCCGATGGTGACGTTGGCCGGGGGCTTGATCAGGCCGAAGTGGATGTTGAGGCCGTGGCCGAAGAACAGCGCGTCGCCGTCCTTCAGGTTCGGCTCGATGTCGTTGGTGAAGATCGACGCCTGCGCGGTGTCGGGCGCGAGCACCATGATGACGTCCGCCCACTCCGAGACCTCCGCCGGCGTGCCGACGGTCAGGCCCGCCTCCTCGGCCTTCGGGCGCGACTTCGACCCCTCGGCGAGACCGACGCGGACCTCGACGCCCGAGTCGCGCAGGCTCAGCGAGTGCGCGTGACCCTGGCTGCCGTAGCCGATGACAGCGACCTTGCGGCCCTGGATGATCGACAGGTCGGCATCGTCGTCGTAGAACATCTCGACTGCCACTGTGGTTCCTTCCGGGATCATCCCCGCGCGAGGCGGGGCACACCGTGCTTGCGCCGGTGTTGATTTTCGTTGTTCTGGATCGGATCACCCCCGCAGGAGCGGGTGGGGATCATTCCCGCGTCAGCGGGGAGGGCGGCACGCCAACCGTCGATCGCAGAAAGACTAGCGTGTGGCCGCCGCTCACTACCTCATCGAGTGGCGGTGATGGACTTCGGTCCACGCCCCACCGCGACGACACCGGACTGCACGATCTCCCGGATGCCGTACGGCTCGAGCATGCGCAGCAGCGCGTCGAGCTTGGAACGGGTGCCGGTCGCCTCGACGGTGAGCGCGTCCGGCGACACGTCGATCACCTTCGCGCGGAACAGCCCCACGGCCTCGATCACCTGGGTGCGCACACTGGCGTCGGCGCGCACCTTCACCAGGATCAGTTCGCGGGCCACCGAGCTGTCGGAGTCCTGCTCCACGATCTTGATGACGTTCACCAGCTTGTTGAGCTGCTTGGTGACCTGCTCCAGCGGCAGGTCTTCGACGGTGACGACGATGGTCATGCGCGAGATCTCGGGGAGCTCGGTGCCACCGACCGCCAGCGATTCGATGTTGAAGCCGCGGCGGGAGAACAGCGCCGCGACCCTGGCCAGCACGCCCGGTTTGTCCTCGACGAGAACGCTGAGGGTATGCGTGGTACTCATCCGTTGTTCACCCTGTTCTGTTCCTGCGACATCGCCGCGTGGATGACCGCCGGCTCGGCCGCCTGCTCGTCCTCGTCGAACAGCGGGCGGATGCCGCGAGCGGCCATGATCTCGTCGTTGCTGGTGCCCGCGGCGACCATCGGCCAGACCTGGGCGTCCTTGCCGACGATGAAGTCGATCACCACGGGGCGGTCGTTGATGGACTGCGCCTCGCGGATCGCGGCCTCCACGTCCTCCTCGCGCTCCACCCGGATGCCGTGGCAGCCGAGGGCTTCGGCGAGCTTCACGAAGTCGGGGATGCGCAGGCTGTGCGTGCCCAGGTCGGTGTTGGAGTAACGCTCCTGGTAGAACAGCGTCTGCCACTGGCGCACCATGCCGAGGTTGCCGTTGTTGATCAGCGCGACCTTGATCGGCACGCCCTCGACCGCGCAGGTGGCCAGCTCCTGGTTGGTCATCTGGAAGCAGCCGTCACCGTCGACCGCCCACACCTCTTTGTCCGGCGCGCCCATCTTGGCGCCCATGGCCGCCGGGACGGCGTAGCCCATGGTGCCGAGACCACCGGAGTTCAGCCAGGTGCGCGGCTTCTCGTACTTGATGAACTGGGCGGCCCACATCTGGTGCTGGCCGACGCCCGCGCAGTAGATCGCGTCGGGACCGGCCAGGCGGCCCAGCGCCTCGATGACGTACTCCGGCGACAGCGAACCGTCCGCGGGCGGGGTCCAGCCCAGCGGGTAGGCGTCGCGCACGCCGTCGAGGTAGGTCCACCAGTCGGTCAGCGGCAGCGGCAGCGAACTGCCCGCGGCCGGATCCGCCTTCAGCGTCTCGATGAGTTCGACGATCACCTCGCGGCAGTCGCCCACGATCGGGACGTCGGCGTGCCGGTTCTTCCCGATCTCGGCCGGGTCGATGTCGGCGTGGATGACCTTGGCGCCGGGCGCGAAGGAGTCCAGCTGGCCGGTGACGCGGTCGTCGAACCGCGCGCCGAGGGTGATCAGCAGGTCCGAGCGCTGCAACGCGGCCACGGCGCCCACGGTGCCGTGCATGCCGGGCATGCCCATGTTGAGGCGGTGGCTGTCGGGGAACGCGCCGCGCGCCATCAGCGTGGTGACCACGGGGATGCCGGTCAGCTCGGCCAGTTGCAGCAGCTCGGCCGAGGCGTCGGCCTTGATCACGCCGCCGCCGACGTAGAGCACGGGGGCCTTGGCCTCCATGATCATTCGCGCGGCCTCGCGCACCTGCTTGCCGTGTGGCTTGGTGACCGGGCGGTAGCCGGGCAGCCGCATCTCCGGCGGCCAGCTGAAGGTGGTCTGCGCCTGCAGCACGTCCTTGGGGATGTCGACGAGCACCGCGCCGGGGCGTCCGGACGCGGCGAGGTAGAACGCCTCCGCGATGATGCGCGGGATGTCGACGCCCTCGGTGATCAGGAAGTTGTGCTTGGTGATCGGCATGGTGATGCCGGAGATGTCGGCTTCCTGGAACGCGTCGGTGCCGATCAGGCCGCGGCCGACCTGGCCGGTGATGGCCACGATCGGGACCGAGTCCATCTGCGCGTCGGCGATCGGGGTGACCAGGTTGGTCGCGCCGGGGCCGGATGTGGCCATACACACACCGACCTTGCCGGTGGCCTGGGCGTACCCCGTGGCCGCGTGACCCGCGCCCTGCTCGTGCCGGACGAGGACGTGGCGCACCTTGGTGGAATCGAAGAGCGGGTCGTAGACGGGAAGGATCGCGCCGCCCGGAATGCCGAATACGGTGTCGACGCCGAGCTCCTCGAGCGATCGGACGACCGACTGCGCGCCGGTGACCCGCTCGGGCGGGAGCTGGCGGCGGTTGGCCGTGGACGTCGCGTTGGCAGCGGGCGTGGCCTGCTGGTTCGCCGAAGGCGCTGGCCTACGGGCCGAAGGCCCGGGCCGTGCGGTAGGTGCGCTCACCGTCTTCGTTCCTTACTGGTTGTGGTTCCGACCCCGGATGTTGTGCCAGCGGTGTCTTGCGCTTCGCCATGTCGGACAGTAGTCCGAACATAAAAAAGCCCCCGACAGCACAGGGCTGATCGAGGGTGGCGCGTCGCAACGCGAGCTGACGTATTCGACTCAGTGTGTCAGGCTCAACGCTGGACGCGCCGGCCGATTACGAGCAACTCGTTTCGATTCACGCGCACGACGTTAAGCGGGTGTGAACCGAAGAGTCAAACAGATGACCCCGTGTGTCCCATTATGTGGGACAGTGCGGTTGCTTGTGTCCGTTCATCAGGATGCGAGGATGGTGGTGTGTCATCACCGCATCAGTCCGTGCCACCGTCTGAATCGTCCCACACGCCCGCGACGACAACGGATACGGGTAGCGCCTCCGAAGCCCGTGTGATCCGCATCCCACGGCTGGCTTTCCTGGGTGTGTTCATCCTGCTGATGTGCGTGTTCTTCCCGTTCGTCGGCTGGCCCGCCGGACTGTGGTGGCTGCTGCTCATCCCGGTCGCCGTGCTGGTCTGGGTGCTGCGGACGCAGACCGCCGTCTCCGACGCGGGACTGGACCTGCGGACGCTGTTCGGTTCGCGCCACCTCGACTGGGCGCAGGTGAAGGGTGTGCGGATCCCCAAGCGCGGATACGTGCGCGCCGACCTGATCGACGGCACCGAGGCGAAGTTGCCCGCGGTGAGCTACGACCGGTTGCGCGATCTGGCGGCGTTCTCCGGCGGACGGATTCCGGACCCGTTCGCGGAGCCGCGTGAACCTGCGACGGAAGAGTCCACCACGGAGACGAACGACCAGGACACGGATCCCAGCGGCGACGGCGCTCCTCGGACCAATGGGGCCGAGAAGTCCGGCGAGGACGCGACGAAGACGCGCGACGGCGACAACCCGGCGTAAGCGCCGACGACACCGGCGGCCGGCGGGTCGCACAGTCCAGCGTCGACGAAGGCACGTGATCATGACCACAGCACGGCAACGAGCGCCGATGGCAACCGCGAACCGACACAATCTGCGTTCGCTCACGCCCTGACGTCTCGCGTCGCGTGGTCCGGCGCGCCGAGGAGAACATTCGCCGCTATTGGGAGGTTGCCCGAGTCATGGGATGATTCTTCCGGAGCCGTGACCCTCCTCGTCCCACCCCGACGCTCCGGCACCTCCGGCGTCACCCCGTCAGCGCCCGCGACATCCCGCACCGGCGACACACCCGACCCGGCTGACCGCGCTATCGGACGCCACACCACCCGGCCGGTGGACACGCCCACCGGGAGTAACGTGGTGGACCGCCGAGCAGGCTCTGCGCCGTCGCACGTCAGCCCCCCCGCGACCCGAGGACCATCCACATGCCACCGCTTCGTTCACGAACCACGACCATCGGCCGCAATGCCGCGGGCGCGCGCGCACTCTGGCGCGCCACCGGCATGACCGACACCGACTTCGGCAAGCCGATCGTCGCCATCGCGAACTCCTACACCCAGTTCGTGCCCGGCCACGTGCATCTGAAGAACGTCGGCGACATCGTGGCCGACGCGGTGCGCGCCGCCGGTGGCGTGCCGCGCGAATTCCACACCATCGCCGTCGACGACGGCATCGCCATGGGCCACGGCGGCATGCTCTACTCGCTGCCCTCGCGCGAGATCATCGCCGACTCCGTCGAATACATGGTGAACGCGCACACCGCCGACGCGCTGGTGTGCATCTCCAACTGCGACAAGATCACCCCGGGCATGCTCAATGCCGCCATGCGGCTGAACATTCCGACGGTGTTCGTCTCCGGCGGGCCGATGGAGGCGGGCAAGGCCGTCGTCGTCGGCGGCGTCGCGCAGGCGCCCACCGACCTCATCACCGCGATCTCCGCGAGCGCGAATCAGGCGGTGTCCGAGGAAGGTCTGTCCGAGGTCGAGCGGTCGGCGTGCCCGACCTGTGGCTCGTGCTCGGGCATGTTCACGGCGAACTCGATGAACTGCCTCACCGAAGCGCTCGGACTCGCACTGCCCGGCAACGGCTCCACCCTCGCCACGCACGCCGCGCGCCGGGCGCTGTTCGAGCGGGCGGGCACCGTCGTGGTGGACATCGCCAACCGCTGGTACCGCGAGGACGACGCGTCCGTGCTGCCGCGCAATGTCGCCGACGCCAAGGCCTTCCGCAACGCGATGGCCCTGGACGTCGCGATGGGCGGGTCGACCAACACCGTGCTGCACACGCTGGCCGCCGCGCAGGAGGGCGAGGTCGACTTCGATCTGCACACCATCGAGGAGATCAGCCGCCGGGTGCCCACCCTGTCGAAGGTGTCGCCGAACTCCGACTACCACATGGAGGACGTGCACCGCGCCGGCGGCATCCCCGCCATCCTCGGCGAACTGCGCCGCGCCGGGCTGCTGGAGACCGACGTCACCACCGTGCACACCGCGTCCTTCGACGAGTGGCTCGACACCTGGGACATCCGCTCCGGCAAGGCTTCCCAGGAAGCGATCGAACTCTTCCACGCCGCGCCGGGCGGGGTGCGCACCACCGAGCCGTTCTCCACCGACAACCGCTGGTCGTCGCTGGACACCGATGCCGCGGGCGGCTGCATCCGCGATCTGGAGCACGCCTACACCAGGGAAGGCGGCCTGGTCGTGCTGCGCGGCAACATCGCGCCCGACGGCGCGGTGCTCAAGACCGCGGGCATCGACGAGGCGCTGTTCTCCTTCCAGGGCCCCGCCGTGGTGGTGGAGTCGCAGGAGGAGGCCGTGTCGGTCATCCTCGGCAAGAAGATCAAGCCCGGCGACGTGATCGTGGTCCGCTACGAGGGTCCCGCGGGCGGTCCCGGCATGCAGGAGATGCTGCATCCGACCGCCTTCCTGAAGGGCTCGGGCCTCGGCAAGGAGTGCGCGCTGATCACCGACGGCCGGTTCTCCGGCGGCACCTCCGGTCTGTCGATCGGGCACATCTCGCCCGAGGCGGCCAGCGGTGGTGTCATCGGGTTGGTCGAGAACGGCGACCAGATCCGCATCGACGTGGCCACCCGCACGCTCGAGGTCCTCGTCGACGACGCCGTCCTCGCCGAACGCCGCGCCAAGATGGAAGCGTCGGAGCGGCCCTGGCAGCCGGTGAACCGCGATCGTCCGGTGACGACCGCGCTGCGCGCCTACGCCGCCATGGCCACGTCGGCCGACAAGGGCGCCGTCCGCCACGTGCCGTAGCTCGCCGGATCCGCCGCCCATCGGCTCCGATGGGCGGCGGAAAGCGGTCGTTCCCCGACTCGCTCAGCCGATTGTGGCGTGGTCGGCGATCGGCGAATCCCGGAAGAGTTCCGCGTGCTCGGCCACCCACTGGTCGAACGTTCGCGCTGGTCTGCCCGTCACCTGTGCGACGGTGTCGACGACGGTCGTGGACGCGGCGTCGGGTGTGGCATACCAGCCGACGACGTACTCGGCGTCCGCCCGGGACACACCCGTGGCAACCAGCCGCTCGACGGCCTGGTCGTGCGTGATCCGGACGAAAGCGATGTCGCGGCGAACGGCCCGGGACAGGATGGCGATCCGTTCTCGCGGTGTCAGCGGCGCGGGCCCGGTGAGGTTGTAAGCACGGCCGGAATGGCCGTCTTCGAGCAGCGCGACAGCTGCCACCGCCCCGATGTCGGCTTCGTGTACCAGCGCGCTGGGGAAGTCGTACGGCTCGCGCACCACCGCCTCGCCGCGAATCGATTCGATCCAGCCCAGCGTGTTCGACATGAACTCTTGCGGTTCCAGTCGAGTCCATTCCACACCCGAGTCCCGCACAGCCTCCTCGACCGGCCCGACCGCGCCACCCCACACCACCGTGAAGCGGCGCACGCCCGCCTCGACCGCGCGCCGGACCAGCTCCGGCCCGGCTTCGGCAAGGCCGGCGGTCACGGTGACGTGCAACCGGTCGACGCCCTCCAAGGCGGCAGCCAACCGCTGCGGTTCCGTATGCGTGCCGGCCACGAGTTCCACCTCGGCCGGGAGCTTCCCCGCGGCGGCGACCGGATTCCGGGTCAACGCACGAACGCGCTCACCGCGGCGGACCAATTCGGCGACCACGTGCCGACCGGTGTTGCCGGTGGCACCCGTAACAAGTGTTGTCACAGTCGAATTCCTTTCGTCCCGAGGGACGCTAGAAGTTCAACTGCGCTCGAGGTCAAGGAGACGGCGAAGCCGCGCCCGTCCGCGAGGAACCTAGTCGAAGGGCCCGACGCCGGTGAGTGGGTTGCCGCCGTGCAGGTACCAGTAGGCGCCTACCGCGGCCGCTACGGCGAGGAGAAGGACCACGAACGAGCCGGCCGCCGGGCGGGTGGCCCAACCGCGATTGCGGTCGAAGGACAAGCGACCCGGACCGGTCAGGATGATGACGGCGGCGACGCCGGCCAGGATGCTTTCCAGTTCCACCGCTCCCGGCCCGGCCTTGTACTGGAAGCCGGGGGCCATGCCCTGTTTCCAGGCCCAGGCGTCCAGGATCACCGCGAGCACCGCGCCCGCGGCCAACGGGGTGGCCAGCCCGAGGATCAGCAGCGCGCCGCCGCCGACCTCGCCGGCGGTCACCAGGATGGCGGACACCGACGGGTGATCCCAGCCGCCGCGCTCCATCATGTCGCGGGTGCCGTCCAGGCCGGGGCCGTGGAACCAGCCGGTGAGCTTCTGCAAGCCGTGGTAGAGGAAGGTGGCGCCGACCACCAGGCGCAGCAGCAGCAAACCGAGATCGAGCGTGCCGCGGCGGTAGTCGCCGTTGCGGCGGCGCAGGCGCGCGCTGTCGCTCGGCGGGGTGGGAGCGGGCGGGATGCTGGCGTAATCGTAGGTGGACGCGGACTTGTCCCCCGCGACCTTGCCGTGGGCGGTGGTCGGCACGTCCGGATCGAGCCCGAGCTCGTCGTCGGTGCGTGGGACGTCCTTGGACAACTGCGGCCGCTGGGCTGGATCCACCCGCTCGAATTGCTCGGTCGGCGAGTCGTACGGGCTGGTCACGCCCCGACCGGTGGTCGAAACCGCCGACTGCTCGGCCGTGGAGGGAGCGGGGTTCCCGGCCTTGGGATCCGGCGTGTCTTTCGGCTTGTCGGTCACGGCAACTACCCTATGCCGCACCCCGTCACGGCGGGCAAGTACGGCGCGGCGTGTTCGGTGCGCGCAACACCCACCCGGAGGGGGCGCGGGCGACGTTATTTCCGTAACGTCTGGACCATGAGTTTGGTTGTCGTGGGCCGCGTCGCGGCGAGCTTGGCGCTCGGCTCCGTCCTGCTGGTCGGGTGCGCCCGGTTCGACGATTCGGCGTCCAGCCCGTTCACCCCGGAGCCGACCCTGCGCGGAGCCAACATCGACCCGAAGAAACCGAGTCAGCCACCCACCTCGACCACCCGGCCGAGCGGCCCCTGCATCGATCCCGACCCGGCGGTGGTGGCCACCTGCCTGGACACCACCGGCGGCCTGGTCACGCTCGCCGACGGCGCGCTGGTCGCCGAGCGCCGGACCGGCCGCATCCTGAAGGTCGCCCCGGAGCAGCCGCCGGTCGAGATCGCCCGGCTGGACGTGGACGGTTCCGGCGACGGCGGTCTCAGCGACATCGCGCTCTCGCCGACCTACCGCGAAGACGGGTTGATGTACGCCTACATCACCACCGGCAGCGACAACCGCGTGGTCCGCATCGCCGAAGGCGGCTCCCCCAAGGACGTCCTCACCGGGATCCCCAAGGGCGCGACCGGCAATCACGGCGCGATCGAGTTCGCCGCACCGGACCAGATGCTGGTGCTGACCGGCGACGCGGGCAACCCCGGCGCGGCGGCCTCGGCGGGCTCGCTCGCGGGCAAACTGCTGCGGGTGAACTCACCGGTGCCCGGCCGCACGCCCGCGCCGGAAATCGCCGTCTCCGGCATCGGCACCGCGGGGGACGTGTGCCGGGACGGCAAGGACAGCATCTGGATCACCGACCGCACACCCGCCGAGGACCGGTTGCAGCGGCTCGGCGGCGACGGCGTGGTCACCACCGTGTGGACCTGGCCGGACCGGCCCGGCGTCGCAGGCTGCGCCGCCGCGACCGACGGCGTCGCGATCTCGCTGACCCGCGCGAAAGCCGTCGCCATCGCCTCCGCCGACCCGAACACGCACGCCGTCACCGCGGCCCCGTCCCTGGTGGCGCAGGACAGGTACGGACAGCTCGGCGGCGCGGCGGTCGGCGCCGACGGCACCATCTGGGTGACCACGGTGAACAAGACCGACGGCCAGCCGGGACCGTTCGACGACCGCGTCGTCCGCATCCCGCCCCCGCAGGCCGGTGGCGGCGGCCCGGACTGAGTTCGCTGTGTTCTCGGCCGCGCGGGCGCGGCGTGTTCGCGGCCCTCTTGTGGTTCGCGTCCGAGTGGCCGCCGCTGGCGACTGCGTCGCGGACGCGGCGGCCACTCGGACCCGAACCGGGCCGCGAACGGAACATGCTCGGTCTCGCTTCGCTCGAAACGGGCGGTAGAGCCGGTGAGGCGCGTGCGGCGGTGACAGCACGATCCGGGCTTCGCCTTGTCGAGGCGACCAAGGGGCCAGGAGGCCATGTGTCGCTTGACAGCGCCGCTGCGGTCTGGCCGCTCATGCTGCGTACGTCGCCTTCGATCGGCCGGAATGCCTGCGGACGCTTCAGGAGTCGTCCCGATCCTGGGCCGGGATACCGAGCACGGTGAGGAAAGCGGTCGCCGCGGGTGGGCGGCTGCGGCTCCAGATGACGTATTCGACGCGGGCCGGGGCGTCGGCGACCTCGATGGTGACGACGCCCTCCAGCTGCGGCGCGTAGGCGGCGGGGAGCATGGCCACGGCGAGTCCTGGGCGGACGAGCCGAGCGATGTAGTCCGCGCTGGTCACTTCGAAGGCGACGTCACGGTCGAGACCGGCGGCCGCGAACGCCTGGTCGGATTGGAGGCGTCCCGCGGTTCCGGCCGGCAGGTCCACGAAGACCTCCGACGACAACCTGCGCAGATCGACCGTCGGCGCACCGGCGAGCGGGTGGTCCCGCGCGACCACGGCGACGAGCCGGTCGCGGGCGAGTTCGTGGGCGGCGACGCCGCGTGGTCGCGCGGTGACCGGCAAGCCGAGGAAGGCCACGTCGATGGCGCCTTGCACGACTCGCTCGATCAGTTCCTCGCTCGCGCCGACCCGCAGACTGACGCGCACGTGCGGATATCGCGTGCGGAACTCACGCAGCGCATCGGGGATGTCGACCGCGGCGACGGTGGGGATCAGCCCCACGGCGAGTCGTCCGCGCACCTCACCGACCGCCGCGGCGACCTCGGCGGCCGCGCGCTCGGCGGCGTCCAGGCACTGGCGGGCAGCGGGGAGGAACGCCGCACCTGCCGGTGTCAGGCGCACCCGGCGGCTGGTGCGCTCGAACAGTCTCGCGCCCAGTTCCCGTTCCAAGCGGGCGATCTGGTGGCTGAGGGCGGATTGCACGACCAGGCATCGTTCGGCGGCTCGGGTGAAGCTGTTCGTCTCGGCGACCGCGAGGACGTAACGCATCTGTTGGAGCTCCATAGATCAATCGTGAATCGAGATCGATGAAGTGACAAACATGTGTTGGACTCATCAATAGTCGCCGGGCGAGACTTCCCCTGTGAAAAGTCCAGCAGCACAGACAATTTCCGGCGGAGACGCGCCGCTCGGAAATCTGTCTCGCACCCTCCTGACGGCGCTCGCTCCCGCGTCGTGGGGCACGACGTACGTCGTCACCACCGAACTTCTCCCACCAGGACACCCGCTGTTCGCGGGACTCCTGCGCGCGTTGCCCGCGGGGTTGATCGCGCTGGCGATCACGCGAACGCTGCCGCGCGGAGCGTGGTGGGGCAAAGCAGCGGTGCTCGGCGTGCTCAACATCGGGCTGCTGTTCCCCCTGCTGTTCCTGGCCGCCGAACGTCTGCCGGGTGGCGTGGCCGCGACCTTGGCGGCTGCCCAGCCGCTGGTCGTGGCTGTCCTGGCCGTGGCCGTCCTGCGGGAGAGCCCGTCCGCCTGGCGCCTGGTGTGGGGCGCGATAGGCGTCCTGGGTGTCGGCTTGGTGGTCATCGGGCCGGATGCGTCCCTCGACTTCGCCGGAGTGGCGGCGGGCATCGCCGCAGCGGCTTCGATGGCGCTCGGCCTGACGCTCACGAAGAAGTGGGGACGCCCCGCTGCGGTCGGCCCCACCGCTTTCGCCGGCTGGCAGCTCACCGCGGGCGGTCTGTTCCTGCTGCCTCTCACGTTCCTGGTCGAAGGCTCCCCGCCCACGATCGACGCGCCCGCTGCCTGCGGCTATCTGTGGCTCGGTCTGGTCGGCGGTCTGCTCGCCTACGTCGTCTGGTTCCGCGGCATCGGCGCCTTGCCCGTCACCTCGGTCGCGGTTCTCGTGCTGCTGTCGCCGCTGGTCGCCGCCGTTCTCGGCGCCGTCCTGCTGGGCCAGACCCTCGGCCCGGTGCAATTGGCAGGCTTCGCGCTCGCGCTCGCCGCCATCGTCGCGGGGCAGCTTCCCGCGCCCACCCGCTCGTCCACCGTCGTATCGACCCCCGAAGGGATACTGAAATGAAGATCGCCGTCGTCGGAGCCAACGGCATGGTCGGCTCGCGTGTCATCGCCGAGGCCGTGCGCCGCGGCCACGAGATCGTCGCCGTGTTCCGGAGACGGCCGCCGACTCCCTTGCCGCCCGGGATCTCCGCCGTCGAAGGCGACGCGAACGACGCCGACCGGATGAGCGAACTGTTCGACGGCGTCGACGCGATCGTGGCGGCGACGCGTCCGGGCCCCGGGCAGGAACACACCGTCACGGCGACGACGACGGCCCTGCTCGACGCGGCCCAGACCACTCGGTCACGCATCCTCGTCGTCGGCGGCGCCGCCCCTCTCCAGGCTTCGGAGCACTCCGATCGGCTTGTCCTCGACAGTCCGGAGTACGTCCCGGAGGCGGTTCGCCCCATCGCCGCCGCCAGCGTCGCGCAGTGGGAGTCCTGCCGGGCGCATCCGGCCACCTGGGTCTATCTCAGCCCGCCCGCCCTGCTCGAGCCCGGACAGCGGACCGGAAAGTACCGGCGCGGCGCCACCACACTGATCATCAGCGCCGACGGCTCGTCCCGAATCTCTGCCGAGGATCTCGCCGTCGCCGTCCTCGACGAACTCGAAAGCCCAGGCGAGAGCAGGCATTTCACCGTCGGTTACTGAGCGCGGGCATCAGCCGCCCATGGCTTCCGCGTGCGACGATCGGCATCAGGCACTCCTGCCGGTGGGCCCGGCGATGACGACAAAGGAAACGACCAGATGAAGAGAGTCCTCGTGCTCTCGGCCGCGCTCGCCTGTCTCGGCGCTACGGCGCTGGTATCCGCGGAGCGGACGACGGCACACCGTCCGGACCCGCGCACCACGATCGGCCTGCCCGCCGGATTCCAGCCGGAGGGCATCGCGATCGGATCGCGACCGGTGGCCTACTTCGGCTCACGGGCCGACGGCTCCATCTACCGCGCCGACCTGATAACCGGACGAGGCGACATCCTGAGCCCCGGGCCGGGTACGCCGGCGCTGGGCCTCCAGATCGACCACCGGGGCAGGCTGTTCGTCGCCGGTGGCACCGGAGGCGACGCCCGCGTCGTGGACGCCGACACGGGCGCGGTGCTGGCGAGCTACCGGCTCGGTACGCCTCCGGACACGTTCGTCAACGACGTGGTGCTCACCCCGACGGGCGCGTGGTTCACCGACTCGCGAGCGCCGGTGCTCTACCACCTGCCCGTCGGCGACGACGACGCGCTGCCGCCGCCTCCCGCGGTGGTGCGGCGACCACTGACCGGCGACATCCGCTACGAACCCGGCGCGATCAACGCCAACGGAATCGTGCGCACGCCCGACGGCGACGGGTTGATCGTCATGCAGTCGGTGACCGGCCGGTTGTTCCGCGTCGAGCCGGCGACGGGCGTGACGCGACAGGTCGATCTGGGCGGCGAGACGCTGCCCGGCGGCGACGGGCTGCTCTTGCGTGGCGGCACATTGTTCGTCGTCCAGAACCGGTCCAACGCGATCGCCGTGGTCTCGCTCGATCCCTCCGGCACGACGGGGACCGTCGAACGGCGCGTCACCGACCCGCGCTTCGACGTGCCGACGACGGTCGCGATGTTCGGAGACCGTCTCTATCTCCCGAACGCCCGCTACACCACGCCGCCGACCCCGGACACGACCTACGACTCGGTCGCGCTCGACCGCCCTCGCTGACTGCTCAGCCGCACGCGGCGAGGACGAGTTCCCGGACACGGGCCGCGTCGGCCTGGCCGCGGGTCGCCTTCATGACGTCGCCGACGATCTTGCCCGCCGCCTGCACCTTGCCGGAACGGATCTTGTCGGCGATATCGGGGTTGGCGGCCAGCGCCTTCTCCACCTCCGCCTGCAGGGCGCTGTCGTCGCTGACCATGCCGAGCCCCTTGGCCTCGACGATCTGCGCCGGATCGCCTTCGCCTTCCAGCACATGGTCGACGACCTGCTTGGCCACCTTGTTGTTGATCGTCTTCGCGTCGACCAGCTTGATCACCTCGGCGACCTGGGCCGGGGTGATCGGCAGCTCGTCCAGCGCGACTTCGCGCTCCTTGGCCTTCTCGGTGAGGTAGGCGACCCACCAGGAGCGCGCCTCGTTGGCTGGGGCGCCCGCGTCGACGGTGGCGATGATCAGGTCCAGCGCACCCGCGTTGACCAGGTCGCGCATCACCTCGTCGGACAGGCCCCAGTCGGACTGGATGCGCGCCCGGCGCAGCCACGGGTACTCCGGGATGGTGTCGCGCAGCTGCTCCACCCAGTCCGCGTCGGGCGCGACGGGCTCGAGATCCGGCTCGGGGAAGTAGCGGTAGTCCTCGGCGGTCTCCTTGCGGCGGCCGGGCGAGGTGGTTCCGTCGGTCTCGTGGAAGTGCCTGGTCTCCTGCACGATCGTGCCGCCGCCCGCGAGCACCGCGGCCTGCCTGCGCATCTCGAAGCGCACCGCGACCTCGACGCTGCGCAGCGAGTTGACGTTCTTGGTCTCCGTGCGGGTGCCGAATTCCGTTGCGCCGATGGGCATCAGCGAGACATTCGCGTCACAGCGCAGCGAGCCCTGCTCCATCTTCACGTCGGAGACCCCGAGCGACTTCAGCAGATCTCGCAACGCCGTCACGTAGGCCCGCGCCACCTCCGGCGCACGCTCCCCCGCGCCGGTGATCGGCTTGGTGACGATCTCGATCAGCGGCACACCCGCCCGGTTGTAGTCCAGCAACGAGTGGCTGGCGCCGTGGATGCGGCCGGTCGCGCCGCCGATGTGCACCGACTTGCCGGTGTCCTCTTCCATGTGCGCGCGCTCGATGTCGACGCGGAAGGTGCTGCCGTCGTCGAGCACCACGTCCAGGTGCCCGTTCGTGGCGATCGGCTCGTCGTACTGGCTGATCTGGTAGTTCTTCGGCTGATCGGGGTAGAAGTAGTTCTTACGCGCGAACCGGCCCCACGGGGTGATCGAGCAGTTCAGCGCCAGACCGATCCGGATCGCGGACTCGACGGCCTTCTGGTTGACCACCGGGAGCGAACCGGGCAGACCGAGGCACACCGGGCAGACCTGGGTATTCGGCTCGGCGCCGAACTCGGTCGGGCAACCGCAGAACATCTTGGTCGCGGTGTTCAGCTCGACGTGGACCTCCATGCCGAGCACCGGCTCGAACCGGGCGATGACATCCGAGTAATCCATCAGGTCGACCGTGGGTGCGCTCATGGCCATCAGTTTAGGTAAACGCTCCCGTCGCAGCGCAGCGGCTCTCGCGTCGCGCGGCGCTACTTCGACGGGACCCGCTGCCGCAGCCACCCGGTGACGTAGTCGAGGACCTCGGGCGCGATGGTCGTCTCGATGGTGCTGTACTCGCTGGGACGGCCGGTCTCGGTGGGTTGCATCAGATGGTTGAGGCCGGGGAAGACGTGGACGGTCGCGTCGGGGTCGGCGGCGAGGAGGTCGCGCATCGGCTGCTCGCTCTGCGCCGGGGGCACCTGGAGATCCTTGCCGCCGAAGAACGCGAGCACCGGGACGCGCAGGGCCGAGAGGGCGGGCGCCGGATCGTAGGCGACCAGGGCCGCCAGATACGGCGTGATCGGCGCGGCCGCCTGATCGTCCGGCACGCGCTGGTCGGCGGGCCGGGACTGGTTCTGCCGCACGGCCAGCTGTTTCGCGCCTTGCAGGTCACCCGCCTTCAGCAGAGTGGCCAGTTCGGTGGTGTCGCGCACCTGGGCCTCGATCTGGTCGGGTGGTGCGCCGTTGGCGGCGGCGAGCAGGCGGGTCTGCTCGATCAGCACGTCCGTGCCGGGAACGCCGGGTCCGGCCATCAGGACGGCGAACGCGACGCCACTGTCCGGGCGCGCGGCGACCAGCGGCGCGAGGTAGCCGCCCTCGCTGTGACCGAAGAGCCCGACTCGGGCCGGGTCGATGTCGGCGCGGTCGCGCAGGAAGCGGACGCCCGCGGCGGCGTCCTCGGCCAGGTCCGTGTAGCTCGCGTCGTCCAGCTTGCCGCCGGTGCCGCCGACGCCGCGATCGTCGGTGCGCAGCACGGCGTAGCCCGCGCGGGTGAAGGTGTCGGCCAGCAGCAGGAACGGCTTGTGCCCCATGAGGTCCTCGTCGCGGTCCTGCGGTCCGCTTCCGGTGATCATGAGGATGGCGGGGAACGGGCCCGCGCCCTGCGGCTCGGTCAGGGTGCCCGCGATGGTGACGTCGCCGCTGCGGTAGGTGACGTCCTCGGTCTGGTACGGGAACGGCGGCTTCGGTTCCTGCGGACGGGCGGGGGGTTCGACCTTGCCTCGGCTCAGCGTCAGCCGGAAGCTCTGGCCCGACTGGGTGAAATCGCCGGTGATCCGGTCGCTTCCGGACTCGTATTCGCCGTGGAACACCGGGTCGCCCGGGATGTCGGGGATCGCGAACGACACGCCGTCGCGGTCGGAGCTGACATCCTTCAGTTGCGTGCCCGTCACCCCTTGCGAGGGGATGTCGATGGTGGCTGTGCCGTCGTCGCGGAAGGTCACGCCCACCTGCACCGGTTGACCGGGGACCTCGATGGCGCCGTGCCAATCGCCGATGGTCGGATCGGGCGGATTCGACTCCGAACACCCGGCGACCAACGCCGCGATCACGAACAGGGCCAACGCGATCAGTCGCCCACTGCGCATGCGACTCACAGTACCGACCGCGCGCACCGGCCCCCGCTATTCGCCGCGCGCGTACCGCACCGCAGCGGCGATTTCCGCCATGTCGAGCTGCAGGCCGGGGTTCTGTTCCCGCACCTCCTGGAACTCCAGCAGGGCGTCCTCGACGGTGGTCTGCCGAGCGGTTCGGTTCAGCTCGCGACGCACGTACTGCCCCAGCGGAAGTCCGGCGGAGCGAGCGCGGCGGCCGAGGACGCCGAGCGCATCGATGGGCAGGCCGTAGCTTTGCACGAGCGCCACGGCGTCGTCATCGATATCCGGTGCCAGGTCGCGTCCTTCGGATTCCAGGAATTCCACGACCGTGTCGTCCGGTGTACGCCGCCGCGCCAGCGCGATCAGCTCACGCCCGATGTAGTCCGGCAACGGCAGCCCCGCCGCGCGCGCCCGCCGGTGCAATACATCGACGGTGGCTTTCGGCAGATCGTTCACGTGGATCTCGGCCATACCGGCCAGGGTAGCCGCCGCGCCGGTACGGGACGAACCGAAGCGGTTTCGGTCGCCGGTGCGCCTCCGTTCACGCGTCATCGATCCGGTCTGCGCCGAAGAGCGCGTCGACCTGTGCGCGTTCCTACCCGAAGAACGCCTCCGCCTCGCGATAGCGCTCCGTCGGCACGCGCTTGAGCTGTTTGGTGGCCTCCGACAGCGGAACCAGGTCGATGGAGGTGCCGTGCAAGGCGACCATCTGGCCGAACTTGCCCGCGTGCACGGCCTCGGCCGCGTGCAGGCCGAAGCGAGTGGCCAGCACCCGGTCGTAGGGCGTGGGGCTGCCGCCGCGCTGCACGTGACCGAGCACGGTGGTGCGGACTTCCTTGCCGATGCGCCGCTCGATCTCCACGCCGAGCTGCTGCGCGACGCCGGTGAAGCGCTCGTGGCCGAACTCGTCGATACCGCCCTCGCGCAAGGTGAACCCGGAGTCCGGCGCAGGGTGCGAGCCCTCGGCGACGACGCAGATGAAGTGCTTGTCACCGCGCTGGAACCGCCGCTTGATCATGGCGCACACCTCGTCGACCTCGAACGGGACCTCCGGCACCAGGGTCAGGTGCGCGCCGGCCGCCATGCCCGCGCTGATCGCGATCCAGCCCGCGTGGCGGCCCATCACCTCGATGAGCATGACGCGCTGGTGCGATTCGGCGGTGGTGTGCAGCCGGTCGATCGCCTCGGTGGCGATGCTCAGCGCCGTGTCGTGGCCGAAAGTGACGTCGGTGCAATCGATGTCGTTGTCGATGGTCTTCGGGACGCCGACCACCGGCACGCCCTCGTCGGACAGCCAGCTCGCGGCGGTGAGGGTGCCCTCGCCGCCGATCGGGATCAGCGCTTCGATGCCGTTGTCGTCCAGGGTCTGCTTGATCCGGCCCAGGCCGGCGCGCAGCACGTCGGGGTTGGTGCGGGCGGTGCCGAGGATGGTGCCGCCCTTGGTGAGGATGCGGTCGGTGCGGTCGTCGTTGCGGATCTGGATCTTCCGATCCTCCAATAGGCCGCGCCAGCCGTCCTCGAAACCGACGATCGCGTCTCCGTAACGGCCGTTCGCGGTCCGAACGACAGCGCGGATGACCGCGTTCAGTCCTGGGCAGTCTCCGCCTCCGGTCAGAACTCCGATGCGCATGGCCGCTATCTTGCCCTTCATGTCCGATCTCGGCAGCCCCGCCCCCGTGAACGGCGTGTAACACCGACCTGGACAGATGACCTCATGCGGCCGGGCAGCGTCCCCCGGACAGTTCGTCGAGATGCTCCGAGACGACCGTGGCGAGTTTGTCCAGGACGTTCATGCCGTCGCTGAACGATCCCGACTCCGGCTGCACGGCGATCGCGATCGCGATCTGCCCCGAGGGGACGTCGATGACCCCGAACTGCCGCACCAGGTAGTTGCCCGAGACGTCCGGGCCCCAGCCGCCCTTGAATTCGGCGCCGCCGAGCTCGCCGAGACCCCAGCGCTGGCTGGCGATGACCTGTTCCATCAGCGAGGTCACGCGATCGGTCTGCGGCAGGCAGGGCAACCGCGAGGCGAACCGCACCTGATCCGTCAGCGACCACTCCGCCTGCCCGAAGGCCGAGTGCTCGGAACGGGTGCGGGTGGCGGGCACGACGGTCTTGTTGTCCCCGCCTTCGCGCAGGACCGCCTGGACGGCCTGCGCCGCCTCCTGCGGCGTGCCGAGCGACTGCCAGAGCACGTCGGCGGCGGCGTTGTCGGACTGCGTGATCGCGGCCGACGCGGCGTAGCTCGAGCTGCCCGGACTGCGCCGCAGCGCGGCGATGGTGAGCGGCACCTTCATCGTCGACCAGGCCGGACCGCTGGTCCATTCACCGAAGGTGATCGCCTGCTCGCCGCCGACCGGCATGATGGCCATGCCGAGCTTCCCCCGCACGCCCGCCGCGAGCTCGGCATAGCTCGCGGCCAAGGTGCCCGGCAGGATGAGGGACAGGCCCTTCTGGTCGGTGCGCGCCGCGGCCTCGGTGATGCTCGGTTCGCTCGATGCCGAGTCCTCGCTGCGGTCGGTTGTACACCCGGCCACCAGCGCTACGGCAAGCGCCGCACAGCCGAGGACGTTTCGTATTCTGCGGAATCGCCGACCGCCGGCCGCGACGACAGGGGCGCGGCCTCGGGTCGGCTGACTCTTGTCTCCCCGCCAAGTGACGACGGCGCGGTCAACAAGCATGGACACCTCCACCTACCCGCCCGATGTCGCCGAGCGGCCGGGATCGGAACCGGCGCTGCTGGCCGGCCTCACCCGAGAACTGCTTCTCGTTATCCCGGAGAACGTACTAGATGTTTCGATTACGCCCCAGTTCGCCGAAAACACCTGACCGACACAGCCGGTGCCGAACAGAGCGCCGGATATCGGTAACACTCAATAGCATTGCGGTATCACCGCAGGATCTGTCGGGTTCGCCGAACCCGTCGCCGCGATCCGGCTTCCGGCGAACACGTCTGGCGGGCTTCACGATGTTTTTATATTCCATATGAGCTATATTGCCAATATGGCATCTACGTTCGAGGCGCTGGCCGAGCCACGCCGCCGGGAGATCCTGGACCTGCTGCGCGAGCGGGAGCGACTGGTCGGCGACCTGGTCGCGCAGCTGCGACTGGCCCAGCCGACGGTGTCCAAGCACCTGAAGGTCCTGCGCGGCGCGGGTCTGGTCGACGTGCGCCAGGACGCACAGCGGCGCTGGTACCGGTTGCGACCGGAACCACTGGCCGAGATCGAGGCCTGGCTCGCGCCGTACCGGCGGATGTGGGACACGAGCCTCGACGCCCTGGAACGTCATCTCGACGCCATGCCCGACGAGAAAGGACAACCATGAGCGATCCCCGAGCACAGCTGCGCACCATCGACGGCGCCCCGACCCTGCGGTTCGAACGCAGGCTGGCGCATCCCCCGGCGAAGGTGTGGCGCGCGATCAGCGACCCGGCGGAAATGGCCGCCTGGTTCCCGGCCGCGGTGACGACCGAACCACGGCCCGGCGCGGCGATGCGCTTCACCTTCGCCGACGCACCCGAGACGGTCGAAAGCACCTCCCGCGGCGAGGTGCTCGAGTTCGACCCGCCCAAGGTCTACATGTTCCGGTGGAACGAGGACGTGCTGCGATTCGAACTCGTGCCCGACGGGGACGGGACGCTGTTGGTCTTCACCCACGTCCTCGGCGGCGGACCGCTAGGACGGCTCGGCGCCGCGCGATCCGCCGTCGGGTGGGATCGTTGCCTGACGGCACTCGCGGGCCTGCTCGGCGACAGCCCCACCGAGCCGGACACGACTTGGCTTGCCGATATCGAGCGCTATATCGAGGAGTTCGGGCTCGACACGGGCGACTGCGAGGAGGTCGCCGGTGGCTACGTGTTGCGGTTCGCGCGTGACCTGGTGTGGCAGCCGATGGACTCGGTGTGGACTTCGCTCGTCGGCGACGAGACCCCGTCCGTGGGCGCCCGGCCACCCGTCCGGTCGACCAATCAGCATGTCGAGGCGGGTGCGCTGGTCGACGTCGAGCCGCCTCGAACGTTGGCGTACGAGTGGCGGCACGACGGCGCCGTCGCGGGCACGGTCCGCTGGGCCTTCGAGGCCGATCCCGACCTGGGCGTCCGAGTGGAACTCACCCAGACCCTGCCGGAGGAATTGGCTCGGCTACGGCCGGAACTGCTGGCCGCCTGGCACGTCCAGCTGGAACTCTTCTTCGCCGCCACCCGAGGCGACATCCGCTGCCCCTGGCCCGCCGATCGCGTGGCCGCGCTGGCCGAACGGTACGCGGTGGCACTCGGGTGAATCACTCTGTGCCACTGCGGCTCAAACGCACCCGCCACCGGGTTCCGACTGCTTACGATCCCGTAGCACATCGCGAAACATGCACCTGACCGGCGCGTAGCCGACCCGCTTGCCCGCACGCGTCGGCGAAGAGCCTTCCCTTCTGGAGTCATGCCTTTTGTCCACGCCACCGTCCCCGCAAGCCACTTCCGAAAGCCCGAAAGGCTGCCCCGTCCAACACGGTTCACCGCTCGACGCCGACGGACCCCGGGTCCCGCTGTACACAGAGGAATTCGCCGCCGACCCGCATCGCGCCTACCGGGAGATGCGCCGCCGGTTCGGTTCGCTCGTGCCGGTGGAACTGGCGCCGAATGTGCCCGCCACGTTGGTGATCGGCTATTACACGGCGTTGCGCATCCTCAACGACCCCGTGCACTTCCCGGCGGACCCACGGACCTGGCAGCAGGGCATTCCCGGAGACTGCCCGATCCTGCCGATGATGGAATGGCGGCCGAATGCCCTGCGCAGCACGGGCTTCGAACACGAGCGCTACCGCCAGGTGAACGTCGCGAGCCTCGGCGAGGTCGACCTGTACGCGTTGCACACGACGACCGAACAGGTCGCGGGCCCGCTGATCAACGCCTTCTGCCAGGACGGCGCGGCGGACCTGATCAGCCAGTACGCGTTCCCGCTCACGTTCGCGGTGCTCAACGAGATGCTCGGCTGCCCGCCGGAGATCGGGCAGCAGGTGGCGATGGGCATGGCCGCCATCTTCGAGGGCGTCAACGCCGACAAGGGCAACGCGATGCTCGCCGACGCGCTGTTCGAGCTGGTGCAGCGGAAGCGACGGAATCCGGGCGACGACATCACGTCGCGACTGCTGCGCCACCCCGCCGCCCTCGACGACCGGGAGATGATCCACCAGCTGGTCACCCTGTACGGGGCGGGAATCGAACCGCAGCAGAACTTGATCGCCAACACCTTGCGACTGATGCTCACCGACCGCCGGTACGCGGGCGGGATCTTCGGTGGCAGTCTGTCCACCCGCGACGCGCTCGACGAGGTGCTGTTCGACGACCCGCCGGGAGCCAACTACTGCTTCAGCTACCCCAAACAGCCCATCCTGATCGACGACGTGTGGTTGCCCGCGCACCAACCGGTCGTCATCAGCATGGCCGGGTGCAATCACGACCCGGCGATCAACACCGGCGAGCACACCGACAACCGCGCGCACCTCGCGTGGGGTGCCGGACCGCACGCCTGCCCCGCCAGATCGATGGCATACCTGATCGCGCAGGATGCCATCGACCAGTTGCTCGACGCGCTGCCCGAGATACAGCTCGCGGTCCCGGTGGAGGAGCTGATGTGGCGCCCGGGTCCGTTCCACCGCGCCCTGGTCTCGTTGCCCGTCGTCTTCCCGGAGACTCCACCGTTGCCCGCGTTCGGGTAGGCGAGCGATCGAATTTTATTCGCGCTGATCGGGATTGGTGGCAATCAGCTTCCGATGGAGGAGGATCCACGCGGCGCAGCCGCGAGCGCTCATCCGACCGACCGTCAGGAGCACATGTGACCACTTCCCTTCCGGTGAACCTCGAGCACGCGAGCGATATCCATCCCGACATCGACGTGCCGCTGATTCGAGACGCCATCCACCCGGAGCGGGCACTGTGGTCGGCTTCGCAACTACACCGGCTGACCAGCCTGGTGGCCGCGGAGCTGGCGACGCCGCTGCTGGACATCGTGCGCTTCGACGCCGAGCGGCGCTGGTGGAAGCGCTTGGCTCTGACCATGGGCGTCGAGCTGTGGCTGCTGTCCTGGGCGCCGGGGCAGGGCACCGCACCGCACGACCACGGCGGCGCGTCCGGCGCGTTCACCATGACCGTGGGCGAACTCAGCGAGGAATACGTGCATCCCGGCGGGACGGTGCGGAAGGCGGAACGGCGGGCCGGCGACACGATCGGATTCGGCCCCGATCGTGCGCACCAGTTGCGCAATGACAAGTCGTTGCCCGCCGCGTCCGTGCACGCGTACTCTCCCCCGCTGCGGCCGGTCCGGGAATACCGTACGCTGACTGACTTCGCAGGTTCGTCGGCGAGCGGAGTGAGTGCACGATGAGTACAGGCGCCGAGGACATGGTCGCGCAGGCCAGGGCGCAGCTGGAGCGGGTGGCGCCGGAACAGGCGGCCGCGTTGCAGTCCCAGGGAGGGCTGATCGTGGATATCCGGCCCCACGCGAACCGGAGCGCCGAGGGCGAGATACCGGGTGCGGTCGTGGTCGAACGGATCGTCCTGGAGTGGCGACTGGATCCGAACGGCGAACACCGGTTGCCGGGCATCACCCCCGACACGCCGGTGGTGCTCGTCTGCAACGAGGGCTACGCCTCCAGTCTCGCGGCCGCCGACGGGCTGCGGCTCGGGCTGCGCCGGGTGACCGATCTGGTCGGCGGGTTCCGGGCGTGGAAGGCGGCGGGCTTGCCGGTGGCGCCGGGCGGAACCCCGGCCGTGCCCTAGCCGGCCCGGCGGCGACGAAGCCGCGCCGCCGAACCCGTCAGTAGACGTACACGACCGCGTTCTCGCCGCCGCTGCAGGTGACGAGCGGCCCGTCGGGCTGACAATTCATGGTGTACGCGCGGCCGGTGACCGGGCTCGTCGCGACCACCGTGCGCGGTGCGTCGCGGGTGGCGTTCTGCGCCGAACCGAGTGCGGCATAGGCCTGGCGCACCTCTTCGGCGAACGCGCAGCTCGTCACGGCGGTGCCGGTCGCCGACTGGGTGAACGTCCCGGAGGAGGCATGGCCCTGGCCGCACGGCTTCGCGCCGGGGGGCAGCGTGACGGGAGTCTGCTTCGCTGAGCTGGACGTGGTCGGCGAAGCAGCGGTGCGGCTCGGCGCTTGGGCGCTTGGCCGCGTGGTCGCGGCGGGCGCCTCGCCGCGGTCGGCGGAGGAAGAGGTCGTCTCGACGCCGCCGGAGCCGAACGATTGCCACGCGATCGCGCCACCGACGGTCAGCGCGACGATCGCGAAAACGGCCACCATGATGGGTAGCGCGATCGAGCGCCCCGGGCGCGACGCGTCGTACGCGGCCTCGTCGTAATCGCCGTAATCGTCGTAGCCGTACTCGGGCTCCTCGCGGCCCAGTGGACGGCCGGTGCGCGCCGGGTAGTCACCGTGCGGCGGATAGTCGGTGCGTGCGGCGTGATCGCCCGGTCCGGCCGGCGTCAGGAACTGGGTGGGAGCCGAGTCCGGCGCGGGAAGGTAGTCGGGGGTGGCTTGCCGTGTAACCGATTCGGATAGCCGTCGATCCGGAGAGTGCGGGACCTCCGTGTAGTTCTCGACTCCCGGATGCGGCTCGGCATAACCCGGCGCTTCCGAATAAGCCCGCGGCATGTCGGAGTACGCCTGAACCGTGGTCGGTTCCGCGTACTTCTGCGTGGCGGCGGGATCCGCCTGCCCGAAGGCGTCCGGCTGTCCCGCGTACCCCTGCGCGGAATCGAAGGGGCCGGGTGCGGCGTAACCCTGCGGATACGCCTGCGTCGGCGGGGCCGGATACTCCGGCCCCTGCGAGTATCCCGCGGTCTCCAGATACGCCTGGGTTTCCGGATACAAGTGCGCGTCCGGGAAGGGGCGTATCGGAGGTAACTCCACCTCCGGCGTGTGCGGCGCACGCGGCCCCGCGTCCGCCGGCGGGAGCGGCGTGAACTGGAACTCCGTCGGCCGGACCACCGTCGGCGCGCTCGGATGGATCACCGCGGGCAGCGACAGCTCTCCCGTCGACTCCGGCGCGACCGCCGCACCCGCGGGCTCACCGGTGCGCGGGGACCGGTCGGGTGCGCGCACCACGAGCGTGGGCCCGGTGGCCGGCGCCGCGGCGAGGGCGGCGCGAGCGGCCCTGGCCAGCGCGGTCGCGGTAGGGAAGCGGTCGGCCGGATCCTTGGCCATACCGCGGTTCACCACCTCGTCCAACGCGACCGGGATACCGGCGGCCTGCGTGCTCGGCCGCGGCGGCGGATCGGACATGTGCGCCTTGATCAGCACGTTCATGCTGGCCGAGGGGAACGGCGTCGCTCCGGTCAGGCATTCGTGCAGCACGCAGGCCAGCGAATAGACATCGGCACGGCCGGTCACCGGCCCGACATCGAAACGCTCGGGAGCCATGTAGATGTAGGAACCGACGGCCATGCCGACCAAGGTCACCGCGCTGTCGCCCTCGGTGTGCGCGATGCCGAAATCGACGAGATACGCGAAATCCGCGTCGGTGACGAGGATGTTCGCCGGCTTCACGTCGCGGTGCACCAGATTGCTCGCGTGCGCGGCGTCCAGGGCCGAGGCGATCTGCTCGATGATGCCGACGGCGCGGGCGGGACTCAGCGGTCCCTGACCGCGCAACAAGGTGCGCAGGTCGACGCCCCGCACCAGCCGCATGTCGATGAACAGCACCCCATCGATCACGCCCCAGTCGTGGATCGGGATGACGTGCGGTTCGGCCAGCCGCGCCGCAGCCTGCGATTCGCGACGGAAACGCAGCTGGTACATCGGGTCTTTGGCGAGTTCTTCGGAGAGCAGCTTGACCGCGACCACCCGGTCCTTGACCGTGTCGTAGGCCTCGTAGACCTCCCCCATCCCACCCTTGCCCAGCAACGATCGCAGTTCGTACGGCCCGAACCGCGTGCCGGTTCTCGGCCCAGGTTCCTGCACCCGTCATCCCTCCGCATCCCGGGCAGGGATCGCACACCGGGATCACGCGGTCCGCGACCGGAGCCTGCCCGTCACAGAGTGGATTCTCCGGGTGTCACCACCCCGTGGTCAAACGCGAACACGATGGCCGCGGCCCGATCCCGCAGCTCGAGCTTCCCGAAGATATGTCCCACATGACTTTTCACGGTCACCTCCGAGATGCCGAGTTCACGAGCGATCTCCGCGTTCACCCGGCCGCGACCGATCAGTACGAGCACCTCGTACTCGCGTGCGGTCAACTCGGACAGGCGCGCGTCGGTGGGGGTGCGCACCGGACGCACCGTGCGGTAGGCCGACAGGACGCGGCCGGTCACCGCCGGGTCGAGCCAGGCTCCGCCGCCCGCGACCGTCCGCACCGCGCGGATGAGGTCCTCGGCGGGCGAGTCCTTGAGGATGAATCCGGCCGCGCCCGCGCGCAGCGCCCCGGACAGCAACTGGTCGTCGTCGAAGGTGGTGAGCACCAGAACCGGCGGAGCGCCGTCGCGCGTCCGCAGCGTCCTGGTCGCATCGATGCCGCCGACCCGTTTCATCCGCAGGTCCATCAGCACCACGTCGGGGCGCGCCTGCGCGACGGCGGCGGGGACTTCGTCGCCGTCGGCGCACTCGGCGACCACGAATCCGTCCCGTCGGCGCAGGATGCGCCGCAGACCGCCGCGCACCAGCTCCTGGTCGTCCACCACCAGCACGGAGACGGCGTCGTCACCGCTCGCGGGCGAGGTCACGCTCACTCAAGAACCCTCTCGTCCGGTGGTGGCGCCCGGTAGCACCGAGCACGAGAATCCGCCGCGCCCCGGCGCGAGCGGAATGCCCGCCCGCACCGACCAGCCGCGGCCGGACGGACCCGCGGTCATCCGTCCGCCGAGCAGTTCGGCGCGCTGGCGCATGCCGGACAACCCCATGCCGGCGCCGCGCTGGGCCGGCAGCCCGGCGGGCACGGTGTTGTCCACCGTGAGGGTGACCACCGTCGCGTCCACCGCGAGCCGGACCCTGGCCGACGCCCCGTACGCGTGCTTGACGACGTTCGCCAGCGACTCCTGGCCGATCCGGTACAGCGCGAGCCCGACCGCCGGTGACACCGCGCCGAGATCGCCCTCGCGGTCGTAGCGCACGTCCAGGCCGGCTCGCACGAAATCGCCGACCAAGTCCTCGATGTCCTCCACGCCCGGTTCCGGGACCTGCTTCCAGGGTCGCGCGTCGAGCAGGCCGACCGTGCGGCGGATGTCGGCCATCGCCTGCCTGCCCAGCCGCTCGGCGTCGGTCAGCGCTTCCACGGCCTCCTCCACGTCGCGGTCGGTCTCCAGCGCGTGCCGGGCGGCGGTGAGGTGCAACAGGGTGACGCTCAGCGAGTGCGCGATCACGTCGTGCACCTCCCTGGCGATCCGGTGGCGCTCCTCGTCGGCGGCCTGCGCCGCGCGAATGTCCTGGTATCCGCGTTCCTGGTAGAGGAAGCGACGCTGATATTGCAACATCAGCCCGGCCATCCAGCCGAACGCGATCCCGACCAGATAGGTGGGCAGCCCCTCGGGCACGTGGCCGATCGCGTCGAAGGCGACCAGCTGCAGCATCATCGCGACCGTCACCGGGATGCTCACCCGTTTCGGCGCGATCGCCGCGATCTCCCCCGCGGCGGCCACCAGCACGAACGGCGCGAAATCGGCGGCGACCGGCTGGGCGAGGAACAGCGCCTCGGCCGCCATGGCGAGCACGCCGAGCAGCAGCGGGCGCGGCAGCACGCCGAGCAACGCGTGCAACGGCCCGAAGGCGCAGGTCAGCAGGACCGCGATCACCGGAAGCAGGGTCGGGAAGTAGCTGTGCCGCTGCACGGCGGCCGCGACCGCCACGGCGAGGACCGCGACATCGACGCTGACGATGACCGACGGCGGATAGTCGTAGGGCAGCTCCTCGACGCTGCGCCGGAAGGACGCGACCGGATCGCGCGCGAACTCGGCGCACCGTTCGCGAACGCGCCGCATCGAGGCCCGCACGCGGCCGTCGCGCGGCGTACCGGGCGGTGCTTCGGATACGCCGGTCGAACCCATTCTGTAAGGCTAGCCGCCGTATCCGGGCCGGTACATCGTCCCGCGAGCGGGCCGCCGCTCCTACCGTGGGCGGAGACGCATTCGGGTCCCTGGCACGACGACAACAAGACGGTCGCGTCCGTAGCGTTGGCGGTAGTTCACAGAGGAAGGCGAGGGCCATGTCCTGGACGGATCAACACGCTCGAACCGACATCGTGCACGCCGTGCTCACCCGCGCGGCGCTCGACCCGGCCGATCCCGACCTGTTCGAGGGGTTCTCCGAGCTGGATCGGCTGTTCGGCGGCGCGGACGGACTTCTGCTCACGCTGCGCTACCGGTGGGACCTGCATTTCGCCGCGAAACTCGACCAGGGGCTGACGGCGATGGAGGCATATCTCGAGCTGGCGGCCGAGCAGCCGGTGCTGCGCGCGGTGCTCGACGCACAGTATCGTCGCCGCAAACTCGCGTCGGAGGCCATGGCGCGGTAACGCGCGACGAGGAACGAAGAGATTTGATCGACCGTACGGAGCGGGGGACGACGATGCCGGAACCGGCGATGCTGGAACTATCGGGCGTGACGAAGGAGTATCGGGTCGGCGGGCAGGCGGTCCGCGCGCTCGACGACGTCGGATTGCGCATCGAGACAGGGGAATTCACCTCGATCATCGGGCCGTCCGGGTCCGGCAAGAGCACCCTGCTGCATTTGCTCGGGGCGCTGGACAGCCCCGATGCGGGCTCGATCCGGTTCCGGGGCGAGGAGATCGGCGCGCTCGACGAGGAACAGCAGTCGGAGTTCCGGCGGCACCAGGTCGGTTTCGTATTCCAGTTCTTCAACCTGCTGCCCACGCTGTCGGCCTGGGAGAACGTGGCGATACCGAAGTTGCTGGACGGCACGGGTTTGCGCAAGGCCAAACCGCGCGCCCTGGAGTTGCTCGACCGGGTGGGCCTGGCCGAGCGGGCCGAGCACCGTCCGGCCGAGTTGTCCGGCGGGCAGATGCAGCGGGTGGCGGTGGCGCGAGCGCTGATCATGGACCCGCCGCTGATCCTGGCCGACGAGCCCACCGGCAACCTCGACTCCAAGACCGGCGCGGCGATCCTCGAGCTACTCGGGGAGATCGCCGGATCGGGCAGTTCGGTGGTGATGGTGACCCACGACATGGGCGCGGTGACCTACTGCGACCGGGTGATCACGCTGCGCGACGGGCGGATCGGCTCCAACGACAAAGTCGAGCGGACGGTCAACGCGTGAGCGGTCAGGCCTGGAGGCGGCAGCGGAGCGTGACCACGCAAGGCCCCGCTCACGCGAGAAAGGACACAGCGTGAGCGGTCAGGCCTGGAGGCGGCAGCGGAGCGGGGGGCGGATCGGCGCCGCGTGGGATCGCCTGCGGCTGTTCAATATCGGCGAGTTGCTCGCCCATCGCGGACGCACCGCGATGTCGCTGGTCGTGATGGGCGTCTCGGCGTCGCTGCTGGTGGCGGTGCTGAGCATCTCCGGCTCGGTCACCGGCTCGGTGGACAAGCTGACCCGCGGCCTGGGCGGCAAAGCGCAGCTGGAGGTCAGCGGCATAACCGACGCCGGTTTCGACCAGCAATTGCTGAGTCGGATCGCGGCCACACCGGGCGTCGGGGTGGCGGTCCCGATGCTGCGGGTGCAGGTCGGCACCGGTGCCGAGCGCGCGCTGCTGATCGGAGCCGATTCGAACATCGGCGCGCTGGGCAGCGAATTGACCACGCCGATGAGCGCTTTCACCGGGAAGTTGCTCTCGGTGCCCAACGGGGTGCTGGTCGGCACGGGGCTCGGCCGGGCCGAGGGCGAACAGTTCCAACTGGGCGGCACGACGGTGACGGTCGCGGGTGTTCTCGACGAGGAGACGTCCCGCAAGCTCAACGGCGGTCACCTCATCGCCGCTCCGCTCGGGCTCGCGCAGAAGGTCACCGATCGCGCGGGACGGCTGGATTCCGTGCAGATCATTCCCGCCGAGGGCGCCGATCTCGCGCAGGTGCGCGCCGCGCTCACCGAAGCGGTGGACGGGCGCGCGGTGGTGGCCGAGCCGAGTCTGCGCACCGCGCAGGCGGGCGGGGCGATCCAGATCGTCCGCTACTCCACCACCATGGCGTCGGCCGCGGCGCTGATCGTGTCGGCGTTCCTCATCTACAACGCGATGAGCATGGCGATCGCCCAGCGCAGGCCGATGCTGTCGCTGTTGCGCGCGATCGGCGGCAAACGCGGCCCGATGGTGCGCGACTTGTTGGCCGAGGCGGCGTTGCTCGGTGTGCTGGGCGGCGCGGTCGGCGCGGCGCTGGGCGTGTTCATGGGTAGTGTCGCCATCGGCACGCTGCCCACCGCGATCGTGCAGTCGGTGGAGGCCCGCACCGAATACGCGGTGCCCTGGTACGTGATTCCGTTCGCGGTCGTGGCGTGCGTGCTCACCAGCGTGCTCGCGGCGGCGCTCGCCGCGCGCCAGGTGTACAAGGTCCAGCCCATCGAGGCGCTGGCTCCGGTCGGGGCCGCCCGGACCGATACGGCGAGCCCCGTGCTGCGCTGGCTGGCCGTGGCGGCAGGCGCCGGGCTCGCCGTGACCGCGGTGTTCATCGCGAGCAGCGATCTCGGCCGCTACTCGCTCACCGCCATCTCGATGTCGTTCATCGCCGCGATCCTGCTCTGTTTCGCCGCCACCGGCCCGATCGTGCGGGTCGCGGCGGGGGTCGCGCGCTGGTTCCGCGCTCCCGGCGCACTGGGCGCGACCACTCTGGAACGCTCGCCGCGGCGAGTGTGGGCGACGGCGATGACGGTGATGATCGGCGTCGGGGCCACCGTGGGCATGAGCGGCGCCTCGAGCAACATGATCGACTCGGCCACGGTCACTTTCACCGACCTGGCCCGCAACGACGTCTACGTCAGCCCCGCGTCGATGGCGCAGTTCCCCACCGGGCCGCTGCTGCCCGCGGATCTGGCCGGCAAGCTCGCGGCGGTGCCCGGCGTCACGCATCTCAGCCCGGCGCAGATGGCCTTCGCCACGCTGGGCGGCAGTCGCGTGATGCTGCAAGGGTTTCCGCCGGATGCCAGACAGACGCGGATGCGCATGCTCACCGACGAGTCGGTCGCCCGCTTGTCGGCCGGGGAGGGGGTGGCCATCTCCCGTGACGTGGCGCGCGCACTGGGCGTCGACGCGGGCGCGGACCTGACCCTGCCGACGCCGACCGGCCCCCGTACCGTGCGGGTGCTGCAGGTGATTCCGTACTTCTCCGCCATCGCCGGCGTGGTGATGATGGACCTGGATTTGATGCGCAGCTGGTACCAGCGGCCCGGCGAGACGGTCATCGCCGTCGACATCGCACCGGGCGCCGATCGCGCGGCGGTGTTCGCGGCCATCCGGCAGGTGGTGCCGCCGGAGCTGAACGTGGACACCGGCGCGGACACGGTGACGGCCGCGTCGTCGAGCATCCGGCAGGGCATGGCGATGAGCAACGCCATTCTCTGGATCGTGGTGCTGGTGGCCACGGTCGCGTTGCTCAACACGTTGATGCTCTCGGTGCTGGAGCGCCGCAGGGAACTCGGCGTGCTGCGCGCCATGGGCACCGGGCGCAAATTCTTGATGCGGTCGGTGCTGGCCGAGGCCGCCGGGATCGGAGTCGTCGGCGCGTTGCTGGGTCTGGCGCTCGGCGCGGCGGTGCAGTTCCTGGGCACCGTCGCCCTCGGGCACGCCTTGACCATCGACGTCGACTACCAGCCGAGCCCGATGCTGCTGGTCTACGGAATCGTCGCGCTGGCGCTGGCGCTGCTCGGATCGATTCCGCCCGCGTTGCGCGCGGCCCGGCTGCCGATCGTGGAGGCGCTCGCGGTCGACTGAGCGTTCACAGCGGCAGCTCGGCGAACCACGTCTTGAATTTCGCCGAGGTGATGCCGAATCCGGAACTCGGATTGCTGTCGGTGAGCGTCACCGTGGCGAACAGCAGGTAGCTCGACCGGGCCGGGTCGTCGGCGAAGTCCACCACGAGGTAGCCGTCCGGCAGCCCGCCGCCCTTCTCCTGCCAGCGGTAGGTCGAATACGTCTTGCCACCGTTGCGTTCGGTGGCCGCCGTGTTCGAGGGGAGGTCCCGCACCGCGGCCTGGGCGTCCTGCGGCGACTTGAAGCCGATGAGGACGTAGTCGGGCTCGGCGATCGGCGTGCCCCAGCAATTCCAGGCCTTCGACCAGTTCGGGAAGTCGGGGACGCCGTTGGTGCTGGACACCTTGCCGCCCGGCTTGGCGGTGCCGAGGAAGCAGGTCTTACCGCGATAACCCGGGCCGGAGCCGATGTCGTATTTCGTGTCGACGCCTTGCGGTAGCAGCTCCGGGAACGCTTTGGCGAGCTTGTCCGCGTCCGACGGCCCCGCCGGCGTCTTGGGGCTGGTGTCCAAGGGCGACGCGGAATCCGAGAATCCGATCTTCGCGACGACGATGCCTGCCCCGACCAGCAGTGCCACGATCACCAGCACGATCGTCACGATGAGGCCGGTGTTGGAGCGAGCTTGCGCCGGATAGCCGGGCGGCTGGTGGGGCGGATACCCGATCGGCGGCGGAGTGGGGGCGGAAAGCGGCGGCGCCGCGGGGTAGCTCGGCTGGGGAGTTGCTGCGACGAAACCATTGGACGCCGGGAACGGCTGCCCGCCGGTCGGATTCGGGTTGTACTGCGGTGGCGCGGTGTAGCCCGCGGACGCCGTGGGAACGTAGGTCGGCTGGCTTCCCTCCGGCCCGGGGTACGCCGGTTGCGCGAGGACGGTAGGCGCGGGCTGCGGCTGGTACTGCGCGGCCACCACTGTCGGAGCGGGCTCGGTGAGCGCTCGCCGTGCCGCGGTGGCGAATTCGACGCAGGAGGCGAAGCGGTCGTCGGGCCGCTTGGCCATGGCCTTCGCGATCACCGCGTCCAGTGCGGGCGACAGGCCCGCGCGCCGGGCCGCGACGGAAGGCGGCGGCAGCTGGAGATGCCCGCGGATGATGTCGGCCGGTGCGGGGGCGTCGAACGGGGCGATGCCGGTCAGCAGCCAGTACAGCGCGCAGGCCAGCGAGTACTGATCGGAGCGGTGGTCCAGGTGCGCGCCGGTCATCTGCTCGGGTGAGGCGTAGGCGAGCGTCGCGGTGAACATGCCGGTCTGGGTGAGGTGAGTGGAATCCTCGCGCAGCCGTGCGATCCCGAAATCGGTGAGGAACACTCGCTCGCCGTGGCCGCCCACCGCGCGCGCCAGCATGATGTTCGCGGGCTTGACGTCCCGGTGCAGCACGCCCATGCCGTGCGCGTAATCCAGTGCGGACGCGACGCCCTCGACGATCTGCACGGCCCGTTCCGGCGGCAGGGTCAGCGGGTTCACCGTCGCCGCGTCGACGCCGTCGACGTACTGCATGGAGATCCACAGCTGCTCGTCCTCGGTGCCGCGGTCGTACACCGCGACGATGTTGGGATGATCCAGCTGCGCCGCCAGATCGGCCTCCCGCTCGAACCGGGCCCGGACCTCCGCGTCGGTGAACAACTCCCGGTTGAGCAGTTTGAGCGCGGTCTGCCGCGGCAATCTGGGGTGACGGGCGAGATACACCGATCCCATGCCGCCCTGGCCGAGCAGCTTCTCTATGGTGAACCCGGCGAACACCGCACCGCTGTTGAGCAACACGCCCCCTTCAGGTGACCGCGGCGGCCGGACGTGACATCCGGGCGCCATACCGATCCTGGAGCCTACCGGGTGACGCCGTGGCCACGGGGTTTCGAATTCTCCGGGAAGATCGGCAAAACTATGTTCGAGACATCGTGCCGTCGACGCCGCCGCGCGCCGCGGCGATGTCTCTCGTCCGGTCACCGACCGGACGGGCCCGATGAGCTATTTTGCACCGCCGAGAAGTAGTGACCGCGTCACCGGTGGTGGGGAGGACTCGGTGGTGAGGTCGACGAGATCCGCTGCGACGTATCGGTCGGCGCTACGCGCCGGTGCGATGGTGGTGCTGCTCACGCTGACCTCGTGCACGCTGTTTCCCGGCGACAAGCGCGCCGCCGACTCCCCGGCCGTGGTCGTCGACACCGCCGGAGCCTGGCGGCCCAACCTCGCGGTGTCCATGCCGGACTCGCTGGCCGCCGACTTCACCCAGTTGCAGCCGCAGCTGGCCGGCCAGGTCGGCATGGCGATCATGCCCGTGGGCGGCGGCCGGATGACCGTCTTCGGCGACTGGGTCAGCGGCATCGCCTGGTCCACCATCAAGGTGCCGCTGGCGATCGCGGCGCTGCGGCACGACTCCCAGGAAGAGGTCCTGCACGAGGTGGAGGCGGCCATCACGTGGTCGGACAACGACGCCGCCGAGGCGCTGTGGCAGTCGCTCGGCGACGGGCTGGAAGCGGCCAAGGCGGTCCAGGACGTGATCGACGAGGCGGGCGATGCCACGACCGGTGTGGCGGGCCCGCGCACCACCCTGGACTACACCTCCTTCGGCGGGACCGAATGGACGCTCGCCAATCAGGCGCGCTTCGCCTCCCGGTTGCCCTGCCTGCCCGAGTCCTTCCACGTCACCGAGCTGATGACGGAGATCACCCCCGAACAGGCGTGGGGGCTGGGCGTGCTGGAGGGCACGGCGTTCAAGGGCGGTTGGGGACCCGACGACGTGACCGGCGTCTACACCGTCCGCCAGTTCGGCCTGGTCCCGGTGCGGTCCGGCACGATCGCCGTGGCCATGGCGGCGACGGCCGATTCCGGCAGCTTCGAGGACTCCACCACCATCCTCAGCCGGATGGCGCGGATGCTGGGCCGTCATCTCGGCGAACTGCGCGGCGGCTCCTGCCCGCCGCTGTGAATCCGGCTCAGCCCGGGGTGACCAGGCCGCTCTCGTAGGCCAGCACCACCGCCTGCGCCCGGTCACGCAGGTTGAGCTTCGAGAAGACCTTGGAGACATGGGTCTTCACGGTCTGCTCGGCCACGAACAGGGTTTCGGCGATCTCGGCGTTCGACATGCCTTTCGCGATCAGTTCGAGCACTTCCCGCTCGCGGGGAGTCAGCGCGTTCAGCTGCGGCGCCGGCTTGGCCCGGGCCGCGCTGCGGCGACGGGTGACGTCGGCGATGAGCCTGCGGGTGACCGTCGGCGCGAGCAGCGCCTGGCCGTCGGCGACCACGCGCACCGCGCGCACCAGTTCCTCGGCGGGCGCGTCCTTGAGCAGGAACCCGCTGGCGCCCAGGCTGAGCGCCTCGTAGACGTAGTCGTCGATGTCGAAGGTGGTGAGCATCAGCACGCGCACCGGCGGGTCGAACCCGGCCGCCAGGATGGCGCGGGCCGCGTCCAGCCCGTTCATCTCCGGCATGCGCACATCCATCAGCACGACATCCGGGCGCAGCCGCTTCGCCTCGGCCACCGCGGCCTTCCCGTCCGCCGCGTCGCCCACCACGCTGATATCCGGCTGCGCCGCGAGCAGCGCCCCGAACCCCTGCCGGACCATCGCCTGGTCGTCGGCGATCAACACCGTAATTGCCACCCGCTCACCCTAATTGCCCCCCACGACTGCGCGGCGGGCCGATGCTCAGCGACCTGGTTCGGCGTGCGCGGCACCGACGACGGCGGCCGGGGCTTCGGGCGCGGTGAGCGGGAAGCGCGCGTGGACGCGGAAACCGCCGTCCGCGCGCGGTCCCGCCGTCACTTCGCCGCCGACGGCCAACGCTCGCGCCTGCATGCCCGCGATGCCGTGGCCGCCGTTGCCGACCGGCCGGGCGGGCGTCGCGCCCGGACCGTTCTCGACGTCGAGCAGCAGCTCCGCACCGCACGCGATGCGCACCTCGACCGGGGCGCCGGGTGCGTGCCGGGAAGCGTTGGACAGCGATTCCTGGGCGACACGATAGAGCGCGAGGCCGGTCGTCTCCGGGATCGTGTCCAGGGTTCCGTCGACGGTCCACTCGATGCGGACACCCGCGCGTCGCGCAGCTTCGAACAGGGTGATCACGTCCGCGGCCTTCGGCTGGGGCGCGTGCTCGGGCAGCTGGCCGTCGCTGCGCAGCACGCCGAGCATGCCGCGGATCTCGTTGAGCGCTTCGCGCGCCGTGGCGCCGATGGACTCGAACTCGGCGCGAGCGGCCGGGGTGACGCCATCCACCCGGTACGGCGCGGTCTGCGCCTGCACCACCACCAGGGACATGTGGTGGGCCACGACGTCGTGCAGGTCGCGGGCGATGCGCGCCTTCTCCTCCAGGATGGCGCGGCGGGCCCGCTCGAGTTCGTTCTCCTCCTCCTGGCGCACCAGCTGCCGCCGCGACAGCACCAGCCAGCGGATCAGCAGGCCGAACAGCACCAGCGCCGCCAGCGCGATCGGCCAGCCCCACGCGGCGTTGGCCAACGCCTCCCCTTCGCCGGGCATTGTGGTCGCCAACAGCAGCGCCGTCGCCGCCCAGGCCACCGCGACGATCTGCCCCGGGGCGCGCACCGCCACCGCGAACAGCGACACCAGCAGGCACAGCAGGTGGACGACCTGGAACGGCAGCTCGTTGTTCGGTTGATGCGGGATCGCCAGCGCGATCACCAGCGCGGAGCCCGCCGAGATGGCCCAGCCCAACGCCGGGTTGACGCGCACCAGCAGCACCGGGAACGCGGCCAGCGCCGCGATGAACGGCTGCGCCGCGGCGGGCACCGCGTGGGTCAGGTGCAAGGTCGGCCAGGCGACCGCGTACCAGATCAGCGCGACCAGCACCGTGCCGAGGTCGAACCAGGTCCGCGCGTCCAGCCGTCGCGTCCAGGCGCGAGTTTCTCGGTTCATGCCTACGACCCTAGGAACTCCCGGTTCACCGCGACTCATACCCACGGGTGATTTCCGGCCCGATACCCCGGTGCGAGACGGGCACGGCGGCTCCCCCGGCGGCGCGGCACGGGAAACGTCCCCGGGCGTGAGGCGGCCGCCGGAAACGACTCCCTAACGTCGTCGCCATGAGCACACCGACCAGCGCCGGGCGCGAGACCCGGTCCGCCTCGGCCGCAGGAGCCCGAAACCATTCCACCGCAACCACTTCCATCACCGCGCCGACGCGGCGCTATGCGGCGCTCACCGCGGCGGCGCTGACTGCCATGGCGGCGACGGCGTTTCTCGCCCCCGCCCAGCAGGCCGCCGCGGCCGCCGCGCCGATCGAGAGCGCGCAGGCGAGCGCCGCGATCGCCGAACTGGCCGCGGGCACGCCCGACGCGCTCACCGCGATCCCGGCGGACTTCGTCGCGTCGTTCGGCTACCGGCCGAGCACGGTGGACGGGGTGCTGGTCAATCCGCGCGGCGACTGCTCGTCCCCGGTGACGCTGCCGGTCGAGTTCGATACCGCGTGCAAGGCCCACGACCTCGGCTACGACCTGCTGCGCTACGCCGACCAGCGCGGCGAGCCGCTGGGCCCGTGGGCGCGGCAGGCCCTCGACGCGACGCTGGACCGGCAGATGCACCAAGCCTGCGCCGCCCGTGTGGACTCCTTCTCCCGCGCCCGCTGTGATGCGATGGCCTCGATCGCGCACACCGCCGTCGACTTGAACTCGCGGCGGCAGGACTACGGCGCGCCTGTGGTGGAGCCCTTGCTCGACACGGCGGACACCGGACCCGCGACGAGCGGTGTGCTGCTCGGCGTGCTCGGCGCCGGAATCGCCGGGCTGATCGCGGCCCTCGTCGTGCGCAACCGCCGCCGTGACCCCGCGCCGGTGGCGGGCATGCCGCATTCCGACGCGGCGGTACGACCATGACCTCGCTCGTCTCGAAGTTCCTGGATCGGCGCAGGCGGGTCGCCGTGGCGATACGCCGGGTCGCACCGCCGCGGATCGGCACGACGCTCGGCATCGGCACCGGTGTGCTGGCTTCCCTGGCGCCCGGACTGCTCCCTCGCGCACCGAGCGCGCAGGCCGCGCTGACCGGGCTCCTCGCGGCGCTCACTCTCGGTGTGGCCGGGGTGCTGCGCGTCGTCCTGCGGCACTGGGGTTTCGACGTCAACCGGCGGCACGGGTGGTTGCGGCGGCCGTTGCTCATCGCGACGTCGGTCCTGGTGGTGGGTGCGGCGGCGAACGCGGGACACTGGCAGAACCGGCTGCGCGCCGCGATGAGCACGCCGCACATCGACACCGGCTACTGGCTGCGGTGCGCGCTCGGCGCTGCGTTGATCATCGGACTGCTCGTCGGCGCTGCCCGCTCGATCACCTGGACGTTGCGGAAGCTGGGCTGGGCGCGGGGCGTCTCGCTGGCCGCGGTCGTGGCGGTTCTGCTGTACCTCGTGGGCGTGCCCGCGGTGGTCGGATGGCGGGAGTCGGTGTACGCGAGCGCGAACGCGGAGGTGGACCCCGCGGTGATCCAGCCGGTCTCGCACCACGGGTCGGGCAGCGCCGAGTCGGCGGTGAGCTGGGCATCGCTCGGCTCGGAGGGACGCAAATTCGTCAGCGGCGCGCCGGGGCGGGCGGTGCGGGTCTACGTCGGGGTGGCCTCGGCGCCCGACCTGGACAGCCGCGTCGCGCTGGCGATCCGCGAGCTGGAACGGTCGGGCGGCTTCGCGCGCTCGCACCTGGTCGTCACGGTGCCCACCGGATCGGGCTGGATCGACGCCAACGCCGTGGCGGGTTTCGATCGCCGCTTCGACGGTGACGTGGCGCTGGTCGGGTTGCAGTACTCCTATCTCCCGAGCTGGGCGACGTTCGTGTTCGGCCGGGATGCGGCGGTGACGGCCGCGCGCAGTCTGTTCACCGCCGTCGAGCGCCACATCGCGGGGCTGGCGCACAAACCGAAGCTGTACCTCTACGGGCAGAGCCTCGGCGCGCTGGGCGGCAATGCCGTCTTCGGGGACGACGCCGAGCAGGACAGCCGGACCTGCGCGGTCCTCTGGGCGGGACCTCCGGCCAACCACGTGCATCGCGGCGGCGCGACGGTGCTGGCCAACAGTTCCGATCCGGTGATCCACTGGTCGCTGTCCCAGGTGTGGCGCGCGCCCGACCTGGACGGCGCCCGGGTCGACGCTCCGGTTCCGCAGTGGCTTCCGGTGATCAGCTTCGCGCAGACCACCGCAGACCTGCTCGCGGCGTTGCACGCCCCGCCGGGCCACGGCCACCGTTACGGCACCGATCAGGGCACGGCCATGGGGTCCTGCTGAGCCGTTCGGCGCGGCGCCCACACCCCGTCGGCGTAGAACATGTTCTAATTCGTGCATGGCCTTCGTCATCGACCTCGCCGCCGACATCGACGCCCCCGCCGAGCTGGTGTGGCAGGTGATCACCGACTTCCCGCGCTACGGCGAGTGGAATCCCTTCGTCCTGGAGTGCCGCAGTTCGCTGGCGCCCGGCGAGCCGATCGACATGCTCGTTCGAGTCTCCGGATCGAGCCCTCGCAAGCAGCGGGAGTGGATTCGCTCGCACACTCCGGGCCGTGAGCTCAGCTACTCGATGAAACCGGTACCCCCGGGCGCGCTGCACAGTCTGCGCTCGCACACCGTGACACCGCTCTCCGACGACCGCACCCACTACGAGTCACACTTCGAACTCGGCGGATGGCTGCATCCCGTGGTCGTCGCACTGCTCGGCAAGAACTTGCGCCGCGGCTTCGAAGGCATGACCGATGGCATCAAGGAACAGGCCGAGAAGCTGCGAGCATCCTGAGCCGAGCCGGTAGGCGTCGAACGGACCCGCGTGCCGGGCGACTCACGCCCGCAGATAGGCCAGCGCGGCATCGAGCGCGGCGTCGGCGTACGCCTCCGTGAGCCCGCCGAGCCCCAGCGACCACCGCATCTGCATCGGGCCGAGCAGCAGATCAGTGGCGAGTTCCAGGTCCAGCCCGGCGCGCAGTTCCCCGGCGGCGACGGCGGCGGCCAGCCGGTCGGCGACGGCGGCGCGCTGGGGCAGCAGCAGGCGCTCGCGGTACGCGACGGCCAGTTCCGCGTCTTGCTGGATCTCGATGTATATCGCCCGTAGAAAGGACTCGAAGCCGGGATCGGTGAGCGCGCCCACCGAACCGCGCAGCAGCAGGCGCAAGTCGGCCGCGACGTCGCCGGTGTCGGGCAGTGCGGGACCAGCCGGGCCGGAATCGGATTCGAGCATGGCGTCGAAGACGACCGCACCCTTCGACGGCCACCAGCGGTAGATCGTCTGCTTGCCCACACCCGCCCGGGCCGCGATGGCCTCGACGCTCAATTTCGCGTAGGACACCTCGCGGATCAGCTCGGCTGTCGCGGCAAGTATCGCCGCACGGGCACGCTCACTGCGGCGCGCGGCGGTCGGAGTATCGGCCATGCCCGCACCCTACCATTAAACGAGACGCAACGTCTCGTCTTGACACACGCAGATTCGCTTGGCATGGTTTCGAACGAGACGGAGCGTCTCGCGACGAAAGGATCTCTCTTGACCAGAACGTGGTTCATCACCGGTGCCGGCCGCGGGCTCGGCCGGGCATTCACGACGGCCGCGCTCGCGCAGGGCGACCGTGTCGTCGCGACCGCCCGCGACCCGGAGTCCCTGACGGACCTCGCCGACGACCGCCTGACCGTGCTGCCCTTGGACGTACGCGACCGCGAACATGTGATCGCCACCGTGGACAAGGCGTTCGCCGCGGCGGGCGCCATCGACGTGATCGTGAACAACGCGGGCTACGGCCTGGTCGGCGCCGTCGAAGAACTGACCGAAGCGCAGATCCGCGACCAGATGGACACCAATTTCTATGGGGCGCTCTGGGTTTCGCAGGCGGCCACGCCGCATCTACGCGCCCAGGGCTCCGGGCACATCGTGCAGATCTCCACGGTCGGGGCCGTGGGGAGCCTCCCGCTGTTCGGCCTCTACAACGCGAGCAAATGGGCACTGGAGGGATTCAGCGCCTCGCTCGCCGACGAGCTGCGCCCCTTCGGCATCCGGGTCACGCTCGCGCAACTGGGCGGCTTCGACACCGACTGGGCGAAGTCGAGCATGCGGTTCGCCACCGGCATCCCCGCGTACGCCGAGTTGCGCAGCGGCATCCTGGGCATGCCGGACTACCCAGCTGCCGACGGGGACATCGGGCACGCTTCCGCCGACTCGACCGACGCCCAGCCGCCGAGCGAAGCCGCCTCCGCCTCGGATGAACCCGCGCCGGACGCTACGTCGGGCACCGAGTCCGATTGGATCGAAGCACCGCCCGAAGTGGGCGCCGCGGGCTTGATCGCACTGGTGAACATGCCGAACCCGCCGCTGCGCAAGATCATCGGGCCCGGCGCACACCAAATGGTCGCGCTCGCCTTGGACCAGCGCCGTCGCGACTACGCCGACGACCCCGAATTCACCTGGCCGGCGTGACTATCTCGCGGAGCCGCCCGTTTTCGCGAACGAGCGGCTCCGCCGAACGTCAGGCGATGGGGCCGCGAGCCGCTTCGTAGGCCGCGCCCACCTTGTAGAGGCGGTCGTCGGCGAGAGCGGGGGCCATGATCTGGAGGCCGACGGGCATGCCGTCGTCCTTGCTCAGGCCCGAGGGCACCGACATGGCCGGGTGACCCGCCAGGTTGGTCGGCAGGGTGCACAGGTCCGAGAGGTACATGGCCAGCGGATCGTCGACCTTCTCGCCCAGCTTCCACGGCGTGAACGGGCTGGTCGGCGAGACGAGCACGTCGACCTGCTCATAGGCCTTGTCGAAGTCGCGGGCGATGAGCGTGCGCACCTTCAGCGCCTGGCCGTAGTAGGCGTCGTAGTAGCCCGCCGACAGCGCGTAGGTCCCGATCATGATGCGCCGCTTGACCTCCGGGCCGAAACCGGCCGCACGCGTGGCCGCCATGACCTGCTCGGCGCTGTGCTGCCCGTCGTCGGCGACGCGCAGGCCGTAACGCATGGCGTCGAACCGCGCGAGGTTCGACGACACCTCCGACGGCATCACCAAGTAGTAGGACGAGAGCGCGTATTCGAAGTGCGGACAAGACACTTCGACCACCTCGGCGCCGAGATCCTTCAGCACCGCCACGGCGGCGTCGAAGGAGGCGAGCACGCCGGGCTGGTAGCTGTCGGAGTGCAGCTCCTTCACCACGCCGATCTTGACGCCGCGCAGATCGCCCTGTGCCCCGGCGCGCGCGGCGGCCACCACCGGCGGCACCGGTACGTCGCGCGAGGTGGAGTCGCGCGGGTCGTACCCGGCGATCACCTCGTGCAGCAGCGCGGTGTCCAGCACCGTCCGTCCGCACGGACCGCCCTGGTCCAGCGACGACGCGCAGGCGACCAGGCCGTAGCGCGACACCGTGCCGTAGGTCGGCTTGGTGCCGACGGTCGCGGTGACGGCGGCGGGCTGGCGGATCGACCCGCCGGTGTCGGTGCCGATGGCCAGCGGCGCCTGGTTCGAGGCCAGCGCCGCCGCGGAGCCGCCGCCCGAACCGCCCGGGACGCGGGTGGTGTCCCACGGGTTGCGGGTGGGGCCGTAGGCGGAGTTCTCGGTGGAGGAGCCCATGGCGAACTCGTCCATGTTGGTCTTGCCGAGGATCGGGATGCCCGCCGCGCGCAACCGCGCGGTGACCGTCGCGTCGTACGGCGACACCCACCCCTCGAGGATCTTCGACGCGCAGGTGGTCGGCATGTCCGTGGTGGTGAAGACGTCCTTGAGCGCCAAGGGAACTCCCGCCAGCGGCGAGGCGGGCGCGGCGCCCGAGCCGAGCGCGGCGTCCACCGCGGCCGCGGCCTCCAGCGCCTGTTCCCCCGCGACGTGCAGGAAGGCGTGGTACTCGCCGTCGACCTCGGCGATCCGGTCCAGGTGCGCCTGCGTCACCTCCACCGACGACAGCTCGCGGCCGTGGATCTTGTGGGCCAGCTCGGCCGCGGACAGCCCGGTCAGATCATGCCCGCCCGTCGCCCGGCCACCACCCCCCGTCGAATCGCGATGCGATGCTGCGTTCATTCGCCCTCTCCCAGGATCTGCGGCACCATGAACCGCTGTTCTTCCACCGCGGGCGCGCCGGACAGCGCCTCGCGCGGGGTCAGGCCCGGCACCACTTCGTCGGGCCGGGTCACGTTGGTCGCCGGGTTCGGCGACGCCGTGGCCGGGACGTCGGCGGCGGCGACCTCGGAGATGGTCCGCACGTGGCTCAGGATCGAATCCAGCTGTCCGGCGAACTGATCCAGTTCGGCATCGGACAGCGCGAGCCGGGACAGCCGGGCGAGGTGTGCGACCTCGTCGCGGGAGATGGCGGGCACCGCGGGACCCCTTTCGGCTTCGTTATGAACAGTGCTCAACCCACACAGCCTAGCCACCGGCGACCAGGTCGCCGTGCGGCACCCGCGCTTCACCGGCGCGGCGGCGCGAGCGTCGGCCCGCAGGCCCCCGGCAACCCCCTCCAGCCCGCGACACGTCCACTCGCACCAGCCCGACACGCCGCCTTCGCGCGAATTCACCGAGTGGCGTGTATCACTGGACCACCTTCGACTCGATAACCGGCCGTAAGGGGTGTAAGTATTGCGTCACCCGGGTATTCGTTCTCCAGCCTCGGCCGCCCTAAGAAAGGAAACGCACGTGTCGTATCTGCTCCGCGTGCAACTTCCGGATCGACCGGGAAGCCTCGGCGCTCTCGCCCTCGCACTCGGCTCCGTCGGCGCCGACATCCTGTCCCTGGATGTGGTCGAGCGCGGCGCCGGCTACGCCGTCGACGATCTGGTCGTCGAGGTGCCCTCCGGCGCGCTCCCCGACACCCTCATCACCGCCGCGGAATCGATCGGTGACGTGCACGTGGACTCGATCCGCCCGTACTCCGGCGTGCTCGACACCCACCGCGAGCTCGAACTCATCGACCAGGTGGCCAGCGCCCGCGACGACCGGATGCAGGTGCTGGTGGACGGCGTGCCGCGGGTGCTGCGGGTCGGCTGGAGCACGATCATCGACATCGGGCCGCACGGGGCCTACCGCGTGGTCGGCAGCCCGAGCGCGCCGCAGACGCAGGCGGGTTCGGCGCCGTGGATGCCGCTGGAGAAGCCCAGCGTGCTCGATCCCGAAGGGGAGTGGGTGCCGGAGATCTGGCGGGACATGGACACCAAGCTGGCCGCCGCTCCGCTCGGCAACACCGGCAAGGTGCTGCTGCTCGGCAGGCCGGGCGGACCCGACTTCCGGCCCTCCGAGGTGGCCCGGCTGGGTTACCTCGCGGGGATAGTCGCCACCGTCCTCGGTTGATTCCCTCAGCGGCGCTGGAGCTTTTGCGCCGTCATCGCGTTCGTCCATCCGAATTCCGTGCATACCCCATCACGGCCCCGGCACGGTGACGCCACCCCCGATCGAGCCGGAAGGGATTCCACCCCGCAGGTCGCATTCTCGACTCGTGCGCTCGTTGCCCGGGCGGGTACGCGGCGCGTCCGCGGAGGAACCTAGGTCGGCTCGCCGGCAGGGTCGAGTGGCAGCCGGAGCACGTGCAGCAACTCCCCGGCACTGGTCCGCCAGTCGCGGCTGGGCACCGGGCGGAAGCCGAAGCGGTCGTAGATCCGGCGGGCGTCGACCATCGCCGGCATGGTGGTGAGGGCGACCGCAGCGCACCCTTCCGCCCGGGCGAGCTCGATGACGGTGCGCACCAACGCCGTTCCCGCGCCGAGTCCGCGTGCGGTCTTCGCGACGGCGAGCATGCGGAATTCCAGTTCACCCGGCAGCGCGATCTCCGCGTACGGATTCCCTGCCGGCGCGACCGTCAGGGAGCCGACGATCCGGTCCGCGTGCGTGGCAACCAGGATCCGGGCCGAGGCGGCGCGGCGAGCGGTGTCGGCCAGCTCGCCCGCGTACCAGCTGCCCGCCTCCACATAACCCTCGCCGACGTAGACCTCCACGGTCAGCTCACCGACCGCGGCGTACTCGTCCGGCCGTGCCGCCCGAACGACGACGCCCGCATCCCGCACATCCATACCCGGCATGATGCCATCGGCCGTAACGTGGGCTACGGCACATCCGTGCTCCTGCGGAGTAGCACACCGCGCCCCGTGCGGGCACACTGCTCACCTCTCGGCGAGCCCCCTGTGCCCTCCCCCGCCCCCAGCAGCGGACGACCGCTCAGCCGGGACGGGAGATCTGCCAGCGGTCCGGCTTGCCCGCCGGATAGACGACGGTGAGCAGATCGCCGGTCTGCGGCCAGGAACTCGTGTCCCAGACGAAGCGGCCGTACACGACCTTGCCCGCGACCGAGGGGCCGCTCAGATTTCCGGTGATGGTCACGTACTGCTCCCCGGGCGCGTCAGGGCGCGGGCTCACACCGGTGACGTACAGCGTCCCCTGCTCCGGACTCGCCGGCGCGTAGCCCCGCCTGCCACGGATGGCGAACACGATCAGCGACACCAGCACCGCGGTCAGGGTTACCAGCGCGACGAACTCCAGCATGTCCCCATGCTAGGTGCGCGTCACACCGGCGCGAGCTCGCTGGTGCCCTGCGCGGTGCGCCGGATGTGCCAGACCGACGTACGGGTGCGTTGCGAACGCCCGTTGCCCCGATCGATCAGCATCCGGTTGTTCGTCGTGAAGATCAATTGGGCGCCCCGCACGTTGGTCTCCGGATTCTGGAACAGCTGGATCAGCCGATCGGTCTCCTCGGCGGGCAGGCACGCGCCGATGTCGTCGACGGCGAGCACCCGGCCCGCGTCCAGCGCGTCGAGCATGGCGGGCAGCACCCGCAGCAACGACAGCGTGGCGGCGGATTCGTCAGCGATCTCGAACGGAGCGTCGATGCCGTCGTGCACCAAGTTCAGGCCGACGCCGCGCCGAGCCACCATCCGCGCGTACAGGGCGTCGCGCGCCGCCTTCAAGTTGGTCAGCTCGCGCTCGAGCAGCACGGGGGTCAGGCCGGTCTCGCGCAGGATCTCGTCGGCATGGCCGGGCGAGGTGGCGCACAGGTCGATCCGCTTGCCGAGGCCGGCGATGTCGGCGTCCAGTTCACGCAGGTAGTCCGCGTACATCGGGTCGTGCTCGGCGACGAGCAGGTCGGTGATGCCCAGCTCGGCCGTGCGCAGCAGCATCAGCAGCCGCGCCGCGTTGTCCGCCGAGCGGGAGACGTGGCTGCCCAGCCGGTGGGCGATGGCGTCGGGTTCGGCGGGACCGCGCTGCACTTCGAGCATGGACTCGAACCAGCGGTAGGCGGGCACGAGCGCGTCGGAGTACATCTGTCCGGCCAGGCTGAGCAGCAGGGCGTTCGGGCGCACCAGCGGAGCCAGCGCGGTGATCCCGTAGCGCGCCGCCTCGAACATCGGGCCGATCTTGATCTGTTCCCCGCTGCGCTCGAATACGATTCGTTTGCGCGAGCGTGGGTGGGTGTGCAGCCACTCCGCCGTCACGTCGGCGTTGTCCAGGCGGAAGCCGTAGGTGTAGGGCACGCCCTCGGCGACGAACGCCGCCACGAATTCCGAAGGCCGCTCCGGGAACCCGAGGTGCGGCGCACGCACCGGGCCCGCGTACGGATCCCATCCGGTCACCGAATGCAGCACCGCGTCGCGCATCTGCCCGAGCGCATCGATCAGGTTCGTCTTGCCCGCCGCGGCGCCGCCGTGCACGGCGGTCACCGGCACGGCCACCGGTCCGCTTCCCTTGGTGAGTCGCAACTCCTGCTCGTCGGCCAGCGATCTGTGATTGGTCACCTGAAAACTGCGCAGCATGCCGCCATACTTCCGTCCGCGCCGTGGCGAGGCGACATCAGCCCGGTGGCGTCCGCGATCCGCGCCGGGTGCTCGCCTCGATCCGGGTCCACGCGCACCGGGCTCGCACGGCGGATCGCCGCGCCATCGGATATCTCCGCCGCCGGGCCCTGATCACGACCGCTACCTGGTCGAACAGGTCTGTGACCGATGGATCGACAGTCGGCGGCACGGTACCCTGAGCGCATGACCGAGGCTTCGATCGCCTACCGCTGGACGCGCAGCGAGTTCCTGCGCGCGTGGGAGGCGGGCGCGTTCGACCATCGCGTCGAACTCGTCGAGGGGGAGGTATGGCCGGTGGTAATCGGTGACTGGCACGGGTTCACAGTCGGCCGGATCGTCGGTCGGCTGCCACGCGTCGGCGTCGAGGTGACCAATGCGACACTACCGACCGGTGAGTCATTGCCCGATCCGGACTGCTGGGCACTTCGCTCGGGCGCCGAGCCTGTCGATGTGATCGGCACCAAGTTGTCTGTGTGGGCAGCTTCCGATGTCCTCCTCGTTGTGGAAGTTTCGGACGAGACAGTGGTGCAGGATCTCAACCGCAAAGCGGACCTGTACAGCCGCGCCGGTTACCCGACCTATTGGGTCGTCACCAAAGACGTGATCTACGAGCACACCGAGCCGACATCGCAGGGGTACCGCACCCGAACCAGGTACCGTCCTGGCGACCACATTCCCGTCCATTACGCGGACACCACCATCGCCGTGGATGATCTGCTGTTCTCCCGGTAGCCCGGCGACCGTCACCGGGACAGCAGGTGCGATAGCGGGTTAGCATGCCTGCACGCTGCGGTTTCGCCGTGGCGTACTGCCGAAGTTGTTCGATGGGATGAGGGTTGATGATGGGATCGACGGTTCGTCGTCTGGTGGTTCGAAGCTCCGTCGTCGCCGCGCTCGCGCTGGGCTCGCTGGTCGCGGCGCCGGAGGCGGTGGCGGACGCGCCGTGCCCGGAGGGCTCCGCGCGCGTGTTCCTGGCCAACAGCACGAACACCTGCCAAGGTGGGGGGACGGTCAGCTACGACCCGCCCGGCGTGGTGTCGAAGGTGTGCTCCACGGCAAGCGCCGACGTGACCGCCGAAGCGACGTTCAAGAATCGCCGCGGGAAGATCATCACCCAGAAGCTCGATCTGAGCGACGGCCGCTGCGGACGATTCGACATCGCCGGGCAGCTGGGCGCCACGGTCACGGTGAGCTGAGCCGGCTGCCGAACAGCAGGGCGCTGTCGCCGAACTCGTGCCACAGATAGCCGGTGTCCACGGCAGCGGCATAGGCGGCGGCGACGGTCTCCTCCCCCGCCACCGCCACCAAAAGATCCAGGTGGGACGCGCCGGGCGCGTGCCAACCTGTGATCAGACCGCCCACCACACGAGCCGATCGTTCCGCTCCGAGCACCAGGTCGGTCCATCCGTGCGAGGCGTGGACCAGGCCCGACGGGTCGGCTGCGGTCTCCAGCGCCCGCGTCACCGTCGTGCCGACCGCGACGACGCGTCCGCCCGCGGCTTTCGTGGCGTTCACCAGCCGCGCCGTCGAGGCCGGGACGACGAAGCGCTCCGGGCTCGGCGGCTCCCCTGCCTCGGGCGAGGAGACGCCCGTGTGCAGCGTGATCGGCGCGAGAGCGACACCCGCGGCGATCAGATCCAGCACCAGACGCTCGGTGAACGGCCTTGCGGCACTGGGCATTTCCGCACTGCCCGGGACCCGCCCGAAGACGGTCGTGTAGTACGAGGCCGACCACCGCTGCGGCATATAGGAATACGTGATCGGACGGCCGTGGGCGGCCAGCAGTCGAGGCACGTCGGTGGTGACGTCGGCGCTCCAGAGACGCCGACCGCCGGGGAGCCAGGGCGCGTGCAGAGTCGCCGCGGCATCCGGCAATCCCAGCACGGTCCCGGACGAGAGCCGCTCGGCCGGATAAGGAGTGCGCTGCGGCCTCCGGACCTCCACCACCCAGCGACCGTCGTCCAGCCACGTCGAGAAGTGCAGCACGACCGGCTCGCCGCGCAACGTGGCGTCGACCGCGGACGACATGGTCGCCGAATTGTTCACCACCAGGAGGTCGCCGGGGCGCAGCCGGTCCGGTAGCTCGCGGAACAGCGAGTGGGTCAGTTCCGGATCGGCGACCAGCAGGCGGACGTCGTCGCGCGCGATACCCCGCGCCTCGGGTGGGGCGGCGGCATCTCGTTCCGGGGACAGGTCGAAGAACGGCAGGGTGGTGCGCACCGTCACGACGTCCGCCCGGCGACGAAATCCGCTGCGGCGTAACGCCCGCTCCTGGGTTTCTCGGCAAGCAGCCGCAGCAGCGTCGGCACCACCGTCTCCGGCGCGGGCCGATCCGAGATGTCGACGCCGGGAAACGCCGCCTGATGCATCTCGGTGCGCATGTCCCCGGGATCGAAAGCGTAGATCGACAGGTCCGGACGCTCCGCGGCGAGAATCGCCGTGAGCTGGTCGAGCGCCGCTTTCGACGATCCGTATCCGCCCCATTCGGGATACGGCTCCGACGCGGCGTCGGAACTGATGTTCACCACGACGCCGCCGGAGCGCAACAGCGGCAGCGCGAATTGCAGAACCGCCAGCGGCGCTACGACATTGGTGCGCAGTACGCGCTCCAATTCGTCCAGCGGATAGTCCGCGAGGCGAGGCAGCGGACTCGGCCCGAGGCGGCTGGCGTTGTTCACCACGAGATCGAGCTCGCCCGCCTCGCGCGCGGCCTCCGCCAGCCGCGCACGATCCGCCGGATCGGTGACGTCACCCGGGACCGGGACGAACGCGGAGCCCATCGCGGCGGCCACGCGCGTCAACCGGTCGGCGCGACGCGCGGTCCCCAGTACCCGCCACCCCTGTTCGATCAGCGCCCGCGCGAGCGCCGCGCCGAATCCGGCCGACGCGCCGGTGATCAGTGCGGTAGGACCAGACATGATGACCTCCTGGTAGTCGCCTCCCAGACGATCCTCATACCTCAACGTGTCTTCAGGTCAAGGGCCGCTCACTCCTCGGCGTCGGCGTCCTCCGCCGCCGTCTCCGGCGCGACCGCATCGGGCCCGCCCGCCAGCAGCCGCTGGAAACCCTCCTCGTCCAGGATCGGCACGCCGAGTTCCTCCGCCTTCGCGGCCTTGGAGCCGGGCGCGTCCCCGACCACCACGAACGCGGTCTTCTTCGAAACCGAACTCGCGGCCTTCCCGCCGCGCCTCAGGATCGCCTCTTTGGCGCCGTCGCGGGTGAAGCCCTGCAGCGAACCGGTCACCACGATGGACAAGCCTTCCAAGTTGCGCTCGATGGACTCGTCGCGTTCGTCCTCCATCCGCACGCCCGCGGCCCGCCACTTCGCCACCACGGCGCGGTGCCAGTCGACGGTGAACCACTCCGCCACGGCGGCCGCGATGGTCGGGCCGACGCCGTCGGCGGCGGCCAATTCCTCTCCCGATGCCGCCTCGATGCGGTCCAAGCTGCCGAATTCGGCGGCGAGCGCGCGCGCAGCGGTGGGGCCGACGTGCCGGATGGACAGGCCGACCAGCACCCGCCACAGCGGCCGGTCCTTGGCCACGGCCAGGTTCTCCAGCAGCCGCTTGCCGTTGGCGGAGAGGCTGCCGTTCTTGTTGGCGTAGAGCGAGGTGGTGAGCAATGTCGCCTCGTCCAGGTCGAACAGGTCGCCCTCGTCGGTGATGGCGCCGGACTTCAGCAGATCGATCGCGCCTTCGTAACCGAGGGCCTCGATGTCGAAGGCGCCGCGCCCGGCCACGTGGTAGACGCGCTCGCGCAACTGAGCGGGGCAGAACTGCTGGTTCGGGCAGCGGATGTCGGCGTCGCCCTCCTTCTCCGGACGCAGTTCGGTGCCGCATTCGGGACAGTGCGTCGGCATGACGAATTCCCGCGCGTCTTCGGGGCGCGCGTCCACCACCGGCCCCAGCACCTCGGGAATCACGTCGCCCGCCTTGCGGATGGTGACCGTGTCACCGATCAGCACGCCTTTGCGCTTGACCTCGGCGGCGTTGTGCAGGGTGGCCATCGCGACCGTGGAGCCCGCGACGGACACCGGCTCCATCACCGCGAACGGCGTCACCCGGCCGGTGCGGCCGACGTTCACCTGGATGTTCAGCAGCTTGGTCGTCGCTTCCTCGGGCGGGTACTTGTAGGCGATCGCCCAGCGCGGCGCGCGCGAGGTGGAGCCGAGACGGCGTTGCAGCGCGGTCTCGTCGACCTTGATGACCTGGCCGTCGATCTCGTGCTCGATGTCGTGCCGGTGCTCGCCCCAGTAGGCGACCCGCTCGATCACCGCGTCGATGCCCTGCACCCGCCTGGTGTGCTCGGACACCGGCAGGCCCCACGCGGCGAGCGCTCGGTACGCCTCGTACTGCGAGGTCGGCGTGTAACCCTCGATGCGGCCGAAGCCGTGGCAGATCATGCGCAACCTGCGCCGCGCGGTGACCGACGGATCCTTCTGACGCAGCGAACCGGCCGCCGTGTTGCGCGGATTGGCATAGGGCGGCTTGCCCTCGGCCACGATGGCGGCGTTGAGCGTCTCGAAGTCCTCCAGCCGGAAGTACACCTCGCCGCGGACCTCCAGCAGCTGCGGGATGGGGAACTCGTCGCTGGGGGTCAGCTCGCCGGGGATGTCGTCGATGGTGCGCGCGTTGAGCGTCACGTCCTCGCCGGTGCGTCCGTCGCCTCGGGTGGCGCCGCGCACCAGCCGCCCGTTCTGGTAGACGAGGTTCAGCGCGACGCCGTCGATCTTCACCTCGCACAAGTAGTGCAGGTCCGGCCCGGTCTCCGCCTCCACCCGGGCGGCCCAGGAGCGTAGCTCGTCGATGTCGAACACGTTGTCCAGCGACAGCATCCGCTCGAGGTGGTCGACAGCGGTGAAATCGGTCGCGAAGCCGCCGCCGACGAGCTGAGTCGGCGAATCCGGCGTGCGCAGGTCCGGATGTTCGTCCTCCATGGCCTGCAACCGCCGCAACAGCGCGTCGAACTCGCCGTCGGAGATGATCGGCGCGTCCCGGACGTAGTAGCGGAACTGATGCTCACGCACCTCGTCCGCGAGTCGCTGCCACTCCACCCGCTGCTCTGCCGTCGCCGGGGCCGCCGCGCTGTCGCTGTCACTCACCCATCGCACATTAGCGGAGGCCACCGACAGTGAGCCGCCGTGTTCGCGCACGTCGCCGCCCTGGAGCACACGAAATCCGGCCGGTCCGTTCCTCGGCGCGAGCCCAGGCGTTCCGACGTGTGGCGCGGCAATTCGCGTTCCCGCGCGGCGACGTCAGGCGAATGAAAGCTCTTCGGGTTCTTCGGCGTACGCGCGCGCAACGTCGGCGGTCAAACGCAGCGCTCGTCTGCTCCACTCCAGCGGCGCGCCCGCCAGTCCGCATGCTGGGCTGACCGCGATCCGTTGCGCCAGCGTGCGACGGCCGAAGCCGAGCCGATCGATCAGCCGCACCCCCGGCTCGGCGAAGGTCCGCCAGGTGACCGCCGAGGCGGGCGCCTCGGTGGGCACGACGCCGAGCACCAGGTGTTTGCCCGCTTCCAGGGCCTCTCCGACCTCGTCGAGTCGAGCCGTGCCGATGGTGCTCAGGTCGAAGCCGATCGCATCGGCGACGCTGCGGCGCAGCAGGCCGAGCGCGGGCGGCTCGGCGCAGCTGTGCACCAGCACCGGCGCGGATTGAGCGGTGAGCACCGTGTCCAGGACGGCCAGCGCTTCCGGCTCGGGCAACGCCCGCACGGTGTTCAGCACGCTCACCCCGCGCAGTGAGCCGTCCAGCACCGCGGACAGCGACGGTTCGTCCAACTGCAGGACGACCTGCGCGCCGAGCCGCTTGCGCACCTCCGCCACGTGCTGCGCCAAACCTTCGGCCAGGGATTCCGAGAGGTCACGCACCGCACCGGGATCGGTGAGCACGCGATGTCCGCCGGGCAGCTCGACCTGCGCGGCCAAGGTCAGCGGGCCCGCCGACTGCACCTTCACCCGACGGTTGCGGCCGGAGAGACCGGCGTTCTCCCACGCTTCCTCGAGCGCGTCCAGATCGGTTCGCAGCAGGTCGTGCGCCCGGCGCGCGACCGCGCCCGGACGGGGCGCGAGCCGGTAGCCCCTGGGCGTGGTGTCGAAGCGCAGGTCGACCAGCAGCGCGGAAGCCCGGCCGATCAGGTCCGCGCCCGCACCGCGAGCCGGCAGTTCCACCAGGTGCGGCAACTCGCCGAGTTCACCGACGATGGTCGCGGCGGCCTCGCGCGGGTCGGTGCCCGGCCAGGAGCCGACGCCGGTGGCGATCCCGCCCGGCACGCGCACCGGCTCGGTCACCACGTCCGTCCCACTGTCTCGAGCCGCGTCCTCCGCGCCGGTCTCGTACACCGCTGCCGTACCTCCGTCCGTTCGATTCCGCCATTACGGGATCCGTCGTCTCGACGGCTACACAGGGTCTTCAGTCCGAACGCCGCGTCGGGCTGCGAGAAAGGACGGCACCGGATGCCGCGGCGCGCGCCGGATCACCGCGCCGACTCGGCCCCCGCTTCACTCGCGACGGGCTCGCGCACGGTCCCGGAGATGGTCCCACTGCCGATCACCTCGTCGCCTTCGGGATCCGGCCGGTAGAGCACCACGGCCTGGCCGCGCGCCACACCGGTCAGCGGCTCACGTAGCCGCACGGTCAGTCCGTCGCCCACCGCCTCGGCCACCGCGGGCGCGGTGCCGCCGTGTGCGCGCACCTGCGCCACGCACTCGATCGGTCCGCTCGGCGCGGAACCCGACGTCCAGATCGCGCGCTCCGCCTCGACCGTCCAGACCCGCAGGTCATCGGCCGAACCGACGTGGACCGTGCCGGAATCGGGGTCGATGCCGGTGACGTATCGCGGCTTGCCGTCGGCGGCGGGACCCGGCAACCCCAATCCCTTGCGCTGGCCGATGGTGAACCCGTGCACGCCCTCGTGCCGCGCGAGCACCTGACCGTCGGCGTCGACGACCGCGCCGGGCCGGATACCGATCTTCGCGCCCAGGAAGGCACGGGTGTCGCCGGAGGGGATGAAGCAGATGTCGTGGCTGTCCGGCTTGTTCGCGACGGCGAGGCCGCGCTCGGCCGCCTCGGCGCGGATCTGTGGCTTGGGGGTGTCGCCCACCGGGAACATCGCGCGCGAAAGCTGCTGAGCGGTCAGCACCGCCAGCACGTAGGACTGGTCCTTGTCGGCGTCGACGGCGCGGCGGAGCACACCGTCCGCGAGCCGCGCGTAGTGCCCGGTGACCACAGCGTCGAAGCCGAGCGCCACCGCACGGTCGGCCAGCGCGGAGAACTTGATCTTCTCGTTGCAGCGCAGGCACGGATTCGGCGTCTCGCCCGCCGCGTAGGCCGCGACGAAGTCATCGATGACGTCTTCCTTGAAGCGGTCGGCGAAATCCCAGACATAGAACGGGATGCCCAGCACGTCGGCGGCGCGGCGGGCGTCACCGGCGTCCTCCTTCGAGCAGCAGCCGCGCGACCCCGTGCGCAGCGTGCCCGGTGTCGCCGACAGTGCCAGATGCACGCCGACCACCTCGTGACCGGCGTCGACGGCACGCGCCGCCGCCACGGCCGAATCCACACCACCGCTCATCGCGGCGAGTACCCGCATCAGACACCTCCTTTCGCACCGGCCAGGCCCGCGGCCTTGGCCCGCTCCACCACCTGGGGCAATACTTCCAGCAGCGCGTCCACGTCGGCCCGCGTCGAGGTGTGGCCCAACGAGAAGCGCAGCGATCCGCGCGCCTGCCGAGGCTCGACGCCCATGGCGATCAGCACGTGACTGGGCGTGGCGACGCCCGCGGTGCACGCCGAACCGGTCGAGCATTCGACCCCCGCCGCGTCCAGCAGCATCAGCAGTGAATCCCCCTCGCACCCGGGGAAGGTGACGTGCACGTTGCCGGGCAGACGCCGCTCGCCGGACGGGCCGTTCAGCACCGCGTCGGGCGCCGCCGCGCGGATCCCGTCGATCAACGCGTCGCGCAACGCGACCAGCTTGACGGCCCGGTCGGAAAGTTCGCTCGCCGTCTGGCGCAGCGCCGCGGCCAGGCCGAGGGCGGCCGCCGTGTCGGAGGTGCCGGACCGCAGGTCGCGCTCGTGGCCGCCGCCGTGCAGCAGCGGCACGCACGGCACCTGCCTGCCGAGCAGCAGCACTCCGACACCGTGCGGGCCGCCGACCTTGTGCCCGGCGAAACTGGCCGCGGACAACCCGCTCGCGCCGAAGTCGATCGGCAGCTGCGCCGCCGCCTGTACCGCGTCGCTGTGCATCGGAACGCCGAATTCGGCTGCCACGGCGGCCAATTCGGCGATCGGCTGGATGGCGCCGACCTCGTTGTTCGCCCACATGACGGTGACCAGCGCGACATCGTCGGGCTGGTCGGCCAGCGCGGCGCGCAGCACGCCGGCGGAGACCACGCCCTCGGCGTCCACCGGCAGCCAGGTGACCTGCGCGCCCTCGTGCCGCTCCAGCCACTCCACCGCGTCGATCACCGCGTGATGCTCGATCGAACTGGCGATGATCCGGTTCCGGCGCGGATCGGCGTCGCGGCGCGCCCAGAAGATGCCCTTGACCGCCAGATTGTCGCTCTCGGTGCCGCCGGAGGTGAAGACCACCTCCGAGGGCCGGGCGCCCAGGTCGGCGGCGATCGACTCGCGCGCTTCTTCGAGCAGCCTCCGGGCCGCGCGCCCCGATCCGTGCAGGGACGACGCGTTGCCCGTGGTGCGCAGGGCAGCCGTCATCGCCTCGATGGCCGCGGGCAGCATCGGTGTGGTGGCCGCGTGATCGAGGTAGACCGTCTGGGGCGCAGCACCGTTGACCGGACCCGAAAAAGCCGACTTCATGACCAGTTAAGGATAGCCGTCACCATCTGCCGGTTATTCCCCCCTGCTCGCGCGCCCGCGGGGGGTGCGATTCCGGGCCGAATGCACCAGTACGCAACTGAATCTCAGGGTAATCACCTATTGAATGTGCCGCTGAACAGCGGTACGTTATCCAGTGTATTGATCGCTGTCCCGCTCGCTCCCGAACGGGTTCCCGGCCGGAGCGCCGAGCGATCGACTACCGGACGAATCGATGAGTGAGGAAGTTCCGATGGACCCACGCACCCATGGACGTACGCGACGTGTGCTGGCACGCGCCGCCGCGGCGTCCGTACTCGCCCTGATGCCGGTCGCCGCCGTCGCGGTGCCCGCGCTCGCCGACCCGATCGTGCTCGAGACCCCCGACCAGGTCGACGCGGCGCACGGCCGCCCAGGGCACGGCCACGGCGGTCACCGTCACGACGGCTGGAACAACGGGCGGCACAACGACTGGGATCGGGGTCGCCACGACGACTGGTTCCGCGGTCGGGACCGCCACGACGACTGGGACCACGGCAGGCCCGGTTGGCACCACGGATTCCGGCCGCCCACGGGCAGCGGTTTCTGAGTTTTTCCTTTCCGGGGCGAGTCGGCATCGGCTCGCCCCGGAACCGTGTCAGCGCCTCTGCGCTCGATGCGAGTGCTCACGATCACGGTGTCTGATACAGACCGAGCCTCGGGAGTGCGTGGTGGTCGAGCCCGGCCGTGTGGGCGGGTTGACCGACAAGGAGGGGCAAGCCAAGCAGATCGTGATAGTGCCGGTTCGGTGCGCTGCTTCACGGCTGCTACTCCGTCGGCGACAATCGACCCGCGCGCACCGATCCGTGCAGCGTCGACGCGTTGCCCCTTGCACACAGCCACGCGAGGGATGCGATTCCGGTTCTGTTTCCCGTCGAATCCCCCTGTCGGCGGTAGATTTCAGGGTTTTCACCTATTAAGTGAACCGTCGAACAGCGATACGTTGTCGGACGAATTCATCGCTGCTCGTCCGTTTCCCGTGCGGCCCAGGCCGGTGTGCCGAGCGGCCGACTACCGGACGAATCCATGAGAGGAAGTTCCCGATGGACCGACGCCCGCAGGGACTTACGCGACGTGTGCTGGCACGTGCCGCGGCCGCGTCCGTACTCGCTGTGATGCCGGTCGCCGCCGTCGCGGTGCCCGCGCTCGCCGACCCGATCGTGCTCGAGCCCGCCGATCTCCACGACCACGGCCGTTTCCACGACCACGGCCGTTTCCACGACCACGGCTGTATCCACGACCACGGCCGTTTCCACGACCACGGCCGCTTCCACGACCACAACCGGGATCCCGACTGCGACGACGACTGGCTCCTCGGCCGTGACCGCCAGGACGACCGGGACCAGGACAGGCCCGGTGTGCAACCCGGGTTCCGGCCGCCCACGGGCAGCGGATTCTGAGTTTCCCCTCCGGGGGCGCGGCTTCTGAGGACAGCCACGGGCGAACGGTGACGAAGCCGGGATCGGGCTATCGCGCAACATGCCGCGCCACGAACCCCGGCTGCGCGTTCAGCGCCTACTGCGCGGCTGCGGTGCGGCGACCGCGCAGCATCGGGCGGCGGCGTGGCCTGCGCACCTCTGGGGCGTCGGCGGCGACCGACGGGTCCTGCACGCGGGTGTGCCCCGCCTCGATCCACTCCGTCGCTTCCGCCGCACCACGGTGCGACGAGGCGGTACCCCGGATGGCCGCCTCGCAGCGGCGGGCCAGCTCGCGCCGGTCGTCGCCGGGCCGCTGGACCGGCTCCAGCACCACTTCGGCGACCATGCCACGCGACCGCAGCACCCGTCGCGCGGAGGAGGCGAAGGTGTCGACGCCGACGAAACCGGGCACCGTGCACTGCGCGCCGTGCCGGTCCAGGTACCGCAACCGCACCGGCTGCACCGGAGTGCCGGTGTCCACGGCCGCTTGGAACAACGCGGGACGCATAGTGCCGTAAGCCCGGCCACACCAAGTCGTGCCTTCCGGGAAGACGCCGATCCGGTCGCCCGCGGCCAGCCGCGCTCCGACCGCCGTCACCACGCCGGGCAGCTGCCGCAGACTCTCGCGCTCGATCGGAATCACCCGCATCAGCTTGGCGAGTCTGCCGATCAGCGGCCAGTCCACCATGTCCGCACGCGCCACGAAGCCGAGCGGCTGCACCGAGGCCAGCGCGACGATATCGGTCCAGCCGATGTGCCCGGTGACGACCAGCACACCGCCGGCCCCGGTCCCGAAACCGGCGGATACGAGCGCGGCGTCGCCCTCATCGACGACACCGCGCTCGTCCACGGCCCCCCGGTTGTCGACAATGCGCAACCGCATGCCCAGACAGCCGAGCAGTAAGTGCGCATAGCCGCGGTGCAACGAAACCCGCCGGCCACGCGGTGTCACCGCGTTCGCGACCGGGAAGCTGAGCAGCAGTCCGGCGACCCCGGCCAGGCGGGCGAGCACCCGCGCCGACCCGACCTCATCGATCGAATCCAGGCAGCCCGGGCCGCAGGGGCTCGACGGCATCCATGCGTGCGCGGTGGACGTGGCGGGTGGCGCGTCGAAGACCACGGTCCTCACCGTCCCCCGTCGAACGACGCGGCGGCGTCTTGTAGCCGGTTGAGGTAGCGGGTGTTGATCGTGTTCAGCCCGAGCAACACGACGAAGTCGGCGACCGCGAATGCGGGATCGTGGGCGGGCTCGCCGCAGATCTCCGCGCCCAGCCGCAGGTAACCGCGTACCAGCGGGGGGAGTTTCGGCCGCGACGGCGGCGTCAGCTCGTCCAGGGCCTTGCCGTCGACGATCACCGGGTTGTACGGGTGGACCCGGCGCTCCGGGTCGGAGGAGTGCCGGCCGAGCAGCATATCGCGCACGCCGCGCACGTTCACCCCGGGCGCGTCGGCCGGGGTGTCCTGCATCGGCACCGACACGCAGCCCATGACCCACTCGTAGCCGGTGAGCTGGATGTAGTGCAGGATGCCCGCCCACATGAGGGTGAGCACCGAGCCGTTGCGGTGATCGGGGACCACGCAGGCGCGGCCCATCTCAACGATCCGCATGCCCTCCGGGTCCAGCTGGGCCAGATCGAATTCCGTCGCCGTGTAGTACCCGCCCGCCGCGGCGACCTTGTCCGGCGGCAGCATTCGATAGCAGCCGACGAACTCGCCGGTGGCGTCGTCGCGCACGAGCATGTGATCGCAGTGCTCGTCGAAACGGTCGGCGTCCAAACCCGTACCGTCGTCCGGGATCCGGAACCCCGGCTCGTTGGCGAAGACGTTGTATCGCAGGCGCTGCGCGGCGACGCGGTGGTCGAGATCGGAGGAAACCACCAGCGAGTAGCGCGACCGTCCCTCCCCGGAGTCCGTCGGTCGAGCCGGGGCTGTCAGCACGGACGAAATAGTCATATCCATGATGAAGCCAGCTCGACAATGCGCCGCAGCAACCTCGAAGTGTCGCGACGATGCCGGTTGGGTGAACGAGACGGCTGTCACACCGAGCGTTCACCGAACGGTTCCACCGCGTTCGCCCCTCGGCATCGCGACCGCTTCCCCCATGCGGTTACGGCCGATCCCCGACGGATCGCGCCACTCCCGTCTCAGAGCGGCGCGATTCCTCAGGTACGGGAAGCAATCAAGCGGCGCGGCTCTCCTCGGCGCGTACCTTCTTCGGGGTCGTGTCCTCTTCGGCGAAACCGGGGCGTCCGGTGAAGATGAACGCGACCAGCCAGGACGCGACCGCGGCGAAGCGGTTGCGGAAGCCGACCAGGTAGAACAGGTGCACCGCGAGCCACATGACCCAGGCGACGAAGCCGCGGAAGGTGATGCGGTCGTTGAGCTTCGTCACGGCGCTGAACCGGCTGATCACCGCCATGCTGCCCTTGTCCCAGTAGGTGAAGGGGGTGCCGGGCTGCTTCTTGCGGCGGATGATGTCGGCGGCGTGCCTGCCCTCCTGCATGGCCACCGGCGACTGGCCGGGGTAGCCGTTGAGCGAAGTCATGTCGCCGATGGCGTAGATGTCGGCGTAGCCGCCGACGGTGAGGTCCGGGTTGATCAGCAGCCGGCCTGCCCGGTCGGTCGCCACGCCCGTGGCCTCGGCCAGAATCTTCGCGAACCCGCCCGCCTGCACGCCCGCCGACCAGACCACGGTTTCCGCCGCGATCGCGTGCTCGACGCCGTCGGCGCTCTTGACGGTGACCTTGCCGTGCTCGATGTCGGTGACGAAGGTGCCGAGCAGCACGTCCACGCCGCTGCGAGTCAGCGACTTCTTCGCGTATTCCGACAGCCCGCCGCCGAACGGCGGGAGCACCTCGCCGGCACCCTCGACGAGCGTGACCGAAACCTCCTGGTGGAAATGCCGTTTCGCCAGCTCCTTCAGCTGACCGGCCACCTCGACGCCGGTCGCGCCCGCGCCGACCACGACGAAGCTGAGCAACCTGCGCCTGGTCTGCTCGTCGGCCTGCGCGGCTTCGGCGAAGACCCGAGCGATCTGCGCGCGCAGCCGCCGCGCGTCGTCGATGGTCTTGAGCGAATAGGTCTTCTCGGCGAAGTCGTCGCGGCCGAAGTAGGACTGGCTCGCGCCGGTGGCCGCGATCAGCGAGCCGTAACGGATGCGGTGGGGCACGCCCTCGTGCTCGTAGGTGACGATGGCGCGGTCGGGATCGATGTCGACCACGGTGCCCAGGCGCACATCGGCTTCGCGATGACGGCGCAGGATCCCCGCGATCGGCGGCGCGATTTCCTCCGATGTGAGCACACCCGTCGCTACCTGGTACAACAGCGGTTGGAAGAGATGTTCGGGCGTGCTGGAGATCAGCACATAGTCCACCCCCGACTTGGCCAGCTGCTTGGCGGCGGCGAGCCCGCCGAACCCCGATCCGACAATGACGACACCTGCGGTTTCGATTCCCGCTTCCACGTACTGCATGACAGCCTCCTTCTCTCATTACGAACCGCGATCCGGAGGGCGGATATTTCAGGTGTGTGGGCGCATAATTCAGATGACTCTTATCTCGATTCGTAATTAATCAGGAGGCCGCTGTGGAACTTCGGCAGCTCACCTACTTCGTCGCGGTGTGCGAAGAGCTCAGCTTCAGCGGCGCTGCGGCGCGCTGCTTCATCTCGCAGTCGGCGATCAGCCACCAGATCTCCCGGCTCGAGCGCGACCTCGGTGTGCAACTGTTCGAGCGCTCGACCCGCTCGGTCGTGCCCACCGACGCCACCGCCCGGCTACTTCCCCTCGCGAAACAAATGCTGAGCCTGGAGTCGGCGATCCGCGCCGCCGTGCGCACGGTGGGTCCGCGCATACGGCTGGCCGCGAACATGTCCTTCGCCACCCGCTCGCTGTCGGCGATCGCGGGGGCGCGCGCCGCGCATCCGGAGGCGGAGATCGAGTTCGTCATCAAACCGTTCCGCCAGCGCATCACCGCGGTGACCGACGGCGACTGCGATCTCGCCCTCATCCGCGGCAGGGTCGACCAGCCCGGCCTCGTGGTGGAGCAACTGTGGGTGGAGGACCTGGTGATCGCCACCTCGAGCGCGCATCCGCTGGCGACGAAGGACACAGTGACCCTGGCGGACCTGAGTTCGTACCCCCTGCTGCTGCCGCCGGAGCAGGAGCAGGTGTTGTTGCACACCGTGATCCGCAACGCGTTCGCCGAATTGCCCACCGGTCCCACGTTCGGGCCGCCGATCCCGCCCGATCACACGGCGACGATGGAGCTGATCAACCGGCCCGACGCGTGGACGGTGCTGTATGCCGAAAGCACCACCGAAGGACTGGTCGTCCTGCGCCTGGCCGAAAGCAAGCTACGGATCCCGGTGTCGGCGGTGCTGCGCGCCGACGCCCGGCGCTCACCGATCCTGGAGACCCTGCTCACCGCACTGCACCGCTGCTGAGCACGGTCATTCGTCAGCGCGTTCATCGCTGCGAGACGTCGGTGACGGGCAGTCCCCGGCATTGATCGCGGAACTCGCGCAATCGTCCACGGCACCGATCGCTGCCGATTCGATCGAGTGGGCACCGTGCTCGACCCCAGCGATCATGGAAGCGGAATGAATCCGATTCCGATCGTGCCAGGTCCCTGCGCTGCGATGTCGTCGAGAATCCCATGAATACCGGTGAACTGGAACGGCGCCCACGGCTTCAGCGGATTGATCGCGGAGGTGATCCCGACCAGACCACTCCGTGTGGTCACCGGTCCACCGCTGTCGCCCGGAATGACCGCGGCCCATGAACTGATGACGTTGTTCTTGTACTCGATGACGAGACCACATGTCGTTCCGGACACTTGGCCGTACTTGCACATGATGTCCGAGAGGGGAACCGGAGCCACGCCGATCCGGTTGATCACGGTGCCGTTCGGCGTCGTGTTGACCGGATCGATCTTCGTTTCGTCCAGCTTGATGACCGCGTAATCTTTGGACGAGTCGGCCGGAAAGCGCATCGACGGAAAGCCGGGCCAATTCGTGGGCCACGTGGCGTAGTACCCGACCGGACCCAGTCCGCGATTCCCCGAGAGGAATACCTCCTGAGCTCTGGTGTTCCGAGTCATCATGTGCCCTGCCGTGAGAGCCACCAGATTGCCGAGCTCGTCATACCCGACAGCTCCTACGGTGCCCCAGCTTCCGCGCGGCGGTCCGCCATCGGACGTGATCGACATTCCCGGACCGAAATTCACCCCGCATGGCGCAGGCGTGCCGACATAAGTGAACGGAAGACCGTTACTCAGTCCACTGGGCGATGTGACGGTGATACGCACAACTCCTCTTGCGGGAGGAGAGACAGCCGTGATCCGCGTTGCGGAGTCGATTGTGAACGCAGTCGCTGAAATGGCGCCGAATCCGACCGCCGTAGCTGCGGTCAGGTTCGTCCCGGTCAAGATGACCGTGGTTCCACCGATGACCGGCCCCGAACCCGGGCTCGCCGAGGTCAGAGTCGGCGCCGCGGAAAGGGAAGTAGTGGTGGGCATCGTGCGACCTCCTCGACCCGACGGAATCGGTTCCGCTGCGCCAGGATTGTGAACTCGCTCGATCCTGACCCTATTCAGTAAGGCGCCTATACAGGTCCGCGAGCAAGAGATCTCTCGATCCGTTTTCTTCCGTTTTCAGATCGGAGGTACGGGGCGAAGTGGTGCAACAGCGCCGCGGCGACAACCGTTCGCGGTGCGTCGAAATGGCTTGGCCGGGCGGCGGCATGATCGGCGTCCGGGACAGGACCGCTCTCCCTCGACCATCGAATACGACTACAGCTCAACCACTCCGCTGTGCATGCGCGGCATCCCCATTCCGAGCCTGCCCACCCGGTCGAGAACGGCCCCGAGAGTTCCCGGGGCCGTTCAATCGAGTCCAGTTGCGCGGATCAGACGCCCAGTTCCGTCGCCGCCAGTGCCGTGCCCTCGATGCGGGCACGGATCTTGGCGAACGCGGTTTCCCGCGAGGTGGAGGTGTCGTCGGCGAACGGCGAGAAGCCGCAGTCGTCGCAGGTGCCCAACCGTTCGACGGGCAGGAAGCGGGCGGCGAGCAGCACCCGGTCGCGGACCTGTTCGGGTGTCTCGACCTGCGGGTCGATCGGGTCGGTGACGCCGATGAACACCCGCGCCTCGGCGGGCAGGTGCTCGGCGACCACGGCGAGCACCTTCTCCGGGTCCGGCTCGCTGGCGAACTGGAGGTAGAACGCGCCCACCCGCAGTTGCAGCAGCTTCGGCAGCAATTGGACATAGTCCACGTCCAGACTGTGCGTGGAGTCCTGATCGCCGCCGGGGCAGGTATGCACGCCGATCCTGGCCCGCTCCTCGTCCGAGAACCGCTCGAGCACCGTGTTGTTCAGCTCGATGAACTGGTCGAGCACCCCGCCGCTCGGATCCAGCTTGAGCGACAGCCGCCCCTCGGTGAAGTCGAGCTGCACCAGGTGCGCACCCGCCTCCAGGCAGCCGCGGATGTCGGCCTCGGCCGCGTCGGCCAGGTCGGCGAGGAACTGCTCGCGGGGGTAACCCTCGATTCCGTCGGCCGGATACAACAGGCTCAGCGCCGACGGCGCGATGACGGCCTGCTTCACCGGAACGGTGGCGTGCTGCTGCGCGCTGCGCAGATAGTCCGCCGCATGAGCGGCATAGCGGAACGGGCCCGAGGTCAACCGTGGCAACTGTCTCTGATGCCCGTCGGCGAACGGGATGATCGCCCCGTCCGGGGCCAGGTTGTCCAGCCCGGCGATCGGATAGGTGGCGAAACTCGGCTTGGACTGCTCGCCGTCGGTGACGACGGGAGAGCCGAGTTCTTCCAGCTTGCGGATGGTCTCGGCGACCGCGCTGCGCTGAAGTTCGGCGAGCGCGGCGGCGTCGCCGGAATCGTCGGCCATGGCGGCCAACAGGTCGTGAGGTCGAGGGATGCTACCGATCGGTTCCGTGGGGATGCTCACCGGCCGAGTGTACGTCCGCGACCTGCACCTTCGACGCGAAATCGCCTGCGCCGTAATTTATTTCGCACCGCTCACGACTTTTGTGCGAGGCGCCTCGAGAGTTTGCACCAATTTCGCGGCAACGTTTTCCGCGCGGTCACAACCCGCGTGCCGTCCGGCTCGACCGCGAAACGCCAACGGCCCCGGACACGAAGTCCGGGGCCGCTCGACAGCGAGAGCCCGATCAGCCCTTGTGCGCCTTGACCGCTTCGGTCAGCTGGGGCGCGACGTTCTAGCGCAGTCGCTCGCAACCGGACATCAGCTCTGCCGGTGCAGATGACTCGGGTCCAGGCTGATCATCCCGGTCAAGCGCCAAGCACCGCGTTCGAACACCAGATCGCCGGACACAACAATCGGCTGCTTGCTGTGGTGTGCGCGGATCGCCCACTGATAGTCGTCACCGACGAGCGGTACGTGCACTTTTCGCAGCCGTCCGTCCACGTGTGTCGACAGCACGATGCTCGTGGCTTCTTGATCCTCGTCACCGAGTTCATCCCGGTTCAGGGTGCGCACCAGACCGATTAGGGTCAGATGACGCGGCGGCTCCTCACGGCGAACCAACCGCTCTCGGACACGGGGCAACCCCGCCATAGCGTTGCGGTCGAACACGATCCGTGAGGTTTCGACTTCGGGCGCCCGCTCGCCAGCTGCCCAGTCGAAGGATAGATCCAGCGCGCGTAGGGCTTCGGGCTGCGTGAGATCCAGCACCGACTCGACCAAACTGCCGCTCAGACCCAACTGCCCCGCATGGTCGAGAGCGCGCTCATCCCAGTCGAGTGCGAGTTGCCACGCCGACTGCAGACCCGTCGCCAGCGTTGTCATCACCTTGCGCGGAAACGACACCGCTGGCATCCCGGTGACCTGCGATGGCGGAATTTCACCGAGACGGGTGACCACAGTGAACACGAAGCTGCCGCGCTTGGTGTGTCCGAGCCGAATGTCGTCTTCCAGAAAGTTCGTGACCACGGCGGATCTGCGACCCCGATGCGAGTGGGTCGGGTCGTCGGCGGTGGTCGCGGCCGCCTTCATCATCGTGAACAGGGCTTCCAAGCTTGTTTCGGCTTGCCGGAACGGGATAGTGCCGTCATTCATTTCCTGATCGAGTCGAACGAAGAACAAGTCCGCCCGAGCAGCCGCTATTCGTTCGACCAGTTGTGCTGGGTCCCAGTCATAGATGGTGGCGAGAGCTTGAAGCGTGTCGCGAAAACGCCGGGAGAAGTCCACATAGTCGGTAGCCAAGGGCAGCATGATCCGGCCTAGAAGGCCATCCTCACCCGGAAGCCGCCAAATCTCCCTGACGTCTTGCTCGCGGACCTCGAGCTGCCAGTCATGGGTCGCGAGGTACTGGGACACCGCTGGGGGCGATAGCGCGGACGCGACCTCCTGGAGGCTGTCGAGCGGAGTCCTTTTCACCACTGACCTCCTTCGCCGATCGACTGCATGATGCCCCGCAGTCCGCCCACGTCGAAGAGGTTACTTCGCGGTAGGTGGACCGTCTTGCTGGCTTTATCGTCCTCGATCCCGCCGAGGTTCGCCGCATGTTCCCAATACATGCGACTGGAAGTTCTGAGCCCGTCTTCGGAAAGGTCCAGCAGCTCGTCCGGGTCGTCCGGTATGAGCAACACGCCGAGCAACGCCGGGACGAACCGCTTGGGATTCACCAGCTCGAGAAATCGGTCTCGCTTCAGCGACCATGCCATGTCGTGCGTTCTGAGCAAGTGCCGCTGCGTCGTGCACTCGAGCTGCATTTCGAATTCAGGGCAGTAGTATCTCGCATAGTCCGCGGAAGCCACGATCGTGATGTCGACCCCGTCGTAGTCGGTCTCGTGACTTTTGATCGAACAGCCCGCAGCGGCGGCGACCATACGCACGAAAGCAACGCTGAACTGTTCCTGCCGCGCGGTGATGGGCAGACCGCCGTCCACGCCGGTCGCCAACTGAAGACTGCCGCTGTCCACGACGTCGCTCATCGCCCCCCTTGCCCCCATCCTGCAGTGCAGCAACGCTCGCCAAGCGTAGCTCAAAAGCGTTGTAGGCACTTCCATTCGGGGTGAAACGAAAAAGTGGCCCCGACCGTCCGGTCGGGGCCACTTTCGGTCACTCCGGGCGTCAGCCCTTGTGCGCCTTGACCGCTTCGGTCAGCTGGGGCGCGACGTTGAACAGGTCGCCCACGATGCCGTAGTCGGCGATCTCGAAGATCGGCGCCTCTTCGTCCTTGTTGACCGCGACGATGGTCTTCGAGGTCTGCATGCCGGCGCGGTGCTGGATGGCGCCGGAGATGCCGAGGGCGATGTACAGCTGCGGGGAGACCGTCTTACCGGTCTGGCCCACCTGGAACTGGCCCGGGTAGTAGCCCGAGTCGACCGCGGCGCGCGACGCGCCGACGGCCGCGCCGAGCGAGTCGGCCAGCGCCTCGACCACCGCGAAGTTGTCGGCGGAACCGACACCGCGGCCACCGGAGACCACGATGCTCGCCTCGGTGAGTTCCGGACGGTCACCGGCCACGACCGGCTCCCGCGAGGTCACCTTGACCACGCCTTCTTCCTGCGCGGGCACCTCGACGGTCACCTTCTCGCCCACACCCGCCTGCGCGGAGGCTTCGACGGCGCCCGGGCGGACCGAGATCACCGGGACATCGCCGGTGACCTTGGCGTCGACGGTGAACGCGCCACCGAAGATGGAGTGCACGGCGGTGCCGTCGGACTTCACGTCGATCACGTCGACCAGCAGGCCGGAGCCGATGCGGGCGGCCAGGCGACCCGACACCTCCTTGCCTTCGGCGCTGGCGGCGACGATGACGGCGGCGGGCGAGACCGACTCGGTCAGCGCGGCCAGCACGTCGACCTTCGGGGTCACCAGGTAGTTCTCCACATCGTCGGACTCGGCGATGTAGATCTTCTCGGCGCCCGCCGCGGCCAGCGCGTCGGCCAGCTTCTCGCCGGTGCCTGCCGTGCCGAGCACGACGGCGGCGGGCTCGCCCAGGGCGCGGGCGGCGGTGAGCAGTTCGGTGCTGACCTTCTTGATCGCACCCTCGGCGTGCTCGACGAGCACGAGTACTTCAGCCATGTGTGTTCTCTCCTAGGAAGTCTGCAGCGCTACCGAGATCAGATGATCTTCTGGCCGATCAGGTACTGGGCGATCTTGGTGCCGCCGTCGCCTTCGTCGGCGATCTTCTCGCCCGCGGTGCGCGGAGGCTTCGGCGTGGCCGCGGTGACAGCGGAGCCCGCGTTCGCGACGCCCACGGTCGAGGGGTCGACGCCCAGGTCGGCCAGCGTGAAGGTCTGCACTTCCTTCTTCTTCGCGGCCATGATGCCCTTGAAGGACGGGAAGCGCGGCTCGTTGATCTTCTCGGTGACGCTGACGATGGCGGGCAGGCTGGCCTCCAGCTTGAACACGCCTTCGTCGGTCTCGCGCTCGCCGGTGACCTTGTCACCGTCGACGGTCAGCTTGCGCAGGTGCGTCAGCTGCGGCAGGCCCAGGTACTCGGCGATGATCGCGGGCACCGCGCCCGCGCGACCGTCGGTGGCCTCGTTGCCCGCGATGACCAGCTCGACACCCTCGACCTGGCCGAGCGCGCTCGCCAGCACCCACGCCGTCTGCACGGCGTCGGAGCCGTGGATGGCCGGGTCGTTGATGTGGATGGCCTTGTCGGCGCCCATGGACAGCGCCTTGCGGATGGCCTCGGTGGCGCGGTCCGGACCGGCGGCCAGCACGGTGACCTCGCCGCCCTGGGCCTCCTTGATCAACAGCGCCTCTTCGACGGCGCGCTCGTTGATCTCGTCGAGGACGGCGTCGGCGGCCTCCCGATCGAGGGTGAAGTCACCGTCGGTGAGCTTGCGCTCCGACCAGGTGTCGGGAACCTGCTTGATGAGTACGACGATGTTCGGCATCGGTCTTCGTCGACCTCCTGTTCTGGTTACACGTATGTGGTGGTCGCACGAACTGCGCCGTACGCCCGGGTGGGTGGCTCAGGCCGTGACATTACCTTACGTTAAGTTACCCGTGGGTAACTTAGTGGCTTCTCTCTCACAAGTGGGTACCACGCGTTACAGTGCGCCGGTTCACCGACCCCGCTTCCAGCCGGTCGAAGCCGCACTTCCGGGCCGACCGGGTGGGTGTCCCGCCTGGAAACGGTGGCAGTAACGTCGGAGTGATGAGCGAGGCTGTGATCCCTGCCGCAGTGGACGACCCGTCCGGCATCCCCGCGGACCCCGAGACGAGCGTCGGCGCCGTCGAACCGCTGCCGCTGACCGGCGAGCGCACCGTGCCCGGCATCGCCGAGGAGAACTACTGGTTCCGCAGGCACGAGATCGCCTACGCCCGCCTGCTGGACCGCTGCGCCGGAAAAACCGTGCTGGAGGCGGGTTCCGGCGAGGGTTACGGTGCGGACATGATCGCCGACGTGGCCACCAAGGTGATCGGCGTGGACTACGACACCGGCGCGGTCGAGCACGTGCGCGCACGCTACCCCCGCGTGGAGATGATCCAGGGCAACCTCGCGGAACTGCCACTGGAGGACGCGTCGGTCGACGTGGTGGTGAATTTCCAAGTGATCGAGCACTTGTGGGACCAGTCCCAGTTCCTGCGGGAGTGCCTGCGCGTGCTGCGTCCCGGCGGTGAGCTGCTGATCAGCACGCCCAACCGGATCACCTTCTCGCCCGGTCGCGACACCCCGCTCAACCCGTTCCACACCAGGGAGCTGAACGCGGCCGAGCTGACCGAGCTACTCGTCGACGCCGGTTTCGAGGTCGCGCGGATGATCGGCGTGCACCACGGGCCGGCCCTGAAAGCGCTGGACGCCAAGCACGGCGGGTCGTTCATCGACGCGCAGATCGAACGCGCGCTGGCCGGTGAACCCTGGCCCGCGGAACTGACCGCGGACGTCGCGAGCGTCACGGCGGACGATTTCGTGCTGGAAGCGGCGGACATCGACGCGAGTCTGGATCTGGTCGCCATCGCGGTGAAGCCTTGACCGGTCGCAGTACCGTGCCCGGCGGGCACGCCGCAAGCCCCGTGCCGGGCCAGTTCACCTTGGTCCTGCACTCCCATCTGCCCTGGCTGGCCCATCACGGTCGCTGGCCGGTCGGCGAGGAATGGCTCTACCAGTCCTGGGCCGCGTCCTACCTGCCGGTCGTCGAGGTGTTGCGAACCCTTGCGGCGGAAGGCCGTTCGCATCTGCTGAGCCTCGGCATCACGCCGGTGCTCGCGGCTCAGCTGGACGACCCGCACTGCCTGGCGGGGATGCACCATTGGCTGGGCAACTGGCAGCTGCGCGCCGACGAAGCCGCCATGGCGGGCAACGTGGCGCTGGGCAGGCACGAACACCGCTTGGCCGCCGCCGCCCTGGCCGAGTTCGAGCGGCACTGGCGGCACGGCGCGGCGCCGGTCTGGCGCACGCTCATCGACGCGGAGACCATCGAACTGCTCGGCGGCCCGCTGGCCCACCCGTTCCAGCCGCTGCTGGATCCGCGATTGCGCCAGTTCCAGCTGGTCGAGGGCTTAGCCGACGCGCGGCACCGCTGGGGTCGCACGCCGACGGGCATCTGGGCGCCGGAGTGTGGATACACCCCTGGCATGGAGGTCGGCTACGCCGCCGCCGGTGTGACGCATTTCATGGTCGACGGACCCGCTCTGCGCGGCGACACGACACTCGGCCGTCCGGTGCGGGATTCCGATGTGGTCGCGTTCGGACGTGATCTGCAGGTGAGCTACCGGGTCTGGTCGCCGAAATCTGGCTACCCGGGGCACGGCGCCTATCGTGACTTTCATCACTACGACCACGCCACGGGTCTCAAACCCGCGCGGGTCACCGGCAAGACCGTCGCGGGTCCGGACAAGGCTCCCTACGACCCGGAACTGGCCGCCGCGGCCGTCGCCCGGGACGTGGACGACTTCGTGCGGACGGTGCGCGAGCGGTTGATCTCCGAGTCCGAACGCATCGGACGGCCCGCCTTGGTCGTGGCGGCGTTCGACACCGAACTGTTCGGCCACTGGTGGCACGAGGGCCCGCAGTGGCTGGCGCAGGTGCTGCGCGCGCTGCCGGAGGCAGGCGTCACCGTGGGCACGCTCGCCGACGCGCGAACCCGCGGCTACCTGGGCGAACCGGTACCGCTGGCCGATTCGTCCTGGGGTTCGGGCAAGGACTGGCGGGTGTGGGCGGGCGAGCAGGTGCGCGACCTGGTGGAGCTCAACGACGACATCGTGCGGCTGAGCCTGGACACCGTCGACAAGATGCGCGCCGCGCAGGGCGGCGCGCCCGGGCTGCGCGACCGCGTCGCCGATCAACTGCTGCGCGAAGCGATCCTGACCGTCTCCAGCGACTGGGCGTTCATGGTCAGCAAGGACTCCGCCGCGGGCTACGCCCGCGACCGCGCGCACCGCCACGCCCACGCGGTCCGCGAAATCGCCACGGCCGTCGGGGCGGGCCAACTCGCGAAAGCACGGCAGTTGGCGGCAGGATGGGGGGCAGCTGACGGACTCTTCCCCGGCGTGGACGCGCGACGACTGACCTCCGCGGGGTCCGTACCCAGCGCCACCGGGGCAGTATCCGCCGCCGCGCCGGGACCGGGCTCCGCCATCGCGGGCCACGGACCGGGCCCGGCGGACCCGGGCTCGGCCGCAGAAGGACTTGCATGAAGATTTTGATGGTGTCGTGGGAGTACCCGCCGGTCGTGGTCGGCGGGCTCGGCAGGCACGTGCATCACCTCGCCGTCGAACTGGCCGCGGCCGGCCACGAGGTGGTCGTGCTGTCCCGGCGCCCCTCCGGCACCGACGCCTCGACCCATCCCACGCACTCCTACATCGCCGACGGCGTGCTCGTGGTGGCGGTCGCGGAGGACCCGCCGGTGTTCGACTTCGGCGAGGACATGCTCGCCTGGACGCTGGCCATGGGGCACGCCATGGTGCGCGCCGGCGTCGCGCTCGGCAAGCCGGGCATCGGCGACGGCTGGACGCCCGACGTGGTGCACGCGCACGACTGGCTGGTCGCCCACCCCGGCATCGCGCTGGCCGAGTACTACGACGTCCCGCTGGTCTCCACCATCCACGCCACCGAGGCCGGCCGGCACAGCGGCTGGGTCGCGGGCAAGGTCAACAAGCAGGTGCACTCGGTGGAGTGGTGGCTGGCCAACGAATCCGACGCCTTGATCACCTGCTCGGCGTCCATGCAGGACGAAGTCGAGCGGCTCTACGGGCCCGAGCGGATCCCGATGACGGTGATCCGCAACGGCATCGACGTGGGCGCGTGGACCTTCCGTCCCCGCTCGCCGCGCACCGGCCCGCCGCGGCTGCTGTACGTGGGCAGGCTCGAGTACGAGAAGGGCGTGCAGGACGCGATCGCCGCGCTGCCGCGCATCCGCCGTGCCCATCCCGGCACCACCCTCACCGTCGCGGGCGTCGGCACGCAGTTCGAGTGGTTGCGCGAACGCGCCCGGGTGCACCGGGTCGCCCGCGCGGTGAACTTCACCGGTCAGCTCGACCACGCGGAGCTGCTCGGCTGGCTGCACGGCGCCGACGCGATCGTGCTGCCCAGCCGGTACGAACCCTTCGGCATCGTCGCGCTGGAGGCGGCCGCGGCGGGTACCCCGCTGATCACCTCGACGGCGGGCGGCCTGGGCGAAGCCGTGATCGACGGCGTCACCGGCGCGTCGTTCGCGCCCGCGGACGTCGACGGCTTGGTCGAAGCGGTCCGCGCCACCCTCGACGACCCCGCCGCCACCCAGCAGCGCGCCTTCGCCGCCCGGGAACGGCTCACCGCCGATTTCGCGTGGGACGTGGTGGCGGCGGAAACCGCCCAGGTGTATCAGTCGGCCAAGCGGCGGGTGCGCAACCCGCTTGGCCGCCCGTCCATCGTGGAACGTCCTCTGCCGGAACGGGATCCGAAGTAGCCACCCGTCTCGGCTAGCCGCCGAGCTTCTTGACGATGCGCTCGACGGTGAGCCAGGTGCGGGTGGTGATGTCCTTGCCGTATGTCTTCTCCAGCCAGGCCATGAAGTCGGGGGTCTTGCCCGGCGAGCTGTTGTCGATGACCGCGAGGAACGCTCGCGCGTCCGCGTCGTAGCCGATCACCCGAGTGAGCGGGTCGGGCCGCTCGGGCAGGTCGGACGGAGCTGCGGCCGTGTCCTTGAGGAACGTGGCGATCAGATATGTGCCGCGCCCGTGGGTGAGGCCGTGGAACGGATCGGTGTCGAGCAACGCGCGCAGTTCGTCATGACTGCGGATGATCGTGCCACCGCCGATGCCCAGTTCCCGGATCAGCGCCTGCTGAATGCGATCCTCCAGCTCGGGCACATCGGACTCCGCGCTGTGGAAGACGATATTGCCGCTGGCCAGTACCGAACCGACGCCCTCGAAGCCGAGCGATTCGAACACCGCGCGCAATTTCGCGTTGCTCATGTTCGGATTGCTCGGCATGATCCCGCGCAACAGCGCGGCGTAGGCAGTCATAGCGCCGAACCTACTCGTCCGCACCGACGAAGCCGGGCTACTACCGGGCGGCCGCCGGACTCCGCGTCCTTGTCAGGCGGTCTGCGTCGCGCCGTTCTTCTTGCGCGCGATGTCCTCCAGCGCGGCCAGATATTCAGCCCGTTCCTCGGCGCCCGCCTCCCACGCCGCCTTGCGGTTCTTGACCACCTTGGCCGGAGCGCCGACGGCGATGCTGTAGTCCGGGATCTCGCCCTTGACCACGGCGTGCGCGCCGAGCACGCAACCGCGACCGACGCGCGTCTCGCGCAGCACGGTCACCTTGGCCGCGATCCAGGTGTCGGGACCGATGCGCACCGGGCTCTTCACGATGCCCTGGTCCTTGATCGGGACGTTGATGTCGTCCATCTTGTGGTCGAAGTCGCAGATGTAGCACCAGTCGGCTACCAGGGTCGACTCCCCGATCTCGATGTCGAGGTAGGTGTTGACGACGTTGTCCTTGCCGAACACCACCTTGTCGCCGATGCGCAGCGAACCCTCGTGGCAGCGGATCGCGTTGCCGTCGCCGATGTGCACCCAGCGGCCGATCTCCATGCGGCTCAGTTCCGGCGTGGCGTGGATCTCCACCCGGCGGCCGAGGAAGACCATGCCGCGCAGCACGATGTGCGGGTTGGCCAGGCGGAACTTGAACAGCCGGTAATAACGCACCAGATACCACGGCGTGTACGCCCGGTTCGCGAGCACCCAGCGCAGCGACGCCAGCGTCAGAAAACGCGCCTGCTGCGGATCGCGGCGGCGCGATCCCCGCCAGCGCGAGCGCAACGGTGCGCCCCACATGCTCGTCACGAACGGTTCTCCTGTCGTGGTCCTACCGGCCGTCGCCCGCCTCGCGGCGACGGATAGAGCCTATCGCTCGCGGCGGGCACCCCGACGACCGCCCGCGACGACAACGCCGGGACTCGTTCACCCGCGCAAAGGGCTCCCGTACAGTGACTCCTGCGCCGGAGAGGGCGCGGGTGCGAGCCAACGACGACAGGAGTACGGCAGGTGCGAAGCGGCGGCGTACTGGCTACTTCCATGTGGCGACCGTCCCGGAAACGCGCCGCGGCCGTGCTGGCCGCGGTCGGCGCGCTGACCCTGGCCGGTTGCGGCACCGATTACGACGACATCACGGTCGGCACCGGCAAGGGCTGGACCGCCGCCTACCACGACGGCCGCAACAGCGGCACCGCTCCGATCACCGGATCGCGGAAGATCGGATTGAGCTGGCAACGGCCGGTCGGCGGGCCGATCGCCCAGCCGGTCACGCTGGGGCCCGACAGCCAGCTGTTCGTCACCACACGCCTGCAGAACTGCTCGATCTTCTCTTTCCAGATGGCCACCGGCCGCAAGCGGTTCTGCAACGCTCTGGGCCCGAGCGCGATCTCCGCGCCGTCGGCGGTCGACGGGATGACCAACGTCTACGTCGGCGACGACAGCAGGGTGATCTCGTTCAACTACCTCGGGCAACCGCGGTGGGCCACGCCGGTCGCCGGAACACCGGTCTCGGTGCAGTTCACCGGCGACGGAAAGCTGCTGACGATCAGTCAATCCGGTCAGGTCGATGTGTTGTCGCGGCAAACGGGCGAGCGGGCGGTCCCGACACTGCAACTGCTCGGTGAACCCAACTTCCTCGTCAACGCCGGGCTCGGCTGGCCCGACGCGGGCCAGGGACTCGACGACTGCGCCACCGGAGGGCCGCAGTGCCCCGTCGCGAACATCTCCCCCATCGATACGGGCAGCGGCAGCTTCTACGCGACGCTGTGGCAGCCGGGGCGGCCCGCGGCGGCCGTGGTCGCGTTGCGCTACACCGGGGACAAGGTCGTGCGGGAGTGGAGCGCCGAACTGCTGCTGGGCGGCAGTTCCACCAGCCCGGCGCTGTCCGCCGACGGCGGCACCCTCTACGTCGGCGACAACAACAACCGCCTGATCGCCCTGGACACCGCGGACGGGCGGACCAAGTGGGTGCATCGGCTGGACTGGACGCCGCGCGGCGGCATCTCGGTGTCCGACGACGGCCTGATCGTCCCGTCCGGCGAGGACGGTTACCTGCTCGCGCTCCGAGACAAGGGCGACACAGCCGAAACGGCTTGGGAGCGTAAGGATCTCGCGCTGCGCGGATCCGCGGCGCAGACGATGGGCGACACCGGGTACGTCACCGCGGCCATCGGTGACGGGCTCAACCTCGTCACTTTCGACACGCGAACCGGGAGCACGATCGATTCCGACGTCCTGCCGGGCGCGAAAGGAACCACCACCGGCACGTCGATCGGCGCGAAGGGCGAGGTCGTGGTCGCCACCCGCATCGGCGAGATCTTCGCCTTCGAGCCGGAGTAGCGCCGCCACCCGAGCACGCGGTTCCCGCTGGAGTGCCTGAACGAAGCGTTGGCCCCTCGCTGGGCGGCGGACTGATCGCCGCGGAGGACGGGCGGCGCGGCCGCTGCCGCACGGCTCGTCGTCGCCGCACTATCGGCGTCCAGCGGCGACACCCGCGTCGTCACGGGGTGGCACAGACGAAGACCGTCGCGGCGCGGCCGATGCGAGTGATCACGAGCGTGTGCGGCCGGGTGCCACGAGGTTTCAGGCGCGCACGAAGGGCGTCCGGGTCGATGTCGACACCCCGGGCGAGGATTTCGAGGGGGCCGCAATCGCGGCGATGCAGTTCGGCGCGGAGGGCCTTCTCGCGGAAGTCCATGCGGTCGAGGATCCGGAAGCCACGTACGCCCTCGGGGACGGTGTCGCCCGTGAGATAGGCGATGCGCGGATCAAGTTGCCACAGGTCGTTTTTCGCGGCGTAATGACGGACCAGACCGGCGCGCACGACGGCTCCGTCCGGGTCGATGATCCACTGCCCCGGCGCGCGCTCCTCGATGTCGTCTGGTTCGGCATCGCTGATGGTCCAGCCGCCGCCCTTGGACGAAAGTACCGTCGCGCGACGACCGACACCCCGCTCGGCCAGTCCGGAAGACCATAGGCACGCCTCACGCACCGAGCCGTCGAGTGAGACGACCTCCACCTCACCGGACCAATCGAGCCGGTCGAAATCGAGACCGGGAGCGCATTTCACGGCGAGATCGCGGCCCGTGTAGGCCGCGAGCAGATCCGGCAGCGGCGGTTGGAGTTTGGCCGGGTCGTGCGTGCGGCGGCCATCGGCGCGCCGGGCCGGGTCGGCGATGATCACGGTGTCGCGACTGCTCGGGCGCAGGGCATCCGCCCTGGCCAGCAGCACATTTCGGGCTTCCTCCGAGGGACCGGTCGCGAGCGAGCTCCACTCCCCCGCCCCGAGCCGACGCGGCCCCAGATTGTGCGCGGCGATCGCCAGCCGCACCTCGTCCAGATCGCTGCCGAGCACCGCCGGGCACACCCGGGCCAGCTCGACGAGCTCGGCTCCGATCGAACAGGTGATGTCGTGCACCGTCCGTCCGGCCAGCCGCTCGGCGCGCTGCCGTGCCACCAGCGTCGGAGTGGCTTGCTGCAGCGCGTCGTCGGTGAACAGCCACTGCCCGGCGTCGAGGAGCTTGGCGGCTGCTCTGCGCCGCAATCGCACGGTCTCGATCAGGGCCGCCGCCCGATCGCCGTGCGCGCGACGGACCCGCTCCAGATCCCGCAGGTGCGTCGCCGGGGTCAGGTCCAGCTGTCCCACCTCGGCCAGCGCGTCCCAGCCGATCGCGCTACCGAGGTATCCGACATCGTCACGGGTGAAGCGATAGCCCACTACCGGGCTCCCGTAATCGTTCGCACCGTGCCGACCCACCGCAGTCCGGTTGCCGGGACCGTCACCCGCGCTGTGGCGACGGCCCGGCTCGGGTTGCCGGTGCGGGTGATCTCGGCGGCGGCCTGTTCACCGGCATTGTCGGTGGCGATCCCGCGAGCCTTGGTCCGGTCACCGTTTCGGTGACGTTCCGTCTCCGGGTTCCCGCGCGGTGACGCCAGCCGGTTCACCTGGGCAGCATGGTCGCTGCCCAGGTCGGCGATCCGGTCGCGACAGGTCGCGCGAGCCACTACTTTCCGGCGGAGGTTGGCTTCACACCGGTGATCATGGCGTTGTAGAAGAACTGGCGCGGAACGACGCGGCGCATGACGTTCTCGTCCACCCAGCTCAGCCCCAGCCAGGCGCGGTACATGGCCATCCGGTAGCGCCAGGTGAGCTTCTCCGCGGGCACCGCGGCCTCGAACGTGCGCACAGGCCAGCCCCACAGTGCCGCGGCGAACTCCTCGGTCTTGGCCGCCACCTCGACGGCGCCCGCCGAGCGGGCCATCGCCTCCAGGGCGCGCGGATCGAAGGTGTGCAGGTCGACGACCGCTTCCAACGCCGCCGCGCGGGAGGACTCGTCCAGTTCCTCCTGCGGACGCCGCCAGTCGCTGAGCATCGGCAGCTTGGTCACCGTGGTGGTGGCCTTCCAGGTGATCCGGCCCAGCCAGCGCGCGTAGAAGTTGCCGACCGTGGTGGGCTCACCGGCGAACACGAAGCGGCCGCCCGGCTTGAGCACGCGCAGGCACTCCTTGAGCGCGAGCTCGACGTCCGGGATGTGGTGCAGCACCGCGTGGCCGACCACCAGATCGAAGGTGTCGTCCTCGTAGGGAATGGTCTCCGCGTCGGCGACCCGGCCGTCCACGTCCAGGCCGAGGTTCTGCGCGTTGCGCAGCGCGACCTTCACCATGCCCGGCGACAGGTCGGTGACCGAGCCGGACTTCGCCACGCCCGCCTGCATCAGGTTCAGCAGGAAGAAGCCGGTACCGCAGCCGAGTTCGAGCGCCTTGCCGTAGGGCAGTGGCGCGGGGCCCACGGCCAAGTCGAACCGGCCGCGCGCGTACTCGATACAGCGCTCGTCATAGGAAATGGACCATTTGTCGTCGTAGGTCTCGGCCTCCCAGTCGTGGTAGAGCACCTGGGCCAGCTTCGTATCCTTGAGCGCTGCTTCGACCTCTGCCTCGGTGGCGTGCGGGTTCGGCGCGGGGTCGTCGGGACGTACCGTCATGGTCGGCAAGCCTACCCAAATCCGCAGTTGACGCCTGCTATCGGCCCACGAATTCCGCCGACCCTGGACCGTTGGCCAGATAGGAACCTGTTCCTATCAGGCGATCTTCCGTCGTGAACAGGGCGGACCACTCCCCGCGGGCCCGATCGAGGCCGTGCGGACCTGCTTCGAAGACCGCTTTGGCGGCGGCCAGCGCACGGGCGGGACCGCCGACGAACCGGCGCGCCCAGCGCATCGCGGCGGTGTACACGTCGTCCGGCGCGACGACCTCGTCGACGAGACCCAGCGTCTTCGCCTCCTCCGCCTCGACGAATCGACCGGTGTAGACGAGGTCCTTGGCCGGGCCGGGCCCGATCAGCAGCGCGAGCCGCCGGATGCCCGCCAGCGGGATCAGGCCGGTCTCGATCTGCGGCAGACCCAGCTTCACGTTGTCGCCGATGACGCGGCGGTCCGCGCCCAGCGCCAGCTCCAGCCCGCCACCGAGGCAGTAACCGCTGATCGCCGCGACGGTGGGCTGCGGAATCCGGGCCAGGCAGCCGAGGGCGCGCTGCAGGTCGGCCGCCATGGCGTCGGCCTGCTCGCTGCCGAGACCGAACAGTTCGGCCACGTCGTCACCCGCCGAGAACACCCGTTCGTCGCCGTACACGACCACCGCGGCGACCCCCGGGTCCGCCGCGACGGCGTCGGCCGCCTCGGCCAGCTCGCGCACCAGCTGCACGTTCAGCAAGTTCATCGGCGGGCGGGCGAACCGCAGGACGGCCACGCCCCGCGCATCACCCTCCGGCAGCTCCAGGGTCACGAATTCGGCCATGAGAGGCCACGCTACCGGGTCCGCGCCGTCACCAGCGGTGAGGCCCGAAGACCGACCGCGGGGTCACCGACAGCAGGCGTCCGACAGCTGGGCCGCCTCTCTCATGGGCGCACGGATCCTCGGAGTCGCCCGGCGTCGGGTAGGTCGGCGAAGTAGCGGTGGTTGCCGGGGAAGGACAACAGCTGTTCGCCGTCCAGATCGGACAGCACGGGCAGGATCGGGTCGATGGCGCGCTGGGCCGCCAGGATGTCGGCGGTGGAGCGGAATTCGCCGAGCGCTACCAGTTGCGACCACGTCGGGGGGAGCAGCACGTCGACGCCCGAGCGCCAGCGCGCCAGCGCCTCGGCCGGGGTGCTCCACCGCACCTCCGCGGCCTCGGACGTGGCGCCGTCGGCGCGCTGGCCCTCCGGCAGCACCGCGACGAAGAACCGGGTGTCATAGCGGCGCGGCTCGATGACCGGAGTGATCCAGTTCGCCCACGGGCGCAGCAGGTCGGCGCGGAGCACCAGCTTCTCGTCGGCGAGGAACGATGCCAAGGTCAGCTCCCTGCGCTCCAGCCTGCCGCGCGCGTCCCGGTATCCGGTGGTTTCGGAGACGACGCTGTCGGCGGTCGGGCCGGCCAGCAGCACACCGCACTCCTCGAACGTCTCGCGGACGGCCGCGCAGACCAGCGCCTTGGCCCTGGCCTCGGTGGTGGCGAACCGCTGCGCCCACCAGGCGGGCTCGGGACCGGCCCAGGCGATGTCCGCGGTGCCGTCGGACGGATCGACGCCGCCGCCGGGGAACACGGTCATGCCCGCGGCGAACGCCATGGCGCCCACCCGGCGTTGCAGGAAGATCTCCGGCCCATCGGCGCCGTCGCGCACCAGCATCACCGTCGACGCATCCTTGAGCGGCGATGCCGGTCGCTGAGAGTCTGCCTGCGCTTCTGTCTCACTCACCCTTGCACCATAACGGGTGCGATCGGACGCACTCCGTCCACAACCCGCGCACGGCGGAGTCGAGGCCGAGGTACGCCTGAACTCGCGCAGTTGGACGCCAACTCGTCCACAACCGCGTACGACCCAAGCGAAGGCGAAGGTACGCCCGTTGCGCGCTTGGTGGGCGACCGCACACCGACCGGGTCAGCGGCTGCGGTGGCTGCCCGCCCGGCGCGAGCGCCGCGCGAAGTAACGGCCGTCGACCCGATCGAGCGCGATCGATTGCCTGAAGGCGTCGCTGAGGTTCTCCGACGTGAGTACGTCGGAGAGCAATCCCTGCGCCACCACTTCGCCCTCGTTGAGCAGCAGGCCGTGCGTGAACCCCGGCGGGATCTCCTCCACGTGGTGGGTGACCAGCACGATCGCGGGCGCGTCCGGATCGGCGGCGAGATCGCCGAGCCGCTCGACCAATTCCTCGCGGCCGCCCAGGTCCAAGCCCGCGGCCGGCTCGTCGAGCAGCAGCAGCTCGGGGTCGGTCATCAGCGCGCGGGCGATGAGCACCCGCTTGCGCTCGCCCTCCGACAGCGTGCCGTAGGTGCGGTCCGAGAGGTGCTCGGCTCCCAGGCTTTCCAGCATGTCGATGGCGCGGTCGGTGTCCACGTCGTCGTAGCGCTCCCGCCAGCGGCCGAGCACCGCGTAACCCGCGGAGATCACCAGATCGCTGACCTTCTCGTCGACCGGCACCCGGCTGGCCACCGCGGCCGACGACAGGCCGATGCGCGGGCGCAACTCGGTGATGTCCACCTTCCCGATCCGCTCCCCCAGCAGATGGGCGATGCCCGCGGTCGGGTGCAGCTCCGCGGCGGCCATCCGTAGCAGCGAGGTCTTGCCCGCGCCGTTGGGTCCGAGGACCACCCAGCGTTCGTCGAGCTCGACCTGCCAGGTGACCGGGCCGACGAGAGTATGGCCGGAGCGGCGGACGGTCACGTCGGTGAAATCGATGAGCAGATCGGGATCCGGTTGCGGCACGCGCTCCATCTTGGCCCACCCGTGGGGGCACTTGCCAACGCGGGGAGGGAAAACCGAGCCGGTCGGTCGGATCTTTGCGGGAACGCCGCCCGCACGGCCGTATCGGGCGCCCCTCCGACACGCCCGCGCGATGGTTCACCAGGACCGGGCGGGCACCGCGATCACCGTCATCGAGCCCGGCGCCACTTCGGTGTATCCCGCGTCGCGCACGGCGACCGCTGCGCCTCCGGCCACCTGCTCGACCAGCGCGGCCCAGTGCTGCGCGTCGGCCTCGCGCACCGCGCAACGGAAGCCGAGTTCCGCCCAGCGCAGCGCGTGCTCCACCGGCAGCGCACCGGCCAGCAGCATGCTCGCGTGACCCACCTGTGCGGCCGACTTGCCCAGCGTCATCCCGAGCGCGGCGTTCACCCAGAGCACCGGCAGGTCCGGATCGGGCGGCCCTGGCTCGTCGTGCTCGAGATCGGTGCCGCCGATCTGCAGCCGCTTGATCAGCGGATCGACCTGCCCCACCGGCCCCGGGACCAGCGCCCGCGCCTGCGCGCCCTCGATCTCGACGGTGACGCCCGGCACGCCGCACGTCGCGCGCCATTGGGCGCCGCGCGCCCGGCGAGCCACCTTGCGGATTCGCGACCGCTTCCAAGCCAGATAGCGTTCCTCCCACTCGCCACCCGGCCCGACGCGCTCGTCCAGGCACAGCGCCACCGCGGCGGACGCGGCGGCGGCCAGCAGCGCACTGCGCGGCGGCGGATCGGTCTTGGGCAGATGCAGAACCATCTGCATCGCCTGCACCATGGCCGGGTCGTCCGGATCGCCCGCACCGTAGCCCGCAGACAACTCCGTGTGCCGGGCCCGGAACCCTTCGACGTCCGAAATAGTTGCGCCCGTACGGGTTACGCCGTCATCCCGGACGTCGGCACCGCATTCCGGAATGCTCGTCATGGCTTCACCTCGATCGTCAACGAAAACGTCCTGGCCGCTTCCAGTCCCTGCTCCCGCGGGCGCCGGTACTCCATCGTCAACGGCCGCGTCGACCGTCGCGATGCTCCGGAGCCGCCGCACCCCGCTACCGCCAACCCGGCCGGCAGCACAAGCAGGGCCTTCCGCACCCGTCCTCCGATCGCCGAAAGATCAACAGCAGCGAGCCTACCGAGGCGAGCGCCGAGCGGGCCGGCTGATCAGCCCAGCGGTACGCGGCGCAGCAGCCCGTCCCTGGCGTCGGCGGCCTCCACCTCGTGCCGGGTGACCCCCAGGATGAACAGGACGGCGTCCAGGTAGGGATGCGAGAGCGCCGCGTCGGCGACCTCGCGCAGCGCGGGCTTGGCGTTGAAGGCGACACCGAGCCCGGCGGCGTTGAGCATGTCGATGTCGTTGGCGCCGTCACCCACCGCGACGGTCTGTTCCATCGGCACCCCGGCCTCGGCCGCGAACTTGCGCAGCGCGGTCGCCTTGGCCGCCCGATCGACGATCTCGCCGACGACCCGGCCGGTCAGCTTGCCGTCCACGACCTCGAGCGTGTTCGCCTGCACGAAGTCCAGTTCCAGCTCGTGCGCCAGCGGTTCGATCACCTGCCGGAAGCCGCCCGACACCACGCCGCAGCGGAAACCGATCCGGCGCAGCGTGCGGATGGTGGTGCGCGCGCCGGGGGTCAGCTCGATCCGGTCGGCCACTTCCTCGATCACCGACTCGTCCAGTCCGGCCAGCGTCGCGACCCGCTGCCGCAGCGATTCGGCGAAGTCGATCTCCCCGCGCATCGCGGCCTCGGTCACCTTGCGGACCTCGTCCTCCACGCCCGCGTGCGCCGCCAGCATCTCGATGACCTCGCCCTGGATCAGCGTCGAGTCGACGTCGAAGACGATCAGCCGCTTGCCGCGACGGGCCAGCCCCGCTCGCTCCACCGCCACGTCGACCTGCTCGGCCACCGCGACCTCGGCCAGCGCCGTGCGCAGCCGGGAATCGGTGTCCGGGCCGGAGTCGATCGCGGTGACCAGCAACTCCATGCCGGTCACCGGGTAGTCGGCGATACCGCGGATGGTGTCGATGTTCGCGCCCAAGGCGGCCAGTTGCCGCGACACCGCGCTGAACGCGCGCGCGGTGACCGGGCTGCCGAGGATGACCACCGCGTGCGTGGACATCGGCTGCCTGCCGATCGCCGCGTCCACCTCCACGTCGACGTGCATGCCGACGGTATTCATGGCCTCTTCGAGCTCGTCCTGCAACGCCTCGGCGTCGGTCGGGCAGGTGACCAGGACGCCCAGCGTCAGCCTGCCCCGGATCACCACCTGCTCCACGTCCAGCAGGCTCACCTGGTGCCGGGACATGGCCGCGAGCAGCACGGACGTCACACCGGGACGGTCGGGTCCGGTGACGGTGACGAGGACGGTGGTGTCGGCCAACTGATGCGCTCCATGTTCGATGTTCGCCGTCGCTGTGCTGGACGTCGTTGTCGCAACGCACGGTGCGTACTGATCTCTGCAAACGATCTCCACAAACGAGTGTGCACCCGCTGGTGACCAGCGGGTGCACACTCGTCGCGATGAATCCTACGGCGCGACCGGACGTCGTCTGCCCGGCCCCGGCGCGAAACCGCCCTACTTCGCCAGGGCGTTCGGCTCGTGCAGCTCGGTGGCGTGCTTGCCCGAGCCCCAGCCCACGTGCGCCTCGGCGCGCATGCGCTCGACCATGTGCGGGTAGTGCAGCTCGAACGCGGGACGCTCGGAGCGGATGCGCGGCAGCTCGTAGAAGTTGTGCCGCGGCGGCGGGCAGGTGGTGGCCCACTCCAGCGAGTTGCCGTAGCCCCACGGGTCGTCCACGGTGACCACCTCGCCGTAGCGGTAGCTCTTGAAGACGTTCCACAGGAACGGCAGCATCGACGCGCCGAGCACGAAGGCGCCGATCGTCGAGATCGTGTTCAGCGTGGTGAAGCCGTCGCTGGGCAGGTAGTCGGCGTAACGGCGCGGCATACCCTCGGCGCCCAGCCAGTGCTGGACCAGGAAGGTGGTGTGGAAGCCGATGAAGGTCGTCCAGAAGTGCCACTTCGCCAGGCGCTCGTCCAACATCCGGCCGGTCATCTTCGGGAACCAGAAGTAGATGCCCGCGTAGGTGGCGAACACGATGGTGCCGAAGAGCACGTAGTGGAAGTGCGCCACGACGAAGTACGAGTCGGTGACGTGGAAGTCCAGCGGCGGGCTGGCCAGGATGACACCGGACAGACCACCGAAGAGGAAGGTGACGATGAAGCCGATGGAGAACAGCATCGGCGACTCGAAGGTCAGCTGACCGCGCCACATGGTGCCGATCCAGTTGAAGAACTTCACACCGGTCGGGACCGCGATGAGGAAGGTCATGAACGAGAAGTACGGCAGCAGCACCGCGCCGGTGGCGTACATGTGATGCGCCCACACCGCGATGGACAGTGCGGCGATACCCAGGGTGGCGTAGACCAGCGTGGTGTAACCGAAGATCGGCTTACGCGAGAAGACCGGGAAGATCTCCGAGACGATGCCGAAGAACGGCAGCGCGATGATGTACACCTCGGGGTGGCCGAAGAACCAGAACAGGTGCTGGTAGAGCAGGATGCCGCCGGTGGCCGGGTCGTAGATGTGGCCGCCCAGATGGCGGTCGTAGGCCAGGCCGAACAGCGCGGCGGTCAGCAGCGGGAAGGCCAGCAGCACCAGGACGCTGGTGACGGCGATGTTCCAGGTGAAGATCGGCATCCGGAACATGGTCATACCCGGAGCGCGCAGGCAGACCACGGTGGTCAGCATGTTGACGCCACCGAGGATGGTGCCCAGACCGGACACCGCCAGGCCCAGGATCCACAGGTCGGTGCCGACACCGGGCGAGTGCAGGATGTCGGTCAGCGGCACGTACGCCGTCCAGCCGAAGTCCGCGGCGCCGCCCGGGGTGATGAAGCCCGCGGTCGCCATGCTCGCGCCGAACGCGTACAGCCAGTAGCTGAAGGCGTTCAAGCGGGGGAACGCGACGTCGGGAGCGCCGATCTGCAGCGGAAGGATGATGTTGGCGAAGCCGAACACGATCGCGGTCGCGTAGAACAGCAGCATGATCGTGCCGTGCATGGTGAACAGCTGGTTGAACTGCTCGGTCGAGAGGAACTGCAGACCGGGTCGCGCCAGCTCACCGCGCATGAGCAGGGCCATCAGGCCACCGATGAGGAAGAAGCCCATCGACGTGGTCAGGTACATGACACCCAGGACCTTCGGGTCCGTGGTGGTGACCATCTTGTAGATGAACGAGCCCTTCGGCCCGGTCCGAGCCGGATAAGGCCGAGTCGCTTCCAACTGAGGGACTGGCTGGGGCTCTACGGCAGTCACTGATCCTCCTGAAAGGTGCCTTTAGGTCGCTCCGCAGGCTCCGCTGATCGCATCCACCCCGATGTCGGGACAGACGACAGTTCGCTTGCGCTCTTGGCATCGTAAACCGGGCGCGCCCGGGCCGACCGCACGGGTCCTACTCTCTGTCGTAGCTGTGTTGTTCTGCCGCGCCTTCGCGCGGCGTGTTCGCGGCCCCTTCATGGCTCGGGCCGCGAACGGGCAATGCTCGGTCTCGCTTCGCTCGAAAGACATGGTCGCGGTGAGTTGGCGCGTAGTCGGCAACCCATGGGTTGGTTGATTGCGGTGCTGGTGCAGAAACCGACTCGGGTGCCCGTGGCGGCGGTCGGCGACAGCGATACGGCGGAGTAGACCGCCCTCCAACAATTTCGTCCGACCGCGCACCCAGCTCTCCAGGCGAGACGCTGGCCGGGATCGGCGCACCTGCCGACCCTCGGGCGAGTGGCGATCGGCGGCCCCGGCCGGGCGGCGATCGGCGGAGCTCCGCTGCGACCTGAGGTCATCGGTCGCTCGGACTAGTCGCGCCGGGGACCGATGAGTTCCGCGAGCGGTGGGCGTCTGTATCGGTGACACGAGTTCACCTCAGCCAGGAGACCAGCGATGACGACACCGAAGAGCAGCAAGCCCGGCGATCCCTGCTGGGTCGATTTGTACAGCTCCGATCTCGATCGGAGTATCGCGTTCTACCGCGAGCTGTTCGACTGGACCGCGGAGAGCGCGGGCGAGGAGTTCGGCGGGTACGTCACCTTCCGTAAGGACGGGCGCGCGGTGGCGGGCGCCATGGCCCGGATGCCCGGCGACACCGACAGCCCGGAACAGTGGACGGTGTATCTGTCCAGTTCCGACGCGCAGGCCACCGCCGACGCGGCGACCGCGGCGGGGGCGTCGCTGGTCGTGCCGCCGATGGCGGTCGGCGAACTGGGCACGATGGCCGTGCTGGGCGACGTGGGCGGTGCGGGTGTCGGCATCTGGCAAGCCGGGACGTTCCCCGGATTCGAAACCATGGGCCTGGTCTCCGGCGGTCAGTGGCGCGAGCATGCGGGCGCGCCGTCCTGGTTCGAACTGCACACCCGTGCCTACGACGCCTCGCTGACGTTCTACCGGGAGGTGTTCGGCTGGTCGGACGTCTTCACCATTTCCGACGCCCCCGAATTCCGCTACTCCACGATCCACGCCGAAAGCCCGATGCTGGGCGGCGTCATGGACGCCTCGGCTTTCCTGCCCGAGGGCGCCCCCGCGGGCTGGATCGTGTATTTCGGCGCCGACGACGTGGACAAGACCGTCGAGCGGCTCGTCGAACTCGGCGGGAACGTGCTCTCCCCACCCCAGGACACCCCCTACGGCCGCATGTCCGCGGTCAGCGACGCCACCGGCGCCCGCTTCAGCATCGGCGGCAACCGCGCGTGACGCGAACGGCCCGCACAAGACTCCCCACCATGGCGGACCCTCCTGCGGGCCAACGGTTACCAGCGCATAGGCGTCTCACACCGGATTCGCGCTGGTGAACTCCGCCATGGCTTCTCGGATTCTGTCGACGATCACCGGATAGCTACCGGATTCTTCGACTCGAACAGTCAGTTCGTCGCACAACGCGACGAACTGCTCGTCTTCGGGATCGGCGATCAATCTCATATCGGCGATATTCCGCGCTCCGAGATACGGGCCCCGATATCGTCCGGCGACCGCGTACGCCTCGTTCAGGCAGATCAGGCGAACCCCCGCCAACGGGCGTCCCGCCACCTTTCTCTGCTGAAAGAACCGCGTCAGCTCCTCGGCTATCCGGTCCGCGTGCGTCAAGTCGACGGTGTCCGCGTCCAGCCCCTCGATGTCCCGGGCCACGCTGTCCAGCGCCTCCAGCCGCAGCCGATCGAACGGGGTATCCATGGCCGCCGCATCGCTGCTTCCGATGGTGCGCTGTGCGCGGATGGCATGCACCGCAAGAGCATGACTGGAGGATTCGCCGCAATGCACACGGCCACAAAACCGCACCATCTCCGTGAGATCGAGGCGCGATCGCGCTGGCAGGTTCTCGATGGCGGCCTCGGCCTGCCTGGCGGCGGCGATCAACTCGCGTCGTCGTATGCGCATCCGCGTACAGCACCCCCGTTCGAGTCATTACACGGTCGCGCAAGCGAACCACAGAACCTCTGGGATACGGCCGCCCACCGCTTCCACCTCACCCTCGGGACGACCGGCGCCGACATGTACCCTCACTCGCATGCCGGTGAGCGACGTGATGCATGGACGCACCCGAATTCGCGCGATCCGCCATCGGAACAGCGCGGCCGGTCACCGGTGGCGGGCGGTCGTGGCGGCGGCCGCGGCGATTCTCGTGGCGGGATGCGGCGGAACCACCGACGACTCCGCGTCCATCGTGCGCACCACCACCAATATCGCGGGCGCGGGAGTGGTCGGGCTGGAGCGTGACACCACCCGGGCGTGCGCGCTGCCGAGCGCGCCGGATCCGGGTGAGGCCACCCGCAGCGTGACCCACGCGGCCGGCGTCTCCGAGGTGCCCGCCGACCCGCAGCGCATCGTCGTGCTCACCACCTCCGCGCTGGACGCGGTCTGCGCGCTCGGCCTGTGGGAGCGGGTCGTGGGCACGGTGACCATGGACGGGCCGAGTCCGCAGCCCGCCTACCTCGGCACCGGCGTGCTGAAGATCCCCGGCGTCGGCACCGCCGAGCAGCCCGATCCGGCCCGGATCGCGAACCTGCACCCCGATCTCATCCTGGGCGAGATCCCCGCCGGCACAGCGACTTTCACCGCACTGCAGGCCATCGCCCCGACCGTGCTGGTCGGCTCGAACAACAGCTGGCAGGCCGAGTTCGCCGCGTTCGCGGCCGGTCTGGGACGGCGCGGGGCGGCCGAGACCGCACTGCAGAACTACCGAACCGAAGCGCGCGACACCGGCGCCGCCTTGGCAGCGGGCCAGACCCAGGCGTCGGTCGTCCGGTTCACCGCCGACACCGAGCGGGTGCAGGGCAGCGACAGCTTCTCCGGCCAGGTGCTCGGCGACGCGGGCGTGCAGCGTCCCGCCGCCCAGCGCGGCGCCTCGTTCGACGTGCGCGAGGACGAGTTCGCCACGAAGGTGGAGGGCGACGTCATCTATGTGATCCTCGTGGGCCCGGAGGGCAAGAAGCACGGCGAGGCGGTGCTGCGCGGCGACGACTGGAAGGACCTCGGCGCCGCCACCGATCGCCGGGTGTTCGCCGTAGAGGACAGCGTCTGGCACGGCGAGGGCCTCACCGCCGCCCGCGCCCTGCTCACCGATCTGCGCAACACGCTCAACGGCTACGTGACCGACTGACCGGCCCACCCCCTTGGGTGAGGTTTCCCCCACCCTGGGAGTGCGCGGACCAGCGCTGGGGTTGCTGTCGAAAAGCCGTCTCGAGGACGAGATTCAGAGGTACGCCGAGAACCTCTCAATCGACCCCGAGGACACGACATGCACACGCTGACCGATTCGCTCGCCGACAACCTGTACGTCCTGCCGCAAGCGCAGTCCGTCGCCGGGGTCGATCCGCAAGCGGTCGTGGCGTCCGCCGCCGATTGCGACCTCACCTACGCCGAACTCGATCGCTGGTCCAACCGCCTCGCCCGGCTGCTGCTGGCCATCGGCGCGGGACCGGGCACCCGCGTCGCGGTCGCGATCGACCAGCCGATCGAGTCCGTGGTGGCCGAGCGGGCCGCCACCAAGATCGGCGCCATCACCGTCCCGGTCACCGACGACCGCTCCTACGCGCTCGGCACCCCGGTGGGCGTCACCACCAAGGATCAGCAGCCGGAGCGCGCGGACGAGATCACCTGGCTGGTGCTGGACGAGCGCTCCACCTTGCAGCGCTACCTGGCCAGTTCCGCCGCGCCGCTGCGCGCGGCCGATCTGGATCTGCTTCCGAAGACCGCCTGACCGGGCATGTCCGTCCCCCGCGACCCGAACAGTGATGTTCGGGTCGCGCAGTGTGCGCAATACCCCCGCAGCGCCGGCCGCGCCGGTTCAGAATTGAGTTGCCGCGTGCTGTGCGGCGGCAGGTACTACCGCTACCGCGGTGGCTACGGGCGGTCATTGCCGGATAGCCCGACCGCGGTCAGAACGTAGGACACGTCATGCAACAGCCTTCCCTTTCGGCGAAAAATCCGGACACAGTTCTCCCCGACGGAGCCTTCGCCCTGTCGGCGGCGCAGCGCGGCATCTGGTTCGCCCAGCACGTCGCGGGCGCAACGCCGATCTCCATCGCCCAATACGTCGAACTGACCGGGCCGATCGACCTCGACCTGCTCGCGCGGTCGGCGCGGCAGGCCGGGCGCGAGTTCGGCACCGGCTACCTCCGCCTGATCGAGGTGGAGGGTCATCCGTTCCAGTTCGTCGACCCCACCCTCGACGACAGCCTGGAAACGCTCGACTTCCGCGCCGAACCCGACCCGGAGGCGGCCGCGCACGCGTGGATGCGCGCGGAGTACGAGGCGCCGCTGGAGTTGACCCGCGACCGGCTGGTCCGCATCGCCATGCTGCGCGTCGGCGCGGACCGCTGGTTCTGGTACTCGCGCATCCACCACATCGTGCTCGACGGCATGGGGGCGCTGACCATGGTGCAGCGCACCGGCGAGCTGTACAACGCCGCCGTGGAGGGCCGCGAGGCGCCGCCGGCGAAGGCGGAGGACCTGCGCAAGATCGTCGAGGCCGATCTGGCCTACCGCAGTTCGGAGCGGTTCAGCGCGGACCGGGAGCACTGGATCGCGCACCTGGACGGCATGGCCGATCCGGTGAGCCTGGCCGGGCGCACCGCGCGCGTGGACGGACATCCGAGCCGGGTCACGGGCGCGCTGCCCGCCGAGACCGCGCGCCTGCTGGACGCGGTGGCCGAGCAGGTGTCCTCCGGTGTCGCGCCGACCGTGGTCGCCGCGTTCGGCGCGTACCTGTCCGCGATGACCGGCGCACCGGAAGTCGTGCTGAGCCTCCCGGTGTCCGCGCGCACCACCGCGACGCTGCGCCGTTCCGGCGGCATGATCGCCAACGTGGTCCCGCTGCGGCTGCGGATGACGCCGGCCACGACGGTCGGCGACGTCATCCGGGCGGCCCAGGGTGAGCTGACCGGGGCGCTGCGGCGCCAGCGCTACCGGCAGGAGGACATCTTCCGCGATCTGGGCTGGCCGATGGACGAGGCCGGGTCGTTCGGCCCCTCGGTGAACCTGATGATGGTCGACACCAGGATCCAGCTCGGCCCGGTCACCGGGCGGTTGCACGTCCTGACCTCCGGGCTGATCGATGACCTGTTCGTCAACCTGTATCCCGGCGTCGGCGGCGAGAGCACGCATATCGACTTCCAGGCCAACGGCAATCTCTACAGCGACGCCGAGCTGACCGGCCAGCACCGGCGCTTCCTGTCGTTCCTGCACCGCTTCCTGGCCGCCGGGCCGGACGCGCCGCTGGCGAGCGTGCCGGTTCTGTCCGAGGACGAGCGCGCCGACTTCGCACCCGCCCGCGGGCCCGCGGGCGTCGCGGCGCGCACGCTGCCCGCCATCCTCGCCGCGGGCGCGGCCCGCGATCCGCTGGCGACGGCGCTCGTGGAAGGCGAGACCGCGCTGACCTACCGCCAGGTGGACGACTACACCAACCGGCTGGCCCGGGTGCTGATCGGGGCGGGCGCCGGACCCGAGCGCACCGTGGCGATCTCCATCCCGCGGTCGGTCCGCTCCGTGCTGGCGACGCTCGCGGTCGCCAAGACCGGCGCGGCGTTCGTGCCGATCGACCCGACCTATCCGGCCGACCGGATCGAGCACATGGTCGGCGACAGCGGGGTGGTCGCGGGGATCACGATCGCCTCCGCGCGGAAGTCGTTGCCGGATCGGGTGTCCTGGCTGATCCTCGACGACGAGGGCACCGAGCGGGCGGTCGCCGAGCGCGACGCCGCACCGTTGACCGACGCCGATCGGACCGCCGCGGTGCGACCGGACCAGGTCGCGTACATCATCTACACCTCCGGCTCCACCGGCCTCCCCAAGGGCGTGCTCGTCTCGCACCGCGGACTGGCGAATCTGGTGGCGAGTTCCGGCGCCGGGTTCGGCGTCGACGCGGACGCCGTCGTCGCGCACGCGGTATCGCCGAGTTTCGACATCTCGGTCGAGGAGATCCTGGTGACGCTCGCGGCGGGCGCGACGCTGGCCGTGGTGCCGCCGTCGGCGTACGCGGGCGAGGAACTGGCCCAGGTGCTGCGCGCGCACCGCGTCACGCACCTCAACGTGACCCCGGCCGTCGTGGGATCGCTGGACCCGGCGACGCTGCCCGAGCTGCGCACCGTGATCGTCGGCGGCGACGCGTGCCCGCCCGAACTGGTGGCGAAGTGGTCGGGGCGGAGGCTGTTGAACGGCTACGGCCCCACCGAGACCACCATCACCGTGACCCTCAGCGCCCCGCTGATGCCCGGCGGTCCCGTCACCATCGGCGGTCTGGCCCGCGACGTGTCGGCCGTGGTCCTCGACCCTTGGCTGCGGCCGCTGCCGCCGGGCACCACGGGTGAGCTCTACCTCGCCGGGCCCGGTGTGGCGCGCGGCTACCACCGGCGCAACGGGCTGACCGCGGACCGTTTCGTCGCGAATCCGTACGCGATCGGCGAGCGCATGTACCGCACCGGCGACCTCGTGCGCTGGGTCGGCCACGACGGGCGCGTGGAACTGGAATATCAGGGACGCAGCGACTTCCAGGTGAAGGTGCGCGGCTTCCGCATCGAACTCGGCGAGATCGACGCCGCCCTGCAACGCCATCACGACGTCGACTTCGCGCTTACCCTGGGGGTCGAAACCGGCGCCGGCGCGACCGCTCTCGTGTCGTACGTGCTGCCCAAGCCGGGAACGCAGCCGCATCCGGAAGCGCTGAAAGCCGCTGCGGGCGAGTCGCTTCCGTCCTACATGGTGCCCACGGTGATCATGGTGCTGGACAGTCTTCCGCTCACGCCGCTGGGCAAGGTGGACCGCAAGGCGCTGCCCGCACCGGAGTTCGGCGGGCGCACCACCACGAGCAGGCCGCCGTCCACACCACGCGAGGAGACGCTCGCCGCGCTGTTCGCGGAGGTGCTCGGCCTGGAATCGGTGGGCGTGGACGAGAGCTTCTTCGCGCTCGGCGGCGACAGCATCGTCTCCATCCAACTGGTGTCGCGGGCGAAGGCGGCCGGACTCGGGTTCGGCGCGCGGGATGTCTTCGAGCGCAAGACCGTCGCGGCGCTGGCCGCGGTGGCCACCGACGTGCCGACCGGCGTGGTGCACGAGCTGCCCGGCGGCGGAGTCGGCGAGGTGGAGCTCACCCCGATCGTGCACGCGATGCTCGAGACCGGTGACGCCTGGCGACGGTTCGCCCAAGCGGTGCTGATCGAGCTGCCCGCCGAGAGCGAACGCGCGAGTCTGGTCGCCGCGCTCCAGGCCCTGTTCGACCGGCACGACCTGCTGCGATCGACGCTGCGCCACACCGGCGACGGCTGGAGCTGGGTGGTCGCCGAGCCAGGCGCGGTGAACGCGGGCGCCCTGCTGGAAGCCGTGACCGCGGACACGGACCTCGAGACGACCTGCGAGCGTGCGCTGCAGCGCGCCGCCGACCAGCTCGCCCCGGAGACGGGCGTGATGGCGCGTTTCGTATGGATCGAGCGCCCCGGTGCGGCGCCGCTGCTGTGGCTGGTGCTGCACCACCTGGTCACCGACGGCGTTTCCTGGCGCATCCTGCTGCCGGATCTGGCCACCGCCGCGCTGGGCGCCGAGCTCGCGCCGGTCGGCACGTCCTTCCGGCGCTGGGCGCACGGACAGCGCGAGCACGCGGCCACCCGCACCGGCGAGCTGCCGCTGTGGCAACGCGTTCTGGCCACGCCCGATCCCGCGCTCGGCTCCGCGCCGATGGACCCGGCTCTCGACGTGGTGGGTTCCATGGCGCATCTGACGACCGTCGTGCCCGCCGGCATCGCGCACACCGTGCTCGCCACCGCACCGGATCGTTTCCACTGCGGCGCCGACGACGTGCTGCTGGCCGGGCTCGCGCTGGCGGTGGCCCGGTGGCGCGGGCGAACCTCGGCACTGTTCACGCTGGAGGGCCACGGCCGCGCGGAGAGCGTCCTGCCGGGCGCGGATGTCGCGCGCACGGTGGGTTGGTTCACCAGCGTCTACCCCGTCGCGGTGGACTTGACCGGCATCGATGTGGCCGAAGCGTTCGCGGGCGGGGACGCGGCGGGCGCCGCGATCAAAGCCACCAAGGAACAGCTGCGCGCCCTCCCGGACAAGGGCATCGGGTTCGGCATGCTGCGCTACCTGGTCCCGGATACCGCGGCGGCGCTCGCGGGCGCGCCGACCCCGCAGATCAGCTTCAACTACCTCGGCCGCGCGTCCACCGGCGGGGAGGCCGAGCCGTGGCTGCCGCGCCGGTTCGCCGCCACCCAGGACGACCGCGCGCCGCTGGCCGCCGCGGTGGACATCAACGCCGTGCTCACCGACGCCGGTCTCGAGGTGACCTGGGCCTACGCCGGACGGCTGTTCGACGAGACCGATCTCGGCGAACTCGCCGCGCTGTGGGAGCAGGCGCTCGGCGCGCTGGCCGGGCACGCCGCTTCCGCGCGCGCGGGCGGACGCTCCCCGTCGGACTTCGACCTGGTCACCGTCACCCAGGCGCAGATCGACGCCTGGGAGCGCGACTACCCGAACATCGCCGACGTGTGGCCGCTCTCGCCGCTGCAGTACGGGCTGCTCTTCCACGCGCTGTACGACTCCGACACCGCCGACGGCTACACGGTGCAGTCGCTGCTCACCCTGGCCGGGACCGTCGACGCGGCCCGCTTGCGCCGCGCCGCGCAGGCTCTGGTCACCCGGCACGAGAACTTGCGCGTCGCCTTCGTCGAGACCGAGGACGGTCCGCGCCAGCTCGTCCTGGCCGACGCCGAGATCGAATGGCGGGAAGCCGATCTCACCGGGATCGCCGACGTTCGGGAGCGCGATCGGGAGGCCGATCGGTTGATCGCGCTGGATGCTCGCACCCGGTTCGAGCTCACCCGTCCCCCGCTGCTGCGCTGCACGCTCATCCGAATCGCCTCCGACACCTACCGTTTCGTGCTGACCAACCACCACCTGGTGCTGGACGGCTGGTCGACGCCGCTGCTGGTGCGCGAGCTGCTCACCCTCTACGTCACCGACGGTGACGCCGCCGCCCTGCCACCCGCGCACTCCTACCGCGAGTTCCTGACCTGGCTGGCGACCAGGGACGACGCCGAATCCCTCGCGGCGTGGACCGAGTCGCTGGCCGGCATCGACACGCCGACCCGCGCGGTCCCCACCCTCGCGGGCATCGAATCGACCGAGACCGGCATGATCTCCGCCGATCTTTCCCGCGACACCGTGGCCCGGCTGGAGACCGCGGGCCGGGAGGCGGGCGCGACGGTGAACACCTTGGTGCAGGCCGCGTGGGCGATGCTGCTGGCCATGCTCACCGGCCGCACCGACGTGGTGTTCGGCGGCACCGTCTCGGGACGGCCGCCGGAACTGGGCGGGGTCGAGGAGATGGTCGGCCTGTTCATCAACACGCTGCCGGTGCGGGTGCGCCTGGATCCGGCGGAGAAGGTGACCGACCTGCTCGCGCGCGTGCAGTCCGAGCAGGCGCGGCTGATGGACCATCAGCACGTCGGGCTGGCCGCCATCCACCAGGCGGTCGGGCTGGCCGAATTGTTCGACACGCTCACCGTGTTCGAGTCCTACCCGATCGATCGCGAAGCGCTGTCGCAGGCGCTGGACATCGCGGGCATGCGGGTGCTCGACGTGGAAGGCACCGACGCGACGCCGTATCCGCTGAACCTCATGGTGATCCCGTTGCGCGGCGACGACGGCCGGGACACGTTGCGGATCACGCTGAAGTACATGGCCGATCAGCTTCCGGAGCAGGAGGCGCGGCCGCTGCTGAATCGCTTCGTCCGGCTGCTGACCCAGCTCGCGGACAACCCGCGCGCGCTGGTGTCCCAGCTGCAGTACTGCGACGACGCCGAGCGCGCCGCACTGGTGCCGGTGCGGGGCCCGGAGTCGGTGCCGCAGGCCACGCTGCCCGAACTGCTCACGGCGGGCGCGCGGATCGATCCGGACGCGATCGCGATCAGCGCCGGCGCGCTCACCATGTCCTACCGCGAACTCGACGCCTGGTCCAACCGCTATGCCCGGGTGCTGCTGCGCCGTGGCGTCGGGCGCGAGGTGTTCGTCGTGCTGGCGCTCACCCGCTCCCTGGAATCGGTGGTCGCGGTGTGGGCGCTGGCCAAGACCGGCGCGGCGTTCGCCCCGCTGGACCCGAACTACCCGGTGGAACGCATCGAGCACATGCTCAGCGATTCGAAGGCCCCGATCGGCGTGACGGTCACCGCGACCGGCGAGACGCTGCCCGGCACGATCGACTGGCTGCTGCTCGACGACCTCAACACCATCCGGCGGGTGATGACCGTGTCCGAGGCGCCGATCACCGACGAGGAGCGCGGCGGGCCGATCGACCTGGACCAGACCGCGTACCTGATCTACACCTCCGGCTCCACCGGCAAGCCGAAGGCCGTGCTGCTCAGCCACCGCGGCATCGCGAATCTTGTTACGGCGCAACGAGAGACGCTCGGACTCGACCACACCGCCAGCGCGCTCCAGGTGGCTTCGCCGAGCTTCGACGCCTCGGTGTTCGAGTTGCTCACCGCACACGGCGCGGGCGGCAGGCTGGTGGTGTCGCCGCCGGACGTCTACGGCGGGACGGAACTGGAAACGCTGCTGCGCACCCAGCGCGTCACCCACGCCGTGATCACGCCGTCGGCGCTGGCCACCATGGAACCCGCCGGACTGGACCAGCTGCGTGTGCTCGCGGTCGCGGGCGAGGCGGCGACGCCGGAGCTGATCGAGCGGTGGGCGCCGGGCAGGCGGATGGTGAATCTGTACGGCCCCACCGAGTTCAGCATCTGGGCCACCGGGCCGGGCGAACTCGTCGCCGGCGAGCCGATCACGATCGGCGGACCGATCCGCGGCGCGGCCACCGTGGTGCTGGACGCCTGGCTGCGTCCGGTGCCGGTGGGCGTGCCCGGCGAGCTGTACCTGGCGGGTCCCGCGCTCGCGCGTGGCTACTTCAACCGGTACGAGATGACCGCGAGCAGGTTCGTCGCCGACCCCTTCGGCGCACCCGGCGGGCGGATGTACCGCACCGGCGACATGGTGCGCTGGGTCGACCACGGCGACGGCTACGAGCTGGAGTATCTGGGCCGCAGCGACTTCCAGGTCAAGATCCGCGGCCTGCGCATCGAGCTGGGCGAGATCGACGCGGTGCTCTCCCGCGACGACGAGGTCGAGTACGCGGTGACCATCGGGCGCACCGGCCCGGCCGGCACCACCGTGCTGGTCTCCTACGTGCTGCCCGCCGAGGGCGCGCGGCTGGACGTCGAGCGGCTGCGCGCGCAGGTGGCCGCCGAGCTGCCCGGCTACATGGTGCCCGGCTACCTCGTCGTGCTGGACACCATTCCGCTCACGCCGGTCGGCAAGCTGGATCGCAAAGCCCTTCCGGTGCCGGACTTCGCGGAGGACCATCGGCCTTATCTCGCGCCGAGCACGCCGGTGGAGGAGGCGGTGGCCGCCGTGTTCGGCGAGGTGCTCGATCGCGAGCGCGTCGGCGTCGACCAGTCGTTCTTCGAACTCGGCGGCAATTCGCTGAGCGCGACGAAGGTGGTGGCGCGGGTGAACGCGGCGCTGGGGTCGCGGATCGCGCTGCGCGATCTGTTCGACGCGCCGACCGTGGCCCAGTTGTCCGCCCGGGTGGTGCCCGCCACCGGCGCGGAGCCCGGCCGGTTCGCCCTCGCGCCGCGGATCCGGCCGGATCGCGTGCCGCTGTCGCCCGCGCAGCAGCGCATGTGGGTGCTCAACCGGATGGATCCGGCTTCGCCCGCCTACAACATCGCGGTCGCGCTGCGGCTCACCGGAGATCTGGACGTCGAGGCGCTGCGCGCGGCGCTCGTCGACGTGGTCGACCGGCACGAGAGCCTGCGCACGCTCTATCCCACCGACGCGGAGGGTCCGCGTCAGGTGGTGGTGGACGCGGACGTGGCCGTGCCCGCGATGCCGGTGATCGACACCGAGGACGGCGCGCCGCTGCGCGAGCGGATCACCGAGCTGGCGGGAACCGGATTCGACCTCGCCGCCCAGCCGCCGCTGCGGGTGGGCCTGTTCCGCCTGCACGGCGGAGCCGAGCCCGCACCGACCGCCGCGCCGGTGGCGTCGGCTCCGTCCACCGGCGCCGCGCCGGTCTCGTCCGCACCCGTCGCCGGGTCGGCGCCGGTGGCGTCGAGCTACGCCGCGGGACCGGAGGCGATCGCGGCCGCCACGCCGCCGGTGCACGTCGTCGTGCTGGTGGTGCACCACATCAGCGCGGACGGCGCGTCGATGGCGCCGCTGGCCGCCGACCTGGTCGCGGCCTACTCCGAGCGGGCCTCCGGCGGGCACGCCACCCGCGTCCCGCTGCCGGTGCAGTACGCCGACTTCGCGCTCTGGCATCGCGAGGTGCTGGGCGACGAGGCGGACCCGGAATCGCTGGCCGCGCGCCAGATCGGGTTCTGGCGCGAGACCCTGGCGGGCGCACCCGAGGTGCTGGAACTGCCCGCCGACCGGCCGCGCCCGGCGGTGCAGACCATGCACAGCGCCGACTTCGGCTTCACGGTCGACGCCGAGACGCACCGAGCGCTGGTGGAATTCGCCGCCGCGCACGGTGTCAGCCCGTTCATGGTCGTGCACGCCGCGCTCGCGGTGCTGCTCGCACGCCTGGCCACCACCGACGACGTGCTGATCGGCACGCCGGTCGCCGGACGCGGCGAGGAAGCGCTCGACCAACTCGTCGGCATGTTCGTCAACACCCTGGCGCTGCGCACGCCGGTCGATCCGGGCGCGGGCTTCGCGGCGTTCCTGGACACCGTTCGGTCGGCCGACCTGGACGCGTTCGCCCACGCCGACGTGCCGTTCGAGCGGCTGGTCCAGGTGCTGGATCCGGCTCGTTCGACCGCCCACCACCCGCTGTTCCAGGTCTCGCTATCGCTGCAGAACTTCGTCGAACCGGTGCTGGAACTACCCGGCCTGCGGTTCGAGGTGGAGGACTTCGAACGCGACGCCTCCCAGTTCGACCTGACCCTGGATCTGCGGGAGCGCTTCGCCGACAGCGGTCCGGCGGGCATCGACGCGGTGCTGACCTACGCCACGGATCTGTTCGACGAGGCGACGATGGCCGCGTTCGCCACCCGCTGGCAGCGCGTACTCACGACGGCGCTGACCCGGCCCGAGATCCGCATCGCCGACATCGACATCCTCGACGACGCCGAGCGCGCGACGCTGGTGCCGGTACGCGGTCCCGCGCCCGCCGCGACCATCACGCTGCCGGACCTGCTGGCCGAGACGGCGCGGCGGTACCCGGATCGCGTCGCCCTCGTGGTCGGCGGGCACATCACCACCTACGCCGAGATCGATGCGCACGCCAATCGCCTCGCCCGGGTCCTGCTCGAGTCCGGCGGCGGACCGGAAACCGTTGTCGCGCTGGGCCTGCCGCGCTCGGCGGAACTGCTCACCGGGATGTGGGCCGCGGCGAAGGCGGGCGCGGCGTTCCTGCCGGTGGATCCTAAGCACCCGGTCGAGCGCATCGACCACATGCTCACCGACTCCGGAGCGACCCTCGGCTTGACCCTCGCGGCGTTGCGGCCCATGCTCCCCGACAGCACGAACTGGCTGGTGCTCGACGACCTCGCCCTGGTCGAGCGGTGGAGCGCCGCGAGCAGCCGCCCCGTGGACGAGCGCGAACTGCCCGGACCCGTCCGGCCGGACAACGCGGCATGGATGATCTACACCTCCGGCTCCACCGGCACACCGAAGGGCGTCTCGGTCTCCCATCGCGGCCTCGCCGATCTCGTCGCGGCGCAACAGGATTCGCTCGGCTTGGACGAGCACTCCCGGGTGCTGCAGGTGGCGTCGCCGAGTTTCGACGCGTCGGTGTTCGAGGCGATCATGGCGTTCGGTTCCGGTGGCGCGTCGGTGGTGGCGCCGCCGGAGGTGTTCGGCGGCAGCGCGCTGGCCGAGCTGATCGGCACCGAGCAGGTCACCCACATGGTGATCACGCCGTCCGCGCTGGCCACCCTCGATCCCGCCGAAGTGACCAGCGTCCGGGTGCTCGCGGTGGCAGGCGAGGCGGTCGGCGCCGAACTGGTCGAGCGCTGGGCCACCGGGCGCACTTTGGTCAACCTGTACGGTCCGACCGAATCGACCATCTGGGCGACGGGTTCGGCGCCGCTGGAGGTGGGCGTCCCGGTGTCCATCGGCACACCGGTGCAGGGCGCGCAAGTACTGGTCCTGGACGACCGGCTGCGCCCGGTCCCGTTCGGCGTGGCGGGCGAGCTGTATCTCGCCGGACCGGCGCTGGCGCGCGGTTACCACGCGCGAGCGACCCTCACCGCCGCCCGGTTCGTAGCGGGCCCGTTCGGCGCGCCGGGTGAGCGGATGTACCGCACCGGCGATCTGGTGCGCTGGATCCGCGGCGAGGCGGGGCCGGAACTGGAGTATCTGGGCCGCACCGACTTCCAGGTCAAAGTGCGCGGACAGCGGATCGAGCTGGGCGAGATCGACGCGGTGCTCGGCCGCGCCGACGGCGTGGACTTCGCGGTGACCCTCGGCGTGCCCGGCCCCACCGGGGCGACCGCGCTGGCCGCCTACCTGGTGCGCACGCCCGGGTCCGAGCTCGACGTGGCGAAGGTGCGCGCCTTCGCCGCCGACATCCTGCCCGGCTACATGGTGCCCGCGGCGTTCGTCGTGCTGGACGAGATCCCGCTCAACGCGGTCGGCAAGCTCGACCGCAAGGCGCTGCCCGCACCGGAGTTCGTCGCCGACCGCACCGAATACCGCGCGCCGGTCACGCCGACCGAACAGCAGCTCGCCACCATCTTCGGCGAGTTGCTGGGAGTGCCGCGGGTGGGCGCCGACGATTCCTTCTTCGCGCTCGGCGGCGACAGCATCCTGGCGATCCAGCTGGTCTCGCGCGCCAAGCAACAGGGCATCACCTGCACCCCGCTGCAAGTGTTCGAGCACCGCACGGTGGCGGCGCTGGCCGCGGCCGCCGACGCCGCGGGCACCGTGGCGACGTTGGACGAGTTGCCCGGCGGCGGTGTCGGTGCGCTGCCGCTGACGCCGATCGTGCACTACATGCTCCACCGCGGCGGGAACTACGATCGCTTCGCCCAGACCGCGGTGCTGGAGCTGCCGGTCGGCATCGAGCGCGCGCAGATCGTCGCGGTGCTCTCGGCCGCGGTGGACCGGCACGACATGCTGCGCGCCCGGCTGGTGACCGACGGCGACGGCCCCCATTTGCTGGTCGGCCCGGCCGGCTCCGTGGACGTGGACGCGCTGGTGCACCGCCTCGAATGCACCGCCGTCGACCCGATCGACCTGCACGAGTTCGCCATGACCGAACTGGACGCCGCGGCCGACCGGCTCGATCCGGCCGCGGGCACGGTGCTGCAATTCATCTGGCTGGAGCCGGTGGGCGACGCGGGCGCGCGCACCCGCCCGGGCCGGCTGATCGTGCTGGCGCACCATTTGGTGATCGACGGGGTGTCCTGGCGCATCCTGGTGCCGGACCTGGTGGCCGCGTGGGCGCAGGTGTCGGCGGGCAGCACACCCGTGCTCGCGGAGACCGGGACCTCGATGCGGCGGTGGGCCCACGCGCTGGCCGACGAGGCGCGCTCGGAACAACGTGTCGCCGAACTGGCGTACTGGCACGACGTGCTCGCCGCCCCCGATCCGGTGATCGGCGGCCGGGAACTCGATCCCGCCGTCGACCGGACCGGCACGCTGCGCATGGTCGAGCGGGACGTGTCCGCGGAGGTCACCACCGCGCTGCTGACCACCCTGCCCGGCTTGTTCCACGGCAGCGTCAACGACGCGCTGCTGGCCACCTTGGCGCTGGCGCTGGTGCGCTGGCGCGGCAGCGACCCGTCGGCGCTGGTGCGGCTGGAAGGTCACGGCCGCCAGGAGGAAGTGGTGCCCGGCGCCGATCTCTCCCGCACCATCGGCTGGTTCACCAGCATCTACCCGGTGCGCTTGGACCTGGCCGGAATCGACGTCGACGACGCGCTGGCCGGTGGGCCCGCGCTGGGTAAGGCGATCCGCGCCGTCAAACACCAACTGCTCGCGGTGCCGGACAAGGGCATCGGTTTCGGGTTGTTGCGCTATCTCAACGCCGAGACCGCGCGGCAGTTGCCGGAACGTCTGCCGGGCCGAGTCGGCTTCAACTACCTGGGCCGCTACTCCACCGGCGACATCCCGGCCGGGCTGGAGGGCCTGGGCTGGCTGCCGACCGACGAACTGGGCGACGTGCACGTCGCCGAAGACCCGGGCGTGCCGCTCCAATCGGCGATCGACGTGAACGCCGTCGTGATCGGTGACCGGCTGCGGGCGAGCTTCGGCTTCCCGTCCACTCTGCTCGACGAGGACGAGGTCACCGAACTGGCCGAGCTGTGGATCCAGACGCTGCACGCGGCGGCTCGTTTCGCCGAGACCCCGGCCGCCCGCACCGCCGCCGAGGAAGAAGCGGCGGCCACGGCGGCGCCGCCCGTTCCGGCGGCGGGCGGGCTCGGATTGGACGTGGTGCTGCCGATCCGCCTCGGCGGCGACGAACCGGCGCTGTTCTGCATCCACCCGTCATCCGGAATGTCGTGGACCTACCTGGGACTCGCCGACGCGCTCGCGCCCGGCCGCCCGATCTACGGGCTGCAAGCGCCCGACCTCGGCGGCCATGAACCGCCCGCCCGCTCGATCGAGGAGTTCGCCGAGCGCTACGTGCGCGAGATCCGGACCCTGCAACCCGAGGGGCCCTACCACCTGCTCGGCTGGTCGTTCGGCGGCCTGATCGCCCACGCGGCGGCCGCGCGGCTGAAGGCCGAGGGCGCGGAGGTGGGCGTGGTCGCGCTGCTGGACGCCGACACCGCCGACATCGACGGCGACAGCATCGAACGGCTCACCGCGGGCTCGTTCGTGAACGCATTCGGCGCGGTGTTCGGCATCCACGACGTTCCCGCGGACGCGACCGCGGAGCAGGCGGCGGATCTGATCCGGGAACGGCTCGGCGGGGTCTCGCTGATCGACGCGGCCACGCTGGAGCGGATGGCCGGCTCGTACAACGCCGCCGCGCGAACCAGGACCGGTTACCGCCGTCCGGTGTTCGACGGCGACATCGTGTACTTCAGCGCGGTCATCGACACTTCCGACATCTTCGGTCCCGATGGCTGGGGGCCGTATGTGACCGGCGAGATCATCAATCACGACATCGAGGCAACCCACGACGAACTGACAGCGCCGCACGTGCTGCCGGTCATCGCGCGCGTGCTCGATGCACATCTGGGAGGCCGAGGATGAATTCCGACCTAGGGGTCGTCGTCGAAGGGATCGAGAAATCCTTCGGCACGGTGAAAGCGTTGCGCGGAGTGGATTTCGCGGCGGAGCCGGGCGAGGTGCTCGGCATCCTCGGACCGAACGGCGCGGGCAAGACCACGACGGTGAACGTCCTGTCGACGCTGATCCGGCCGGACCGCGGCCGCGCCACCGTCGCCGGGCACGACGTGGTGGCCGAGCCCGCGGCGGTGCGCCGCAGCATCATGCTGACCGGGCAGTACGCCGCGCTGGACGACATGCTCAGCGGCTACGAGAACCTGGTGATGTTCGGCAGGCTGATGGGCTTGCGCAAGCGCGCCGCCCGCGCCCGCGCGGACGAACTGCTGGCCGAGTTCGATCTGGAGCGCGCGGCGGCCCGCAAGGTCGGCACCTACTCCGGCGGCATGCGCAGGCGGATCGACATCGCCTGCGGCCTGGTCGTCCGGCCCGACGTGGTGTTCCTGGACGAGCCGACCACCGGGCTGGATCCGCGCAGCAGGCAAGGGGTGTGGGATCTGGTCTCCGGCTTCAAGAAGGCCGGCATCACCACCCTGCTCACCACCCAGTACCTGGAGGAGGCCGACGCGCTCAGCGACCGGATCATCGTCATCGATCACGGCAAGGTGATCGCCGAAGGCACCGCCGACGAACTGAAGGCGCGCACCGGCGGCAGCTACTGCGAGGTGGTGCCGCTGAACCTGAAGGACCTGCCCGCCATCGCCGCCGCCCTGGGTTCGCTGCTGCCCCGGGAGAATCGGGACGCGCTCGGCCCGGATTCCGACCGGATCGCCATACCCGCCCCGGACGGTTCGAAGACACTGCTGGAGGCGCTGCGCCGGCTGGACAGCGCGGGCGTCGACCTCGTGGACGTCGCGCTGCGCCGCCCCTCGCTCGACGACGTATTCCTCCAGCTCACCGGGCATCTGGCGACCACGGAGGACTTCTCGCGCCCGGAGGTCGTCTCGTGACGGCGGCGGCGACCTGGCTGAGCCAGACCCGGGCGGCGCCGCTGCGGCCACAACAGTGGTGGGTGCTGACCACCCGGTTGATCGTGCCGTCGGTGCAGAGCGGCGAGGTGCTCACCTCGGTGCTGGCGCCCGCCACGTTCACCGCCAGTTTCTACATTCCGCTGAAGACGATCATGACTGTCATCGGCACCGGATTCAGCAGTTACGCGCAGTACATGATGCCGCTGGTCGTGCTGCAGGCCGCCGCGTTCACCGCCGTCTCGGCGGCCTTCCGCGCCGCCACCGACTCCGTCGCCGGGCTCAACCGGCGCTTCGGCTCGATGCCGATCGGCCCGCTGGTACCGGTGACGGCGCGCCTGTCCGGCAGCGTCTTCCGCTTGGCCATCGGGTTGATCACCGCGTTGATCTGCGGCCACGTCATCGGATTCCGCTTCTATCTCGGGACCGCGGAGACGATCGGCTTCGTGTTGTTCTCGCTGCTCATCGGGCTCGCGCTGATCTGGGGCGGGGACGTCATCGGCACCGTGTCGCGCAATCCCGAGGCGACCGCGCAGGCGCTGGTGCTGCCGCCGTTGATCTTCGGCATGCTGTCCACCGGGATCGCGCCCGCCGGCCAGTTCCCGGCCTGGGTCCAGCCGTTCGTGCGCAATCAGCCGGTGTCCCAGTGGGCCATCGCGTTGCGCGCGTTCGCCGGTGACAGCGGACCGAACGCGGGCCAGTTGAGTCTGTCGCTGCTGGGGCCGCCGCTGGCGTGGGCGCTCGGCATCCTGGTCGTCTGCGTTCCGCTGTCGATCCGGCTGAGCTCGAGGAGGGCATGATGGCGCTGCTGGCGGATCGCGGGCACGAATCATGGACCGGCTCGGAAGTGTCGGTGTCGGCGCTGGTCGCGCACACGCTGATCCAGACCCAGCGCCTGCTGCTGCGCTGGGCGCGTAATCCGGTCACGCTGCTGGAGACGCTGATCATCCCCTGCCTGCTGCTGATCATGCTGAACACCGTGATCGGCGGGCAGATCCAGAAGTTCACGGGTGAGAGCGCGCTGTACGGCTCGGTACCCATGGTCGCCCTGGTGGGCGCGCTGTCCGGGGCGGTGGCGGGGGGCGTGCTGCTCGGCCGCGAACGCGACGCGGGTCTGCTCGCCCGCTTCTGGGTGCTGCCCGTGCACCGCGCTTCCGGTCTGGCTTCTCGGGTGCTCGCCGAGGGCTGCCGCATCTTCGTCTGCACCCTCGCGGTCGTCCTGGTGGGCTCGGTACTGGGTTTCCGGTTCCACCAAGGCGTCGCGGCGGCGATCGCCTTCCTGTTCCTGCCGGTCCTGTTCGGCCTCGCCTTCGCCACCATCGTCACCTCCGTCGCGGTGTTCACGGCGAAATCGACGCTGGTCGAGGGCATCACCATCCTCACATCGCTGATGATGTTCTTCAGCACCGGCTTCGTCCCGCTGGTGGCCTTCCCGAAGTGGATCCAGCCGGTGGTCCACAACCAGCCCATGTCGGTGGGGGTCGACGCGATGCGCGCGCTCGCTTTCGGCGGACCGCTCGCGCGACCGCTCACGCTCACCGTCGTCTGGTCGCTCGGCGCGATCGTGCTCTTCGCGGTGCCCGCGACCATCGGCTATCGCCGGGCCAGCAGGCGCTGAGCCCCGGTCACAGCGAACTCCCAGCGCGGACCCAGCCGGTCACGAGCGCCCATGCCTACCGTCGCGGAGGACGATCTCGACGAACGAAAGGCACAGCCAGTGGGCGCACGACACGAAGGGGCGCACGAGCACGATCTCGGCCTGGCACACGACATGGAGGTGCTGATGTCCCGGCGCCGCGCGCTGTTCTCCCTCGCGACCGCCGGCGCGGCGGCGGTCGCGGCAGGCTGCGCGTCGGGATCGAACGACACGACGCCCACGACCACGACCGCCTCCGCGACGACCGCGCAATCCGGCGGCGCGACCGCCGCCCCGCAGGAGACCGCGGGACCGTACCCGGGCGACGGGTCCAACGGGCCCAATATCCTCGTCGAGTCCGGCGTGGTGCGCAGCGACATCACCCGTTCGTTCGGCTCCTACTCCGGCGTCGCACAGGGCGTCCCGATGACGCTCGAGCTCACCTTGCGCGACCTGGCCGCGAGCGGTGCGGCGGGGAAGGGCATGGCGCTGTACGTATGGCACTGCGACCGGGACGGCAATTACTCGCTCTACAGCGACGGCGTCACCGAGCAGAACTATCTGCGCGGCGTGCAAGTGGCCGACGCCGACGGCAAGGTGACCTTCACGTCCATCTTCCCCGCCTGCTACTCGGGCCGGTGGCCGCACATCCATTTCGAGGTCTACGACTCGCTGGAGACCGCGGTCGCGGGCCGGAACGCCCGGCTCACCTCGCAGATCGCGCTGCCGCAGGACACCTGCGAGTCGGTGTTCGCCTACGACTCCGGCTACGCGCGCAGCGTCGGCAATCTGGCGCAGGTCACGCTGGCCTCCGACAACGTCTTCGGCGACGGCTGGGACGCGGAACTGGCCACCGTGACGGGCGCGCCGTCTTCGGGCCTGCGCGTCGCGCTGACCGTGGGCGTCGCCGAGAAGTCACAGAACACGCAGTCCGGCAACGGTTCCGGACCGCCGCCCGGCGCTCGGCCGCCCGGAGGCGCGCCCGGTGGCAGGCCTCCACGGTGACCGGCTGTGCGCGTCGCGGCCTGGGCGAGGCGCGCGCAGGGGCGTCATCGACCGCCAGTTGCCTGTACCGCCCCACGTAGCCGCTCCCCGGGTCGGATCGGTGCGGGTGGGCGCGCGGGGCAGGCGCACGACGACGCGACACGTCCGCCGGATCGTCCTCGGCCGCCGGTGACATGCGGCACTGCGGGCGATCCGGCGCGCCGGGAAAAAGACGGATCGGCGAGCCCGGCAACGCTTTCGCGGCCGCGCGGCAGGGGGCGTCCGCGCCTGTGTGCCGCACTGCCGACACGTCGGCCCCGGCCCATCGGCCACCACTTGGCAAACATTCCGGGAGCAACACCGCCGCCGGTGCCGATGTAGTCCCGCAAGGACGTGTGCCGCACAATAGGGGGCCGCGCGCGGCGCGTCCCGGCGTTCTTTCGCCCAGTGGACGCGCGTCGCGGCGACACAAGGTGTTGTGCTAACCGGACATGTCAGCCACTAGGAGTAGTGTCCCCAGGGTAGACATTCCGTGACGGCAGCGTGCTCGGGAAAGGCGTGGAGGCAGGATGAAACTGATCGATCGGGTGTCGGCCATCAACTGGAATCGGGTGCCCGACGAAAAGGACGCCGAGGTCTGGGACCGGCTGACCGGCAACTTCTGGCTGCCGGAGAAGGTACCGGTCTCCAACGACATCCCGTCGTGGAACACCCTGACCGCCGACGAGAAGCAGCTGACCATGCGGGTCTTCACCGGCCTGACCCTGCTGGACACCATCCAGGGCACGGTCGGCGCGGTGAGCCTCATCCCGGACGCGCTCACCCCGCACGAAGAGGCCGTGCTGACCAACATCGCGTTCATGGAGTCGGTGCACGCCAAGAGCTACAGCTCGATCTTCTCGACGCTGTGCTCCACCCGGGAGATCGATGAGGCGTTCCGCTGGTCGGAGGAGAACCGCAACCTCCAGCGCAAGGCCGAGATCGTGCTGGAGTACTACAGGGGCGACGACCCGCTCAAGCGCAAGGTCGCCTCCACACTGCTGGAGAGCTTCCTGTTCTACTCCGGCTTCTACCTGCCGATGCACTGGTCGTCGCGGGCCAAGCTCACCAACACCGCCGACATGATCCGGCTGATCATCCGCGACGAGGCGGTCCACGGCTACTACATCGGCTACAAGTACCAGAAGGGCTTGGAGCTGGTCACGCAGGCCGAGCGCGACGAACTCAAGAACTACACCTTCGAGCTGCTGTTCGAGCTCTACGACAACGAGGTCGACTACACCCAGGATCTCTACGACGAAGTCGGCCTCACCGAGGACGTGAAGAAATTCCTGCGCTACAACGCCAACAAGGCGTTGATGAACCTCGGCTACGAGGGCCTGTTCCCGAAGGACGAGACGGAGGTCAACCCCGCGATCCTCTCGGCGCTGTCCCCCAACGCCGACGAGAACCACGACTTCTTCTCCGGTTCGGGTTCGAGTTACGTCATCGGCAAGGCCGTGAACACCGAGGACGAAGACTGGGAGTTCTGAGCCGTCGGTTGGGGTGAAGCGTGCTGGGCCCGGCGGTCATGCCGGGCCCCAGCCTTGTCTTGGTTCGCCGACCCGGCGTGAAAGACTCTGTGCTGTAGAGCATTCAAATCCGACGAGGGGGATTTCGATGTACCGACGGCTGGCTCTGATCGCGGCGGTGCTGTTGACCGCTGCCGCATGTCAGGACGACAGTCCGGCGGCGGTTTCGCAGACCGGTGACGGATCGTTCTGGTCCACCGTGCCGCAGACCGACGACCAGCGTCTGGAAGTGCTGCGCCGGATGCGTGCGATGGACACTTGCGCGCTGCTGCCGCGAGCCGAATTGACCGAGGTCGGTCAGGTGCTCAGCGTCGGCACCGACGGGCTGAACTCGTGCAAGGCCGAACTCGACAGCTCGGAACGCTACAAGGGGAAGACCGTCCGCTGGACCATGGCCGGACCTGCGCCGGAAGTGCAGAACCAGCGGGGTACGACCGAACGGCTCGGCGACGTGAGCGTCCACGTGCTGGCGGACAAGGACACGCTGAGCGCCGAGCAAGCCGGGCAACTCGTCCAGCGCTCGTGCTCGGCCATGGCACGGTTTCCTTCGTCCGCCGCGATCGGCCTGTCGGTGAACACCCCGCTGGGGGTCGAGCCATGTCCGATCGCCGAGTCACTGATCAGCACGGCGGTCTCCGAATGGAAGAAGGAACCGCGGCAGGGCAGTGCGGCGGAAACGATCACCACGGTGCTGACCGGCGCCGACCCCTGCGCGGTCCTGCCGAAGCTCGGCGTCGGGGCCGAGCCTGCGCAGCAAGGAGTCTCCAGCTGCACGTTCGTCCATCGCGGCGACGAGATCCGTCTCGCGTACGAATACAGCGCGGAGTCGCTGGTCACCTCGGGCGCTCCGGCGTTCACCGTCGGTAACCGCACCGTCTACCGAGATGCCCAGGACGAACTGCGGTTCTACAACGTCGCGGTGGGTCAGCCGCTCGAGACCGGCAATCGCAATCCGCTCGGGCCGCGCCTACCGGCCATCTCCCTCACCGGAAAGGATGACGCGGCCCTCGAAGAGGTTGTGCGCCAAGCTTTGACGCTGTTCCCGTGAGCGGCCGGCGACCGCACTTCGCTCGATCGGCGGGCCGCGGGCATCGAGGACGCCCTCAGATACCGAGGACCAGCTTCGCCGTCGTGAAATAGATGATCAGCCCGGTGGCGTCGACCAGGGTGGTGACCATCGGGGCGGAGACGACGGCGGGGTCGATGCGCAGTTTCTTGGCCAGCAGGGGCATGGTGCCCCCGATGGTGGCAGCCCAGCCGCAGATCAGCACCAGGGTGATGCCCACGACCAGGGCGATGCGCGGGCCGACGAACAGGGCGCCGATCGCCAGGCCCACGGACGCCAGCAGCGAGCCCAGCACCAGCCCCACCCGGCATTCCCGCCAGATCACCCGCAACAGGTCCGAAGCCCGCACCTCGCCGACCGCCACCGCGCGCACGCAGGCGGTGGCGGCCTGCGCGCCCGCGTTGCCGCCCGCGCCGATCAGCAGCGGGATGAACAGCGCCAGGTGCGCGGCCTGCTGCAGGGTGCCTTCGAAGAAGTCGGTCACGCTCACCGTCAGCGTCGCCGCGAACAGCAACAGCAGCAGCCACAGCGCCCGATAGCGGGCCAGCTGGAACACCCCGGCGGCCATGTAGTGGCCCTCCCAGGGCGCCGATCCCGCCTGGAGCGCGACGTCCTCGCTGTCGGCCGCCTCGATCACCTCGACCGCGTCGTCGATGGTGAGCAGTCCGACCAGCCGGTCCTCGCTGTCCACCACCGGCAGGTTGATGTCGTTGGTCTCGCGCATCAAGCGGGCGGCCTTCTCGGCGGAATCGGTGGCCCGCGCGAAGGCGGGCTCGGTGACGACCAGCTCCGACACCATCGTCTCGGGCTTGCTGAGCACCAGTTCGCGCAGTTCGACGATGCCGGTCAGCCGCCTGCCCGCGTCCACCACCGGCAGCGTGTACACCGTCTCGGCGTTGCCGCCCTTGGCCCGCACCATGCCGAGCGCTTCGGCCACCGTCAGGTCGCGGGGCAGCGCCACCACCTCCGGCGTCATGAACTGACCGGCGGAGCCCTCCGGATAACCGAGCAGGCTCGCGGTCATCCGCCGCTCACGCGGACTCAGGCCCGCCAGCGCCTTCTTGGCGACCTTCGCGGGGGCTTCGCGCAGCATGCGGGCGCGGTCGTCGGGCGCCATGCCCTCGATCAGGTCGCGGAAGCTCTGATCGCGCAGCCCTTGCAGGATCTGCTGCTGGTCCACCGGCTCGAGTTCCTCGAAAACGGCCAGCGCCAGATCCTTGTCGAGCAGGCGGAACGCCATCCCGGCCCGCACCGCGTCCATGCGGGCGAGCTGGTCGGCGATGACGTGCGGCGGGTGGTTGCCGAGCCAGTCCAGCGCGGCGTCCACGCGACGGGTTTCGACGATGTCCTGCAGGGATTCGGACAGCGTCGGACGTACTTCGATGATGTCGGTCTGCGACATGGGAGGACCTCAGCACATGCGTGAGTGAACGGAGAGCTCGAGAATTCACACCGCGGGCGCCGGCCCCTGCCGTCGCGACCTGACTCAGGAATGCGAAGGGGCGGCGCCGCGCGGCCTTCGACTGGGAGGTTCGCTGCGCATCGCTACCCCACCTCCCTCTCGTCGTCGCCGCGGATCTCGGGAATCCGCACCATTCGGCTCAACATCGCACGGACACGAAAACGTCCTCTTGCAGCTTACATCGCTCCGGAGAGAATGATCACCTCACGAGGGCTCGCTGTGACCGAAGCCGCTTCTCAGCACCGGAAAACTCGCGCCGGTGTTCCGGAATGTCGGCATCCTCCCCTGCGCGGCGAGGACCGGGACGGCAGGCGAATCGAATCCGGCCGCTAGCACCACAGTGCGATAGCCAGGCCCGACCTGGATCGGCGAGGAGCGCCGCACGATGTCGTCGCGGGGACGCGCGACTGTGCGAACGATCATGCCGTGTGACCGTCATCGAGCCGATTTATCGCACTGCCAGGCCGGATGGTCATAAACCGCCGGAATACAGGTTTATACGCAGTCGGCGTCGAACTGTTGCTCCCAGGTCTGGGAACCGGGACAGTGTTTGCCAGGCAGGCGCTGAAAGTCACCGGCGCCGGCCGCACCAGCACAGCTCACGAAAGTTTCGAAGTGTCGACTGCAACAGCATTGATCCGCCGTCGCGCGGTCGACTTCATGCGCGTTCCACACGGGATCTGTTGCCGCTGAAGCAGCGCGGCCGTGGTCTGGCGACCACACTCCGCGCGGTCGTCCACCGCCGCATCGCTCCCGCTGTGGTGTCGCCGGATGCCGGGCATCGAAATGCACGGCGTCTTCTCGTCTTCGAAAGAACAACCATGCCTTTCCCCCCATCCTCCCGGCGCGTCGCCCGCGCTCTCTCCGCCGCCGTCGCGGTGCTCACCGGCCTGTCCGTGCTCACCGGCTGCGGCGAGTCCGCGCCCGCCAAGACCGCCGACGGCAAGACCGTGCTGCGCTATCAAGGCGCCACCGGGCAGGTGAATCCTGTCGAATTGGCCGACGACCTGGGCTATTTCACGAAGATCAGCCTGCACTGGGAAGGCGACACCACCAGCGGCCCCGCCAATATCCAGGCGGCGGCGACCAACCAGGTCGAGTTCGGCAGCGCGTTCAACGGCGCGGTGGTCAAACTGATCGCGGGCGGGGCGAAAGTCACCTCGGTGCTCAGTTCCTATGGCGCGGACGAGGAGTCGTTCACCGGCTACTACGTCCGTGACGACTCCGGCATCACCTCGGCGCGCGATCTCATCGGCAAGAAGGTCGCGGTCAACACCCTCGGCGCGCACCACGAATTCATCACCAGGGAGTGGCTGCATCAGCAAGGCCTGACCGACGACGAGATCAAGCAGGTGCAACTGGTCGTCGTGCCGCCGGCCAACACCGAGGACGCGCTGCGCAAGGGGCAGGTCGACGTCGGCGCGCTGGGCAGCGTCTTCCGGGACACCGCGCTCCGGCGCGGCGGCATCCACCCGCTCTACACCGACAAGGCCATCTTCGGCACGTTCGACTACGGCACCTACGTCTTCCGCAATGACTACATCGCCAAGAATCCCGAAGCCGTCGAGGACTTCGTGCAGGGCACCGCGCGCGCGATCCGCTGGCTTCAGGTGACGCCCCGCGAGCAGGTGCGCGAGCGATTCACGCAGATCATCGGCAAGCGTGGCCGCAATGAGAACACCGGTTTGGTGCCGTACTGGCTGAGCTCCGGGATCCCGGTGCCCGGCGGCGTGGTCGCGGAAAAGGAATTGCAGATCTGGATCGACTGGCTGGTGCGCAACGGCGAACTGCCGAACGGCAAATTGAAGGCCGCGGATCTGTTCACCAACAAGTTCAACCCCTATGCCAACGGCAGATACAAGCCGGAGGCGGGACCGACCGGAGAGGTGGTGGCCGCGAAATGACCACGGCGACCAAACTAGCGCTGACCGGAGTGCGCAAGCAGTTCTCGGTGCGCGGGTCACACGAGCGATTCACTGCGCTGGAGGACATCTCGCTGGAGCTGCGCGAGGGCGAGTTCCTGGTGCTGGTCGGCCCCAGCGGGTCGGGGAAATCCACGCTGCTGGACTTGCTCGGCGGGCTGAGCAAGCCCACCTCGGGTGAGATCCTGCTGGACGGCAAGCCGATCACCGGCCCCGGTCTGGATCGCGGCATCGTCTTCCAGCAGTACGCGCTGTTGCCTTGGCGAACGGCCCGGTCCAACATCGAATTCGGCTTGGAGGCCAAGGGTTTGCGCCGCAAGGCGCGCCGGGAACTCGCCGAGCACTACCTGGAACTGGTCGGGCTCTCCGGTTTCGGCGACCGCTATCCGCACGAGCTGTCCGGCGGCATGAAGCAACGCGTCGCCATCGCGCGCAGCCTCGCGTTCGATCCCGAGGTGCTGCTGATGGACGAGCCGTTCGCCGCGCTCGACGCGCAGACCAGGGAGTCCCTGCAGGACGAACTGTTGCGCATCTGGCGGGCCACCGGCAAGACGGTGTTGTTCATCACCCACGGCATCGACGAGGCGGTGTACCTCGGCCAGCGGGTGGCCGTGCTGACCTCCCGGCCCGGCCGGATCAAGGCCATCGTCGACGTCGAGATCGACCGGGACACCGACGACGACGTCCGCTCCTCCCAGCGGTTCCGGGACTACCGCCACGAGATCTGGACGCTGCTGCACAGCGAGGTCCAGCGGGCCGCGAGCCTGGAGCTGGAGTCGTTGTCCGACCACGCGGCCGATGCCGAATCCACCACCGAGAGGACCGCCCATGTCTAGCGCCATACAGCTCAGCGAGCGGCCGGTGCGGGAAACCGCGGCCGCGCCCACCCGACCGGCCCCGTTGCGGCGGGCCGAGGCGGCGCCCTCCGCCGTGCCGCGAATCCTGCGGGTGGTGAGCCGGTTCGCCTGGCGGGTGTTCAAGCCGACGGTCGTGATCGCCCTGTTCCTGCTGCTGTGGCAGCTCGCCCCCACGCTCGGCTTGGTGGACGAGGTGTTCCTGCCGCCGTTCTCGGTGGTCGCCCAGGCGTTCGCCGACTTGGTGGCGAGCGGGGAGATGTGGACGCACCTGTCCGCGAGCCTGAACCGTTCGCTGGCCGGGTATTCGCTGGCGTTGGTCGCCGGAATTCCGGTGGGCATCGCGATCGCCTGGTATCAGCCGGTGGCGGACTTCCTGAACCCGATCCTCGAGCTGTTCCGCAACACCGCGGCTCTGGCGTTGCTGCCGGTCTTCTTGCTCATCCTGGGCATCGGCGAGACCTCGAAGGTCGCCATCGTCGTCTACGCGAGCTTCTTCCCGATCCTGCTCAACACCATCACCGGCGTGCGCACCGTCGATCCCCTGCTGGTCAAATCGGCCGCGTCCCTCGGCTTCTCGCCGTTGCGCCTGTTCCAGAAGGTGATCCTGCCCGCGGCGCTGCCGTCCGTCTTCACCGGTCTGCGGATGGCCGCCGCCAGTTCGATCCTGGTCCTGCTGGCCGCCGAGATGTTCGGGGCCAGGGCCGGCCTCGGCTATCTGATCACCGCCGCGCAGCAGAACTTCGCGATCCCGAACATGTACGCGGGCATCCTCGCCATCTCGCTGCTCGGTCTCGCCTTCAACGGCCTGCTGGTCACCCTCGAACGCCGCCTGTCGCGGTGGCGCGCCCCGGCGAACTCCTGAACCATGGCTGCCCCGCGCACGGTTGATCAGGCGTTGACCAAACGGCGTGCCGTCGACTTCATGCGGGTGTGTGGCAGCGCTTGTCGCAGTACCGCATCCCCGCATTTCCGGTTGGCGCCGGCCCGATCCTCTAGTTCGAAATGAGTTCTTCCGATGACCGCTGTCCACGAAACCCCCGTCTCGACCGCTACCGCCGACGCGCTGCACGTCGCCCCCGTCGCCGCCCACATCGGCGCCGAGATCTCCGGCGTCGATCTCCGTGAGCCGCTGACCGACCAGCAGGTCGCGGCCATCACCGACGCGCTGCACACCTACAAGGTGCTGTTCTTCCGCGACCAGCACATCGATCACGCCCAGCAGATCGCCTTCTCCCGCCGCTTCGGCGCGGTCACGCCGTCGCACCCCTATGACGACGACGCGCCCACGGAATACCCGGAGATCCTCGCGGTCGACAGCCGGCTCTACGAGAAGCGCTTCGGGGTGCGCAAGCACAGCTACACCAACCAGTGGCACACCGATGTCTCCGCGCTGATCAACCCACCCGCGGCCTCGATCCTGCGCGCCGAGATCGCCCCGGAGCGCGGCGGCGACACCGGCTGGACGAACCTCGTCGCCGCCTACGAGAACCTGCCCGAGTCGCTCAAACGATTCGCCGAAGGGCTGCGCGCCGAACACCGCTTCGGCGGCAACCGTCCGATCTGGGACTCCGACAGCGACTACGCGAAGAAGGTCGCGACCGCGCCGCTGGTCACCGAGCATCCGGTGGTCCGGGTGCACCCGGTGACCGGCGAGCGGGCGCTGTTCGTGAACCCCGGGTTCACCACCCGGATCGTCGGGCTCACCCCGCCCCAGAGCGACGCGGTGCTGCGGTTGCTGTTCGACGAGGTGACCAACCCGGCCTACACGGTCCGGTTCCGCTGGACGAAGGGCAGTCTCGCGTTCTGGGACAACCGCGCCACCGCGCATCTCGCGCCGAGCGATCTGGACCATCTCGACGTCACCCGCGTGTTGTACCGCACCACCCTCGAGGGCGACATCCCGGTCGGCGTCGACGGTGAGCCGTCGAAGTCCATTGCCGGAGCGAAGTTCACCGGCGCGTAGGAACCGACAGGCGGAATCGGCCGGGCGCTTCGCCGGCGCCCGGCCGATTTCGCGTCGTCGCCACCGCGCCGATTCGCCGAGACGACAACCGCCTGGTACGGCAACGGAAGTATCAGCCGACGGAGAGTTTCACCACCGGATCGGGGCCCAGATCGGTGATGTAGACGTTGCCCGCCGGATCGACCGCCAGCCCCTGGGGATTCTTGAGGCCGGTGAACGGCAGCGGGGTCGGCGTCGACGCGCCCGCCGCCAACATCACGACCCATTTGTTACCCCAGTCGACGACGTACACATCTCCCGATGTGTCGACCGCCAAGCCCTGTGGATCCTTGAGGCCGGTGAACGGCAACATGGTCGGCGCCGACGCGCCCGCCGCCAACAACCGCACCTGCTCGGTACCCAATTCGGTGACGTAGACGTTGCCCGCCGGGTCGACCGCCACACCGTCGGGACCTTGGAGCCCCGTCAGCGGCAGCGTCGTCGGCGTCGCCGCGCCCGCCGCCAACTTCAGCACCCGATCATTGCCCCGATCGGCGACGTATACGTCTCCCGTATTGCCGACCGCCACGCCGTGGGGGTCCTTCAGGCCGGTGAACGGCAGCGGGGTCGCCGCCGCCGCGCCCACCGCCAACTTCAGCACCCGATCATTGCTCGTGTCGCTGACGTAGACGTTGCCCGCGGCGTCGACCGCCACGTCCTGGGGATTCTTCAAGCCGGTGAACGGCAGCGGGGTCGCCGCCGCCGCGCCCGCCGCAGATTTCAGCACCCGATCGCTGCCCATGTCGGTGACATAGACGTTGCCCGCGGCGTCGACCGCCACACCGGTGGGCAGGCTGACGCCGGTGAACGGCAGCGAAGTCTGTGACGAATAGCCCGGGGCGATAGCTGTGGGCGAAGTGCCACCGCCGCCTGATTCCCGTTGGACACCGAGGACGACAGCTACAACGGCCACCACCGCCGCCGCGACCGCGGCGGCGAGCAGCATGGCCGTCTTGCGCGACGATTTGATTCGCCGACCAGGGCGCGCAGCGACGCCCCCGGTGGTGCCGACCGGGGAATCGCCCACCGCGGCGCAGGCCGCCACGGCCAGCTCGCGCACGGTCTGATAACGATCGTCGGGGTTCTTGGCCATTCCCTTGGCGATCACCGCGTCCAACTCGGTCGGTACATCGGGTGTAGTGGTGCTGGGACGTGGCGGCGGGGTGTGCAGATGATGGGCGATCACACCCTGCATCCCGAATTCACTCGCGAACGGCGGCCGACCGGTCAGGCATTCGTACAGCACGCACGTCAACGCGTACACGTCCACTCGGGCATCGGCCTTGACCTCCGCGCCGATCTCCTCCGGCGCCATGTAGGCGACGGTGCCGATGGTCTCGCCGGTCGCGGTCAGCGTACGGTCGTCTGCGGCGTGGGCGATCCCGAAGTCGATCAGGGAGGCGAACTCGTCGGCCCCCAGCAGGATGTTCGAGGGTTTGACGTCGCGGTGGACCAGCCCGGCGTCGTGGGCCGCTTGCAGCGCACCGGCCACCTGGGCGACGATCGCCACCGCCCGCCGGGGCGACAAGGCCCCTTCTCGCGTGATCACCGTGCGCAGGTCGGTGCCCTCGATCAAGCGCATATTCAGATAGAGCCGACCATCGATGTCGCCGAAGTCGTGGATGGGGATCACATGGGGCTCGGTCAGCTGCGCCACCGCCCGGCACTCCCGGCGGAACCGCTCACGCAGTTGCTCGTCATCGGCGAAGCGCTCGGGCAACACTTTGAGCGCCACCACCCGGTTGGTCAGCGAATCATGCGCCCGCCACACTTGGCCCATGCCGCCCTGCCCCAGCAGCGACAGCAGCCGATAACGTCCGAACGCCTCCGCGGACCTCTGAGTGGCGTCTCCGTCTCCTGCTACCGTCTCATCCATTGCGCCGTCCCGTGACCACCCCGACTGGCAAACGGTGTACTCGCTTGCATTCCGATCCGCGCCCGAGCGGTAGCCGCACACTCGTGAGATATCCGGGACCGGACAATCGAGCGTCGGCGCTGCTGTGGCGTGCGGATTTCCCAACCATGCTCATGCCGGCAGATAAGCGGCCGGGCACTGCCGTGTCACCGGCGCGAGTACGCGAATCGCGCCCCAGAAAACCACCAGCAACCTGTGTGAATTCAGTGTACCTCTACGTCTACGGCCAACCCCGGAAAACCGGCCGTCCAGCAACCCTCGGAGGCCGGGCCATCTGCCCTGAGGGCCCGTCCGACATCGAATCGATTGCACCGATCTGCGTGGGCCGGTAGCACCTTCGATGCGCAGGGTGCCGCCGAGGACCGAGCCGGCGGCGGGTGCCCTGCCTCATGCCGGACTACGAGCGCACCGGCGGCATAGTCTCCAGCACGGCGCGCTCCACGTCATTCCAGCTCGGGACGTGGCGCACCCAGTCGGGAATCGGCTCGGATTGCGCGCCGAACAGGAGCCGGTGCGACACGAGATCACGCAGGACGCGGTGCACGTCGAGGCGGTCATCGATCATGTGCGTGATGCCGAGTTCGGCGCAGTGCACCGCCTTGTCCGCCCGCGCACGGCAGAAGCGCACATTGTCGCGTGCGATCCCGGTCCGGTCGTAGAAGTCGTGGTGGTCGAGCCACTGGCGAGTGCGCTCCTCGATCCGGGGACCGCACTTCGAGATGATCCACGCCCGGCCCTCGAAGCGCCGGACCAGGCGCGGCAATACGTCGAAAGCGCCCGCGCTGGGCGGCGTGCGCAGCGCCTCCTCGAGCCCGCCGGAGAGGAACACCGTGTCCTCGTCGCCGGGGGCCAGAGCGGCCCCTTGGATCACTCGGCCGAAATCGATGCCGAGTCGAGGCTGCCTTCGATTATGCGGATGTCTTCTTTCTTCGTTCATACGATTTCCAGCGTGCGACATTCAGCCCCTGTGCCGCCAGCGGATTTCATCAACGCGCAGCATTTCCGGAAAAACACCGAAAACCATGCGCGTTCTCAGCATTGCCGCTTGTCGTTCGCCGCGCGATGGGCGGCGAGCGACCGCGTGCGGGATCAAGGTGGTGCGGTCGGCAGACCGGCTGCGGCCGATGGGCTGGATCGGTGCGGTGTCGCTGGGATTCGTGCGCCTCGTCGGTGTGCTGGACGCTCGGACTCGTCCTGCCGCCACCCACCGGCATCGCGGCGGTCGCGGCAGCCGCCGGGCTCGCACTGATCCAGGTGGGCGGGCTCGCGCTGCATCGGAGCCGGGGCGAACGCGATGTGATCGGGTTGGATCTCCTGCTGCTCCTTCTCACGCTGGTGGCGACCTGGCTCGCAACTATCTGGTGGTAGCGCCGATGGGTTCCGCCGCACACGGCCGGAATTCGGTGCGCCGAGCGCCGAACGGTTGCCAGACCGCAGTGGACTGGTAACAGTGAGGTACGAAGCCGCGGCGTTCGCCGTGGCGGTTCGGGTACACACGAAGGAGATATTCGTGCGCTTCGGCATCTTCATCCCGCAGGGCTGGCGGCTCGATCTGGTGGGCATCGACCCGGCAGACCAATGGGGGGTGATGCGAGACCTCGCCCAGCGCGCCGACGCGAACCCGGCGTGGGAATCGCTGTGGGTGTACGACCACTTCCACACCGTCCCGGTCCCCACCGAGGAGGCGACGCACGAAGCGTGGACGCTGATGTCGGCCTTCGCCGCGACCACCTCGCGCATCCGCCTCGGTCAGATGTGTACCGCGATCAGCTACCGCAACCCGGCCTACCTCGCGAAGGTGGCCGCGACGGTCGACCTGATCTCCGGCGGACGCGTCGAGATGGGCATCGGCGGTGGCTGGTACGAACACGAGTGGCGCGCCTACGGCTACGGCTTCCCATCCGCGGGCGAACGGCTCGGCCGCCTCGACGAGGGTGTGCAGATCTTCCGGCAGGCGTGGACCAGTGGTTCGGCCACCCTCGACGGCAAGTACTACCAGCTCGACGGCGCGATCGTGCGTCCACTTCCGCTGCAGGAGAATGGTATCCCGCTGTGGATCGCAGGCGGCGGCGAGAAGAAGACGCTGCGCATCGCCGCGAAGTACGCGCAATACACCAACTTCAGCGGCAATCCCGAGGAGTTCACCCACAAGTCCGAGGTGCTGCGCGCGCACTGCGCCGACGTCGGCACCGACTTCGACGCGATCATCCGCAGTGCCAACTTCAACGTCGTCATCGGCTCGACCCAGGCCGAAGTCGACGATCGTCTCGCGGCGTTGAAGGCCCGCCTGACGCCCGTCATCGGCACCGACGCGACCGAATCCTACTTCGCCCAGCTGTACAACAGCGGCGCCGCCACCGGCACCCCGGAGCAGATCGTGGCGAACCTGCGCCGAGTCGCCGATCTCGGCCTCGGCTACGCCATCTTCAACTTCCCCGAGTCCGCCTACGACACCTCGGGCATCGAACTCTTCGAACGCGAAGTGCTCCCGGCCTTGAGTTGATCACATGATCAACCCAGCTTGCGCCCGACGGCGCTCCAGCAGTTCACTTGCGCGTCGAGCCAGGATGGTGACTCGCCCTGCGGACGCCATTGGTTGGTGATGACGATGCCCGGGTCCAGTAGATCCAACCCGCTGAAGAAGCGGGCGAATTCGTCTCGCGTGCGGGTCTGGGCGTAGACCCCGCTCTGCCGGTACACGTTCAGCGCCTCGGTGATCATCTCCGGTTCGAGGTCGGCGGTGATATGCGAGACGACGAGGAACGAACCCGGCGCGAGGGCATCCAGCAAGGTCTCGACGATGCCGTAGGGGTCCTGGTCGTCGGACAGGAAGTGCAGCACGGCGACCAGGCTCAGCGCTACCGGACGCTTCAGGTCCAGTGTGTCGTGGAGTTCGGGCGCCGACAGGATCGCCTCGGGGTCCTTCAGGTCGGCGTCGACGTACGCGGTGCGCCCCTCCGGCGTGCCGGTGAGCAAGGCGCGGGCGTGGGACAGCACGATCGGGTCGTTGTCCACGTAGACCACCCGCGCTTCGGGCGCCGGCGCCTGCGCTACCTGGTGCAGGTTCGGCTCGGTGGGGATGCCGGTGCCGATGTCGAGGAACTGTGTCACGCCCAGCGCGGTGAGCGCGTTCACCGCGCGGTGCATGAAAAGCCGGTTCTGCCGAGCCGCGACCCGGGTGGTCGGAAACGCCGCGATGACTTTCTCGGCCGCGTCGCGATCCACCTGATAGTGGTCTTTCCCGCCCAGGACGTAGTCGTATATCCGCGCACTGCTCGGCACGCTCGCGTCGTGAATCGGCCGGAGCGGCTGCCCGTCGCCGCCGAGATCGGTCATCGTCGTTCCCATCACTACCGGATCGCTTCTGCCCCAGCTTATTCCAGACGCGGTCGGCTCCCAGCACATTGTGGGGAACCGAGGCGGCGGAGCTGGGCCGAGCGCGATCCCGGTGACCGGAGAATGCGACAGGGGCCTCCGGGTAGGAGGCCCCTGTCCGCTACGGACCTACAGCATGCAGGAGACGCAACCTTCGACTTCGGTTCCCTCCAGCGCCATCTGGCGCAGGCGGATGTAGTAGAGGGTCTTGATGCCCTTGCGCCAGGCGTAGATCTGGGCGCGGTTGAGGTCGCGCGTGGTGGCGGAGTCCTTGAAGAACAACGTCAGCGACAGTCCCTGGTCCACGTGCTGCGTGGCCGCGGCGTAGGTGTCGATGATCTTCTCGTAGCCGATCTCGTAGGCGTCCTCGTAGTACTCGAGGTTGTCGTTGGTCATGTAGGGCGCCGGGTAGTAGACCCGCCCGATCTTGCCTTCCTTGCGGATCTCGATCTTCGACGCCACCGGGTGGATGGAGCTGGTGGAGTGATTGATGTAGGAGATCGACCCGGTCGGCGGGACCGCCTGCAGGTTCTGGTTGTAGATGCCGTGCTCCATGACCGATGCCTTCAGCTCACGCCAGTCGTCCTGGGTCGGGATGTGCACGTCCGCGTCGGCGAACAGCTGCCGGACGCGATCGGTCTTCGGCTCCCACACCTGCTCGGTGTACTTGTCGAAGTACTCACCGCTGGCGTACTTCGATTCGGGGAAGCCGCCGAAGTAGGCGCCGCGCTCGATCGCGATCCGGTTCGACGCCCGGATGGCGTGGTAGACCACGGTGTAGAAGTAGATGTTCGTGAAGTCGATGCCCTCTTCGGACCCGTAGTGGATCCGTTCGCGCGCAAGGTAACCGTGCAAGTTCATCTGCCCGAGGCCGATGGCGTGCGAGGAGTTGTTGCCCTGCTCGATGGACGGCACCGAGTAGATGTGGGTCTGGTCCGACACCGCGGTCAGCGCCCGGATGGCCACCTCGATGGTCTGCGCGAAATCGGGCGAGTCCATCGTCTTGGCGATGTTCAGCGATCCGAGGTTGCAGGAGATGTCCTTGCCCACCTTGGCATAGGACAGGTCGTCGTTGAACTCCGACGGCGTGGAGACCTGCAGGATCTCCGAGCACAGGTTGGAGTGGGTGATCTTGCCCGCGATCGGGTTGGCCCGGTTCACCGTGTCCTCGAACATGATGTACGGATACCCGGACTCGAACTGCAGCTCGGCGATGGTCTGGAAGAACTCGCGCGCCTTGATCTTCGACTTGCGGATGCGCTTGTCGTCGACCATCTCGTAGTACTTCTCGGTGACGTCGATGTCGGCGAACGGCTTGCCGTAGATGCGCTCCACGTCGTAGGGCGAGAACAGGTACATGTCCTCGTTCTTCTTGGCCAGCTCGAAGGTGATGTCCGGGATGACCACGCCCAGCGAGAGCGTCTTGATGCGGATCTTCTCGTCCGCGTTCTCCCGCTTGGTGTCCAGGAACCGGTAGATGTCCGGATGATGCGCGTGCAGGTAGACCGCGCCCGCGCCCTGCCGCGCGCCGAGCTGGTTGGCGTAGGAGAACGAGTCCTCGAGCAGTTTCATGATCGGGATGACGCCCGAGCTCTGGTTCTCGATCTTCTTGATCGGCGCGCCGTGCTCACGGATGTTGCTCAGCAGCAACGCGACCCCGCCGCCGCGCTTGGACAGCTGCAACGCGGAGTTGATCGAGCGGCCGATGGACTCCATGTTGTCCTCGATGCGAAGGAGAAAACATGACACCGGCTCGCCGCGCTGCTTCTTGCCCGAGTTCAGGAAGGTCGGGGTGGCCGGCTGGAAACGGCCGTCGATGATCTCGTCGACCAGCTTGCCCGCCAGCGCTTCGTCACCGGCGGCGAGCGTGAGCGCGACCATGCACACCCGGTCCTCGAAGCGCTCCAGGTAGCGCTTGCCGTCGAAGGTCTTCAGCGTGTACGAGGTGTAGTACTTGAAGGCGCCGAGGAAGGTGGGGAACCGGAACTTCTTGGCGTAGGCCTGCTGGAACAGCTTCTTGATGAACTCGCGGCTGTACTGCTCCATGACTTCCGCCTCGTAGTAGTTCTCGTCGATCAGGTAGTCCAGCTTCTCGTCCAGATTGTGGAAGAAGACGGTGTTCTGATTGACGTGCTGCAAGAAGTACTGGTGGGCGGCCTCACGGTCCTTGTCGAACTGGATCTCCCCGTTCGGACCGTACAGGTTCAGCATCGCGTTGAGGGCGTGGTAGTCGAGGACCTCGCCCGCTTCGGCGCCGCGGACCGGGGGCTGCTCTAAGCGAGCTGTCTTTCCGGCCGGTGCTGTCGTTGCTGTTGCCAAAACAATCCCAATCCCTCTCGGACGCGTTCGACGTCCTCAGCGGTTCCCATGAGTTCGAAGCGATACAGATACGGCACCCCGCACTTGCGCGCGATGAGGTCGCCCGCGTAGCAGAAGGTGTCGCCGAAGTTCGTGTTGCCCGCCGCGATGACCCCGCGCAGCAACGCGCGGTTGTGCGGATCGTTGAGGAACTTGGCGACCTGCCGCGGCACGAAATCCTTGTCGGAACGATCGCCCCCGAGCACGTGCCGACCGCCCCCATAGGTGGGGACGATCAGCACGTACGGTGCGTCGACGCGCAGTGAGTCGGCGGTGTGCAGTGGTATGCGAGTCGCCGGGAGGCCCAGCTTCTCGACGAAGCGATGCGTGTTCTCCGAAGCGCTGGAGAAGTAGACCAGCGCCGCCGTCTCCGACATGGTCGCCTTCCTCTTCTCGCGAGCAGCCCGGACGAACCGGAAGCGGTGGAGCGTCAGGCCGCCACGGTCGCGAGCGACTTGATGCGGTCGGGCCGGAAGCCCGACCAGTGATCGTCCCCGGCCACCACGACCGGCGCCTGCAAGTATCCGAGTGCCATGACGAAGTCACGCGCCTCGTCGTTCTCCGAGATGTCGATGACCTCGTAGTCCACCCCGGCCTTGTCGAGAGCCTTGTAGGTGGCGTTGCACTGGACGCAAGCGGGCTTGGTGTACACGGTGACGGTCATTGACATCCCTCTCTCCTTGTGCCTGATCCACAGCTTGACCCGTATGCAATGCACGATCGACGTATGCTGCGCAAACTCCTGGAGCCGGACTCGAATCCCCTGATCAGCCACGCGTGGCCGACTCCTACCGAGTGAGGTCTCTCGCCGTCTTCCAGTAGCGAAGACACTACACCTAGTGGCCGACAGATTCCTACAACACGACATGTAGCGAGTCACATTGGTGAAATTCCATCGAGAGAAGTACCAGTACGCTCGATTCACCTCAGGATCAAACAGTGGCGCAGATCACTCTTCGGCGTGTCAGCATACTTACAGCAAACCTCAGGGCAAACGAAGAGGGCCACCGCTGCATGCAGAGCGGTGACCCTCGTCCGAGACCGGAGATGGAGCTTACACCGACGCGAGTTCGCCGCGCGTGGCCTCGACCAGATCGCGCACGGTGGCGGCCAGCTGGGTCAGCGCCTCGGCGTCGTCGCGCGGGTGCGTGGCGCCGAACCGCTCGCCGATCACGCCGAAGTGCAGATGCGCGGACTCGACCACCTTCGCTCCCGCGACGCCGAGCGCCTTGACCGCGTCGCCGTGCGCCCACTGGGCCGCGTTCGGGCTGATCGACGCGCTCACCACGGCGGTGGGCTTGGCTTTGATGGCCCCGGCGCCGTACGGACGCGAGGCCCAGTCGATCGCGTTCTTCAGCACCGCCGACAGCGTGCCGTTGTACTCCGGCGTCACCACCAGCAGGCCGTTCGCCTCGGCGACCGCGTCGCGCAGCGCCTGGGCGGCCGCGGGCACGGAGCCGGGCACGTCGATGTCCTCGTTGTAGAACGGAATGTCGGCGAGTCCCTCGTAGAGGGTGACCTCGACACCCTCCGGCGCGGTGTGCGCCGCGGCCTCGGCCAGTCGCCGGTTGACGGAGGCGGCGCGCAGGCTACCGACGAGTGCGAGAATGCGGGTCTGACTCATGACGACTCCTGGTGTACTGATGAGGTGGTGTCCGTACGTTCACCACACACTAACCGGACCATGGTCCGATTACTTCCCGCGGAGTCGGCGTGAGCGCTGTGAACTACCCCACACCCGACGCGTCCGCCGACGGCTCGCGCCGGCTGGTCGACGTCGGCGCGCCGCTGCCCGGCACGTCCGAGCCCGCCGAGCGCGCCGACGCGGCCCGCAACCGGCGGCTGCTGCTGGACGCGGCGCAGCAGCTGGTGCGCGAGCAAGGCGTGGACAGCCTCACCATGGACGCGCTGGCCAAACGCGCCGGGGTCGGCAAGGGCACGGTGTTCCGCCGATTCGGCAGCAGATCCGGCCTGATGCTCGCGCTGCTGGACCATTCCGAGCAGAAGTACCAGGAGTCGTTCATCTTCGGGCCGCCGCCGCTCGGCCCCGGCGCACCGCCGGTGGAGCGGCTGGTCGCCTTCGGGCGGGCCCGGCTGCTGGACATCGAGGTGGAAGGCGAATTGCACCGCGCCGCCGAACTCGGCGAAGCGGGTGACCGTTACTCGGGCGGGCCGTACGGATTGCTGCGCGCACACGTCGTGATGCTGCTGCGGCAGGCAGGCGCGCCCGGGGATGCCAGGCTCATCGCCGACGCACTCCTGGCGATGCTGGGCGCCGCGCTGGTCATGCACCAGATGCAGGTGCTGGGCTACACCCGCGAGCAGATCGGCGACAACTGGGAGCACGTCGTTCGGCGCATTGTCGCCTCCTGAATCGCCAGTAGACTCGGGCGCCATGGGGAACCTGCGCGAACAGATCATCAGTGAATTGGGTGTCCAGCCCACGATCGAACCGAAGAAGGAGATCCGCCGGAGGATCGATTTCCTCAAGGATTATCTGAACGCCACCCCCGCACGAGGTTACGTCCTCGGCATCAGCGGCGGGCAGGACAGCGCGCTGGCCGGACGGCTGTGCCAGCTCGCGGTCGAGGAACTGCGGGACGAGGACGTGGACGCGACCTTCCTCGCCGTCCGGCTGCCCTACGGCGTGCAGGCCGACGAGGCCGACGCGCGCACCGCGCTGACGTTCGTCCGGCCCGACCGGCAGGTCGTGGTGAACGTCCGGCCCAGCGCGAACGCCGCGGCCGCGGAGGCGGCGTCGGCGTTGCAGGTGGACCGGCTGCGAGATTTCGTGCGCGGCAACATCAAAGCGCGCGAGCGCATGGTGCTCCAATACGCGCTGGCCGGACAGGAGAACCTGCTCGTGGTCGGCACCGACCACGCGGCCGAGGCGGTCACCGGATTCTTCACCAAGTACGGCGACGGCGGCGTCGACCTGACCCCGCTCACCGGTCTCACCAAGCGCCAAGGCGCCGCCCTGCTCCAGGAACTCGGCGCGCCGGCCAGCATCTGGTCGAAGGTGCCCACCGCCGATCTGGAAGACGACCGGCCCGCCCTGCCCGACGAGGAGGCGCTCGGACTGCGCTACAGCGAGATCGACGACTACCTGGAGGGCAACGAAGTCACGCGGAAGGTCGCCGAACGACTGGAGACCATCTTCCGCAACACCCGGCACAAGCGCACCGTTCCGGTGACCCCGCTCGACACCTGGTGGCGCTGAGCGTCCCGCCGCGACCCGCCGCGCGGCGGGTCGCGTTCACCCGCCCGCGAAGGGTGGCAGGACGTCGACGCGCGGGCTCAGCGCGACCGTGGGGTCGCGGGTGAGTTCGTCACCGATCAGGTAGGCGCACACCGACAGCATCTTGTCCAGATCCGGGCCGTAGGCGGCCGACAGGGCCGCGCGCAGGTCGGCCACCGTCGCTCCGGCCGGGAAGTCGAGGGTTTCGCTGTCCTTGCCCACGGCGTCGGCGATCGCGGCGAAATAGCGAATCTCAACCACCGATGGCTCCCATCGTCCGCTCCGGGGGGACGAAGCCCTCGGCATCGATGCCGTGACCTGCCCATTTGTTCCACATGGCACCACGCCAGAGGGTCGCGACCTCCTCGTCGGCCGCACCGGAGCGCAGCGCTTGGCGCAGGTCGAACTCCTGGTCGCTGAACAGGCAGGAGCGCAGCATGCCGTCCGCGGTGAGCCGGGTACGGTCGCAGGTGTCGCAGAACTTGCGGGTCACCGTGGCGATAATGCCCACGGTGCCGGGCCCGCCGTCGACCAGCCATTTCTCCGCGGGGGCCGACGGATCGGCGCGACCGGCCTCGCTGAGCTCGAACCGGGTGCCGAGCACGTCGAGCAGCTCCGCGGCGGTGACCATGTTGGCGCGTGCCCATTCGTGGTCGGCGTCGAGCGGCATCTCCTCGATGAAGCGCAGCTCGCAGCCCTCGTCCAGGCACCAGCGCAGCAGATCGGAAGCGCCGGAGAGGGTTTCGCGCATCAAGACGGCGTTGACCTTGATCGGGGCCAGTCCGGCGGCGCGGGCGGCACGGATCCCGGCGAACACCGATTCGAGGCGGTCGCGGCGCGTCAGCCGCGCGAAACCGGCCCGGTCCACCGTGTCCAACGAGACGTTCACCCGATGCAGGCCGGCGGCGGCCAGGCCCAAGGCGCGGTGCTCGAGCCCGATGCCGTTGGTCGTCATCGCCAGCGGGATGTGCGGCACCGCGGCGTGACAGCCCGCGATGATCTGTTCCAAGTCGCGGCGCATCAGCGGCTCGCCCCCCGTGAAGCGGACCTCGCGCACGCCCAGATCCCGCACCGCCAAGCGCACCAGACGCACGATCTCGTCCGGCGTGAGCAGTTCGTCCCGGGGTATCTCCGGCAGCCCCTCCTCCGGCATGCAGTAGGTACAGCGCAGCGAACACTTCTCGGTGATGGATACGCGCAGGTCGCGGGCGACGCGTCCGAAACGATCCAGCAAGTAGGGGGTGTCGGGACGGCCGGCGAGCGAGGGACGCCCGGAACGCACCGCGGGAATCCCGATCTCGACCAGAGTCACACGTCCATTATGACCGCCTGTCCCGATTCGTCTGCGGGCGGAATGCTCACCGAGGTCACGGATCGGCGGTGAGGCGACCGCCACGGGGCGAGCACGGCGCCGGCGACCTGCGCACCGACCGGCGCACCGCGACAGCGGCGGAAAACCGCCCGGATCGGGCGTTAGGCTGACTCGCATGAACCCTCGGCCCGCCGGCGTCTCGGCCGAGCCCGTCGACGACTACCGCGACAGCATCGAACAGCTGCTGCGGCCCCTGGCCGCGCGCACGGTGGAGACCGTCGCGGTGGCGTCGGCGCTGGGCAGGCAATTGGCCGAGGACGTCCGTTCGCCGATCGACCTGCCGGTCTTCCGCAACTCCGCGATGGACGGTTACGCGGTGCGCGCCGAATCGGTGCTGGTCGCGCCGGTCACCCTGCCCTTGGCCGGCGTGGTCGCGGCAGGCGCGGCGGGCCGGACGCCGCTGCCGCGGGGCGCGGCGATGAAGGTGATGACCGGCGCGCCGGTCCCGCCCGGCGCGGACTGCGTCGTGCCGGTGGAGGACGCCAGCGTGGGCGACGGCACGGTGACCATCGAACGCGGCCGCAGCGCAGGGGAATTCGTGCGGGAACCGGGCACCGATGTCCGGACCGGCGATCTGCTCGTGCGGGCGGGCGCCCGGCTCGCCCCCCGGCACGTCGCCGCCCTCGCCGCGGTCGGCTTATCCGCGGTGGCGGTCTTCCGCGCGGTGCGCGGTGCGGTGATCACCACCGGCGACGAGCTGGTGGCGGCCGGAAAACCGCTGCGTCCCGGGCAGATCTACAACTCCAACGGCATCGCCCTCGCCGCGGCGCTGGCGGCCAACGGCGTCGAGGTCGTCTCGGTGGCGCACAGCACCGACGATCCGGCGCGTTTCCGCGCGCTGCTGTCGGCGGCGACCGAGCACGCCGACGTGGTGTTCACCTCCGGCGGGGTGTCCAAGGGCGACTTCGAGGTGGTCAAGGACGTGCTCGAGCCGATGGGCGGGCGGTTCGGCTCGGTCGCGATGCAACCGGGCGGTCCGCAGGGGCTGACCGTCGTCGACGGGGTACCGGTGCTCAGCTTCCCCGGCAATCCGGTCAGCACGATGGTGTCCTTCGAGGTGTTCGCCCGCCCGATACTGCGTCACCTCGCCGGTCTGCCCACGGTGGACACCTATGAGCTTCCCCTGGTCGGCGCGGTGCCGCGCTCGCCGGAGGGCAAGCGTCAGTTCCTGCGCGGCAAGCTGATCCGCGGGCATCCGGGTGAACCGCCCGCGCAGGGGCAGCCGCGGGCGGTCGAGGTTGCGTCCGGTCCGGGCTCGCATCTGGTGGCGGCGATGGCGCAGGCCGACGTGCTGATCGATGTGCCCGCCGAGGTCACCGCGCTGCCCGCCGGGGCGCTTGTGCGAGTGTGGTTGTTATGAGCGAGTTGTCCCATGTCGACCACGAAGGCCGCGCCCGCATGGTGGACGTGAGCGAGAAGAGCGACACCACCCGGATCGCCGTCGCGGCAGGCGAGTTGCGCACCACGGCCGAGGTGGTCGCGCTGGTGCGAGCCGACGACATGCCGAAGGCTGACGTGCTGTCCACCGCCCGGATCGCGGGCATCGCGGGGGCGAAGAAGACCTCCGAACTGATCCCGCTGTGCCATCAGCTGGCGCTGTCGTCGGTGCGCGTCGAGTTCGGTTTCACCGACACCGCCATCACGATCGAGGCCACCGCCAAGACCAAGGGCCCCACGGGCGTCGAGATGGAAGCGCTGACCGCGGTGGCGGTCGCCGGATTGACCTTGCACGACATGGTGAAGGCCGTCGACCCCGCGGCGACGCTGGACGGCGTGCGGCTGCTCGCCAAAGAAGGCGGCAAGCGCGGGCACTGGGAGCGCCCGGCCGACGAAGCCCCCGCGGAAATCGAGGCGGTGACCAGCGAAGAACTTCCCCTCGACGAGGTGGATGCCGAGCCGGACACCCCCGAGTACGCCGAGGTGGAGTTCGCCGAGGAGGAACGCTCGGCGGTGGTGCTGGTCGCCTCGACCGGTGTCGCGGCGGGCACCCGCGAGGACACCACCGGGCCGGTGCTCGTGGACTGGCTGACCGGTCTCGGCTTCTCGGTGCGTGGCCCGCTGGTCTACGCCGACGCCGAGATCGAATTCGGCTTGGCCGACGCGCTGCGTTTCGAACCCGCGCTCGTCGTCAGCACCGGCGGGACCGGCGCCTCCCCCACCGACGCGACCCCGGAGGCCACCCTCGCGCTGCTCGACCGCGAACTGCCCGGTGTGGCCGAGGCGATCCGGCAGCGCGGCACCGCGAAGTTCCCGCTGGCGGCGCTGAGCCGGGGCGTGGCGGGGCTCGCCGGACGCTCGGTGATCGTGAATCTGCCCGGCTCGCCGGGCGGCGTCCGAGACGGCATCGCGGTGCTCGAACCGCTGCTGGATCATCTGCTCGCACAAGTCGCCGGAGGTGGAAGTCATGACAACGGCTGAGGCCACGGTCCGGCTCGCCCGGATCAGCGACCAGCCGCTCGACCCAGCGCAGGTCGAGGAGGCGGTCACCGGACCGCACTACGGCGCGGTCGTGGTGTTCACCGGGAAGGTCCGCGATCACGACGGGGGACAAGCGGTTTCGGCCCTGGAATACTCCGCGCACCCGCAAGCGGAGCGTTTCCTGCGCACCGTTTGCGCGGAAGTCGCCGCGGCGCACGGCTTGCCGGTCGCGGCCGTGCACCGCGTCGGCTCGCTCGGCATCGGGGACCGCGCGATCGTCGTCGCGGTGGCGGCGGCGCATCGCGGCGCGGCCTTCACGGCGTGCGCGGAACTGGTGGATCGGATCAAGCACGAAGTCCCGATCTGGAAGCGGCAGCTGTTCGCCGACGGCCTGTCCGAATGGGTGAACGCCTGCGGGTGATCTGTCCGTGACATGAAACTCATGACGAATCAACACGGCCGGTATAGCGTGTGCGCGTCGCGGTGTCGTCGTCCTCGCAACGGCCGCGGCCCCGGGGACGGAACGCGCTCGGTCTCGCTGCGCGTGTGAGCCGATCGGTCGCGGTGGGAGAAGGGAGCACGCGATGGGAACCGACCAGGTCTTGCTCCACCGATTCGTCATCTCGCAACTCATCGCGGCCGGCCTCGACCGCGACCTGCTGCTGCGGGAATCCGGGTTGCCGGAGTGGACCATGGCCGGCGACGACCTGCACCTGCCCAGCCAGACGTTCTCCCGGCTGTGGGAGATCGGTGAACACGAACTCGGCGACCCGGACGTCGCCCTGAATGTGGCCAGCCGCTACCAGCTCACCTGTCTGGGTCTGTACGACTACCTGTTCTCCTCGGCGCCGACGCTGGGCGCCGGATTGGCGACTTGCGGGCCGTACGTCACCGCGGTGACCACCAACCACCGATTCGACCTGGTCGCGGAGAACGATGACGAGGTCACCCTGTATCTCGACATGATCGACGGGGAAGGCCGCGGCCGCGATCTCACCCAGCTGTGGGGCCTCAGCGCGGTGCTCAGCCGGGCGCGGCGGGTGGTGCGCGAACCGCTGGCCCCGGTGCGGGTCTCGTTGCGCCAGCACGCCCCCGCCAAGATCGGCACCTTCGTCGAGGTCTTCGGCACCACCGCGATCGAGTTCGGCGCGCCGGTGGACGCCATGACCTTCCGCGCCGCGGACATGGACCGGCCGTTGACGACCAGCGACCCGGTTCTGGCCGGCATTCTCCAGCCCTTGGCCGCCGCGCTGCCGCCACCGCCACCGCTGGCCACCGCCTGGCCGGAGCGCGTCGCGGCCGCCTTGGCGGACTGCTTGGACGAAGGCGACGCGTCTTTGGAGCGGGTGGCGCGCAGACTGGCCACCAGCCCGCGCACGCTGCAGCGGCGGTTGCGCGAGGCGGGTACCACGTGGCGCGCGGAGCTGGACCGGGCGCGCGGCACGCGGTGGGTCGCCGCGACCGCCACCGGTCCGCTGAGCCCGGCGCGCCAGGCGGAGATCCTCGGCTACTCCGACCCGGGATCGTTGCGGCGAGCGGCTCGGCGGTGGTCGCCTGCCGCGTCCGTGCCGCGGGTCGAGCAGACGTTCACTGCCTCAGGAACCGCGCGGCGATCGACCAGAACGTCGCGTCCTCGATCGCCCGGAAATCCCAGCTGTTGGTGATGGCGTGGGTCTCGGCGACGATCGCGGGAACGTCGAAGTCGTCGCGGGTGGCGGTGCCCTTGGCCTCCAGCGCCTCGATGACGTAAGCGGTGGCGCTCTCCATGGAATCTGACACGGATACTCCCATCGGTAGCGGAACGATTCGGTCGGTTACGGATCGGCTGCCGAGCGGCGCCGCGCGCGGCAGTAAGCTCCCGGTGCCCACCGCCCGGCGGACACGCATTCAGTCTCATGAAAAGACCGCTCGGTTACCAGCACCGAACGCGACAGGTCGCGACCGAACGCGCCAAAATCCGATGCGCTCAGTGCGGCGTGTAGCGCCGCACGCCGAGCATGCTCTGGGCGTCGAGCGGTTCGGCGGTGTCGTGCACGGTGTCGCGCAGCCGGGCCAGGGCCGTGTCGGTGTGCAGGCCCGCCCCGATGAGCACCAGCTGCGCGCCTCGTGACTCGCCGCGCGACCAGGTGCCCGGCTCGAAGACGATGTGACGGCCGACCATCTGCAGGACGAACTTCCTGCGTTCGTCGGCCACGCCGAAGGCGGCGAACCCTTTGGCCCGGAACAATCCCGCGGGCGGGTCCTCCAGGAAGCCGATCAACTTGCGCGGGTCCAACGCTCGTCCGCTGGCGAACGAGACGCTGGTGTAGTCGTCGTGCAGATGACGGTGCCCGGCGTGGTCCTCGTGGTCGTGCTCGATGAGCAGTTCGTCGAAACTCAGCTGCTCGGCCACTGCCGGGCGCGCGCGCAGCGGTTCGTCGAACAGCAGCCCCGGATCGATCCGGCCGTAGGTGGTGGCGTACACCGGCACCGAACCGACCAGCGCCGCGATGTCCGCGCGCAGCCGGGCGAGCCGCTCGGGCGCGACCCGATCGGCCTTGTTCACCACCACCAGATCGGCCAGCCGCAGATGGGTGCGCAGTTCCGGGTGGCGGGCGCTGCTCTGCGGGAACTGTTCGGCGTCGACCACTTCGACCAGCCCGCCGTAGCGCAGGCGCGGATTGTCGCTGCCGAGCACCATCCGGATGAGGTTGCGCGGCTCGGCCAGGCCGCTGGCTTCCACCACGATCACGTCTATCCCGGCGCGCGGCTGGGTGAGCCGGGCGAAGAGCTCGTCCAGTTCGGTGACGTCGACCGCGCAGCACACGCAGCCGTTGCCGAGCGAGACCATGGCGTCGACCTGTCCGGCGACCAGCATCGAGTCGATGTTGATCGCCCCGAAGTCGTTGACCACCACGCCGATCCGGGTTCCCCGGTTGTCCCGGAGCAAATGGTTGAGCAGCGTGGTCTTCCCGGAACCGAGAAACCCCGCGACGAGCACAACAGGAATCCGGTCAGCCATTCCGCTCACCCTAGTGCGCCGCGCGACCCGGGCGGAAAGCCGGACGCCACCCTCGCGGCGGTGAGAGTGGCGTCCGGCGGGTTCGATGTGCGAACTACTTCGAGGGGCCCAGCAGCATGCCCGCCAGGCTGTAGCCGAGGTTGATCAGCTCCGTGGCGATGGCGTTGTTGTCCAAGCCGAGCAGCTTCGCCAGCGGCATCAGCAGTTCCATGATCGAGGCGTTGCCCCCGGCGGTCCCGGGTGACTGCTGCGCGTTCGGCGTGCCCGACGACTGGGTCCCGGACGTACCCGGCGATGTCGGCGACGCCGAGGTGCCCGGAGACTGGGGTGTCGCCGTACCGGGGGCGGGCTTCGGCGTCGACGTGCCCGGAACGGACTGTGCCTGCGGCACCGCGGGAGCCGCCGGGCTCTGCGGCGCTCCGGGCGTCGTACCCTGCGGCACTCCGGGGATCGTCCAACTCTGCGGCGCTGCCTGGCTCTGCGGCGCTCCGGGAGTCGTGGAGTTCTGCGGCACCGCGGGAATCGTCTGAGCCTGCGGTACCACCGGGTTCGTCTGCGCCGGTGGACCACCCGGAACCGTCTGCCCCTGCGAGGTCTCCGGGGACGCCGCCGGGTGGTCGAGCGTGGAGCCCTGCGGAGCGGTCTGCCCGGTCTGCTGATCCGGCGCGGCACCCGGCCGCGGTGCGCCGAGCAGGTGCCCGACCACGCCGGTGGTCAGCGCGATGGCGTGCTTGAGCTGGCCCTCCGGTGTTTCCAGCAGCGCCGCGTCTTCGGGATTGGCGCCGTTGCCCATCTCCAGGAAGACGACCGGGACGGTGGTCAGGGCGGGCCCGGCGACGTCCTTACGGGTCTGCAGACCGTCCACCACACCGCCGTAGTTCGCGGGCGGGAATCCCGCCTCGCGGTAGGCGTCGCGCACCGCTTTGGACGCGGCGAGACCCGCTCCCGCCTGCGCCTGATCGATGATCAGATTCGGGATGGGCAGTTCCGGGACGATCAGGTGGAACCCGCGATACTGCGCGGGCGCGCTGTCGGCATGAATGCTCACGGCGAGATCCGCGCCGGACTGGCTCGCCGCGCGGGCTCGGTCGTCGATGCAGCCGCCCCAGTTCAGGTCGTCTTGGCGACTCAGCACCACGTGCGCGCCGAGCGTTTCCAGCGACGTCTTGACGACTTGGGCGACGTTCCAGGTAATGGTGTGCTCGGGAACGCCGTTCATGGTGGTCATGCCGGTGGTCTGGCAGTCCTTCGTGCCGCCGCGACCATCGCTGACCTGTCTTGCCAAGTCTTGGGAGTGGTTCGATCCCTGGTGACCGGGATCGAGGAAAACGGTCTTGCCTGCGAGCTTCTTGGACATGTCCAGCGGTGACGGCTCCGCCTGTGCGGTGACCGGGAGCAACCCGGACAGCGTCACCGTTACCGCCGCCGTGACGGCGGTACAGATACCGGCTTTGACGATGCTTGGCTTCATAGTGCGGTCGGCGCCCCTGGAACGGGGCGCCCCTCCCTTCCCACTTGTAACACCAAACCCAGTGGTTCACTCTGGCAACGCGTGTATCAGCAAAGCAAGCTGCGTGATCGAAGTGTTACAGCATGCGCGACACCCGGCGATCAACCTCGGCCAGGCGGTTTGCGCGGAGATAGCAGAGCGTAATGCATTTGCGGCTTCGGCACGCCGATCGGCGCGCCGAAATCGTCGACGACTTCCTGGTGGGCGGGACGCACCGGCGACCACAGCACAGCGGGCACAGGGTGTCGTGGCCAGTAGCTGTGCTACCGAGAGGTCATCGACGAAACCGTCGGTGAAGTCGAGCACGTAACGGGACGAGTTCGCCGATTGCGGCGTGCCGGAGACCGAACCCGCGCAGATTCCCGGATTCGGGGCACACCGCCTGGTCGGTTCTGGTATTCCTTGCCGCGGAGATCGGGGGTCTCGGGTCGGCCGCGCCGACGGGAGAACGACGACCGTGGACGCGGCGGTAGTACAAGGCAAGGAGAATCGGTATGCGTGCGCGCGCACTCCTGTTCGCGGGAGCCATGACCACTGCGGTGACGCTGCTCGCCACGGGAACGGCGGCGGCCGAACCCGCGAACACCATGTCACACGACGGCGTCTACCTGGTCGGCGTCGACATCGCGCCCGGGGTCTGGGAGGCGCCCGGCACCCCCGACCCCGCCTACGCCTGCGATTGGCGAAGGCTCTGGAAGGTCGAGGGCGACAGCACGAACATGCAGTACATCATCGCGAACAACTACACCCGGCTCGGCCCCGTCCGGGTGGAGATCAAGGCGACCGACGTCGGGTTCAAGACCGAGAACTGCGGGCCGTGGCGGTTGCTGCCCGCGTCGCCGCCGACCGGCTCGTTCGGCGGCTGAATCAACGGGCACCGCACACAGGCGGCATATTGACTCGCGTTCAACAAAGGCTAGGGTCAGCCGCATGACGCGGAAGAGGATTCTGATCACCGGGGCGAGCGCGGGCCTGGGGGCCGCCATGGTGCGTGACTTCGCGGCCAAGGGTCGCGATCTCGCGCTGTGCGCCCGCAGGCTGGACGCGCTCACGGCGCTGCGCGACGAGCTGGCGGCGACCCATCCCGGAATCACCGTCGCCGTGCGCGCCCTCGACGTGGACGACCACGCGGCGGTGCCGGTCGTCTTCGAGGAACTGCGCGACGAACTCGGTGGCCTGGACCGCGTGATCGTCAACGCCGGTATCGGCAAGGGCGCGCGGGTCGGCAGCGGACGCGCGGACGCGAACCTCGCGACGGCCACGACGAACTTCGTCAGCGCGCTGGCGCAGGCGGAAGCGGCGCTGGAGATCTTCCACGCCCAGCGAGCCGGACATCTCGTCCTGGTCGCCTCGATGAGCGCGGTCCGCGGCCTTCCCGGCAAGAAGGCGGCCTATTCGGCGAGCAAGGCCGGACTGGCGGCGCTCGGCGAGGCGCTGGCCACCGAACTGGCCCGTTCGCCGATCACGGTGACCACGCTGTTGCCGGGGTTCATCGCCACGGACATGGCCGCCAAGGCGGGGGACGCACGGATGGTGGCGCCCCTGGACAAAGGCGTCGCGGCCATGGTGGCCGCCATCGAGAAGGAGCGGCGGCGGGCCTGCGTGCCCGGCTGGCCGTGGCGGCTGGTCGACCTCGCGCTGCCCCACCTGCCCGATGCCCTGGTGGCGCGGCTGAGCTGACCCGGCCGCCGGTCACTTGACCAGCGTGAACTGGATGACGTCGATGCGGCCTGCGCGGAACTGCGCCGCACACCCGGTCAGGTATTTGAGGTATCTCTGGTAGACCTCTTCGGACGCGAGGGCCACCGCCTCCTCCCGGTGCGCCCGCAGGGCCTCCGCCCAGCAGTCGAGGGTCCGCGCGTAATGCGGCCGCAACTCCTGCATCCTCTCCGTGCCGAGCCCTGCGCGTCCGGCCAGCCGCGTGACTTCGGCGGGGTGCGGCAGTTGTCCGCCAGGGAAGATCTCCCGCTTGATGAAGATGTGGAACAGCGCGTCTTCCCGGGTGACGGGAATCTGCATCCGCCGCAGGTCTTTCAGCGTGTACCCGACGATGGTGTGCAGCAGCATCCGGCCGTCCGGCGGCAGCATCCGGTGGCATCGCTCGAAGAACGCCTCGTACCGGGACCGCCGGAAATGCTCGAACGCGCCGATACTGACGATCCGATCGGCCGCGCCGTCGTATTCCTCCCAGCCCTGCAACCGGACCTGCGCGCCCGGGATGCGCTCGCGCTCGATCTTGTCCGTGACGTAGTCGTACTGATTGCGGCTGAGCGTCAAGCCCACCACCTCGGCGCCGTAGGCGGTGGCGGCACGCAGCATCGTCGAGCCCCAGCCGCATCCGACGTCGAGCAGGGTCATTCCCGGCCGCAGGTCGAGCTTGCCGAGCGCCAGATCGATCTTGGCGCGCTGCGCCTGCTCGAGCGTCAGGTCCGGTTGCTGGAAGTAGGCACAGCTATAGGTCATCGTCGGGTCGAGGAAAAGCGCGTAGAACTCGTCGGAAAGGTCGTAGTGCGCCTGCACCTGCCGATAGAACGGCTGGAGGTCGGTCATCGCGTTCTCCTGTTCATCGGGTTCATGCACTGATACCCCCGCACCCGCCGCGGCGTTTCACCACACGCCGACCGATACCGAACCGATGTGCAGGTCTCCGTAGGACAACGGGCGATTACCCCTGAGGTAATCGACTCCGCGACCGGCGACGGGCAAGATCGCGCCCATGATCGATGAGACGGGCACCAAGTTGTTCCACCAGACCATGCCGTTCACCGAGCGCCTCGGCGTCGAGGTGCTCGCCCACGGACCCGAGCTGGTCCGCAGCCGCCTGGCCTGGGACGAATCACTGTGCACGCTCGGCGGGGTGCTGCACGGCGGGGTGCTGATGTCGCTGGCCGACGCCACCGGCGCGGTCTGCGCGTTCCTGAACCTGCCCGAAGGCAAGCAGGGCACCACCACGGTGGAGTCGAAGACCAATTTCCTGCGCGCCGTCCGCTCCGGGCACGCCATCGCGTCGGCTACCCCGCTGCATGCCGGGCGCTCGTTCATCGTGGTCGAGACCGTCGTCCGGGACGACGCGGACAAGCTGGTCGCGAAGGTCACCCAGACCCAAGCGGTGCTCTAGCCGCAGGCCGTCCGCGCGCCGCTCATCCCGCCGCCGCGCGGGCGGCCGGTTACACGCGGGCCAGGTCGAGCAGTTGCCGCAGTCCCGCGTCGAAATCCGCGGCGGTGATCGGCAGCCGCACCGCGGTCCGGCCGTCCGGCGCCGACCCGGACCGGCGCGCGGCCGCCGCGCACGCCACTTGACGCGCGTAGTCGGTCAGCGGGCATCCCGATCCGACCGGCTCGGCGGTCGCCGGAGCATAGCGTCCGAGCTGCAGGAGCGCGTCTTGGATCTCCACCGTCATCCGCAGCAGCCGGACCTTCGCATCATCCCGCTCGTCTGCGGCGGGCCGCAGCACGATCTCGGGCACGGCGGCGGTGAGATCTCGCCACAGCGGGCGCAGCCTGCGGCAGGATCGCCCGGGCCGGTCGAGTTCCGCCGTGTCCGGCAGGGCCCGCACCAGCGGAATCGCGACCAGCGCCGCGTCGAGCGTCAGACAGATGGTGACCGTCGCCTCGATCCTGAGCACCTGCGTACCCAAGCCCGGCCGGCTGCCGCGTCAGGCTCGCGATACCGGGCGTCATGGTGCACCGGTACAGCAGCAGGCTCAGCACGCCCCACACGAACAGCCGATTCACCAGTCGGTCGACCACCGTGTCGCGCAGAAGCAGCAGGCGGCCCGCACCGACCAGCGCGACGAAGCCCGAGCGCAGGCCAGGCGATCATTCCCGGAACAGATGACACCGGCCGACCTCCCACCCGCGAAACTGTCGGCCGCGAACGATACCGTTGCCGGATGTTCGTGACCGCGCAGTTCCAGACCCGATTCACACTTCCGGGCACCGAGCATATGTCTTGTTTGTCCCTTTTTCGGCATCCCGTTCCGATTACCGGGGTGACGCGCGCACCGATTGTCACCGAGCCCAGAATCCCCGTGCGTAGCTCGTGCGAAGTCACAGCGCCGCACTCGGGGACGAATTGGAAAAGGGCGCAAAAGATTTGGTCGAATGACTGTGGATGTTACGGTGTATCACATAGAGTTTCAGTGACGACACTCACCTCCGACACGCACCTCCAGGCGGGTGCGTCTGCTCTGCGTAGTCCGCGAACGCGGCTCCACCTCATGCTCTGCCCGCCCGTTCGTGCGGCAAGAACGGAGATATCTGTGCGCGATGAACCACGATCAGCTTTCCGGACCGAGCGAGTCGAAGGTGCATCGATCGGAACAGATGTCGTTCCCCCACCACGGCCGGGCCGTGCGCGAACACTCCGGCCGCGGCCGTCGGCCCGCGCGGTGGTCACACCCGTGGCGCGCTCGGTCGAGCGGCGGTACCGCCTTCCCGAGGACAGCGCACTAGCGGATCTATGCGTCGCGGCGTGACCGCGCTGGGGAAACGGAAGCGATGAGCAAGCAGACTGCCGGAACAACTGAACTAGCCGTGCGCCCGGCCGCCGGGACGGACTCGATGAACACCGCGTTGCGTGATCGTCTCATCGACGCGACCGTCGAGGTGGTGTCGACCGAGGGCTTGCATGCGCTCACCGTCCGCCGCGTGTCGCGGATGTGCGGGGTCTCCACGATGGCGGTGTATTCCAACTTCGGGGGGATGCCCGGCCTGATCCGAGCCGCGGGATCCGCCGGCTTCGCCCAGCTGGCCGAGCGTATGACCGCAGCCGGGGTGACCGACGAACCGATCACGGATCTGCTCGTGCTCGGCCTCGTGTTCCGCGACGAGGCCCAGCGCAGGCCGGAACTCTTCCAGCTGATGTTCGGCACCGGGACCCGCATCGACCTCAAGATCAACCGCGGCAATGTGCTGGTGGCGGGGCACGATTCGGAGTTCGAGCATTACGCGGAGACCTTCGACCACGTGGTCGGCGCGGTGCAGCGCGCGCAGGACGCCGGGCTGATCAACACGCCGGACGTCCGTTCCGCCGCGGCACAGCTGTGGATGGGACTGTTCGGCTTCGTCCAGTTGGAGATGGCCGGCCATCTGGGCGACGACGGTCTGCTCGAAGTGCTGGTGCCCGCGATCGTGAATCTGCTCGTCGGCATGGGCGCGGAACTGGAGACCGTCGGCGCGGCGGTCCTGCTCGCCGTGGAACGGTTCGCCACGCTGTTCGGCGACTGACCGCTCGCGTCCGGGTCAGAACGGCAGCCGGGACCTGAACCGCTGGGCGCGTGCCATCGCGCGCTCGGCGGCGCTCCCGCGCGGTGGCATCAGCCCCAATTGAAGCAACATCTCGGTGAGGTCCCAGGTGGCCTGACTGCGCCAGATCAGCCCGTCGCGGAACTGCCACGCGTCGATGACCAGCAGATCGATGCGCTTGCCGGTCGGCCCGAACCCGGGCGGGTCGATCGGACCGAGGTGGGTGCCGGTCATCCGCCACGGCACGAGGGCGAGCCGGTTGTCCGCGGCGAGCACCGGCGCGAACGGATTGGTGTAGGCGACATCCGGGAACGAGCGCACCGTATCGGTGACGAACTTCTCCACGCCCGCCCGCCCGTGCGCGGGCGCGTCCAGCGACGGATCGTGCCAGATCGTGTCCTCGGTGACGCATTTCGCGACCGCCGCACCGTCTCCGCTGTTCCAGCCCGCGATGTATTGCTCGGTGAACTCGAGCAACCACGCGGCGCTTTCGATGGGTTCGGCCTCCGGCTCGATACGGAACTGCCCGGTGTTGTACGGATCCACGCCCATCGCCTTTCACCCCAGTGCGTATTCGACGAGCCATGGTAGCCACGAATGGAGCGCGGACTCAACAGCTCTCGGTGAACCGGCGCCGAATGACGCGGAATAACATCGGAATAACGGTGTAATTTACCGCAGGTTCGGCGGCCATAACCGTGTAATAACACCGGAATAATACCGTCATACCCGTTCTGAACTGCGGTGATAACGAGTTGTCATTACTTACGCCGCAATATATTTCGGCCCCGAGCGGTACGATTCCGTATTGACCTTCGCGAATCGGGCCTCCTACCATGGGTGGACACAGACCTCCTACCGCGGAACCACTTCACCTCCGGACGACGCTGCTGGCCGAACAGGTTTACCGGCGTCGCGCTTCCGGTTGTCTCCACGCTGTTTCGACGACGTCGGCGAGAAACGCCGATGTTTTCGAATACCTGAGCATCAGGGGATTTTTCATGCCCAATGTAGCAATTGTCGGTATCGGCTGCCGTTTTCCGGGCGGCATCGACGGACCGGACTCGTTCTGGGATCTCGTCGTGCACAAGGGCGACGGGATCGTGGAAGTGCCGGCGGACCGCTGGAACCTGGCGAAGTTCTACGACCCGGACCCGGACGCGCCGGGCCGGATGTACACCAGGCACGGCGGATTCCTGACCCAGCCGCTGTGGGAGTTCGACGCCGAGTTCTTCGGCATCTCCCAGCGCGAGGCGTCGATCATGGATCCGCAGCAGCGGCTGCTGCTGGAGGTCGCCTGGGAGGCGCTGGACGACGCGGGGATGGCGGGCCGGGTCAGCGGCCGGGAGGTCGGCGTGTTCGTCGGCGGCTTCATGAACGACAACGCGTTGGTGCGCAGCGGCTCGGTGTCGCGGGCCTCGATCAACAGCCACAGCCCGACCAGTTCGTCGCACACGCTGCTGTCGGCCCGCATCGCGTTCCTGCTGGATCTGCTCGGGCCCACCATGACCATCGACACCGCCTGCTCGTCCTCGCTGGTCGCGCTGCACCAAGCGGTGCTCGCGCTGGAATCGGGCGAGTGCGAGACAGCGATCGTCGGCGGCGCCAACGCGATGCTGCGGCCGGAAGCGTTCATCTCCATGTGCAAAGGCCGCTTCCTCGCGGTGGACGGACGGTGCAAGTCCTTCGACGCGGCCGCCGACGGCTACGGCCGTGGCGAGGGCGCGGGCGCGGTGGTGCTCAAGCAGCTGGACGCGGCGGTGCGGGACCGCGACCGGATCTACGCGGTGGTGCGGGGCAGCGGCGTCAACCAGGACGGCCGCACACTGGCCATACCGGTGCCCAACCCCGTCGCGCAGGAGGCACTGGCCCGGCGGGTGCGCCGGCTGGCGGGCATCGACGCGCACGACATCCGCTATGTGGAGGCGCACGGCACCGGCACACCGGTCGGCGATCCGCTCGAACTGGCCGCGCTGGGTGCGGTGTACGGCGCGGTCGAGGGCCGCGACGAGCCGCTGCCGGTCGGCTCGGTGAAGAACAACATCGGGCACACCGAGGCCGCGGCGGGCGTCGCGGGCGTCATCAAGGCCGCGCTGACCTTGCACCACGGCGTCATCGCACCGCAACTGCGGCTGGACAACCCGAACCCCGAGATCGACTTCGACCGACTGCGGGTACGCATTCCGCTGGAGACCGAACCGCTGCCGAACGACGACGGCCGGGCCGCGGTGGCGGTCAACAGCTTCGGCTACGGCGGCACCAACGCCCACGCGATCCTCACCCGCGCGCCGGAAGTGCCCGCGCCCGCCGCGGAGTCCGCGCGCGGACCGATCACCGTGCTGCCGCTGTCGGCCCGCAACGAGACCGCGTTGCGCACGATGGCCACCCAGCTGCACGACCTCGCCGAGGCCACCCCCGTCGAGGCGGTGACCGAGGCGGCGTGGGCGCAGCGCGCGCACCATCCGCTTCGCGCCGCCTTCGCCTATCGTGACGCCGACGATCTGCGCACCCAGCTTGCCGATTTCGCCGCGGGCTCGGGCAAGTCGCCCGCCCGGGCGCTCACCGACGGTTCCACCCAGCCGGTGTTCGTGTTCAGCGGCATGGGCCCGCAGTGGTGGGGCATGGCCCGCGGCCTGCTCGAGGCAGGCGGGCATTTCGCGACCGCCGCGCGGGCGATCGATGAGGTCTTCCGCGAGATCGCGGGCTGGTCGATCGTCGAGGAACTCCTGCGCCCGGAAGCGGAATCGCGGATTACCAGGACCGCCTACGCGCAACCGGCGAACTTCCTGGTCCAAGCCGCGCTGGTGGCCGAACTCGCCGAACTCGGCATCCACCCCGCCGCGGTGGTCGGCCACAGCGTCGGTGAAGTCGCCTCGGCCTATGTCTCGGGCTCGCTGTCGCTGCGCGACGCGCTGCTGGTGAGCTATCACCGCGCCCGGTTGCAGGCCACCACCGCGGGCACCGGCGGCATGCTCGCCGTCGGGCTGCCGGAGGAACAGCTGCGCGAGCGCCTGGCCGATGTGCCGGGCGTCTGCGTCGCGGCGATCAACAGCCACTCCGCGGCGACACTGTCCGGCGACCTCGCCGCATTGGACCGCATCCGAGAAGAACTCACCGAGGAAGGCGTGTTCGCCAAGGCCCTGCGCGTCGAGGTGCCCTACCACAGCCACCTGATGGACCCCATTCTCGGCGATCTCACCGCGGCGCTGGCCGACCTCGCGCCGCGACCCGCGCGGGTACCGATCTGGTCCACCGTCACCGGTGGTGAGCTGTCCGGCCCCGAGTGGGACGCCGAGTACTGGTGCCGCAACGTGCGCGAGCCGGTGGCATTCGGCGCGGCCGTGGACAGCCTGCTCGACGCCGGGCACCGGGTGTTCCTGGAGGTCGGCCCGCATCCGGTGCTCAGCGGCAACATCAAGGAGGCGTTCGTGCGCCGCGGCCTCGACGGCGCGGCGATCAGCACCCTGGCCCGAAATGCCGACGACCGGGACAACCTGTTGCGCGCGGTGGGCGAGCTGTACCAGGTGGGCGGGTTGGACACCACGCACGCGCCCGGCGCGCCGGAAACCCCCACCGCGCATCTGGATCTGCCTCGCTACCCGTGGCAGCGCCGCAGGCTCTGGATCGAGGACCCCGCGATCGAGGCGGATCGCGTCGGCGCCGTGGACGGCTACGTCATGCTCGGGCAGCGCACTGCGGCTTCCGCTCCGGAGTGGGAGGTCGAGCTGTCCGTGGCCGCGCTGCCGTGGCTGCCCGATCACGTGGTCGACGGGTCGGTCGTGCTTCCGGGCGCGGCGTATCTGGACGCCGCGCTCAGCGCCGCCGCGGTACGGACCGGCCGCGCCACCTTCGGGCTGGAGTCGGTTCAGTTCGTCGCGCCGCTGGTGATCGCACGGCATGACGTGCCGGTCCTGCGGCTCACGGTCGAGGAGACCACCCACCGGTTCACCCTGCGCTCGCGCGCCGCCACCGCGACCACCTGGACGGTCAACGCGTACGGCAGGCTGATCGAGGCGGACGTCGACGCGCGCACCATCGACCTCACTCCGGCGGCGGACGCGGTGGACGTGACCGCGGCGACCCTCTACGACGGCCTCGCCGCGCACGGCCTGGCCTACGGTCCGAGCTTCCGGTTGATCACCGACGCCCGCGTGGGGGCCGACTCCGTACTGGCGCGGCTGGATCTCACGCCGCTGGCAGGCAGTTCGCCGAGCCTGCCGCATCTGGCCCACCCCGCCGCGGTCGACGCCGCGCTGCAGTGCTTCGCCGCCCTGTACGCCCAGACGGCGCGCGGCGCGAGCGTCGTCGTGCCGTCCTCGGTCGCCGGGGTGCGCTGGACCGGGCCGCTGCCCGAGCAGGCGGTCGTGCTCGTCCGCCGGGTGGACGGCGACCCGCTGTGCGCGGACATCACCGTCGCTTCACCGGAAGGCATTGTCGCACTGACACTTTCGGGTGTCCGGTTCGCCAGGCTGGCGGCCGAGCCGGACCTGCACGACCAGCTCGACGGCCTGTTCTACGAGCCGGTGTGGGCCATCGTCGACGACATCGCGACCGCCGACGAATCGACGGGTGGCGAAGAGTTCCTGCTCGTGGTCAGCCTGGGCAGCACCGTCTCCCAGCGCGCGAAGGAGATCGCCAGCGCTCGTGCCTTCTCGGAGATCCTCACCCTGGACCCGGAGGAGGCCGGCGCCTCGGATCGCGTCCTCGCCGCTCTGCGCGCCGCCCAGCAACGGCCCGGCGCGACGCGCGGCCGCCTCGTCGTGGTGTCGGGCGCCGAGCTGGACGCCGTGCCCAACGCCTACGGGCTCGCCCTGGTCGCGAAGGCGGTCGGCGAGCTGGTGGTCGGCGAGGAGGACGACGACGCCCCGGCGGCCGAGGTGCGTGCGGTGGTGGTCACCGAGCAGGCGTTCTGCCTGCCGGTCGACGCCTTCGCGCATCCCGCGCAGGCCGCGCTCACCGGCGCGCGGCGCACGCTGCGCAACGAGCAACCCGCCGTCCACTGGCGGCTGGTCGACACCGAACCGGCCACACGCGCCACCGACATCGTCGAGCAGGTGTTCGGCGACGGACGGGCCGACGAGGTCGCGTTGCGAGCGGGCGCGTGCTGGGCGCTGCACCTGCGCAAGTCCCTGCGGGAACATCTGGCGGTCTGGGACGAGGCCGCGCCGCTGACCGATCCGGAAAGTTCGTTCCGCCTGGAGATTCCGCGGTCTCGGCTGTTGTCGGATCTGGCGTGGCGCGCGGTCGATCGCGTACCGCCGGGCCCCGGCGAGGTCGAGATCCGGATGGACGCGGTGGGCCTCAACTACAAGGACGCGCTCAAGGTGCTCGGTGTGCTCACCGAAAAAGAGCTGGCCGGAACGTACTTCGGCACCGACCTGGGGATGGACGGGTTCGGCGTGGTCGAGCGGGTCGGCCCCGGCGTGACCGAGGTCGCCGTCGGTGACGAGATGTCGGTGTGCGCCAGGGACCTGGTCCGCAGGTATGTCACCCTCCGGCCGGACGAGGGCGCCACGATGCCCCTGAACTATCCGGACACCGAACTCGACCCGTGCCACTCCAGCTCGGTGCTGCCCTTCCTGACGGCCGAATTCGCCTTCGGCGAGCTCGCCCACCTGCGAGCGGGTGAGACGGTGCTGGTGCACGGCGCGGCGGGCGGCATGGGTATGGCCGCGGTCCAGGTGGCGGTGCGCCTCGGCGCGCGGGTGATCGCGACGGCGGGCTCGGAGGAGCGCCGTGCGGTGGCCGCCGCGGCCGGCGCGCACGAGGTGGTCAACTCGCGGTCGATCAGCTTCGTCGACGAGGTGCTCGCGCTCACCGGCGGACGCGGCGTCGACGTGGTCTACAACTCCTCCCCCGGCGAGATCCTCCAGCAGAACCTGCGGGCGGCCGCCGAATTCGGCCGGATCATCGAGATCGGCAAGGCCGACATCTACGGCGGTGGCGCGATCGACCTGCGCCCGTTCGACCGGAACCTGTCCTTCTTCGCGGTGGACATGGATCGCGCCTTGGCCGTGCGCCCCGAACTGGTCCGTCGCGCGGCACGCCGGGCGATGGACGCGCTGAACGACGGCACCTACGACTATCTGCCCTACACCGCATTCCCGCTGGCCTCGACCGCCGAGGCGTTCGAGACCGTGGTGCGGTCCAAGCAGATCGGCCGCGTGGTGCTCGACCTGCGCGAACCGGAACCGACCGTGCTGGGCAAACGGCCGGGTCTGCCGATCGATCCCGAGGCCAGCTACCTGGTCACCGGCGGCTTCGGCGCGTTCGGCCTGGCCACCGCGCGCTGGCTGGCGCGGATCGGCGCGCGACGTCTGGTGCTGGCCGGGCGCAGCGGCGCCACCGGGGACGCGGCTCGCGCGGCGGTCGCCGAGATCGCCTCCGGCGGTGTGGAAGTGGTGGAGGAACGCCTCGACATGGCCGACTACGACGCCGTCGCCGCGCTGGTCGAGCGCATCCAAGCGAGCGGGCACCCGCTGCGCGGCGTGTTCCACGCGGCTGGTGTGGTGAACAACCTCGAGGTACCGCAGATCACCGCCGAGTCGCTGGCGGACATCTTCGGGCCCAAGGTCGCCGGAGCGGTCAACCTGGACACCGCCGTCACCGCCGCCGACATCGAGCTGGACATGTTCGTGCTGTTCTCCTCGGCGAGCAGCATCGTCGGCATCTCACCCCAATTCGGCTACGCGGCGGCCAATTCCGTCCTGGACATGATCGCCGCCGCCCGCCGGGCCCGCGGCGCCGCCGCGCTGGCGGTGAACTGGGGCTTCATGAGCGGTGGCGGCGGCATGGCCGACTACGAGGCGGTCAGCCGGTACGCGGAGATGACCGGCTACCGCTCGGTGGACATGGACGTGGCCACCGATCTGCTGGGCGAATGCCTGCGGCTGAACCTGCCGCAGATCGTGCTGTTCGACGTGGACTGGAGCCAGTGGGCGCTGGCGCACCGCCCGTCCACCCGCACGCCGCGTTTCGCCGACCAGGTGGCGGCCGCGGGCGGCGGCGCGTCGGGCGCGGGCGCGCTGCGGGCGGAGATCCTCCAGCTGGGTATCGACCAGCGCGGCGAGGTGGTGGCCTACCTGCTCGCCGAGCAGCTGGCCGCGGTGCTCGGCGTCGACGCCGAGACGATCGACCTGAACACCCCGCTGCCCGAGCTCGGCATGGACTCGCTGATGGGCATGGAGTTCGGCGCCCGCGTGGTGCAGGTGCTCGGCACCCAGCTGTCGGTGCTCGCCGTGATCGGACTGACGTTGCGCGGGCTCGGCGCGCGAATTGCCGAGCAGATTGCCCAGGAAGAAGAGCGCGCGGCGAGGAGCGAGGACGAATGACCGGCAACAACAGGGAACTGGCCCGCGCACTGCTGGCCAGGCACGCGAGCGGCGAGAACAGCGCCCCGGCGAACGGCAACGGCGCGCGAGCCGCGAACGGCTCCGCCGCCCCGGCCGCGGCAACCGGCAACGGCGGCAGCGCGACACGCGGGGTCGCGCACACGTCGTTCCGTGACCACCCCGGCGTGCTCGAGGCCGCGCAGCGGTTCGGGCGGTTCGACGCCTGGGTCAACGAGGTCGGTCTGGTCAATCCGTACTACCTGCCGCACGAGGGCATCAGCGGCGCGGTGACCAGGATGGCCGACCGGGACGTGGTGAATTTCAGCAGCTTCGGCTACCTGGATCTGGCCGCCGACTCGCGGGTGCGGCAGGCCGCCAAGGACGCTATCGATCAGTACGGCACCTCCGCCGCCGCGGTCCGGATCGTGGCGGGCGAGCTGCCGATCTATCGCGAATTGGAAGCCGAGATCGCCGGCATCTACGACACCGAGGCCGCGCTGGTGACCGCGAGCGGCTACCTCACCAACGCCGCCGCGGTCGGATTCCTGCTCGGCAAGCGCGATCTCGCGGTCTGCGACGCGCTCATCCACCACAGCGTGGTCTCCGGCACGGAGTGGTCGCGCTGCAAGCGGGTCTCCTTCCGGCACAACGATCCCGAGTCGCTCGAGACGATCCTCAAGATGTCGCGGCGCAGCTTCGACCGGGCCATGGTGATCATCGAGGGCCTCTACAGCATGGACGGCGACGTGGTCCGGCTGCCCGAGATCATCGAGGTGGCCCGGCGCTACGACTGCTCGATCATGATCGACGAAGCGCATTCCTTCGGCACGCTGGGCGCCACCGGGCACGGCGTGCGCGAGCTGTTCGACCTGCCCGGCGACGCCGTGGACGTCTGGATGGGCACGCTGTCCAAGGCGCTCGGCAGCGTCGGCGGCTATCTCGCGGGCAACCGGGAACTGGTCGACGGATTCAAGTACGTCGCAGGCGGGTTGAGCATGTACACCGCCGCGCCGGCCCCGTCGGCCATCGGCGCCGCGCTGGCCGGGCTCGAGGTCCTGCGCGACGAGCCGGAACGCGTGACCCGGCTGCGGCACAACAGCGAGTACTTCCACCGCCGCGCCAAGGAATACGGCTTCGACATCGGCACCTCGGAGGATTCGCCGATCATCCCGGTCATGACCGGCGCCGACGAACCGGCGGTGCTGGCGGCGCTGGCCATGCTGCAGCGCGGATTCAGCGTGAACGCCATCACCCATCCGGTCGTCCCGGCCGGGGAGGCCAGGCTGCGGTTCTTCATCAACTGCAGGCACACCGAGCAGCACATGGACCAGGCGCTGGCCACGCTGCGCGAGGTGCTCGACGGACTCGCGGACACCGCGGGACAGCAATTCACACTCGCCCATGAGGAGCAGCACTCGTGAAAATTCCCATCAACCGATCCCTCCTCCGAAAAGCGGTGGTGCCCGGGGTGGCCCTGCTGCTGATGGGCTCGCTGTTCATCCCCGCGCGGTCGGCGCTGCTGCCCACCTACGACGAAGCGGGCGGGCCGATCGCGAGCAAGTTCGACTTCACCGCGATGCCGATCGCGCTGCCCAAGGGCTTGCCGACCGATCGTAAGATCCGCGAGCTGCGCGAGCCGTACAAGCACCTGTCGGCCTGGATCTCGTCGGTCGGCGCGGCCATCGCGATGAACGACTTCGACGGCAACCGGCTGGCCGACGACCTGTGCGTGGTCGACCCCCGCTCCGACACGGCGTTCATCACGCCGACGCCGGACAGCAACACCGGCCGGTACGAGCCGTTCGTGCTCGACCCGAAACCGCTACCCGCCGACTCCTCCACCGTGCCGTCGGGCTGCATCCCCGGCGACTTCAACGGTGACGGCCGGCTGGACGCCCTGGTGTCGTACTACGGCCGGACGCCGATCCTGTACCTGCAGCGCGCCAACGCGACCCGGCTGGACGCCAAGGCGTTCCGCCCGATCGACCTGGTCCCCTCCCCGAACACCGCGGACGGGCACTACGAAGGCGAACGCTGGATCACCGCGGCGGTCTCGGTGTCCGACTTCGACGGCGACGGCAAGCCGGACATCTACCTGGGTCAGTACTTCAACGACATGGACGTGCTCTCCAAGGAGGGCCAGCTCGCGCTGTGGATGACCGACTCGCTGTCCAACGCGCGCAACGGCGGCAAGGACCGGATCTTCACCCTGGCCTCCGCCAAGGCGGGCGACGAGCCGACCGCCGACTACCGCGAGGTGGCCAACCCGTTCCCGATCGGCATGGACACCGGGTGGGCGCTGGCCGCCGCCGCGTCCGACCTGAACGGCGACCAGCTGCCGGAGCTGTACGTGGCCAACGACTTCGGGCGCGACCGCCTGTTCGTCAACAAGTCCACGCCGGGACAGATCCGCTTCGGCTTCGCCGAGGGCGAGCGCGGCATCACCGAGCCGAAGTCGTATGTGCTCGGCCATGATTCGGACAAGGGCATGGCGGCCGACTTCGGCGACCTGAACGGCGACGGCATGCCGGACCTGTTCGTCAGCAACATCGCGGTGCGCTTCGCGCTGATGGAAGGCCACTTCGCGTTCTACAACACCGCCAAGGACACCGCCGACGCGGCACGGCAACTGGCCGAGGGCGTCGCGCCGTTCAAGAACCGCGCGACCGACGTCGGACTGGCCTGGGAGACCTGGGGCTGGGACGCCAAGATCGACGACTTCGACAACGACGGTCGCAACGAGGTGGTCCAGGCCACCGGCATGATCAAGGGTGAGACCAACCGGTGGCCGCAGATCCAGGAACTCGGCACCATGAACGACGACCTGACCAAGTACCCGTGGTCCTGGCCGATCATCGCCGAGGACGCCGACCTGGCGGGCAGCAATCCGGTCGGCTTCTTCAGCCGCGGTGACGACGGCAAGTTCGCCAACCTCACCCACGCCCTCGGCATGGACACCCCGGTGCCCTCACGCGGCATCGCGGTCGGCGACACGTCCGGCAACGGGGCGCTGAGCTTCGCCGTCGCCCGCCAATGGGGCGACCCGACCTTCTACCACAACAACAAGGCGAAGGGCGGCCAGTTCCTCGGCCTGAAGCTGTTCCGGCAGGCATGGGAGGGCACCGCGACCACGAACACCATCGCCGGTCTTCCCACGCAAGGCGTTCCGGCCGTGGACGCCCAGGTCGAGGTCCGCACGGCGGACGGCCGGTTGCTCACCAGCCACCTCGACGGCGGCAGCGGGCACACCGGCAAGCGCGCCACCGAGGTGCACATCGGTCTCGGCGACGTCGACCCGGCCGCCCCGTTGCACGTCACGCTTCGCTGGCGGGAGACCAACGGCACCCCGCACGAACAATCCCTCCAGCTCGCGCCGGGCTGGCACACCGTGAACCTCGCCTCGGACGCGCAGGAGGTCAAGCAGCGATGAGCGACAACGACAAGAAGGATCCGGGCGAGGCGACAGCCGCCTCGAACGGCCACCACGAGACCTCGGCGGCCGACGGCAACGGCAGCGCCGCCCACGGCGCTCCCGGGGGCGACGACACGGCCACGGAGGGCGGAGCCGCCGCCACGGCCGGCAACGGCAACGGCAACGGCAACGGCAACGGCAACGGCAACGGGACGAGCGTCTCCGCGGCGGAACGCATCTCGGCGGTCCAGCGCTCGGGCACCGAGTTCGCCAAGGAATGGGTGGAAAAGCCCGCCGCCACGAAGGATCCGCGCTACCTGGCGCTGCGCAACTTCGCCATCTCGATCACCATCTTCAACCTGATCGGGTTCCCGCTGCTCGGCTTCGAGCAGCCGTTCCTCTGGCCGTTCATCGCGCTGGCCACCGCCTATACCACCGAGATCGGGCTGGAAGTCCTGGCGGCCTGGGCGTACAAGCGGCCCCCCGCCTTCCGGGGCCGGGGGCCGCGCGGGTTGTTCGAGTTCCTGCTGCCCGCGCACATCACGGGTCTGGCGTTCAACTTCCTGACCTTCGCGCACGACAAGCTGTGGCCGGTGATCTTCGGCATCGTGGTCGCCGTCGGCACGAAGTGGGTGCTGCGCGCCAAGATCAACGGCAAGATGCGCCACTTCATGAACCCGTCGAACTTCGGCGTCGTGGTGTGCTTCCTGGTGTTCCCGATGATCGCGGTGGCCCCGCCGTACCACTTCACCGAATACATCACGGGCCCGGCGGACGCGCTCATCGTCCTGGGCCTGCTGACGACCGGCACCATGCTCAACGCCAAGCTGACGCTGAAGATGCCGCTGATCATGGCGTGGGTGGGCGCGTTCGCGCTGCAGGCCATCGTGCGCGGGCTCATCGAGCCGAACGTCTCGATCCTGGCCGGCCTGAGCATGATGACCGGCCTGGCGTTCGTGCTGTTCACCAACTACATGGTCACCGACCCGGGCACCACCCCGTCGGGCAAGAAGCAGCAGATCATGTTCGGCGCCTCGGTGGGCATCATGTACGGCGTCGTCACCGCGCTGCACATCTCCTACGGGTTGTTCATCGCACTGGTCATCGTCTGCGGCGCTCGCGGCGTCTACTGGTGGGTCCGCGGGATCGCCGAATGGTGGCGGCAACGCGGCGCGGCGCCGGAGGCGGCGGAGCAGCCCGTGGTGGCCGACGACCTGGAGGCCGACATAGCGCGCGAACCCGAGCCGGTGAAGGAGGCGGCCCGCTCATGACCGACCGCGCCGAGCTGCGCCGCGTGCTCGGCGCGTTCACCACCGGTGTCACCGTGGTCACCACCGGGTCGCCACGGCCACACGGCATGACCGCCAACGCGTTCACGTCCGTCTCGCTGGATCCCCCGCTGATCCTGGTGTGCGTCGCCCACACGGCGCGCCTGCACCGGGCGATCCACGAGGCGGGCGCGTTCGCCGTTTCCGTGCTGTCGGCCGACCAGGAGCCGGTGGCCCGGTACTTCGCCGACTCCGCGCGCCCCGACGGCGACGCGCAATTCGACCAGGTCGAGTGGTTTCCCGGACCGCACACCGCGGCGCCGATGCTGGCGCACGCGGCCGCGGGTCTGGAATGCAAGCTCGACAACGTCTTCGACAGCGGCGACCACAGCATCGTCGTCGGCGAAGTACTGCACGCCGAACGCGACGCCCGACTCGCCGCCACGGGAGCGCTGACGTTCTTCGACGGCGGTTTTCGCCGCTTCATCCTGTGACGATGCCCCCCGAAAAAGACTCCTCTGACGATTGGAGAACCCCATGCCCTCGCCGTTGGGTCCGCTGCGCGCGGCCCTTTTCGTTCCCAGTCCGGCCAGTGTTCGCTCGGTGCTGAGCAAGTTCGAGCAGCCCGATCAGCACACCGCGCTCGAACTCGAACAGGTGACCATGCATCTGGTCGGCGGCATCGACTCCGCGGTCCGCAGCTCGGACAACGACGAGCTGATCGCCACGCTGCTGCAGGTCCCGCCGAAGTACCGTGGGTTCGCCTACGAGGGCGCGGCCGTCGGCCTCACCGCGATCGACTCCCTCTCCCCCGGCCGGCGCGCCGCCGACCTGATCGATGGACCGGCCAGCGAGTACGCGCTGACCATGTACGTCGGGGTCGGCCTCGCCATGGCGAAGATCCCGAAGCTTCGGTGGAAGAAGCTGTTCCCGCAGCACCCGCTGTTCCGCTGGCTGGCCATCGACGGCTACGGCTTCTACAAGGCGTTCTTCCAGATGCAGCGCTACGTGCGCGACAAGCACGTCGAGACGCGCTATCCCGGCTGGCTCGGCGACCGCGACAACCTGAAGCGCATCGCCGACCAGGGCATGGGCCGCGCGCTGTGGTTCATCGGCGGCGGGAGCCCGGCCGGGGTCGTGCGGCTGATCGGCGAGTTCGAGCCGCGGCGGCACGCGGATCTGTGGAGCGGCGTCGGCATCGCCGTCACCTTCGCGGGCGGCGTGGAAACGGCGGCGATGGAGGAACTCTGGGACGTGGCGGGCGAGTTCCGGCCGCAGCTGTCGCTGGGGTCGGCCATGGTCGCCCGCATCCGGCAGCAGACCAACAGCGTCAACGAGCACAGCGAGGCCGCGGCGCAGGTCTTCTGCGGCGCCGGCGTGGCGAAGACCGACGCGCTGATCGAGAGCTCGCTCGACGGCCTGCCCGACGACGGCAGCTCCGGCACGTATCTGTTGTGGCGGGACCGGATCGCCGAGATCGTCACCGCGAGCCGAGCCTGAGCCGCGATGGGACGGGTCGAGGACTGGGCCGGCAAGCACGTCGTCGTCACCGGCGGATCGGAAGGGATCGGCGCCGCGGTGGCGGAGGCTTTCGCGCGGCGCGGCGCGCAGGTCTCGATCATCGCGCGCCGTGAGCTACCGTTGCGCGACACCGCGAAACGACTGGGCGCGGACTGCGCCGCCGCGGACGTGACGCGGCCGGACCAACTCGCCTCGGCCATCACGGAATTGGAGCAGCGCAACGGGCCGTGCGAGGTCCTCGCCTGTTGTGCGGGGCTCGCGCTGCCCGGGCGGTTCCTCGACGTGGACGCCGATGAGTTCGAGGTGCAGATGTCGGCGAACTATCTCGGCACGGTGTACGCCGTGCGGCAGGTTCTGCCCGGCATGGTGCGGCGGGGCGGCGGGAAGATCCTGCTGGTCAGTTCGACGTCGGCATTCCTCGGAATCACCGGTTACACCGCCTACGGGCCGACCAAGGCGAGCATCCGGCAGCTGGCGTTGTGCCTGCGCTATGAAGTCGAGCCGAAGGGCGTGGACGTCACGGTGATCTATCCGGCCGACACCGACACACCGGGGCTGGCCATGGAGAACCAGCGAAAACCGGTGGAGACCAAGGCCATCACCGGGTCGATCGAGCCGATGTCGGCTCAGCGGGTCGCCGAAGCCGCCGTACGGGGCTTGGCACGCGGACGCCACCATATCGCGCTCGACCCGCTGACGCGGTTCTTCCTGGCCTGGGCGAACCTGCCCGAGGATCTGGCGCGGCCGTTCATGCGGCGCACCATCGCGAAGGCGCTGCGCGGCAACTGAGCACCGAACACGCGAAAGGCCCGCTCGCACATCGAATTCCGATGTGTGAGCGGGCCTTTCGCCATCTCAGCCGACGATGACGATCACGCATGCCGCGATGAAGAGCAGTTGCACCAGCGCCCGCAGCGGCAACGGCATGGTCTTGATGCCCAGTTCGGCGCGGGCGGCGCGGACGTTCGCCGGGAACAGCGCCACCAGCAGCGCGATCAGGCAGGCCGCGGCCAGGTCCGCGGTGGCCGGGATGAGTACGCCCGCCGCACCCGCCAACTCCAGGACGCCGGTCAGCGTCACCAGCGCCGCCGCGTTCGGCAGCCGCGGCGGCACCATGGCGATCAGGGCGTCGCGGCGCGGCTGGAGGAAGTGCGCGCTCGACGTGAGCACGAGCATCGCGGCCAGCCCGAGTGCGGTCGCGTGCGCCCACGAATCGAGCCAGCCGTGACCGATCAGCCGGCCGGCGAGGCGGGCGAGTGCGGTGACGGCGACGAGGACAACCAGCGGTGCCATCGGGATCTCCTGTGCATCGAAAGCAAATCTTGACAGTGGAAAGATAGTCCCCGCGTGCTGAACTTGTCAATGTCTAGATGATCGGTCACCATCGAGATATGGCGAAGGACGGCTACCACCATGGAGATCTCCGCGCGGCACTGCTGAGCGCGGCCGCCGAGCGGATCGCCGCCGACGGCGTCGACGCGCTCTCGCTGCGCAACCTGGCCCGGCACGCGGGCGTCTCGCACGCCGCGCCCGCCCACCACTTCGGCGACCGCGCGGGCCTGCTCACCGCGTTGGCCACCGAGGGTTTCGAGCTGCTGGCCGCGCAGCTCGCGGAGGCCGGGGAGGATTTCCGCGAGGTCGCGGTGGCCTACATTCGCTTCGCCCGCGAGCACCCCGGGCACTTCGACGTGATGTTCCGGCACAGTCTCTTGCACGCGGAGGACGCGGCGTTGCGCGCCGCCCGGGAACGTTCCGCGACGGCCCTGCGCGCAGGCGTCTCGGACATCCGGCCGGGCGACAGCCACGACCGGCAGCAGGCGACCCAGCTCGCCGCATGGTCGCTGGTACATGGCTTCGCTTCGCTGTGGCGCGAAGGGGCACTGCATAATTCAGCACTGGCCGCCGAATCCGATCCGGAGGTCTTGGCCCGCAAGATGTTGTCCACCATCCGCTTCGACTGACCGGAAACCCGCTTGCGCCGAGCCGCCACCGTGCTATCCAGAGACCCGGAAGGAGCGGGCGGCCATTCCCCGGCCGCCATCGACACATGGACATCCACGCCTACCCGACCGAGGCGACCACACCGGTGGATCTGACCGAGGCGCACCGGATCGCCGACCACCATCTCGCCAACGGCGACTACGCCGAGCGCGGAATCGCCTACCGGCTGACCGAGTTCGACACCTGCTTCGTCGCCGTCGCCACCTTCCCCCGCCCTCCGCACGCCGAGCCGGACAGCCCGCTGGTGGTAGTCGGCGGGTCCGTCTGCGTCATCGACAAACCCACCGGCGCCGTCTCCTACTGGCCGACCTACCCGGCCGACCTGGTGGCCGACCAGTACGCGGCCGCCCTGCGAGACGGCCGCCTGATCATCGAGGACAGCTGGCCGGAAGACGACGAGCCACCCGCCGCTACCTGAGCCCCGCTTTGCCAGTGCCGAAGTAATTGCGGCCATTGACAATTGGATATCAGCACACCAGCATGAGCAACGGCACCGTCCACTGGCCAGATCAGGCAAACGTCGAGCTTTGGAAACCGATGCGGCTACAGGAGGCAGCTCCATGGGGGACAACGAGCCCGACGCGGACACACGCGAGACAGCGCAACCCCGGCAGCAGGACCCGGCCGAGCGCAAGAGCTGGGTTCGTCGTCACTCCGGGACGATTCTCACCACACTGCTGTTCCCCATCATTTCCGGGTTGATCGTCTTGGCGGTGGAGAAGTTCACCGATGACGACGCCTCCGCGGCGTCGGCCTCGACATCGGCTCAGCAGACCACCCCCAGCGCTGCCGCGGACGACCGCGCGGCCTCCCCCGCGCCCTCCGCCGTGCCGACGACGTCGGCGGCCGCTTCGCCGAACGATGTCCGATGGACCGGCACGATCAACCTCACCTATCTGGATTTGGACTCCGTCCCGCCCCGCGTGCTGGCCAGCAACAACGGCGCCAGCGCATGGGTCAGTTACGACCGCAATTCTTCCGGTGGGTTCGACAAAGCCACCCTGTACGGAGTCGGCGGCGGATTCTTCACGACGAAGCCCACCCTCGCCCTGTGGACCACCCCGGCCGAACCCACCCGACAGCAGTGCTCCGACCTCGTCGCCACCCAGGGCGCCGAAACCCTCCAGGTCACCAAGGACAGCGCCTACTGCGTCAAAACCGCTGCGGGCCGCACCGCTTTCCTCACCGGCATCTCCCTCAACAACGCGATCCACGCCTACACGGCCTCGGTAACCGTCTGGTCCGCCACGCAGTAGCCGACGTCCCCGGCCGCACCAACCGGTAAACGCCGGTCCGCGGGTGGTTGGCCGCGGTTCAGAACGCGGGTTGTGCGGGCAGATCCGGGTCCGAGGCAGGGTCGTCCGGGACAGTTTCGCCCGCGTCGGGGACTTCGGTGCCGCGCAGTGAGGTGCCTGCGGTTTCGCGCAGGTAGTTCCAGGCGAGCAGGCCGATCAGGGACGCGCCGACCATGTAGACGGCGGGGAACAGCGACCAACCGGTGGTCTCGATGACGGCCTCGTTGATCAGTGGGGCGGTGCCGCCGAAAACCGCGGTGGAGACGTTGTAGGCCAGCGCGAAACCCGCGTACCGCACATGCGTCGGGAAGATGGCGGGGAAGGTGGAGCTGATGGTGGACAGCTGCGGCACATACAGCAGTCCGAGCACGATGAAGCCGATGATGGCCCACGCGGTGCCCTGGCCCATCAGCCAGTACATCGGCACCGCGAGCACGGCGAGACCCATCAGGGAGAACAACCACATCGGGCGGCGGCCGACACTGTCGGACAGCCGGCCGAAGAAGGGCAGGACCACCATCATCACCACCTGCCCGATCAGCATCATCGCGGTGGTCGCCGACTCACCCATGCCGATCGTGTTCTGCAGATAGGTGGGCTGGTAGGTCAGCAGCGTGTAGTTCACCACGTTGAGCGCGACCACCAATCCGGCCAGCGTGAGCGTCTCACGCCGGTAGGTGGTCAGCACCTCGCGCAAGCCGCCGGGCGGATGCTTGTGCTCGGCGACTTCGGTGAACACCGGGCTCTCGTCCAGCCTGGCCCGCAGGTACCAGCCGGTCAGGCCGAGCGGGATGGCGATCAGGAACGGGATGCGCCAGCCCCACTCGTGCATGGTGTCCGAGCCCAGCGCGAGCTGGCAGGCCAGCACGGTCGCCGAACCGCCGACGAAGCCGGCGAGCGTGCCGAACTCCAGGAAACTGCCGAGGAAACCGCGTTTGCGGTCGGTGGCGCATTCGGCCAGATACGTAGCGGCGCCGCCGTATTCGCCGCCGGTGGAGAAGCCCTGCACCACACGCAGCAGGATGAGCAGGATCGGGGCCAGCACACCGACGGACGCGTGGGTGGGCAGCACGCCGATCGCTCCGGTGGCGGCCGCCATCAGCAGGATCGTGGTGGCCAGCACGGCTTTCCGGCCGATCCGGTCGCCGAGCGGCCCCCACACCATGCCGCCGAGCGGCCGGAGGACGAACGATATGGCGAAGCCGAGCATGGTACCGAGCGTGCCCAGTTCGCCGGGGAAGAAGGCGTCGGTCAGGTACGTCGCCGTGGCGGCGTAGACGCCGTAGTCGAACCATTCGGTCGCGTTGCCCATGGCGGAGGCCGCCACGGAACGCCGCAGCGGGAAACCCTCGGATGTCCGGTCGGTCACGTGCACGTCCTCTCCAGTCCGTCCACGGACCTCGGTTCGTTCCACCTCCGGTCCGAGAACCGAAGGCGTGGCACGAAACAGACCGATACCCAGGATTCCCGCCCGGCAAACAGGCGCACGTCCGCAAACGCGCCGGGAAGTCCGCCGCGACCTGCTGCTACTCGGATAATTGTGATGTCGATCACAGAGATTGCCCACGGCGACGAACTGTCGTCGAGGGCCGAGCTTCACCCCGCCCGAGCATGGCGGCGGCGGCCGCGAGAGCAGCGTGCGCAACACGGCACGGCGCCGGCACGTCGAGGTCAAGTCGCTCGCGCACACGGCCGCGATGCAGGCGGCGCTACCCCCTCTGGCGGAGGGCGGCTCGATCACGTTGGTGTCGGCGGCGTCGGCGGGCGGTGTGATGCCCGCCACCGATGGCGGCGCTCGATGATGAGCGCCGAAATAGGCGCTGTTCTACAGCGGCGTCACGTACGCGCCCGCGATGCCACCGTCCACCAGGAACTGCGACGCGGTGATGAACGAGGAATCGTCGCTGGCGAGGAACGCGACGGCGGCGGCGATCTCCTCCGGTTCGGCGAACCGGCCGAGCGGAACGTGCACCAGACGCCGCGCGGCCCGCTCGGGATCCTTGGCGAACAGTTCCTGGAGCAGGGGCGTGTTGACCGGACCGGGGCACAGCGCGTTCACCCGAATGCCGCTGCGGGCGAACTGGACTCCGAGTTCCCGGCTCATGGCCAGCACACCGCCCTTGGAGGCGGTGTAGGAAATCTGCGAAGTCGCCGCGCCCAGCACCGCGACGAACGAAGCGGTGTTGATCACCGAGCCCTTGCCGCGCTCGAGCATGTGCCCGATGGCGTACTTGCTGCACAGGTACACCGACGTCAGATTGACCTCCTGGACGCGCCGCCACGCGTCGATGCCGGTGGTCAGGATCGAATCGTCCTCCGGCGGCGAGATGCCCGCGTTGTTGAACGCGATGTCCAGCCCGCCGTAGGTATCGACCGCCGTCTGGAACAGGGCCTCGACCTGGGCCTCGTCGGTGACGTCCACCTGGACGTACCGGCCGCCGACCTCCTTGGCGGCCGCCTCGCCGGTCCCGGCGTCGATGTCCGCGACCACCACTTTCGCCCCCTCCGCCGCGAAGCGACGGACCGTGGCCAGACCGATACCGCTCCCGCCGCCGGTGACGACGGCGACTCGATCCTGTAAGCGCTGCAACGTATCTCCTGTCGGATGTGCGGGTATCACTGCGTGGCGAGGAAGACGTTCTTGGTCTCGGTGAAGGCGAGCGCGGCCTCCGGCCCGAGTTCGCGCCCCAGTCCGGACTGTTTGAACCCGCCGAACGGCGTCCAATACCGCACGGACGAATGGGAGTTCACCGACAGGTTGCCCGCCTCCACGCCGCGGGCCACGCGCAGCGCCCGGCCGACATCACGGGTCCAGATCGAGCCGGACAACCCGTAATTCGTGTCGTTGGCGATGCGCAGCGCGTCGGCCTCGTCGTCGAACGGCAGGACGGCGACCACCGGGCCGAACACTTCCTCGGTGAGCACCCGGTCGGTGGGCGCGCTGGGCAGCACCACGGTCGGCGGGTACCAGAATCCGGGCCCGTCGGGCATGCTTCCGGTGAACGCCACCTTGGTCGAGGGCTGCACGAACGCGGCCACCCGCTCCCGATGCGCCGCCGAGATGAGCGGGCCCATCTCGGTGGCTTCGTCGGACGGGTCGCCCACCCGCACGCCCTGCACCGCCGGTTCCAGCAGTTCGAGAAAGCGGTCGAACACACCGCGCTGCACCAGGATCCGTGAGCGGGCGCAGCAGTCCTGCCCGGCATTGTCGAAGACGCCGTAGGGCGCGGTGGCCGCCGCCTGCTCCAGGTCGGCGTCGGCGAACACGATGTTCGCGCTCTTGCCGCCCAGTTCCAGCGTCACCCGCTTCACCTGCCGCGCGCAGCCCGCCATGATCTGTGTGCCCACCTCGGTGGAACCGGTGAACACGATCTTGCGGACGGCCGGGTGGGTGACGAAGCGCTGCCCCACCACCGATCCTTTTCCGGGCAGCACCTGGAACACGTCCTCGGGCAGTCCCGCCTCGAGCGCGAGTTCACCGAGCCGCAGGGCGGTCAGCGGGGTGACCTCGGCGGGCTTCAGCACCACCGTGTTGCCCGCGGCGAGCGCGGGCGCGAAGCCCCACGCGGCGATCGGCATCGGGAAGTTCCACGGCACGATCACCCCGACGACGCCGAGCGGCTCGTGGAGGGTGATGTCGACGCCGCCCGCGACCGGAATCTGGTGTCCCAGCAGCCGTTCCGGCATCCCGGCCGCGTAGTGCAGGACGTCGCGGACGTTGCCCGCCTCCCAGCGGGCGTTGCCGATGGTGTGCCCGGCGTTGGCGACCTCGAGCCGGGCGAGGTGCTCCAGATCCGACTCGACCGCATCGGCGAACCGGCGCAGCAATCGTGCCCGGTCGCCCGGCGCCACTTCGCGCCAGGCAGCCGAGGCATGCTGCGCGCGGGCGATGGCCGCGTCGGTCTCCGCTTCCCCGACGAGTTCGACGGTGCTGACCACCTGTTCGGTCGCCGGGTTGACCACCTGCGCTGTCGTCACCGGTCGCGCTCCCTTCGATAGGTGTCCGCCGCCTCGACCAGTGCCCGGATCAACCGGCGGTCGGTGGCGTCGGCCTCCGGATGCCACTGCACGCCGACCAGGAACGACCCGTCGGTGGACTCCACGGCCTCGATGGTGCCGTCGGCGGCGTACGCGGTGGCGGCCAGGCCCTCCGCGAGCCGATCGACGGCCTGGTGATGGTGGCAGTGAACCTTCAGTTCCGCGCCGGCCGAGCGCGCGATCCTGCTACCCGCGATCGTCAGCACCCGGGTGGCGGTGAACCCGCCCTCGACGCCGGAGTGCTCCTCGTGCCCGACGACGTCGGGCAGATGCGGGATCAACGTGCCGCCGAGCGCCACGTTCGCCAGTTGCAACCCGCGGCACACCGCGAGTATCGGCATGTCCGCCGCCCGCGCCAGCTCGAACAGGCCGAACTCCGATTCGTCCCGGTCCGGCCTGGTGTAGCCGGGTATCCCGGACGACGGGCCGCCGTAGCGGACCGGATCGACGTCCGCGCCGCCGGTCAGCACCAATCCGTCGAGCCGCCGCACCAGCTCGGGACGCGCGACGCCCGCGGGCGGCAGCAACACCGGGATGCCGCCCGCGGCGGCCACCATCTCGACATAGGCGTGCGGCAGGACCGCGCCCGGCAGATCCCAGGCGTTGAAGCGGACCTGCTCCACGTAGGTGGGCAGGCCGATCACGGGACGGGCTCCCGCGACCTCAGAGTCGTTCGAAACCACGGATACGCTCCCAGTCGGTGACCGCGGCGTCGTAGGCGTCCAGCTCGACCCGCGCCGCGTTGCGGTAGTGCTCCACTACATCATCACCGAAGGCCGCGCGGGCCACCGTGCTGTCGCCGAACAGCTGGGCCGCTTCGCGCAGCGTCCGCGGCACCCGAGGGCGCTCGGAGCGGTAGGCGTTGCCGTGGAATTCCGGCTCCAGCGGCAGCCCGCGATCGATACCGTGCAGTCCCGCCGCGATCAGGGCGGCCACGGCGAGGTACGGGTTCACGTCGCCGCCGGGCACCCGGTTCTCGAACCGCAGCGAATGCTCTTCGCCGACCACGCGGACGGCGCAGGTCCGGTTGTCGCGGCCCCACGCGATCGCGGTCGGGGCGAAGCTCCCGGTGACGAATCGCTTGTAGGAGTTGATGTTCGGCGCCAGCAGGTAGGTGAACTCGCGCAGGCAGTCCAGCTGCCCCGCGATGAACTGCCGCATCAGCGGCGACATGCCGTCCGCTCCGTCGCCCGCGAAAACCGGCTCCCCCGATTCACCGCGCAAGCTCAAGTGGATGTGACACGAATTACCCTCCCGCTCATTGTATTTCGCCATGAACGTGAGGCTGCGCCCTTCCTGGGCGGCGATCTCCTTCGCGCCGGTCTTGTAGATGCTGTGGTTGTCGCAGGTGACCAGCGCTTCGTCGTACCGGAACGCGATCTCGTGCTGGCCTGGGTTGCATTCGCCTTTGGCCGACTCGACGTACATTCCCGCGCCGTCCATCTCCTTACGGATGCGGCGCAGCAACGGTTCGATCCGCCCGGTGCCGAGCATCGAGTAGTCGACGTTGTACTGGTTGGCCGGTGTCAGCCCGCGGTACCCGGCGTTCCAGGCCGCCTCGTAGCTGTCGTCGAACACGAGGAATTCGAGTTCGGTCCCGACGAACGCGCGCAGGCCGCGCTCGGCCAACCGGTCCAGCTGTCTGCGCAGCACCTGGCGCGGCGAGGCGGGCACGGGCCGCCCCTCCGGCACCACGTGCTCGACGTCGCACAACACGAGCGCCGTGCCCGGCCACCACGGCGTCGTCCGCAGGGTGCGCAGATCCGGCCGCAGCACGACGTCCCCGTACCCGGTCTCCCAGGACGACAGCGCGTATCCGTCGACGGTCGTCATATCCACGTCCACGGCGAGCAGGTATTCGCACGCCTCGGTGGCGTGCTGGACCACCTCGTCCAGAAAATATCGCGCGGCGCAGCGTTTGCCTTGCAGTCGCCCCTGCATATCGGTCATGGCGACCAGCACCGTGTCGATCTCACCCGTGTCGACCCGGTCCCGCAATTGCGCCACACTCAACATCCCGCTACGCATCCACGACCCCTCTCGGCACCAACCGTGCTCACGCTAGAGCAAAACGGACACCTTTGTGAGGCGACACCCGAATCTCGTCGGCGCTGCGGGATGGTGTGCGATCAGGCCAGCTCAGACGGCACGTCGGCGGCCGCGCGGCAGGGGTCAGGACAAGGAGTTGCGCAGCGCGGCGGAAAGGATGGACAGCCGTCGCGGGCGGAGCCGCGACAGCTCGGGCGGGCGCGGCGCGCGGATCGGCCGTCCGAACCACATGCGGATGAGCAACGCCGCGAAACCCAGGTGGCCGCGCAACGCCGGACCGGCGAGGGCGAGCGACCATCGCGTCTGCGTACCGGCCGCGGGCAACTCGCGTCCGGCGAAGCGGCCGGCGAGCCAGTCGACCATGACCGGCAGCGCCAGGAACTGCAACAGCAGATGGGTGCTGAGCCGGTCGCGCAGGTAGCGCACGTGCACGCCCGCGTCCACGTAACGGGCGACGTGGCCGTCCACGTCGGCTACCGCGATCACCTCGTCGTGCACGCCTTGCAGCACCAGCATGGGCATGGCGGGCGCGCGGCGGCCCGGGTGGATGTCGTCGAGGATCCGCCGCAACCCGTCCTGGGCGATCATCGCGGCGAGCCCCGCGTCGCTGTGCTTGTCGATGTCGCGCCGGGCGAAGCGATACAGCAGCGGGAAAGTCGCGGTGGTCTCGGTCTCGGCCAGCCAGCCCAGATACCGGGCGTCCAGGTGGGCGCGCAGCATGCGGTCCAGGTCCGGATACCCGCGGCGCAGCCCGGCGGTGAAGACGGCCGCGAACCCCGCGAACAACGTGCCGTTGAGCCGGACGAACGCGGCGGCCGGATCACCCACCGGCGAGCCGGCGACCGCGCCGACCACGTTCAGCTCCGGCGCGTACTCGGCGGCCGCCTCCGCGGCCCAGGCGGTGGCCAATCCCCCGCCGGAATAACCCCACAACCCGACCGGCGTGGCCGGTTCCAGCCCGAGCGGGACGAACGTGAGAGCGGCGCGAACCGCGTCCAGCGCGCGGAATCCCGGCTCCCTGGCCACGCCGAACCGGCCCGCGGTGCCACCGTGATCCGGCACCGACACCGCCCAGCCCCGTGCCAGGGCGCTGACGATCAACGGCAGCTCGAGCTGGGGGATCGATCCGGCGGCCCGCGCCCCGCGCCGTAACGAATAGGAGGGAAGACATTTCGACGCGACCGCGTCGATCGCGCACTGGAACGAGACCAGCGGGCGCGGCTCGGCCGGATCCGCACCCCACGGCAACAGCACGGTGGTCACCGCCACCTCCGGCTCACCGTCCAGATCACAGGTGCGATAGAGCAACTGCCACGCCGAAACGCGCTGCGGCACAAGGGCGAAGAAGCCGATCTCCACGGTCCGCGTGCGGACGATCGCACCGGGACGCAAGCGCCCGACCGCGGGCGGCGGCACGTAGAACGGATCGTCTTCGGGCAGCACCGGCCGACGCGCGAACGCGTCCGGATCGGGCGGCACCGGCCCGCCGTCCCACTCGGGCTCCACGCTCATCCTGTTCTCCCTTTCCGACGGCACGGCCGTGCTGACGGGCACCGTCGCGCCGGTGACGGCGCGAGATGCCCGTATTCCACCCAAGCAATGTCGCGGCCGGAAAAGAATTGTCCCCGGCACCAATTAGACGGTCGCGGATTCTCGCGCCGATGCAGTGACAACGGGGCTCAGAAGCCGCCGTTACCGCCGATCATCCACGGATTGAAAGTGCATTCCAGCGCCGGATGCCCGACCGGATCCAGCGCGTGCAGCACGATCGATGCCGCCCGCGGCGAGTACATCATCGTGAGGTGATCGGACATATCCTGCTCGCACCCGTCCTGCAGCGTGACGTTGTCCACCGTCGCGTCCGGACCCGCCTGCAAGAACGTCCATTGGTACGGGTTGGTGATCTCATCGTGCCGCGAACCGATGGCCGTGTAGGCGACGCCCGGCACCGTGTCGCCCTGCGCGTTCAGGCCGGCGTAGAACGGTGAGCCCGCCGCCTGCTGGATATTCGCGATGCCGACCAGCGGCTCGTAGAACCCGAGGATATTCACGCCGAGGTTGTTGATGATCCGGCCGAGTGTCGCGATGCCCAGCAACGAGGTGCCGTGATGGGTGGCGCCCAAGCTCACCAATTCGCCCACTTTGCCCTGGCCGCCGTCGAATTTCAGATAGTGGTTGGCGATCGTGCCGCCTTGGGAGTGGCCGACGATGTCCACGGCCTGCGCTCCCGTCGCGGCCAGTACCCGGTCGACGAAGTCCCGCAGCTGCCCCGCCGAATCCTCCATCGGCCCGACGCCGAAGCGCCCGGGCAGGATCGGTCCCAGCCCGCCGCCCTCCAGCAGGCCCGATCGCCCGTAGTTGAAGGCGAACACGCAGAACCCGGCGCGCGCCAGGCGCGGCGACAGGGAGGCGAAGGTGTCGTAGGCGTTGAGCCAGGTGCCGTGCAGCAACACCACCGGACGCGGGTGCTCGGCGGTCGGGGCGCAGTTCCAGCGGTTGGCGCCGGGCGGGGCCGCGTCGGGATGGGTCAGCCCGTAGGCGAAGGCGGCCAGATACGCCGACATCTCCGGGCCTTCGCCGGACGCGTCGGAGGCGACGCTGGTCGCCCATCCCGACGAACTGCCGGTGTCCACGATCGCGCGCGGCTGCCTGCCGTCCGGCGCGGGCGTCAAGCCCGCGCTGATGTACTCGGCGAGGGCCCGCTGGGTCGGTTCGATCTCCGCCTGCGCCGCCCCGCCGCCCAGCGCGGTCGCCATGGTCAGGCCCGCGATCATCGCGGCTCCCAGAATCGCCCGCCGAGCGTTGTGCGTCATTGCCAACATCCAGTTCACTTCCATTCGCGCCGAACGAACGCGGCGGGCGGTGAAATCGTGCACCGCCACGAAATGTCTTCCGCGCCACATTTGGAGACAGATGTGATCAGGGCCATATGCGCCAGCCGCTTTCCGAATGTAGAGCGCTCGCCGCAGCGATGTCACTGCACCTCGAGGAGAAGATTTCCGCCGGAATTTTGGCGTGCGAGCCAAAATTCGCGCGGCCGCGCCGACGACCTTGCCCCGGGATTCTGTGGTCGGAAACAATCGGCCCATGTCCGTCGTGTTGTCCCCGGTGACCGGAGACGCCCCGCTCGTCGCCCGGCTGCTCACCCGCTGGCCGCAGATCGCCGAGCGCATGCTCGCCGCGGGCCTGGGCACCACCCCGCCCGCCGCCGACCTGCCGGAGGGGCATTTCACCGCCGAGGTGCTTCCGGCGATCTACGCGTGCGGCCGCGCGGTGCTCCAAGCGATCGGGGAACAGCGCAGCTTCACCAAATCCGAGGTCGCGACGTTCGTCGCCCCGGTGGCCGAACGGCACGCCGAGGACCGGTTTCCGTTGCCCCTGCTCATCGAAGCCATTCACGGTTCCGCGCAGTCGGTGCTCCAGGAGGCGGCCGCGCTGGCGTCCCGCGACGAACTCGACGACCTCGTCGTGATCGGCAGCCGCCTGCTCGACCTGCTCATGCAGATCAACATCACGGTCGTGGAGACCTACACCGAGGTCGAGCAGTCCATCTACAACGCCGAGCGGGAAGCGCGCCGCGCGCTGTGCTCCGCGCTGTTGCACGGGCTGCCCGCCGAGGAACTGGCGGCGCGGGCGGACACCACGCTGGCCGAGCACTACACGGTGCTGGCGATCCACATCCGGCCCGATGACCAGCCGAGCACGGTCGCGACACTGGTCGGACGCCGCCGCATCCGCCTTCTGCACCGCGCGTTGGACGCCCTCGCGGGCACCAAAGCATTGGCCACCTTCGACGGCTGGACCGGAATCGCGTTGCTGCCCACGGGTTCCGATACCGAACTCGACGACGCGCGCTATGCGGGACTGGCCGCCGAACTGACCGAGCACTTCGGCATACCGGTGTTCCTCGCCGAATATCCCGCGGTGCCGCAGGACGCCATCGCGCAGACCGCGAAGGAAGCCACCGACCTCGCCGAGCTCGCACGGCTGCTCGGCAGGCCCGCGGGCGTCTACCAGCTCGACGACCTGCTGCTGGAATACCAGCTCACCAGACCGGGCACCGCTCGCGCGCGGCTGGCCGAGCGCATCGCCCCGATCCTGGACAGCCCGCACCTGCTCGACGCGCTCGACGCGCACCTGCGCCACGGCTCCGACCGCAAAGCCGCGGCCGCCGAGATCCACGTGCATCCCAACACCTTCAGCTATCGCCTGCGCCGCATCGCCGAACTCACCGGGGCCGATCCCACCGATCCGCACGACTCGCGGCTGCTGGCGGCCGCGCTGACGATTCAGCGCCTGTATCCGGGCCGACCGACCGGCGGCGGAAAGCCCTAGCGGGAAAACTCGCTCGCCCCGCGCGGCGGTCGCGGTTACCGTCCGACGCATGGGAGACGAGCACGAGTCGATCGACGCGGGCGGCTACTTGCTGACCGGTCGATCGCTGGACGAGTACCGGGCGATGTTCGCGCTCACCGACGACGACTTGCGCGGCGATATCCTCGACTGCCCCGGCGGTGCGGCCAGTTTCGCGGTGGAGGCGGCCGCGCTCGGCGCACGGGTGGTCGCGGTCGATCCGGTCTATCGCCTGCCCGCCGCGGAGCTGACCGCCTTGGCGGCCGCGGAACTCGACCACAGCACGTCGCACACGACAGCCGCCGCCGACCACTACGTCTGGGGTTTCTACGGCGATCTCCACGGCCACCGCGAGATGCGGAAGACCGCCGCGGGCCGGTTCGCCGATGATCTGCGCGTCAACCCGGCGCGCTACCGATTCGGCGCCCTGCCCGCACTCGACTTCCCCGATCGGGCCTTCGATCTGGTGCTGAGCTCGCATCTGCTGTTCACCTACGCCGACCGGTTGGATTTCGACTTCCATGTAGCCGCACTGCGGGAACTGACGCGGCTGAGCCGCCGGGAGGTCCGGGTGTTCCCGCTCGTCGACCATGCCGGCGGACAGCTGGACGACCTGCTGGATCATGTTCGAAACGAGTTGCGCTCCAGCGGAATTCGGTCCGAAGTCGCCGACGTGGAGTTCGAGTTCCAGCGCGGGGCGCGCTCGATGCTGCGCTTGTCGGCAGCCTGACACCCGTTCGCGTCACTCGAGTTCGGCGGCGCGTCCCGGTCGCAGCGATTCGCTCCGGCGAAGCCGCGATCGGTCGGGCGCGTCGCTCGACGCGGTAGGGCCCGATCCGATTCCGACGGCCGTCCGGATGTGCTGGACGAACTCGCCGAGACCTCCCCGCCGCCGAAACCGGCGTGACACCCGGCCCGGCATGGCCCAACCTGGCGAATCTGTGTTAACTTAACCGAGAATCGAAGTTAACTTAGCTGATCGGAGAGGGCTATGAGGTCCGCCGTCATCGTCGATGTGGTCCGCACACCGTCCGGTAAAGGCAAGGCAGGCGGCGGCCTGTCGGAGGTGCATCCGGCCACCCTGCTGGCAGGCGTGCTCGCCGAACTCGTCGCCCGCAACGACTTCGATCCCGCCCTCGTGGACGACGTGGTCGGCGGATGCGTCACACAGAGCGGGGAGCAGGCGTTCAACATCAGCAGGACCGCCGCGCTGGCCGCCGGTTTCTCCGAGTCGGTGCCCGCCACCACGGTGGACCGGCAGTGCGGGTCCAGCCAGCAGGCCGCGCACTTCACGGCGCAAGGCGTTATCGCGGGCGCCTACGACATCGCGATCGCGTGTGGTGTGGAATCCATGAGCCGGGCGCCGATGTTCTCCAACGGCCAAGGCAAAGACGCCAACCGCGGCCCGCTCGCCCACCGTTACCCGGACGGCCTCATCCAGCAGGGCATCGCGGCCGAGGTGATCGCCGCCCGGTGGAAGTTCGACCGCACCGCGCTGGACGAGTTCGCGGCCCGCTCGCATCGGCTCGCCGCCGAGACCGCGGCGCGGGGAGGTTTCGACAACGAACTGGTCGCGGCGGGCACGCTGACCGCCGACGAGACCATCCGGCCCGCCACCACCGGCGAAAGCCTCGCGAAGCTGCGACCGGCCTTCGTCGACGATCAGTACACCGCACGCTTCCCCGAGATAGAGTGGTCGATCACTCCAGGCAATTCCTCGCCGCTCACCGACGGGGCCTCGGCCGCGCTGATCATGAGCGAGGAGGCGGCGGCGAAACTGGGCCTGCGCCCGCGCGCCCGGTTCCACTCGTTCGCCGTGGTGGGTGACGATCCCCTGCTCATGCTCACGGCAGTGATTCCCGCAACCCGCAAAGTGCTCGACCGCGCCGGGCTGAGCATCGATGACATCGACGCCTACGAGGTGAACGAGGCATTCGCGCCCGTGCCGCTGGTCTGGCGGCAGGAAGTGAACGCCGATCCGGAGAAGCTGAACCCGCGCGGCGGCGCGATCGCCCTCGGTCACCCGCTGGGCGCGTCCGGCACCCGCATCCTGGCGACACTGGTCAACCATCTGGAACAGACCGGCGGCCGCTACGGCCTGCAGACGATGTGCGAAGCGGGCGGCCTGGCCAACGCGACGATCATCGAACGCCTCGGATGAGCACCCGTACCGCGCTGGTCACCGGCGGATCCCGCGGCATCGGCGCGGAGGTGGCGCGCCGCCTGGCCGGCGAGGGTTATCACCTGACCCTCGCCGCGCGCACGCCCGACACCCTCGCGCAGACCGCGGCGCGTCTACGTGCCGAAACCGGAGCGGACGTGCAGACGGTGGCCGCGCACATGAACGACCTCGATCAGGTACGCACCCTGGTGCGGGCCCACGAGGAACGCTTCGGCGGGATGAACGCGCTGGTGTTGAGCGCGGGCACCGGCACGGCGGGCGCCGTGGCCGACCTGCCCGCGAAGGCATACGAGCGCATGCTGGACGTGAATTTCCGCGCGCCGCTGACCCTCATCCAGGCGGCGCTGCCGCTGCTGCGCAAGAGCGCGGACGCCGACCGCGAGCGGGGCGCGAAGATCGTCGCGCTCGCTTCGATCACCGGTGTCGCCGGGGAGGCGGGCCTCGCCGCGTACGGAGCCACCAAAGCGGCGCTCATCTCGCTGTGCGAGACGGTCTCCCTGGAGGAGTCCGGCAACGGTGTCAGCGCGACGGCGGTGTCTCCCGGCTATGTCGACACCGACATGACCGCCTGGAAGCGGGGTGTCCTCGACCGGTCCGCCATGCTCACCACCGGCGACATCGCCGAGATGGTACTGGCGATCACCCGGTTGTCGCGCAACGCCGTGGTGCCGAACATCGTGCTGTCCCGCGCCGGCGACCAGCTGTGGCGTGCGTGAGCACCGTTACCGCACAGCGACCATCGCGCCGGCTCTCGGTATACGAAACGGAGCCCCGAATCCGCTTTCGGTGAATCGCAATTCGGGACGGATTATCGGATTCCGATGGCCGGCCCCATTGCGGCGATAAACGAATATTCGACGACAGGCCGAGTCGCCGAAAATAGCACCGGCGCCTACCGCGATTCGCGGTAGGCGCCGGTAGCGCTTAGGCTGTGACGCGTCAGAGGTACGCGCCGCACACGGGCCAGGCGCCAGGACCCTGGGTCGCGAGCACGTTCTCGGCGACGCGGATCTGCTCTTCGCGGCTCGCGTTGGAGGGGCTGCCGGAGCCACCGTTGGCCTCCCAGGTGCTCTGGGTGAACTGCAGGCCGCCGGAGAAGCCGTTGCCGGTGTCGGTGCCCCAGTTGCCACTGCTCTCGCACTGCGCGACGGCGTCCCAGTTGTGGGCCGACGCGGTGGCGGTCGACAGGCCGAACGGCACGGCGACGAAAGCGCCGACAGCCGCGGTGAAGCCGAGAACACGAGTGGTGAATTTACGGTTATGCGACATGAGATTTCCCGCCTGCGCCCACCGGCTCGGCGAATGTTCGCCGCGCCCCTGTCCCCAGGAAGGTCGTGGACACTCGAACCGCGGGACAGGGTTTCCGGCGTTCTGCGATTCGAGCTCGATCTCGGTGTTGCCCCGAGCCGTGACCGACGTTAGCGGAGATTTCGCGGCAGATCACGTTCGAATAACGTCGAAACAGGTTTAACCCCTGGTCGAGACTCTGCGCCATCCACGCAGGTAGCTCGCGGAAAATTGGGCGATACGATTTCGCTGTTATGGCCCCGTGATGTGGCCGAGATCACCGCGAAATGGTGAAGCGGATCGCATTTCCGCAGGTCCACGACTTGCGGTAGTAGGCAACCCGATACCCGCATCGTCGGCTCAGCGGGACGCAGCTACCGAGTCGTTACCTGGACTACGAACCGGAGATAGACCGGTGACCCCACCCACCGGCGCCGCACGACCCAGGAGTGGTCTCGGCACGGTAACGACCTGGGCGGGGCCCCAGGGAAGCCCCGCGCCGGTTCGCCGCTCATGCGGCGTACCGGCGCCGGAGGCGCGTCGATGGACCACCCCCGGCGCCGAGGGGGCTACTTTCCGTGCGCCCGCAACTGGTAGAGGCCCTCGGTTTCCGCCACGACCACACCATCGGCGTCGGTGACCACCGCACGCAGCGTGAAGTCGGCCTTGCCGTTCTCCCCCGCCTCCGCGGCGATGCGTGTGATCTCCTCGTCCGACAGCGACGCCTCCGCCCGCACAGCGGTCTTGGCCGGCTTGCGGAAGGCGATGCGCAGGTCCTTCACCAGCGGATAGAACGCCGAGTTGTCGAAGGTCGCGACCGCGATCGCGCCGCCGAGGATCTCGGCGACGGTGAACAGCACACCGGCGTACATCACGCCGAAGTGGTTGCCGTTGCCCTCGACGGGGACCGATGTCGCCGCGAAACCGCGCCGCACCTCCACCGCCTGCACGCCCATCTTGTGTGCGATCGGAATGGTGAATTCCAGTGCTCCGTTGACGATGTCCTTGAACGGAGGAGTCTCGACGTCGCTCATCGCAACCGTCCCTTCACGCCGGGTGGCCGGCACCTCGTTGTCTCTGACCACGACCACCTCGGTGGACGTCACCGAAGCGTAGAGCCTCGGGGCCGCGCGCCGACAGGGTGTTGGCAGTTTGCCAACACCGTCGGCTCCGCGGGTCACAGGCTACGGGCGATGATCTCTTTCATGATCTCGTTGGTGCCGCCGTAGATCTTCTGCACGCGGCTGTCGGTCCACATCCGCGAGATCGGATACTCGGTCATGTAGCCGTAGCCGCCGTGCAGCTGAAGGCATTCGTCGGCCACCGACATGGCGCGATCGGTGGTCCACCACTTGGCCATGGCCACGGTCGGGATGTCCAGTTCCCCGCGCAGATGCCGCATGATGCAGTCGTCCAGGAAGACGCGGGCCACCCGCGTCTCGGTGGCCGCCTCGGCGAGGGTGAACTTGGTGTTCTGGAACGCGAACAGCGGCTTGCCGAAAGCGTGCCGCTCCTTGGTGTAGCGCAGTGTCACCTCCAGCGCGGCTTCCATTCCAGCCACCGACCCGACGGCGATGATCAGCCGCTCCTGCGGAAGCTGCTGCATCAGCTGGACGAATCCCTGGCCTTCCTGGGTACCGAGGAGGTTCGTGACCGGGACCCGGACGTCCTCGAAGAACAGTTCGGAGGTGTCCTGCCCCTTCTGGCCCACCTTGTCCAGCACCCGGCCACGCCGGAAGCCCGCGCGGTCGGCCTCCACCAGGATCAGCGAGATGCCGCTCGCGCCTTCGCTGGTGTCGGTCTTGGCGACGACGATGATGAGGTCGGCCTGGCTACCGTTGGTGATGAAGGTCTTGGAGCCGTTCACCACGTACTCGTCGCCCTCGCGGATCGCCTTGGTCTTCACGTTCTGCAGGTCGGAGCCCGTGCCGGGCTCGGTCATGGCGATCGCGCCGACGACCTCGCCGCTGGCCATCTTCGGCAGCCATTGCCGCTTCTGCTCTTCGGTGCCGTAGTGCAGCAGGTAATGCGCGACGATGCCGCTGTGCAGCGTGGCCCCCCAGGAGGTGTCGAACGCCTTGGCCTGCTCCTCGATGAGGACGGCCTCGTGCGCGAAGGTGCCGCCGCCACCGCCGTACTCCTCCGGGATCGACGCGCACAGCAGGCCGAGCGCGCCCGCCTTGTTCCAGAACTCGCGGTCGACGTGGTGCTGCTCGATGAACTTGTCGATGTTCGGCGTCAACTCCTTCGCGAAGAACGAGCGGGCGAGCTCGCGCAGGGCGTCCAAGTCGTCGTCGAGCCAGGCGGACCGGTAGGTCGTCATCGGGTGTCCTTGCGAAAAGTCTGATACCGACAGTTACGGGTACAGTGTGTACCAAGTGCCTGCCGGGTACAAGGTGTACCACGAAGTCGACCGGCCGATACGCTGAGCGCCGTGGCACGACAACCTTGGGTGGACACCGCCGACGCACGGCGTGCCACCAGCACCAGGCCCGGCCGCGAGGAGCGCCGCCGCGCCATCGTGCAAGCCGCGATCGCGGCGATCGAAGAGGACGGGCCGCACGCGCTGACCGGCCGGATCGCCGACCGGGCCGGATTGGCCCGCACGCACGTCTACCGGCACTTCGCCAGCAAGGAAGAACTCGACCTCGCGGTGGCCAGGCACGCGCACCACGATCTGACCGAACGGATTCGCGCGCGACTGGCGGTGGACGGCACGCCGCTGGACATCATCCGCGCGCCCTTGGCCCAGCATGTGCGGTGGGCCGCCGAACATCCCAATCTCTATCGGTTCCTGGTCGGACGCGACTACCGGCGCGGGCGCAACGAGCCGCGCGTCGGCGGGAGCGCTTTCGCCGCCGAGATCTCCGCGGCGGCGGCGCGCTACCTGCCGGAATTCGGGGCCGATCCGCTGGCCGCGGACCGCGTGGTGGTCGCACTGCTCGGCTTGGTCGACGCCTCGGTGCGCTGGTGGCTCGAACACCAGGACACCACCGAGACCGCTCTCGTCGACCGATTGACCACCGAATGCTGGCTGCTCATCGACAACCGGCTCCGCGATCTGGGCATCGCCATCGACCCGCGAAAACCATTGCCTGGCAAGTGAACGGGCGCGCCCGGAGAGGTCGCCGGGTCACCGCGAGGCAGGGACCACTTCCCGCGTGATGGCGTGCACGAAATCGGGAAGATCGCCCGGGTTGCGCGAGGTGAGCAACGTCCACCCGTCCTCGGTGGACCGGACGGCCGCTTCGTCCACCCACTCGCCACCGGCGTTGACGATGTCGGTCCGCAGCGAGAAGTACGAGGTCAGCGTCTTGCCGGACACGAGTTCGGCGTTCACCAGCAGCCACGGGCCGTGACAGATCGCGGCGATCGGCTTGCCCGCGCCCGCGAATTCCTTGGCCAGTTCGATCGCGCGGTCGGTGACCCGCAGCTTGTCCGCGTTCACCGTGCCGCCGGGCACGACGAGCACGTCGAAATCGTCCGCGGAGACCTCGTGCAACGACGTATCCGGTTGCACCGTGGCGTCCTTCTCCGTGTCGTGCCGGTAGGTCTGCACCGCTTCGCGCTTCGGCGCGGCATGGGTCACCTGCGCGCCGCGATCGCGCAGTTCGTCCCGCGGCACCAGCAATTCGTCCCGCTCCACGCCCGTGTTCGAGGTGATGATCAGCACCCGCGTCCCATCCAGCTGATCGGTCATGAGCTGCTCTCCTTTCGGTCGGGATGGTCCTTTTCCCGGCATGCCGCGCGAGAGCCGGGCTAAACCTCGCCGGAGGCGGGAGCGGCGTCGTCGCCAGGGGGCAACAGCGTGCCGGAGAGGTGCTCCTGAGCCAGCCTGCGCAGCGCGGCGAGCAGGGTGTCGCCCAGAATCGTTCCCACGATGGCGGTTTCGGTCATCCGCTCCAGGCCGCGCTCGTTGCGCACCAAGGCGATATCGGTGGCGGCGATGGCTTCGCTGGCGCCCGCGTAGTCGTCCATCGCGGCGACCACGTCGTCGTGGCCGAGCAGGCGCAGGGCGGCGCAGACGTCGACGAGGGTGTCACGGGCCGGGCTGTCGTCGTGGATGCGCCAACCGCGCCGGTCCAGCAGTGCCGCGACGTCCGCGGCGGCGGTCTCCCGCTGCTCGGCGCCGATCTGGGACCTCCGCCCGCCCAGGGCGTATTGCACGTGCCCCAGAGAGTCCCGCGCGGACAGCCTGCCGCTGTCGAGCGCCGCGAGCAGTTCCTTCGCCGCGTCGATGGACACGCCGCCGATGTCGACCAGCGCCCGGATCAGTCGCAGCCTGCCGACGTGCGCCTCGCTGTATTCGGCCTGGTTGCGATGGGTTCGCACACCCGAGGGCAGCAGGCCCTCGCGCACGTAGTACTTGATCGTCGCGGGAGCGACGCCGCTGGCGCGGCTGAGTTCGGCGATCCGCATCGGACTCCTCGGGCTCGGTCGGCTGCTTGACAATAGATAGTACAGCTATCCATAATCGGCACTGATAGTACAACTATCGATACCTTCAGTTTCCGAAAGGTCGACCTGTGACCGCCCTCTTCCGGCGCTTCCCCGTCCTCTCCTGGCATCGCCCGCTGATGCTGCTCGCCGTCGCCATGGCGCTCCTGGTCGTCTGGTCGATCGGGGGCATGATCGTCGACGACCGCACCGTGACCGGCCTGCCGATCTGGGCCAAGTCCGCCAAGTTCGCCCTTTCCGTGCTGATCTACGCGGTGACCTGGGCGTGGTTGCTCAACCAGCTCACCCGATGGCGACGCGCCGCGTGGTGGGCGGGGACCGTGGCGGCACTGGGCCTGGCGATAGAACTCGTCGTCATCACCACGCAGATCGTGCGGGGCACCACCAGCCACTTCAATTTCACGACGCCGCTGAACGCGGCGCTGTGGGAGCTCATGGGGTCGTCCATCGTGGTGGTCTGGCTCGCCACCCTGGTCGTGTCGGCCGCGCTGTTCGTTCACCCAACGGTCGATCGCGCCCGCGACGCGGCGATCCGTTACGGCGCCGCGCTCTCGCTCGCGGGCGCCGCACTGGGAATCCTGATGGTGGCGCCGACACCCGAACAGCGGGCGGCCGACAGCGCGATCCGCGGCGCCCACACCGTAGGGGTTTCCGACGGCGGGCCCGGGTTGCCCCTTCTCGGCTGGAGCACGGTCGGCGGCGATCTGCGCATCCCGCATTTCATCGGCATGCATGCGTTGCAAGTGATTCCACTGGTGCTGCTCGCCGTCGAGTACGGGTCGCGGCGGTTCCCGGTCCTGCGCGCGCCGGGCACCAGGCGAAGGCTTGTCGTGATCTCGGCGGCGACGTACGCCGCGCTGCTCGCGGTGCTGACCTGGCAGGCGCTGCGCGGACAGTCGGTGGTCCATCCCGACGCGACCACACTCGCGGCGTTCGCTGCCGTCGCCCTCGCCGCCGCGGTGGCCGCGGTTGTCGCGATCCGGCCGAAAGACGCTGCCGTGCGGCGGTTCCCGATCGGAGCGGGCCGATGACGGAACTGCTGTTCGATGTCACCTTCTGGTTCGCCGCGCCGTTCTGGGCACTGATGATCCTGGCGCCGAAGTGGCGGCGGACCGGGGCGGTCGTCGCCTCACCGCTCATCTGCCTTGCGCCGCTGATCGTCTACGCGGCACTGATCGTGCCCGAGTTCGGCACCTTCGCCGCGGCGCTGATCGACCCCGAACTCTCCGGTCTGCGCGCGGTGCTCGGTTCGAGCTCCGGCGCCGCGGCGGCCTGGGCGCATTTCGTCGCCTTCGACCTGTTCCTCGGCCGCTGGATCTTCCTGGACAGCCGCGCCCGCGGCCTTCCATCGCTGCTGATCAGCCCGCTGCTCGTACTCACCATCCTGTTCGCGCCGATCGGCGTCCTGCTCTACCTGCTCATCCGGCTCACCACCACCCCGGCGCCCGGCCGGTCCGTCCCTACGGAGGCATGATGGAAACCCTCATCGTTCTGCTGACCACCCTGCTCGCGCTGCGCACGGCCGGCGCCCTCGGCGTCCACCGGTTCGCCGCCTGGCCCACCTGCGCCGCCTACGCCCTCGGCGTGATGCTGATCATGACCGGCACCACGCATTTCCTTCCGGCGGCGTTCGCGGACTCGCCCGTGCCCACCCACGCCGATCTGCTGCCGATGGTTCCGCCGTTCGTCCCGTTCCCCGGCGCGATGGTCTACCTGACCGGCGTGGTGGAACTGCTCGGCGCGGCGGGCCTCTTCCGCACGCGCACCCGCCGGGGCGCGGGGCTGGGACTCGCCGCCCTGTTCATCGTGATGCTGCCCGCCAATATCTACGCGGCCGTCTCCGGCATCCCGTTCAACGGCGCGCCCGCGACGCCGCTGTGGGCGCGCATCCCGGAACAGGTGCTGTACCTCGGCGTCGCCCTGTGGGCAGCCGGGATACTGCGGTCCTCGCGGCACCGAGCCGAGCACGGGTGGGCCGCGCGGAGCGTCCGGCACGGCGACGACCGCCGGGATGGAAGCACGCGGACGACTCCCGCGGCGAACCGCACGGCGTCCTGACCACCATCCGAAAGCGGCTGCTTCCATGGGATTTCAGTGCCCGGTTCCGAATCTTCAACAGTCCCAGGCGTACTGGCCCCTAGCGCGGGTACAACGAGATAGTGAGTGCTTCTAGGTATTTGGGCGCGCTCGTCAGCGCGCTCGCGACCGCTGTCGCGGCGTCCGTCCTTTCCGTTCCCCCCGCCGGAGCCGAGCCCGCACGGGCGCACGTGGTCGGGCAAGTTCCGCTCGGCGGCTCGGTGTCCCAGATCGATGTCTATTCACCGTCTATGGATCGGGTGGTCACCAATCGGGTGATCCGCGCGGCGGGTGGCGGTCCCGCGCCCACGCTCTACCTGCTCACCGGCATCGGCGGTGGGGTCGACGGCATCTCGTGGTGGGACGACACGGACGTGCGGGGGTTCTTCGCCGACAAGCACGTCAACGTGGTGATGCCGGTCGGCGGCGCCTTCAGCATGTACACCGACTGGCTCGCCGACGATCCGGCGGTCGGGCGCAACCGGTGGCAGACCTACCTCACCCGGGAACTGCCCGCCACGCTCGACACCGAGCTCGGCGCGACCGGACGCAACGCGATCGCCGGAGTGTCGATGAGCGCGGGCTCCGCGATCGACCTCGCGATCCAGGCGCCCGAGGTGTACGACGCGGTGGCGGCCTACAGCGGCTGTCCGTGGGCGGCGGACGCCGTCGGCGCGGCGATGGTGAGCGCGCAGGTCATCCGGGGCGGGGGCAATCCGGGCAACATGTGGGGCGCGCCGGGTGACGCGATCTGGCGGGCCCACGATGCTTTCGCCAACGCCGGCGCTCTGGCCGGGAAGACCATCTACTTGTCCGCGGCTTCGGGCACGCCGGGCGCGATAGATCGCGGCCTGCCGTTCCCACCGATCGAGGCGATAGCGAGCTCCTGCACGGCGGCCTTCGCCGATCGCCTCGACGAGCTCGGGCTACCTGCGATCCACATCAACCGCTCGGAGGGCTCGCACACCTGGGGGCAGTTCGAGACGGATCTGCACGACTCCTGGCCGCACCTGGCCCGCGCACTCGGCGCATAAGAGTCTCAGATCCATCGAGCGCTCCTCCCGCACACCGTGGGCACGCGGGAGGCGCCTCGGCGAAACGAGTACTGCCGAAGAGCATACGAGGCCGCGCTGGACCGTACCGCGACCTCGACGTGTGTCGGGCGCGGGTGCGCGGTCAGTCCAGCTGGTCGCCGTCGAGCGCTTGGGCACTCGGCCGCCGACGCGGACCCGAGCCACCCACCCGTACGGCCAGGACCATCGCGAGCCCGAGGGTGACGAGAAGCGCTGCGACGGCGAAGGTCCACTGTGTACCTCGTGCCACCTGCTCCGGCGCGGCGACGGTGACATCCCCCGCGCCGACCGCGAAAGCGAAGACGGCTCCCATGACCGAGGCTCCCGTGATGAGACCCAGGTTGCGGGAAAGATTCAGCATGCCCGACACCACACCGCGCTGGTGCGGCGCGACGTCTTTCATGACCGTGGTGTTGTTGGCCGCTTGGAACAGCGCGTAGCCGCACGTCGTGATCATCAGCGGCAGGACATATCCGACGACCCCCGCGGCCCCGGGCAGCACCGCGAGCGCGGCCGTGCCGCCGATGACCGCGCCGAGCCCGACGACGACCATCCGCCCGGCGCCGAAGCGATCGGTGGCGCGCCCCGCGGGCACACCGGTGAGGGCGGACACCGCCGGACCGGCCGACATCACCAACCCGACGACCGCCGGAGCGAGATGCAGGGCGCGAGCGAGATGAAAGGGTCCCACCACCAGCGTGGTCATCACCACGGCCGAAACCAGCGCACTCGTCGTGAGACCGGCGGCCAGGACCGGATCACGGAACGTCGCGATGTGCAGCAGCGGGGAGGACACCCGCCGCTCGGCCACGACGAACAGTCCGAGACCCACCGCGCACGCACCGAGCAGCCCGAGACCGAGCGGGCCGAACGAGTTGCCCTGGACCGTCAGGGCCAGCGCGTAGCAGCCGAGGGTGATGGCGAGCAACGAAGTGCCGAGAATATCGAAAGAAGCGCGATCAGAACGGTTTCGCGGTGTGGATGGGGGCAGTGCGCGGGCTGAGAGAGCTAGCGTGAGAAGCCCGATCGGCACGACGAGCAGGAAGATCGCACGCCAGCCGAAGGCGGCGACGAGAACTCCGCCGAGCGAGGGGCCCAGCGCGGTGCCTACCGCGGACATCGTCCCGAGCAACCCCATGGCGCTGCCGGTGCGGTTCTTCGGAACGGTTTCGCCGACGAGGGCCATCGTCAGCGCCATCATGCAGGCGGCGCCCGCTCCTTGCAGCGCCCGGGCCGCGACCAGGAAGACCAGATCCGGGGCGAGGCCGCACAGCAGCGTCGCGAGCGTGAACACGCTGATGCCCACGAGCAGCAACCGCCGCCGGCCGACGAGGTCACCGAGCCGCCCCGCACCGACGATCAGTGTCGTGGTGGCCAGCAGATAGGCGAGGACGATCCACTGGACCTCGTGGAAGGAGGCATCGAAAGCCGCCGCCATGGTCGGCAGCGCGACGTTGGCGACGCTGATGCTCAGCGAGGGCAGCAGCGTTGTCAGCGACAGCGCGAGCAGCGGCCGGGGGTACGAACGGCGTGCGGGGGTTGTCCGCACGAGTGGTTCTGCTGGTTTCACGGCGATGACCTCTTCCATCGGGGTGTCTCCAAGGACGCTAGGTCTCGCCGTGACCAGGTGGAAGACGCACAGATGGAAAGGTATTTGTGCACCGGACGCCATGCCACCCGCCATCTGTGCGATCGTGTGCGCATGGCGCGGCCCGACCTGAACTTGCTGATCACCTTGGACGTCCTGCTCGAGGAGGGCAGCGTGACGCGGGCCGGCGAACGACTCGCCCTCAGCCCCTCGGCGATGAGCCGCCAGCTCGCGCGGTTGCGCCGGGCCACCGGCGACCCGCTGCTCGTGCGGGCAGGTCGCGGGCTGGCGCCGACGCCGCGCGCGGTGGAACTGCGCGACCGCGTGCGCGATCTCGTCCGCGATGCCGAAGACGTGCTACGTCCGGTCGGCGAGCTGGACCTGGCCGGGCTGGACCGCACTTTCACCGTGCGCAGCACCGACGGATTCGTGGAGAGGTTCGGCCCGGATCTGGTGGCCGAAGCCGGCCGCGCCGCGCCGGGCGTGCGACTGCGGTTCGTCCAGAAGGCCAAGCGCGACCACGGTGCTCTGCGCGACGGCGGTGTCGACCTGGAGATCGGAGTCATCGACCGCGCACTGCCTCCGGACATCGCGAACACGGCGCTGTTCACCGACCGGTTCGTCGGAGTGGTGCGCAGCGCGCATCCGCTGCACACCGGCGCCGTCACGACGGCCCGCTACGCCTCCGCGCGGCATGTCCACGTCGCACGGCGCGGTCTGGACGAGGGCCTGGTCGACGAGGCCATGCGCCCCACCGGCTACCGGCGCGACATCGTGACGGTGGTGGACGGCTTCGGGGCCGCCTTGGCGCTGGCCAGGACCTCGGATCTGGTCGCGACGGTGCCGGAGCGGCACACCGAGATCCTGCGGCGTGGCATGCGTTCGTTCGCGCTGCCGTTTCGTGCTCCCGAGGTGACGGTGTCGTTGCTGTGGCACGTCCGGCTCCAGGCCGACCCGGCTCACCGATGGCTGCGCGGCCGTGTGCTCGACGTGTGCCGGACGCCGAAGACCGAGTGAGTCTTCACAACCCCGCGTCGTGGGGGTAGCGCGCGGTCAGCCCGGACCGGTCGCCGAGCCCGAAGTTCATGACGAGATCGTCGGCGACCTGGACCAGCACGTCGCGCCCTTCCACCGCGGCCGCCCACTCCATCGGCAGCCCGGACACACCGTGCGCGGCGCCGATCAGATTGCCCGCCACCGCGCCGGTGGAATCGGAATCGCCGGAGTGGTTCACCGACAGCAGCAGCGCCGCGCGCACGTCGCCGGTCCTGGCCGCGTGCAGGGCGCAATACACCGCGATGGCCAGGCACTCTTCGGCGATCCACCCTCCGCCCACCCGCTCGACCTGCTCGGCCGACACCGCTTGCTCGGACACCTCGACGGCGCGTTCCAATGCCGCCACGGTTTCCGCGCTCGCGGGAAACGCGGTGAGCTGAACGACCGTCTCCCGTACCGCCGCCGACAGCTCGGCACCGCTCACCACGCGATCGATCAGTGCCGCGAACGCGCCCGCGGCGAGATAACCCGTGGGATGCCCGTGGGTCAATTGCGCGGCACGCGCGGCCGTGGCGAACGCCTGGTCCGGGCCCATACCGGCCAGTCCGAACGGCGCGGACCGCATGACCGTGCCGCAGCCCTTCGAATGCGCGTTCACCGGTCCGGGTTCACCGAGCGGCACGGGGGCGAGATATCCCCTGGCCTGCTGTCCCAGCCCGGACATGCAGGCGTTTCCCGGCGCGCGCACCGCGTACAGAAACGGCAGGCTCGCCAGCCATCCGTCGGTCGCGGCGGCGGGCCCCTCTTCGCGCTGGGTCTCCAACCAGCGCAGATACGCGCGGCGCAGCGCGGGCACCGGGTCGGCGCCCGGCGCCGCCCGCAGCAGCCCCTCCGCGGTGAACAGCGTCATCTGCGTGTCATCGGTGATCTGCTGCGGCGCGTCCACCGCATGCTGCGGCAGGAAGCCCGTCACCCCCGCGTCGCCATAGCGCTGCCGGATCTGCTCCAGCCGCAGGAATTCGATAGGCCACCCCAGCGCGTCCCCCACCGCCCCGCCCAGCAGGGAGCCACGGACCCGATCGAAGATCGTCGTGTAATCCACCACGCCGCATCATCTTTCCGTATGCGCCGCGTTCGGTGCACGGCGCCTCAGTCCGGCGTCGAATTGGTGCTGCGCAGGAAGGTGAGGGCGGCCAGGACGCGCTGGTTGTAGAGCGAGCCGTGCCGGTTCAGCCCGGTGGTCTCGGACAGCGCCAGTTTGCTGTTGATCGTGGACAATTGCTTCTCCACCGTGCTGATCTTGGTGTGCAGCGTCTGCGCGATGCCGCGGTTGGAGCGGCCCTCGGCGACCAGCGCGAGAATGCGCCGCTCGTGCGGCGTCAGCTTCTCCAGCGGATCGGTCACCCGGTGGCGCGACATCAGTTTGCTGATGATGTACGGGTCGATGACCACCTCGCCGCGGACGATCCGGGTGAACGCGTCGATGAGCTCGTCGAGGTTGCCGAGTCGTTCCTTGCCGAGATAGCCGACGGCGCGTGGGATCTCCTCGATGCTGAGCAGACGCTCGGCGTACGCGGCCTCCAAGTAGTCCGAGAGCAGCAGCAGACCGACGTCCGGGTAATTCGCCCGGACGAGTTCGGCGATGTCCAGGCCGTCGGTGTCGTGGAAGGCGGTCAGCCGGATGTCGAGCAGCGCCAGATCGGGTGCGTGCTCGTCGATCAGCGGCAGCGCCTCCGGCCGGGTCGACGCCTGGGCGAGCACATCGATGCCGCGACCGCGCAAGGCGTCGGTGAGCAGATCCAGGAACAGACCGCGATCTTCGACGATGACGATTTTCATGACGTCGCTCCCGTCTCGGGCGCCTCGGGAAGCCGAGCGCGCAATGTCGTTCCGCGACCGGCCTCGCTGATGATGTCGAGTTCGCCGCCGACGCCCTCGACGCGATGGCGCAATCCGGTCAGGCCGTCGCCCGGGCGGGCGCCGCCGTGGCCGTCGTCGGTGATCTCGATGACCAGATGCCGGTCGTCCCGATGCGCTCGCACGTGCGCAGTGGTCGCCCCGGAGTGCTTGTAGACGTTGGCGAGCGCTTCGCTGATCACGAAATAGGCGGTGATCTCCACGTGTTTCGGCCACCGTTGCTCGGTCAGCTGGAAAGTGACCGGCAGCGGGGCGCGGTCGGCCAGGTTCTCGATCGCGGCACCGAGTCCGTGTGCGATCAGGACGGTCGGATAGATGCCCTGGGTGAGGTCACGCAAGGCGCGGATGGTGTCGGTGAGTTCGGCGTGGGCGGCCGAGACCGCGCGCCGCGCCTTCTCCGGTTCCGCTCCCTCGCCCGAGGCCAGCGCGCGGTGGGCACTGTCGAGCAGCATGAGGATGCGGAAGAAGCGCTGCTGGGAACCGTCGTGCAGATCCCGTTGGATGCGCCTGCGCTCGTCGAAGGCGGTCTGCGCCAACCGCAGCCGCGACAGGCGGAGCTGTTCCAGCTGCGCCTGCTGGGTGGCGTAGAGGCGCGCGTTGTCGATGGCCAGGGCGACGGCCGTGATCGCCGCGTCGGTGGCCTCCGCCTGCCCGTCGAGCGCGGCGTCGTGCTCGATGACCGCGATGGGGTCGCCGCGGCGCCGGACCATCGTCGCCGAGCGGGCCGGGGTGCGGCCGGTCACGGTCACCGGCTGGCCGTGGATGTCCACGTACCGGCCGTCGCCCAGCACGTAGGCGATGGTCAGCGTGGGATCCCCGAGAGAGCGGCGCAGCGCGGCCTGCAGCGCCCCGGGATCGGAGATCGAGGCCAGGTCGCGTTCGATGTCGTTGAGCAGATCGACCACGCCTTGGTGGCCGAGCTTGCGCACCAGCCAGCGGACCAGATACAGCAGCGGGACGAGCACGATCACCGCGACGGTGAACAACGAAGCGAGCACGGCCTTCGCCTGGATGGGCGCGGGTATCACGGTGACCACCGCTTCCGCGATCTTGATCGCCGCGGTCGCCCCGATCCCGATCCAGACCGGACCGGCGGGCCTGCGGCGCACCGGTGCGGCCACCGCCCAGCGCCGCACCACGATGGCGACGGCCGCGACGCCCATGACGACGCCGAGGACGCTGCCGGTCGCCCCCCAGAAAGTGACCGGGCGGTGGATACCGATCGCCCACGGCGGTTCCGGATGATCGACGAAGTACCGCACGACCTGGGTGCCCGTCGCGATGACATGCGAAGCGATCACGAAACCGCGGTCGAACCTGCTGCCCAATCGGCCGGTGGGCCAAGCCAAGAGGACGTGCGCCGCGATACCCATCCAGCTGTAGGCGAGGCAGAAGCCGATCGCGAACAGCACACCGTCGGTAGCCCTCAGGTACTGGAGGTAATACACGGCGGCGCCGAGCACCATCAACCGTCCGATGCGCGGTGAGGGCAATCGAACCCAGGCGACCACACCGGCTCCGATCACCACCGACCCCGCGCTCCGCGGCGGGATCTCCTGCCACCAGAGCGGCGTCCACACCGACCAGGAGACGGCCATGGTCCAGCACGTCACGGCCAGCGCGGCGAGCCCCGCCACGGCCGCGGACGCCCAGCGCGGCACCCGCGCCGGACGCGCATCGCCCTCCGCAACAATGACCGTCACCGCACGATCTCCTCGTTTTCCCCCGCTGGCCCGATCATCCACGACCACACCGCAGACGCAACCAAGGTTTCCACCCGCCCGCTCCCGAGTTTTCCGTCGCGCGGGCGGCGGATCACCGGGACGGCGCGCGCCGCGCGGGCCACGACAATATCCCTGTCGGCACAGCCGATTTCGAGGGGAAGATGCCATGAACGAGTACTGTTCGAGTTTCCGTGCCGTCCGCCGGCTGCCGCGTCCGGTGGACCGCAGACGGTTTCTCACCCGCGCCGCGGCCGCGGGAGCCGGTCTTGCGCTGGGCGCCGCCATGTCGCCGAAAACCGCCTTGGCCGGTTCCAATTCGGGCTTCCGGTGGTGCAGCCGCTGCCAGAACATGTGGTTCGCGTGGGGCGACGACCAGGGCCACTGCCCGGTGTCGCATCTCTGGGACCACAGCCACTACCAGGACGGCAGTGCGGTCTATTGGTTCGTCGACGAACAGCCCGAGGTCGGCCAGGATCGCGCGGGGCTGCTGGGCTTGAAGTGGTGCCGCACCTGCAAAGCGGCGTACTTCTCCTTCGATCGGGGTGTCTGCCCGAACAACTCGGAGGGGCACACACCGTCGGCCGAGACCTATCGCGTCGAAACGGATCTGCAGCCACCGCTGTCGGACTTCCCGAAACAGCCCGGCTGGAACCGTTGCACGAAATGCCAAGTCCTGTACTTCGGTCCGAATTGGATCGACAGCCACTGCCCGGCGGGCGAACCGCACCGCGGAGCGGCGGTCGACTCGGGCGCGGGATGGCGGTTCGAAGGCTACTTCCCGAGGATTCGATGAACCGCCGGACACCACGCGGCGACTCCGGGACCGCTGGCGTGCTGCCTGCCGGATTCTCGGCGGTCGAGCTGCTGGACGACGACGTGGTCGCGACGGTGACAGCGATCGCCGACCGCGACGGCCGCGAGGCCGTGCTGACCCTCGCCAAGGCGCCCGCGCCGGACCAGGGCCGCACGGCGTTCCGGCGGTGGGCGAAGGGGCTGCTCGACATATCCGGTGGCCCGCACGTCGCCCGAATGATCGCCGCCGACATCACGGCGGACGGACGGCCCTTCCTGATCGTCGAGAGCGGGCCTGTGCTCGCCGACCACCTCGACGAACACGGCCCGCTCTCGGTGCGCGCCACCCGCGATCTCGGCATCGCGATCGCGGACGCGCTGGCCGCCGCGCACTCCGTCGACATCCCGCACGGCGCGCTGCAGCCCGCCACGATCCTCCTGGTGAACGATCGGGCGGCACTGGCCGGCTTCGGCATGAACGCCCCGGGCTTGGCGGTGGCCGCGGCCGTCGACGCCTACACCCCGCCCGAGGATCTGCCTGCGGCGCTGGCCGGGCGAATCGTGGCCGGACCGGCCGGTGACGTGTACCGTCTCGGCGTCACGCTCTATGTACTGCTGGGTGGCGAATTGCCCTGGCAGGAAGCGTTGTTCGACCTCGCGGCGCGCAGCGTCGCGCTGCCGGAGATACCCGGTGTCGCCGCCGAATTGGTGGCGCTGCTGCGGGCCGCGACCACGGCCGATCCGCTCGCCCGGCCGAGCGCGGCGCAATTGCGTGACTGGCTGGCGGGGATCGTCGTCGATTCCGAGCCCCGCGCGATCGGCGCCATCCCGCGTGAGCTCCTCACGGGCAGCGGAGTACGCAAGGTCGGACGGCGCAGAGCGGCATTGCTGGGCGCGGCCGGCCTCGGGTCGGGGGCGGTGGCGGGCACCCTCGCCAGGCACGCGAGTCCGGGTATGCCCGCCGCGCCCGCGCCCATCGCGCTGCCGAATCTCGCGCCGGTCCTCCCCGCGGCGGCGACGGCCGCCACCGGTGGGCTGTCGATCATCACCGTCGTGGCGATCACTGTCGTCACGGTGACGGTCGGCGTGGTCGGCGCGGTCACCGCCCCTCGCATCCTGCCCGACGTCTTCGGCGGCGCCCAGGCGTGCGACTCCGTGGTCGGTGACCGTCCCTACGCCGACGTGCTGGCCGACTCGGTGCAGTTCCTGAACGACAACGGCTACAACTTCGTCTTCAAGTTCGCCACCGAGGCCAACGCCCGCGGCTCGGTCGACCTCCCCGCGCGCACCGCCGCCTTCGTCCTCGAACCACCGGGCAGATATCAGGGGGAAGTGCGCGTGGAAGGTGACGACCTCCTGCTCAGCGGACCGGTGGGCGGAACGGCTCCGGGCACCTGGACCCGGCGCTCCGTGGCGACCAACCCCATCGCCCGAGCCGTTCTCGGCGTGCCGGGAATCGCCGCCGAGACACTGCGCACGGCGGATCCCGTCGAGCGCGACGGGTGCGACTTCACCGGACAGGTGGACGTCGGCGCGCTCCGCGCCGCCACCGGGCAACCGGCCGGTACGGGACGGGCCGACTTTGAAGCCGGAATCCAGGACGGCACCGGCGAATTGCGCTACTTCAACATCCGTACCGGCAATCCCACGCAGGATATCGAGCTGAAAGTGGAGCGCTCGGCTTCCCCCTCGACGCCGGGTGATCCGGGGCCGACGAAGTCACGCACCGATCTGTCCGGCCGATGGACCAACAACCAGTACTCGTTCCTCACCAACGGCTCCGTCGCGGGGCTGATGATCGGCGACCAACCCGCGTGCAGGTCGACGGCAGTGCGTTCCACCGGGACCACCATGGACGTCCAGTTCGACTGCCTGCCCGGGACGCAGCTGCCGCGAACCGTCGCCGTGCACGCGGAGCTTCTCGACGACGAGCACCTCGAGCTCACCGGGAACGCGGCGCTCAGCGGCACCTATCGGCTGGCGAGCTGACGATGACGCGGCTTCCCGATCCCCTTCGCTCGCGCGCCGTCCTCGTCGGTGCGAGCAGTTATGCCGACCGCGACCTCGCCGACCTGCCCTCGGTACGCGCCAACGTGACCGACCTCGCGGAGATCCTCACCTCCGATCGCGGCACCGACCTGCCCGCTGAGCACTGCACCGTGATCACCGAGGATCGGCCCATCGCAGACCTCGGCGCCCGAGTGGAGCGGGCGGCCGAGGACGCGGAGGACCTGCTGCTGTTCTACTACGCCGGGCACGGTCTGCCGGACAACTCCGGCGGGCTGTATCTCACGCTGCCGTCCACCCGGCCGGCCACCCTGCGGTGGACGGGGCTGCCGTTCGAAACGATCCGGGAGGCGTTCGCCGAATCGAGGGCGCGCAACCGGGTGGTGATCCTGGACTGCTGCTACTCGGGGCGCGCGATCGGAGGCCGGATGTCCGGCGGCGCGCCGACCTTGGCCGGTCAGCTGGACGTCGACGGCACCTTCACACTGACCTCCACCCCGCGCAACGAGCTGGCGATGGCGCCACCAGGCGCGATCCACACCGCCTTCACCGGTGAATTGATCACGCTGCTGACCGAAGGCGACCCCGAAGGCCCCGAGCTGCTCACCCTCGGCCACATCTACCAGCGGCTCCGGTGGACGATGGACCAGCGCGGCCTGCCCCTGCCCGAACGGTGCGGCACCAGGACGGCCGATCTGCTGGCGCTGGCGCCCAACCGGGGGAATCGCGGCGCGCCGATCTCGGCGTCCGAGCGCTACGCCGAACAGGTCCGGCAGCGGACCGCGGCGCTCGGCCCCGACCACCTCGCGGTGCTGGCGATGCGGGACCGGCACGCCTTCGCGGTGGGCGAATCCGGCGCGGCGGCGCAGGCGGCGCGCCTGTACGCGGGTTTGGCCACCGATTTCGCCCGTCTGCTCGCCGCCGACCACCCGGAGACGCTGCGGGCGCGGGAACAGCACGCCCGGTGGACCGCCGCCGCGGGAGACCAGGCCCGCGCGGCGGAACTGTATGCCGCGCTGCTCACCGACCGCACGGACGTCGGCCGAGCCGTGCGCAGCGGACCCCGGGCGGTCGGCCGGTCCCGCGTATCCCGGAAGGAGACCCCATGACCTCTCCCCTCGCCCATTTGCGGGTCGTCGTCGGCGATTACGACGACCTGCAGTCCCTGCGTTCCTGGCTGCGGGACGAGGACGCCCTGCGCGGTCGGGTGGATCTCGTCCGCGCCGCCGCCGCTGCCGACCGCATGGGCAGCCTGTCCGATGCCTTGATCATCGCGCTCGGCGCGGGCGGCACCCTCACGGTGCTGGCCCGCGCCATTCCCGACTGGCTGCTCCGCCATAAGAATGTCACCATCGAGATCACCGGTCCGGAGGGGAAATCCGTCACGATCTCCGCGACGGGCGTCCGCGACCCGCGTGCGCTGATCCGGGAAGTACTCGCCCGCGACGAAAACGAGTCCGCACGGCAAGGATCGCCGGACGCGGATCAGTGATTCCGAAGTATCGCTGCCGCACGGTCACTGCGTTCGGAACATAAGTCCGGTGGCCGGATTCGGCTCCGCCCACAAATTCACACACCGGCGTCGGGTGGAAAGTCTCCGAAAACTAGCAATGCAAGTTCGACTCACCGTTAGGGTAGCTCGACTAGCAGCGCAAGTTTTCTCGCCACGCCTGCGAGAATGCGGGGACCGGAAGGAGACGCCCATGGCCAGACCACGGCGGCCGCTGCTCACCCGCGACCGCATCATCGAGACCGCGCTCGCCCTCGTCGACGCCGAGGGCCTCGCCGCCGTCTCCACGCGGCGGCTGGCCACCGAACTGGGCGTGCAGGGACCGTCGCTGTACAACCACGTCCGCACCAAGGACGACCTCATCGATGCCGTGGTCGACGCCGTCCTCGGCGAAGTCGACATCTCGATGTTCGACGACCTGTCGGCCCGGAATCCGGATTGGCGCTCGTCGCTCCGCGAGTGGGCCCGGTCCTACCGCACCGCGATGGCGGCGCATCCGCACATCGTTCCCGCCCTGGCGTCCGGTCCCGGTCATCGGCCCAACGCGCTGCGTATGGCCGACGCGGTCTTCGGCGGCCTGGTCGCGGCAGGGTGGCCGCGCCGCGAGGCCACCACAGTCGGCACGACCATGCGCTACTTCCTCACCGGAGCGTCGCTGGGATCGTTCGCCGCGGGCTTCCCCGCCGACGCCACGGTGTACGCCGACGCCTATCCGCATCTGAACGAAGCGCACCTGCTGGCCGAGCGGCAGCAGCGGATCGATCGGGACGCCTTCGAAGCGGGTCTGGAAGCACTGCTGGACGGGCTCGCGAACCGCTACCGGGTGGTCACCGCAGACGCGTAGCCCGATGCCTCACCCTCCAACAGCCGTCCTCGTGCGGCCGCGCGCCGCGAAGATCCGCCGCCCCAGCACGCCGTGCCTGGGTGCGAACAGGTACACGAACGTGAAGACCAGCCCTTGGACGACCACGACCATGCCGCCGGGGGCCGTATCCAGGTGGTAGCTCAGGTACAGGCCCGCCACCGCACAGGTCACCGAGACGGCGGGCGCGATGACCAGCATCCGGCCGAAGCGGTCGGTGAGCAGATAAGCCGTGGCGCCCGGGATGATGAGCATGGCCACCACGAGGACGACACCGACCGCTTGCAAGGCGACCACGGCGGTCAGGGCCAGCAGGCCGAGCAGCGCCGTGCCGAGCAACCGGGGACTGAGCCCGATGGCGTGGGCATGCGTGGGGTCGAAGGCGTAGAGGGTGAAGTCACGGCGCTTGAGCACCAGCGCGGCGAGGGTGATCGCGGCCAGGATCACGACCTGGATCAGCTCGGCGCGGCCGACGCCGAGCAGGTTGCCGAACACGATGTGGTTGAGGTCGGTCTGGCTGGGCGTCACCGAGACCAGCACCAAGCCGAACGCGAACAGCGTCGTGAAGACGATGCCGATGGCCGCGTCCTCCTTGATCCGGCTGGTGTCGCGCACCACGCCGATCAGCGCCACCGCCAGGAACCCGAACACGATCGCGCCCACCGCGAACGGCAGCCCGACGATGTAGGCCAGCACCACCCCGGGCAGCACCGCGTGCGAGACCGCGTCCCCCATCAGCGACCACCCGATGAGCACCAGCCAGCAGGACAGCACCGCGCACACCAGCGCCGCGGTCACGGTGGTGGCCAGCGCGCGCACCATGAACTCGTAGCGCAAGGGGTCCAGGAAGATCTCGGTGAAGCTCATGCGTCCGTCCCACACTCGGCCGGGCTCACACCCGGTTCATCACATCCAGGCCGAACGCCCTGGCCAGATTCTCGGGCCGGAGCACCACGTCGGGGCTGCCCTGGGCGAGCACCGTGCGCATCAGCAGCACCGCCTCGTCGGCGAGGCCGGGCAGGGCGTGCAGATCGTGCGTCGACACCAGGATCGTGGCGCCGTCGCCGGCGAGATCGCGCAGCAACGCGGTGATCGTGGCCTCCGACCGCTTGTCGACACCCGCGAACGGCTCGTCGAGCAGCAGAACCGTCGCACCCTGCGCGAGACCGCGCGCGACGAAAGCGCGTTTGCGCTGCCCGCCGGACAATCGGCCGATCTGCCGGTCGGCGAGGTCGCTCAACTCGACGCGTTCCAGCGCGTGCGCGACGGCTTCCCGATCGGCCTTGCGCGGACGACGGGTGACACCGAGCCGGCCGTATCGTCCGGTCATCACCACATCGCGCACCGACAGCGGGAAGGTCCAATCGACGTCCTCGCTCTGCGGGACATAGCCGAGGACGCCCGCCCGGCGCGCCGCGACCGGCGCGCCGCCGTTGATCCGCACCACTCCCCGATCCGGCCGGACCAGGCCCATGATCGTCTTGAACAACGTCGACTTGCCGGAACCGTTCATCCCGATGAGACCGCACACCCGCCCCGGATCGACGGTGAGATCCACATTGTCCAGGGCGGGCACCTCGCCGTAGCGGACGGTGACGCCGCGCACCTCGATCGCTGGCGCGTTCACGGACGGTGGCCCGTCAGCGCGGAGCCGATCGTCTGCGCGTCGTGCCGCAGCAACGCCAGGTAGGTCGGCACCGGACCGTCGGCCTCCGACAGCGAATCGACGTACAGCACGCCCCCGAACGCCGCGCCCGTGGCCTCGACCACCCGGCGCATCGGCGCGTCCGACACCGTGGACTCACAGAACACCGCGGGCACCCGCTTCTCCCGGACGAAGTCGATGGCCGACGCGATCTGCTGGGGCGTTGCCTGCTGCTCGGCATTGACCGCCCAGATGTACTTCTCGGTGAGCCCGGCGTCGCGCGCCAGGTAGGAGAAGGCGCCCTCGCACGTCACCAACGCGCGCTCGTTCGGCGGCAGAGCGTTCAAGGTGTGCGTCAATTCGTCGTGCACCTTGCGCAGCTCCGACTTGTACCGGTCGCCGTTGGCCCGGAAATCGGCCGCGTGCTCGGGGGCGAGATCACTGAACGCGCGCACCATGTTGTCGACGTAGACCTGCGCGTTCTGCGGCGACATCCACGCGTGCGGGTTCGGTTTGCCTTGGTAGGCGTCCTCGCGGATCGGCAGCGCCGCGACGCCCTCGCTGACCACGACGTGCGGCACCCGCACGTCGGAGACGAACTGGGCGAACCACGCCTCCAAGTTCAGGCCGTTGTCCAGGATGAGATCGGCCTTCGCCGCCTTCTTGATGTCACCGGGAGTCGGCTCGTAGCCGTGGATTTCCGCACCCGCCTTGGTGATCGACTCCACGGTCAGATGCTCGCCCGCGACGTTCCTGGCGATGTCGGCGAGCACCGTGAACGTGGTGAGCACCGTCGGCGTGCCGTCGCGCCCGGCTCCGTTTCCGGCGCAGGCGGTGAGCGTGAACGCCGAGGCGCACACGGCTATCGCCGCCACCCATCGGCGAGGAGACCGGGCGAGCAGCCGGTGGAGCCGAACCTTCATGCAATCAGATGATAAGTTCGGCAATCCTAACTTTCAAGTTCGAGTCGGTGAAACGATCTCGCCCTCGTTACGTCTGCGCCCTACGGCAGCGGCAACGGCGGCGACTCCGGGAAGACGACCGGCAGGGCGGTCAGCGCTCGATGGAACGGACCCGGACGCCAGGTCAGCTCGTCCACCGGAACCGCGAGGCGCAGTTCCGGCAGCGCGTCGAGCAATTGATCGATGGCGTCCTGCGCGATCAGATAGGCCAGCGAATTCGCCGGACATGCGTGCGGGCCGCCGCCGAACGCGAGATGGGCGCGGTTGCCCGCGTAGCGTTCGGCGCGGATCGCGGGGTCGGTGTTGCAGGCGGCGATGCTGATCACGACCGGTTGGTGGGCGGGCAACCAGATGTCGTCGATCAGGATCGGCTGCTTCGGGAAGCTGAAGCAGAAGTTCGCCATCGGCGGATCGTTGAACAGCACTTCGTCCAGCGCGTCCCGGGTCGACAGACTGCCGCCGAGCACACTGCCGCCGAACCGCTCGTCGGTGAGGATCAGCAGCAGCGTGTTGACGATCAGATTCTGCTGCGGCTCGATCCCCGCGCCGTAGAGCGTGCCCAGCTGGTGCACCATCTCGGTGTCGCTCAGCCCGGACGGGTGCCGGAGCATGCGCGTGGTGATGTCGTCACCGGGTTCGGCCCGCTTCAGCACCGTCAGCTCGCCCAGCGAATCGATGAGCATCTTGTTGCCGCGCTCCGCCTCGACGCCCTCGAAGATCGCGGCCATGCCGGTCGCGGCGCGCTGCGCGATCTCGGCCGGGCAACCCAGCATGGCGTTCAGCACCGCGAACGAGAGGGGAAAGGCGTACTGGCGCACCACATCCGCGGAACCGTCCGCGCAGAACGAGTTGATCAGCGGCGTCGCCAGCTGCGCGATGGTGTCGTGCAGACGGTAGAGGTCGACCTTCGCCAGACCCGCGACATTGGCCTGCCGATAGCGGGCATGCTCGGCTCCGGCATTACGCAACGCGTTGGGCCGCCACTGCATCATCGGCAGCACCGGGCAGTCGGCGGGAATGTCCTCCTGCCAGGTACGCGGATCGGCGGGAAAGTGGTCCGGATCGTTCATGATCCGCACGGCCGTGTGATACCCGAGCACCAAGGTGGCCGGGACGCCCGGCGCCAGTTCCACGGGCGCCAGCGATCCGTATCTCGCCCGCATGTCGCGATAGGCACTGTGCGGGTCCGACGCGAATTCGATGGAGTACAAGGGAATCCGCGGGCCGTCGGTGTCGATCGGCGAACCGTGCGGTGCGCGACTGTGTGCGGAGGACGGGGACGTCGTCATCGAGAAAGCTCCAGGCGATCGGGCAGCAAGATTCGTGAGCCTAGGCAGCTTGCCTGCCGCCTGCACCGGAAACGCATCGAAGTGACCGGCCCGCGCTATTTGCTATAGAATTGCCCGAGATTCGACGCGTAGACCTGATCGAAGGCTAATCGCACCCGCTGTGCCGAGTGCGCCGGTCCAGCGCAGGGAACACGGCGGCCGTGCGCAGAACTGCGACCCGAGGACGGCACGCCATGACAGACGTCGACTTTTGCGTAATCGGCGGGGGATTCGCGGGATTGACGGCCGCATTGCGGCTGAAACAGATGGGCCGATCGGTGGCGCTGCTGGAAGCCCGCGACCGGCTCGGCGGACGCACCTTCACCGAAATGCGCGCCGACGGTGCGTGGATCGACCGCGGCGGCGCCTGGATCGGGCCGGGCCAAGACCGCATCCAGGCGCTGATGACCGAGTTCGGAGTGCCGAGCTACAAGCAGTACACCGACGGCGAGGCCATGATGGTGGTCGACGGCAAGCAGCACCGCTACACGGGCACGATTCCCTGGACCATGAGCCCGTGGGCGGCGATGAACCTCGGCGCGGTGTTCCTCGAACTGGGACATATGTGCAAGGCGGTTCCGCTGGAAGCACCGTGGGCGGCGAAGAAGGCCGACAAGTGGGATCAGGTCAGTCTGGCGCACTGGTTGGAAACCAATGTCCTGTCCAAACCCGCGCACGACCTGCTCGAGACCGCCATAGCCGGCTGCTACACCTCGGCGGCTTCGGAGGTGTCGTTGCTTTTCGTGCTGTTCCAGATGGCCTCGGGTGGCGGGCCCAGCTTCGTTCTGGGCGTCAAAGACGCGGCGCAGGACGCCCGGCCGATCGGGGGCATGGGCGCGATCTACCGGCCGATGGCGGCCGAACTAGGCGACTCGATCCACCTCTCCCAGCCCGTCCGCTGCATCCACCAGGACGACGAGGGGGTGATGGTCCGCGCGACCGGCATGACGGTGCGCGCGCGCCGGGCGATCGTGGCCGTTCCCCTCGCGATCGCGGGCCAGATCTCCTACCGGCCGATGTTGCCCGCCGATCGCTCTTTCCTGCACCAACGTATGCCGAGCGGCTCGATCATCAAGACCTCCGTCGTCTATGACGAGCCGTTCTGGCGCGACGACGGCCTATCGGGACAGTCCGTCGCTCCGGGTTCGCCTGCGACCGTCACCATCGATGCGTGCGGGGACACCGGGCACCCGGGCGTCCTGTGCGTCGTCATCGAGGGACCCATCGCGCGCCAGGTCGGCCGGCTCGACGACACCGAGCGCAGGCGCGCCGTGCTCGACGCACTCGTCGAGCGATTCGGCCGCAAGGCCGGCGCACCCGTCGACTTCGTCGAGCAGAACTGGAGCACCGAGCGTTACTCCGGCGGCGGGATGCTCAGTCACGCGCCGACCGGTGTGCTCACCGAGTTCGGCCATGCGTTGCGCGAGCCGTGCGGCCGCATCCACTGGGCGGGCACGGAGAGCTCCGCGGTCATGTGCGGCTGGATCGACGGGGCCGTCCGCTCCGGCGAACGCGCGGCCAGCGAAGTGATGGAACACGAGACGGCCGTGGTCGGCTGAAGGGCGGTGCGGTGATGCGAACCGAGGGAGACGTGTGGGACATCGTCAGCAGCGTCGGGCTCACCGCGTTGGGGGTGGCGACGTTCCGGGCGCTGGAGGCGGCTGCACCCGATCCACTGATCCGGGACGAGTACGCGCCGCTGTTCGTCGCGGCTTCGGGCCATCCGCATTTCACCGAGCTGCTGGCGGACCCCTCCCGGCTCGACGGTATTCCGCTGGTCCCCGGATTCATGGGCTTCCGCACGAAGTTCTTCGACGATTTCTTCTCCTCGGCCGCGGCGGCGGGCGTCCGGCAAGCCGTGATCGTCGCCGCGGGATTGGACGCGCGGGCGCATCGTCTCGACTGGCCCGCCGGAACCACCGTGTTCGAGATCGATCAGCCCAAAGTCCTCGAGTTCAAGGAGAAGGTGCTCACCGAGCACGGTGCGCGGCCGAAGGCCGACCGGCGAACGGTGGCCGTCGACCTGCGCGAGGACTGGCCCGCCGCTCTGCGTGCCGCGGGATTCGCGCCCGGCGCACCCACCGCATGGTCGGCGGAGGGGCTGTTGCCCTACCTTCCCGGTGCGGCGCAGGACCGGTTGTTCCAGCACATCGATGAGCTGTCCGCCTCCGGCAGCCGGCTCGCCGTGGAGAGCTTCGTGGCGGGCGTCGACGTCACACGCTTCGCGAGCATCGAGTCGAAGTACTTCGATCGCTACAACCCGTTCGGCGACGTCGATCCGGCCGAGCTGTTCTACGACGACGAGCGGGCCGATCCAGCGCAGTGGCTGGCCGATCACGGCTGGTCGGTGCGGCGCTTCAGCCCGAGCGAGCTGGCCGCGTCCTACGGGCGTTCGGTGGAGGACCTCCCCGACGACCTCGACGACCTGTGGCGGCAGCCCAGGCTGCTGATCGCGGAGCGCTAGCTTTCGCTACATCTTGGCGCTGCGGGCCATGACGAAGCTGTAGAGCCCGTAGGTGATGATGCCCAGCCCGGCGACGAGGAGCAGAGCCATTCCGAAGGGTTGCGCGCCGAGCGTCTTGATGGCTCCGTCCAGTCCGGCGGACTTGTTCGGATCGGATTGCGTCGCGGCGAGGATCACCAGCAGCCCGACCGCGGCGACGGCCAGCCCCTTCGCGATGTATCCCACGGTGCCGAGCCGCCGCACGAAGGCGCCCTGGCTGCCGCGGAGATCGTCGAGGAAGCTCTGGCTCGCGCCCTTGTACACGTGGTAGCCGCCGACCCCGATGATGACCAGCCCGCCCACCACCAGAGCGACCGTTCCCGCCGTGTGCTGCATCAAGCGTGCGGTGAGTCCGACACTCTGGCTGCTGCTGGACTGGCCACTACCCTGGGCGAAACGGAACGCGGTGATCGCCAATCCCAGGTAGACCACGAACAGTGAGAACGCTTTGACCCGGTCGAACGCTTCGGATTTCTTGCTGTCGGAAGCGGGTTTGGACGCGTGGCCCAACATCGTCTCCACCAGTCGCCACAGCGCCATCAGCAGAAACGCGACCGTAGCCACCCAGAGGGTGATGGCGCCGCCGGGCTTGTCGGCGAGTTCGGCCATGGCCCCGGACTGATCCGCGCTGCCCTCGCCGCCGAACGCGAGCCGGATGGCGATATAGCCGATGAGCAGGTGGACGAGCCCGGACATGACATAGCCCGCGCGAGCGAGCCCCGCGAACACGCCGTTCTGCGCGATCCGCTCGGCGGTAGACGAGGCCTGCGGATGATTCGTCTGGGTCATGATGCTTCTCCGTACGGGTGCTTCGGCGGGGCCGCTCTCAGAACATCGAGCGGTTACCCATCTCCGCCGGAAAAGCACACGACTACCGCGTCGCAAATCCCTGGTTGTCGCGGCGGCTGGGCCGCTGTTTCTCCGGGCGCGGCTGACCGAGCAGGTACTCCCGCATGTGCGACGATCCCGTGCGCGCGGTCTCGATGATGGGCACCGCCTCACGCCCGGTCAGCCCGAGGGGCTGGACCAGCTCGACCGACACGACGTCGTCGTCACCGACGAGTTCGACGAGCATCCGGTTGCGCGCGCAGGGGCGGAATCTCCACGGGCCGGCCTGGTCGTAGCGGATATCATTTGCATCCTCTGCGACCAGGCCCGGCTTCGAAGCGTCTGGATACTCCTCAGAGTCATCTCTCAGACGGTTCGGGTACCAGTGCCGGCGCTGGGCTTCGCATGGTGCCCGCTGCGATACCCGCGCCCGCGAGGGCGATGACCGCCGCGCCCAGGAAAGCCGCGGAGAAGCCGTCGGTCAGCCTCGGCAGATCACCGAGGTCGTCCGTGCCGTAGGCGGTCGCAACCGCCGTCATCGCGGCCAGACCGAGAGCGGAACCGACCTGGTAGCTCACATTGACGATGCCGGAGGCCAGACCACCCTCCTCCGGTCGCGCCGCGGAGATGGCGGTGCCCAGCGACGGAATGAACGCCAAGGACATGCCTGCGGCGGCGACCAGCGAGGCGGGCAGCACATCAGCCCAGAAGTTGCCGGTCGGACGCACGAGCGCCATGATGCCCAGACCCAGGCCGAGCACCACCAAGCCCGTCACGATCATCGGCTTGGCGCCGAAGCGCTGCATCGCCCGTGGAGCCAGGACGATCATTCCGAGCATGATCAAGGTTGTCATCGGCAGCAGCGCCGCACCGGAGGGAAACGCGCTGTAGCCCAGCACTTGCTGCAGGTACAGATTCAGGAAGAACCACATCGGTACCCACGCCGCGCCCAGTAGCAGCTGAGCGATGTTGGCGGCGGCGAGGTTCGGCGCCGCGAAGATGCCCAGACGCATCAGAGGCTCGGTACGCCGGGACTGAACCCAGACGAAACCGGCGAGCAACGCGGCCGCCGCGCCGAGGACCACCCAGGTCTGTCCGGAATTCCAGCCGACCTCAGGCGCCCGCACTATTCCGTAGACGGCCACAGCCAATCCGGCGGTCACCGAGACCGCTCCGAGCAGATCGACCGACCCCGAACGCGCAGGCGCACTCGGCATCAGGGCGGGGACGGCGATCAAAGCGAGAATCGCGATCGGGATATTGATGTAGAAGACCCAAGGCCAGCTGACGTACTCGGTGATGACACCGCCGAGGAAGACGCCCGCGGTACCGCCGGCCGGGGCCGCCGCGCCGTAGACAGCGAGAGCTTTCGTCAGCTCCTGCGGCGAGGACCCGAACAGCATCATCAGCAATGTCAGCGCCGAGGGCGCGATCAGTGCCGCGCCGGCGCCCTGCACGGCGCGGCCGGCGAGCTCGACGCCCACAGTGCCCGCCGCGCCGGCGATCACCGAACCGGCGAGCAAGACCAGCCAGCCCCCTCCGAACACCCGGCGGGCACCCAGCAGGTCCGATAGTCGTCCTCCGAGCAGCAGCAATCCGCCGAAGGCAACGACGTAGGCATTGAAGACCCAGGTCAAGTTCTCCTGGGAGAACCCGAGTTCGGCCTGCATCTTCGGCAGCGCGATGCCGATGATCGAGGTGTCCATGATGACCATGAACTGAGCAGCGGCAATCACCGCGAGGGCCAGCCACTTTCGCGTGGATGGCGCAGTTCGGACAGACATTTCGGTTCACCTTTCGGTATCGGGAACTCAACAGGCTCGCCACCATACCCCCATGGGGTATCTATGTGTCAAGCCCGCGTCATACGCCGAAAGGCGCAACAACTTTCACTTGCCTCATACCCATAGGGGGTATATGGTTTCGATGTCCCGCTGCCGACGACAACAGGAAGATCAGGACGATGAGCACCTCGAACCATCTCCACGCCCTGCACGCCATCCACGGGCACCACCCGGGAGACGGCGGACACGCCGCCGCCCCTGCCGAACATGCCGGACACGGCTCAGGTCATGCACACAGCGGCCATCACCCGGCCCATGCCACCGGACATTCCCATCACGACGCTTCAGCCGTTCCCGGTGGGCTGCTGATCACCCAGGACGGGTACTCGCTCGAGCTGGAGAACACCGTGCTACAGCCGGGCGAGATCGACTTCCGGTTCCGCATCATCGGTCCGGACGGGCAGCCCGTCACCGACTACACCCCCATCCACGACCGGGACCTGCATCTGATCGTTGTTCGTCGGGAACTGACCGGCTTCTGGCATGTCCATCCGCAGCTCGGCGCCGACGGCACCTGGTCGGTGCGTCTCGACCTGCCCGAGGCAGGCGCCTACCGAGTCTTCACCGATATCGCACCCCGCGACCTCGGCCGCACCATCACCCTCGGAGCGGACCTCGCCCTCGCCGGAACGTACGCCCCGCTCCCGGTTCCCACCCCGGCCCGCATCACCGTCGTGGACGGCTACGAGGTGGAACTGGGCGGCGAACTCACCACGGGCGACGGCGGTCTCCTCACCCTCACCGTCCGCAAGGACGGCGCCCCGGTCACCGACCTGCAGCCCTACCTAGCGGCCTTCGGACACCTCGTGGTCATCCGGGCCGGCGACCTGGCTTACGTCCACGTCCACCCGAATGGCGAGCCCGGCGACGGAGTGACCGCCCCCGGCCCGGATATCGCCTTCCACACCGCCGCGCCCGGACCCGGGACCTACCGCCTGTTCCTCGACTTCAAGCACGAGGGAACCGTCCGCACGGCGGCCTTCACCCTGCCTGCCCACGCACCCCACCAACACTGACATCGGATCGGTTCCCGCCGAAACCCCGACCGTCCGAGGGAGATCCCATGCACGGCCGCTTTCCATCGATTTGCGCCCCACCATGCCTAACCGATCCGAAGAAGTGCTTCCGAGATGATCACTTCGCTGTTCCACCACCATGACGCGCGTCGAGTCCGCCGCAGATATGGGCCTCCCGGCAGTGCGGCGCGGCCAAGCCGACAGCTTCGCCGCGGTATGGCGCCCGGCCTGGCGTCGGTTCCGGGTTCGGTCTTGACTCCGTACTTCGCGGCCGCCGCGAAATCGGCGATGGTGTCGATCCGCTCGACCGTGACGCCGAGGGCAAGGGCCAGTTCGGCGTACCCGCCGCCGTGGGTGTCGATGAAGGCATCGATGCCGCCCGGTGCGGCGGCCTTGATCCGGTCGATGGCGCGGTCACTGTAGGCGACCGGGATCACGCCGTTACTTCGCAGCCACTCGTGGTTGTGCCGGCTCGCCAAGCCGATGACGGTGGCTCCGGCGACATAGAGGCCACCCGCCACCTCCCATGAGACGTTCTTCGGTTTGGGTATGAGGTTGTCGACGTCGACCAGGATCAACTCGGCCTGGGCTGCCCGCATCTCGGAGAATCCGATCACCTCGTCGCCGACCGAGAATCGGTCGACTCCGGCGCCGACCTCGGCGACGACCCCGGCGAGATCGCTGCCTTGCCCGGACGGAAATGTCGAAGGAAAGATGTCGGCCATCGCGCCGGTGCGGATGGCCGCCTCACCACGGTTGATGCCTGCCGCCTTCACCCGAACCAAGATCTGCCCGTCATCAGGCACGGGGCGGTCGACGTCGTCGACCCGCAAGACCTCGATTCCGCCGAACTCGTCGTATCTGACTGCCTTTGTCATGGTCTTGCTTCTCCTCCGATGCGCGACGCGCGGTGTTCTTGTCACCAGGGCACTGTTCCGGCGTCGTCGAAGAATCCGCCGGTCGGTCCGTCGTCGGGCAGGGTCGCGAGATGAATCGCGATGGCCGCGCCCTGTTGCGGTGTACGGACGCCGCGAAAGCCGTTGAGGTCGGTGGCGGTGAATCCGGGACAGCCGGAGTTGATCAGGATGTTGGTATCACCCAGTTCCTTGACGTATTGGATGGTGAGAGCGTTGAGGAAGGTCTTCGAGGCCAAGTAGGCGGCGGGAACCGGGCCCATGTCGATGCCGGGTGCGGTTTGCAGGGTGAGCGAGCCGACGCTGCTGGACATGTTGACGATCCGCGGTGAGGCCGAGGCGCGCAGCATCGGCAGCATCGCGTTGGTGACCCGGATGACGCCGATCACGTTGGTTTCCACGACGATTCGCACGGTCGCGGGATCGACCGTGGTCGGTGTCTGCGGCATACCGCCGGTGATCGCGGCGTTGTTGACCAGGACGTCGAGCCCTCCGGCATGGTCGGCGATCAATTCGGCCGCCGCGGCCACACTGGCGTCGTCGGTCACGTCGAGCGGCACACCGAACGCATCGGCCCCGGCCGCGCGCAGTTTCTCCACCGCGGTGTCGCGGCGTTGCCGATCGCGCGCGCCCACACCGATTCGCCAACCGAGCGTGCCCAGGCCCGCGGCGATCTCGTATCCGATTCCCTTGTTCGCGCCGGTCACCAGCGCGATCGTCTGTCCACTCACACCGCCGATCCTGCTGCGGCTCCGGGTGCGGCGTCCAAGACCGATCGGGTGTGCGGCGATACCCCACGGGTATTGATCGTGGTCAGCGCCGGATACCATCACCCGGTGGAGACGCGGGAGATGCGATACTTCGTCGCCGTCGCCGAGGAGTTGCACTTCGGGCGGGCGGCACAACGGCTCGCGATCGCGCAACCGCCACTATCGCGGGCCATCCAGCAGCTCGAACGGCGACTCGGAGTCGTCCTGCTGCACCGCACCGCTCGCGCCATCGCCTTGACCGAGGCCGGGGCGGTGCTGCTGCGGGAGGCCCGGACCGCGCTCGACGCGGTCGAAGCCGCCGAGCGCCGAACCCGGCGCGCCGCGGCCGACCAGCCCGGTGTGGTGCTGGCCACCAAGGCCGGAGCGTCCAGCGAACTGTTGTCGAAGCTGCTGCACGCCTACGCCGCCGAACCGGGCGCCGTGGCGGTCGAGGTGATGCTGTGCGGGCCAGGCCAGCCGGAAGGTCTGCTGCGCACCGGGCGTGCCGACGTTGCTCTGCTCCACCGGCCTTACGACACGACAGCCGGATTCGACGCCGAGGATCTGCACACCGAACAACAGGTCGTGGTCCTGCCCGCGGGTCATCCCCTCGCCAACCGTACGCATCTGTCGTTGGCCGAGGTCAACACCCTGACGAACCTGCCCCTGCCGCGCTGGCCTGGACGGGATGGCAGCTATCCGGACGGCCCAGGCCCGCAGGTGCGCGACCATACCCAACTTTTCCAGCTGATCGCGCTCGGACTGGCCTGCGCGGTCGTGCCCGAGTCGCTGCGAACCCAGCTACGCGACGATCATGCCGTCGTGCCCGTGCCCGACGCACCGCCCGTCACAACCGTCATCGCTTGGCCACCACATAGCAGATCCAAAGCCGTCGCCGACCTCGTCCACACCGCGACACGCCTCTAACCGGCACCACTGTTCGCCCGCCGCGTTCTCCGAACAGTCTCTCCAGGACGTGCAACACCACTGTGAATCCCCTCTCGCTGCGGGCGCGATCACGAGTCGGTCCCGTCGTGGCAAGCGCGACAGTCACTATCGGAGCGTGCCATCGTTCGAGGAACCTGCTGGGAGAGCGGGGGCGGCTGCTCTCACGCTCCTGCCTGCGTTCCAGCAGTCTCATCGGACGCTGATGTGATAAACCCGCAGCCATTCGGCGAGCTGTAACAGGAACGACAGCGTGTCCGCGGAGCGCCACATGCCCTGCGCGCCCAGCGGCCCGGCCAGCAGGTCGAGCACGGCCTCCCGGCGCACCAGCGGCAGTAGCGGTGAGTCGGGGTCGGCGAGTTCGGCCCGCATCTCCTGACGTAGCGCCTGTTCGTAGGCCGGGTGCTGGCTGACCGGGAACGAGGTCTTCTTCCGGTCCAGCACCGGAGTCGGCAACAGGTCGGCGACCGCGTTACGTAACAGGCCTTTGACCCGCCCATCGGCGGTCTTGAACGCCCACGGGGTGTTCCACAGGTACTCCACCAGCCGGTGATCACAGAACGGCACTCGGACCTCGAGCCCGACTCGCATGCTCATCCGGTCCTTGAAGTCCAGCAGCATGGTCAGCCATCGAGTCAGGTTGACGTAGAACATTTCCCGGATTCGCGCGTCGGCCGGTACCTCGCCGTCCAGCACCGGTACTTCGGCCATGGTCTGCGCGTAGCGGTCGGCGATGTACTCGCGCGGCCGCAGCAACCGCCACAGCTCGGGATCCAGTATCGGCTCGAACGCCGCCACCGAGACCGCCCACGGGAACGTGGCGGCGTCGAGCATCCGCCGATCGAAAAACCATGGGTAGCCACCGAACACCTCGTCGGCCGACTCGCCGGACAGTGCCACCGTCGAGTGCCTCTTGACCTCGCGGAACAACAGGTATTGGGCGGCGTTGGTGTCGGCGAGGCCGGGCAGGTCGCGGGCACGCAATACCTCGGAACGGGCCTTGATCACCTCGTCGGTGCGCAGCAGCAACTCGGTGTGGTCGCTGCGCACGTGCCGTGCCACCATCCGCGCGAACGGGGTGTCCTGTTCCGGGCGGACCGCGCTGGGCTGGAAGTTGTCCTGGTTGCCCTCGAAGTCGATCGAATACGTCGCGAGCCGGCCGCGCTCGTCCCGGTTCAGCACGCCGGTGGCCAGCGCGGTCACGGCGCTGGAGTCCAACCCGCCGGACAGCAACGTGCCTACCGGCACGTCGGCGATCAGTTGCCGCCGCACGATGTCCTCCAGCAGCTCCCGCACCGCGGCGGTGGTGGTCGGCAGGTCGTCGGGGTGCCCCCCGCTGCCCAGCGCCCAGTACCGTTGCTCCCGGCAGCCCCGTCGGTCGATCCACGCGTAGTGGCCGGGCCGCAGTGCGCGAATATTGCGGAATACCGCGTGACCGGGGGTCTGAGTGAAGCACAGCACCTCGGCCAGGCCCTCGGTATCTACCTCGGCCGGGGCGATCGGGTTGGCCAGCACCGCCTTCAGCTCGGAGCCGAACAGCGCCCCGGTGGTGTAGGACAGGTAGAACAATGGTTTGACGCCCAGCCTGTCGCGGCCCAGCAACAGGGCCTGTCGGTTGGGGTCCCAGATGCCGAACGCGAACATGCCGTTCAACCGGCGCAGGCACTGATCGCCCCATTCCAGATAGCTGTGTAGCAGCACTTCGGTGTCCGAGCGAGTATGGAAGTGGTGGCCCCGTAGCTGTAGCTCGCCGCGCAGTTCCCGGAAGTTGTAGATCTCCCCGCTGAAGGTCAGCACACACGGCTGCTCGCCGTCCCGACCGGCCTGCATCGGTTGCACGCCGCCCTCGATGTCGATCACCGCCAGTCGTCGGTGACCGAGCGCGGCCCGGGGCGAGAGCCACAGGCCGCCCGCGTCGGGACCGCGCGGGATGAGAGTGTCGGTCATCGCCTCCAGCAGGGGACGTTCCTGGGTGAGGTCTCGCTCCCAGTCGACCCAGCCCGTGATGCCACACATCGTCGTTTCCTCCTCGTCATAGCAACCGTCGCAACGAGGTTCGCAGTTGAAGTCGACTTCAAGTCAATGGTTGCGTGTGAGACGCGGGATGCGCTTGTCTTGCAGGGTGGACTCGATGCCGATAGGTGCGGCCGCCGAACTGTTGGGCGTAGCGACGTCGACGCTGCGCTGGTGGGAGAAAGCGGGGTTGATCTCGCCGGAAGATCGCCGGGGCGGCCGGCGGTACTACAACCGAGCCGAGGTACGCCGACTGGCGATAATCCAGTACCTGCGGGAAACCGGGCTGATGAGCCTCGACGATATCGCCGCGGTGCTGGCCGGTCGCAGCGCCGACCAGGACTGGCACGACGTAGTGCGCACCCGGATCGAATCGTTCAGCACACAAATCGAACGGCTCACCGCGGCCAGGGCGTATCTCGAGCACACATTGCATTGCCACCGCGACAATCCCGCGACCGAGTGCCCGTATATGGCCGAGTACATCGATGCCCGGCTGGCGCGCGGGCACGCGGAAAACCATTGACCAGCCGATGCCGAAGTCGCCGCCGTGGATGTCAGCAGCTCACCGCCACCGAATATCGTGTCGACCTGCCCCGCGATCCACCCGGCCGCCTGACCGCGGAACACGAGGTGGGGCGGGGCCAAACGAGACAGGTCAGGCCCGGTTGAAACCGAGCCTGACCTGATGTTTCTGTGGAGCTAAGGGGACTCGAACCCCTGAGCCCCACATAGAGCGTCATGAGCCCATCGGCCCGGACAGGATCGGTGTGGGGAACCCAACCCCAACGATCAGCCCGGCGCGGCGACCACCGTGATCGGGTAGGCAAGTTGTCGAATTCGCGAATCATGCTCGGCTGCAACGGAATTTCGATGCCTGATCGCAACTTTCTGCGGAGGCCGAACCGCGCGGCGCCTCTCCGCGGGTTACCCCGCAACAGCAGGTACTCGACCCCCGCTGATCGTTGATCAGAACGTCAAATCCCCCGACGGACGACAGGAAAGCGGCCCGGTTCACCGCGCCGAGATGGTCAGGAGCACGGAAAGAGCACTGACCAGCACAAAGGGGGAAACCCGCCGACGGTGCCGCCTTCAGTTCTCGAACAATCGCCTCTCGGCAAAGCCTGATACCGATGCCACCTCGACGACGAAAGCGCGGGGTTACCGGTGGGCACCGGATGGTCAGCGGGAGAACGCCGTGGTGACGACACTCGAGCGTGCGCAATGGCACCCGGCCGAAGCCGCCCGGCGCCCAACTCACCCGCGAGATCGCCGAGCGGGGATACCCCGGTACCCGACGGCAGGTTCAACGCTATCTGCGTCGTCGCCGCACCAGGACCGGCCACATGCCGGTCCCCGCGCCGCGACCGCCGTCGGTCCGCGACATGACCCGATGGATCATGACCGATTCGACCAACCTCACGGCCGACGACACCACCAGCATGCACCGGCTCGGTAAACGCAGCAAAGTCCTGAGCCGGTTGGCGAACCATGTCGAGGACTTTGCGGTCTGCGCCTGAGACCGCAGAAAAATAGCGTGCCAGGCCGTCAACAACAAGCGCGACCGACCGGTCTGTTGCTTGACAGGTGCAGAGAAAGCCTGCGCTACGCACCGACCGGAAGTTCGTGGTTGAACCAGGTGGAATACTAATTGTTGCTGGCTAGGACGTTCGGGACGACCTAGAGTGCGCGGTCGAGAATCAAGCGGGCGAGGGCGTCGCGGTCCTCGAGCATCGCGATATGCCCGACTCCGCGAAGGTATTCCAGCTTGGCACCCGGCACCGCCTCATACTGATGCGCCGATGCCGGGTCCCAACGAGGATCGGAATCCCCGAAGATCACGAGGAGGGGCTTTCCGGCGTCGATGAGGCGCTGGGGCACGGTCCGCGCGGCGATGTAGTCGCCGTTGGCGGCGAGAATCGCGCGGAAAGCTCGATAGGACGTCCTTCGCAAGTCGGCCACAGCCTCGTCGGGCACCGTAATCGGAGCCGCCGCTGTCGCTGCCAGTCCGCGGCGGATCATCGAGTCGGTACGGATCGCCCACACGAGCGGACCGAAGGGCGGCGAGGCGAGTACCCGGATGATCGCCGGCTCGGGGAGAAGCGCTGCGTGACTCGGCCCCGTGCTGACCAGGATCAGCTCGCCGACCAGGTCTGGACGACGCTCCACGAGGGCGGTAGCGACGTACCCTCCGCTGGAGTGGCCGACCACCTTCAGATTTCGGACGCCGAGCTCGTCCAACACCGCCGCAGTCCGATCCGCCTGCTGCGGAACGGCGTACGTCGACGCCGGCGTGGACTGGCCGCATCCCGGAAGGTCGATCGTGATCACCCGGTACTTCGTGGCGAGCGACGGCACCACTGGCGCCCACATCGAACCGGTTGCGCCCGAGCCGTGGATGAGTAGCAAGGGCGGTGCCGCCGGGTTCCCGTCGATGACGACGTGCAATCCGCGGACTGTCGTGTCATCGCGTGTCTGGGTGGGACTCGATTCGCTCATACCGACAGCTTCGTCGCCGGCTCGTCACGCCGTATTGGACGAATGTCACGTTATCCCGCTCCGGCTAACCTGGGATGCATGACCGCAACGGGCGGATTGGACTGGAGTCGGGTCGACGTCGCCGTCCCGGTCCGACTACCGACTCCGGGAGTCCGGATGGCGGGTTTCCGGTACCACGACGTCGGTCCCGTTGACATCACGATGATCCCGCATCCCTTGGTTACGCTCCTGCTCGATCTCAGCGAGCACGGAGTCGTCTACGACGTTCTCGGGCGCCCGGTCACGGGGAATGCGATCGTCGGCCTCCATGCCGGCGCCTTACGCATCACCAGCGCAGGGGTCGGCGACGTCCTACAGATCCGCGTGTCCCCCGTCATCGCCGCAGCGATTCTCCGAGACACCGAGGTCATCGGCGGCGCCGTGACACCGCTGCCGGAACTGTGGGGCAGCTGCGCTGCCATCTTGACCGAGCGACTCCGCTCGACGCCGTCGTGGGACGACCGGTTCGCAATCGCAGCCGCGTTCCTCCGAAGCCGGGTACCTCGCGGATTCGGTGTAGCACCCGAGATCGCGTACGCCTGGGACCAGATCGTCCGCACCAAAGGCCTGCTCCGCATCGAGACCCTTGCCGCAGAGACCGGCTGGACCCGTCAGCGACTCTGGTCTCGCTTCCGGACCCATATCGGGGTCTCGCCCAAGCATGCATCCGAACTCGTCCGCTTCGACCATGCCGCCCATCTCCTAGCGACAGGGCGCTTGCCTGCGGATGCCGCCGTCGAGGCCGGCTACGCCGACCAATCCCATCTTCACCGTCGAACCAAGGCGATTACCGATATGACTCCCACCGTCGTCGCGAGGGCACCGTGGCTCGCGATCGACGAAGTCGCCTGGACGACAACCTGATCCCGCAGCCGAACGAAATCGACGGTCTATCCGACGGGCACATGAGGACCGGGGTGAGCACACTCGTCCCGCGAGGTCAGCATGCGGTCCCGTCAGATCTGCTGGGGTCGCGCCCCGTTGCGAGGCTGCTTCGTTCAGACTGCGCTTCGTGCTGACAACGCCCCAAGTGCACGTATGGCCTCCGCGGTCTCCCGCTGGGCTTCCGCCTGCGCGAGGGCAGCATGTGCCTGCGCCTGAGCGATCACGTTCCGCCGCTCCGCTCCGCTGACCGCCTCCCCGGCGGTGAGGCCACTGAGCAGTGCCTCGGCGCGCTGCTTGTGAGTGGTGTAGTCATCCATCGGGCGATTCTCGCACCCTGCCCCCTCGTGGGCGAGCCACCCCCGCACGCTCATCGGAGTACCGCCTCGAGCCGACGGCAGCGGTCCCCGGGACTGCGGCGTCGAGTCAAGCCCTTCGTCGACAGCGACAGTCCCGCGCGGCGCAGAGATAGTTCTCGGGGCGAGCGCACGCCGGAGTGACCAACATCTGTGAGATGGCGGCGGGGCTGCCGACAGAAATCCCGGCTGATGAGAGCGCGTTTGGGCGCGGTTTCGCCCGTTTCGAGTCGTGTTCCCAGTTACGCTGGCTTAATGGGGGCCAGCGAATTACCAAGCGCCACAAGTGCGACGGGCCTCAGGCAACCTCGTGCAGGGGACGAGACCGTAAAGGTCATGATCACCGTCAAAACCTACCCGAACCCGAGCGACACATACGGCGAGACCGTCTGCGTGGCGGGCGTCAGGCTCGATCGGGAGCGTCCCGAGTGGATCCGTCTCTACCCGGTGAAGTTCCGCAACGAGGACTTCGACAAACAGTTCAAAAAGTACGAGGTCCTGCGCCTCAACGGCACATACAGACAACCCAACGACAACCGCCCTGAGTCGTTCCGCCCGCGCCAGGACGAGCTGGAACACATAGAGCTGCTGGACACGAGCAGCAATTGGCAGCGGCGCAGGATGAACCTCGACGGTCTCATCGGCGCCGCTACCATGTGCGGGCTCCTCGCACAAAACCCTATCGGCGGCATGGGCACCCCGTCACCGTCGCTCGGACTCGTCAAACCGACCGACGTCGAGGTCAGGGTCGTCGCCGGAGAACCCTGGTCCGCAGCGGAGCGGGCGAAGATCGACAAGTCGTCGGCTCCGGACCTGTTCGGCACCTCGCTCAGACCGCTGGAACCCGCACCATTCGCTGTGCGATACAAGTACCGCTGCGAATCGTCGAAATGCCGCGGCCACGACCAGAAAGTGCTCGACTGGGAGGCAGGCCAAGCCAGCCGACGCTGGCTGAAGTCCCACGGTGCCCTCCGAGCGCACGAGATGCTCCTCCAGAAGTGGCGCGACACAATGCTCTCACCTGACCGCGATGTCCACTTCTACGTCGGCAACCAGAACCAGCACCGCCGATCCTTCTCCGTCCTCGGCGTCTGGTACTCCAAGACCGAACTCGCCTTGTTCTAGACGTGTACCACCGCCGCGTTGGGGCGAGCTTCGAGCAGTCGATGCACCACCATGTCACGATGGCACTCGGCATGGTCGTGCTCAAAGCACAGCAACGCCACCACACCACCATCGAGAAGCTCGGACACGTGCGCAAGAGCGTCAGTCGCAGCGGCACTATCGAGTAAGTCGTGATACCGGGCGCGGGATTCTGGCTCACCGGCGCGGAAACCATCCCGATTGCTCTTCGGATTGCCGAGTGCACGGTGGTGGACGTAACCGATGCCCACCGCAGCAAGAGCCTCGGCGAGCTTCGTCTTCGACAACCCAGGTTTGCGGCTCAGCGGAGTCAGGCGTACATCGACGAGCACTTGGACGTCTTGTTCAACGAGCTGGGCGACGAGATCGTCGATGGTTTTCCCCTCATAGCCGATACTGACGAGGGTTCCTTCGGCGGCGTCGTAATCGGCGGCAGTGTCAGAGGCTCCCATAGGTTCCTATGGTGCACCAGCCACTGCGATGTAGCGCGATGGACCCAAAATCGCGCGCCCGAATCACGACCACCGACCTGCCACAATGACTCCCGGTCCCGGCCTACACCCGGATCAGGTCCCACCGTTCCGCTGGTAGCACAACGGCAGAGCCATCATCAACAAAATTGCAGGGCCAAACCGGGGGGTAAATGGGGGCCAGGTCCAATAGAAAAAGGTCAGGCCCGGTCTAAGACCGGGCCTGACCTGATGTTTCTGTGGAGCTAAGGGGACTCGAACCCCTGACCCCCACACTGCCAGTGTGGTGCGCTACCAGCTGCGCCATAGCCCCTGGTTGGTTGCGCTCCGGGTGTCCCCGCCGCGCTTGAATGAAGTTACACCAACCGTGTGTCGCCGACCAAATCGCCTCGATTCGGGGGTGACAAGACGGAGCAAAAGAGCCTATTATCGAACATGTGTTCGAGTGAAGTCGGTAGCGCGGGTGAGGGGCGATAGCCGGTGGACGCTCGGGACGGGCGGAGCAGATGGGGTTGCTGGTTTGCCCGTTCCGGGTGTCCGGCGGTCACGTGGAGTGCGCCCGGCGTGCGGAAGTAAGACCTCTCGAGGTGCGGTCTAGGGACAGGGGGCCGGATCGCGCTGTCGAGTGCGCGGGCCGGGTAGCGGCAGGTGGAGCCGCTGCCCGGCCCCAAGCCAACTGAAAACTCGGCGAGCGGCGATCTCGGGGGCTGGGGATGTCGGGTCGCGCCGTCGAGTGGGCCGGGGCGTCGATTTGGTGGAGTCGGCGTTCCGGCCCTTCCGTTCACCGAGCGCCCCGATCTTGTGGTGCGACCGGAGGCGAATCTCACCGGACCCGTGAGCTTTTGAAACCCCGAACAGCACTGCTCACTTGGTGAGCGAGACCACCCAGTTCTCGTCGTTGGTGTCGATCTTCGTCGCCCCGTCGAACACGGCGGGCGTGGCCGCCGAGCCGCCCAGGGCCTCGCCGAGCGCCGCCGTCTGCGCCATGGCGCTGCTGCGGGCGGAGTCGACCTTGGCTCCGGTCGCGATGCACTGCCGGACCGATTCGGCGGCCCCGGCGTCGCCCGCGATCGCGGCGAGTTCCTCGTTGCTCAGGTCGGCGCCGCCTTCGCTGGGGCGCTTGGTGGTGAACAGCTCGGTGTGGAACTTCGAGTAGACCGGACCTGCACCCGCTTCGGCAACACACTGGTTCGCGGCGACGGCGCGGGTCGAATAGTCCTTGCTGCGGGAGCGCGCGTCGAGGAAGTTCACCAGGCGATAACGCACCGCCAGCGCGCCCTCATCGATCTTCTGCGCGATCTCCTGGCCGTAGATGCGCTCCAAGCTGCCGCAGCCAGGGCACAGCGGGTCCTCGAAGACATCGATGGTCTTCTTCGCGTCCGGGCGGCCGAGCAGAATCGAGCCGTTCTGCTCGAGCACCGAGTGCACCGTCTCGTTGCGCGCCGACCCGTAGCCGTCGTTCCGGACAGCCGCGTCGTCCCGCCCCCAGCGGATCGCCGCGATGACGATCAACACGATCAACACGAGAGCGACCGCACCGAGCGCATAGGTGGTCGCACTGGACATCGGCCGGGGCGTGTACTTCGAACGCGATTCGCTCACATTCACACTTTGCCGCACCCAACCACCATCCCCACCGCCGGGCCACCGATCCGACCCACGCCCACGCACAGCGAGCGCACCTACACAGCAGGGTTCCGACACCGGCCGAGCAGTCGGGGTCCGGTCCTCAGTATCTCCGCGCGTCCGCCGGGCAACGCACGGAGACAGCAGCCGCGACCACCCGCGCCGACTTCGCACCACCCCGGCAACAGTGGATTCAGCCCCTCCGGGCCCGGCGCTCACCGCCGCGACAGTCTTCCGCCGCCTGCCAGCCGCGTCTGCGCGCAGGCCGTGGCAAGTTCGCCGAACGAATCGGCGACTGTCCGGCGTGGACTCGGGAGACACATCCCCGCCGTCCAACGCCTGTCCCGTCCAGCCGCGACCGATCGGGTGCGATCTGTGTCCTCGTCACCGCCTGCGGCGGACACGCCGCTCCGGCCGACGACGTTTGCCGTGAGACATCGGGCGCCCCGGCGGATTTTCCACGTCCGAGTCGACGACCGCGGTCCCCGGCGCAGGCGTCACCGGCCGGGAATCCGCTGAGATACCTGAGCGATCGCCGCGCACGGCCGGGGCACGACGTACCAGCCCGTCGAACTCCGCCGGCGCCCCGGCGCCCTCCGGCACCGATTCGGGACGGCCGACGTGGGTAGGCGAATCTTCCACGCCGTCTCCACGCGGAGCCGCCCCGGAGGAGGCCACCACCGGCACTGCGCTGTCGGCTACCGGCGCACCGGACACGTCACTCAGCGCGCGATCGATCCCGGCCGCTTGCCGTTCGGTGTCGTCCGCTCCGCCGGATCGATCGGAGGCAATCTCCGATCGAACGGCCCTCCCCCGCCGCAACGGCTCGGGCACGACGGCCCAGACGAGCGCGGCGACGGCGAGCAGCGCGCCGGTCACTGTGAGGGCCAGACCGTAGGACACCTGCTGGGCCAGGGCGCCCACGGCGACCGGCCCGATGACGGTGCCGAGGTCGGCGGCCATCTGGAAGCCGGCCAGCACCGGCCCGCCGCGCGCCTTGGGTCCGATGACGTCGGCGACGGCGGCCTGCAGAGCGGGCGTGAACAGGCCGGAGCCCAGCCCGGCCAGGAACGAGGTGGCGAGCAGCCAGGGCAGGTCGCTCGCCAGGCCGAGCCCCGCCGTTCCCGCCGCGCACACCAGCGAGCCGACGATGACGAACGGTTTGCGTCCCCATCGGTCGGACAGTCGCCCGGAGGCGAACAGCACCGCGACGTTGCCCGCGGCGAAGACCGTCAACGCGACACCGGCCATCCCCGGCGCTTGGTGCAACACCTCGACGACGAGCAACGGCACCAACGCCATCCGGACGCCGAACACGGCGGCGCCGTTGGCGAAGTTCGACAGCAGCACCGCCCGGTACTCCGGCCGTGCCCAACCCTCCCGGAAGGACATCATGCGCACCCCACCGGCCGGCTCCGGCGCGGCCAGTTCCGAATGCCGCAGGCTCAGGTGCACCACCACGCTGACCAGGAACAGCGCCACGGCGTAGATCACGAACGGCCAGCGCAGCCCGAGCCCGGACAACCCGCCACCGACCAGCGGCCCGCTCACCGAACCGACCAGGAAGCTGGTCGACCACAGCCCGGAGACCCGGCCGCGCTGTTCGGGCGGCGACATCCGGATGACCAGCGCCAGCGACGACACGGTGAACATCGTCGAGCCGATGCCGCCGAGCGACCGCAACACCATGAGCTGCCAGTAACTCTGGGCCAGCGCGCTGGCGCCGGTGGACGCCGCGACGATCAGCAGCCCGCCGAGATAGACCGACCGCTCCCCCAGCCGCTGCACCAACCGCCCGCTCACCGGCGCGAACAGCAACCTCATCAGGGCGAACGCGGAGACGATGGCGGATGCGGCCGCGACGCCGACGCCGAACCCGCGCGCGAACTGCGGCAGCACCGGGGCGACCAAGCCGAACCCGATGGCGATGACGAAAGCGCCCCCGACCAGCACCCAGATCTCGGTGGGCAGGGGCTTGGTTCTACCGGTCACCGGTCAGCGCCTGTCCCACCAATTCCTCCGCGGCCGTCTGCACCTCGGCGAGGTGCTCGGGGCCGTGGAACGACTCCGCGTAGATCTTGTACTTGTCCTCGGTACCGGAGGGGCGAGCGGCGAACCACGCGTTCTCGGTGGTCACCTTGAGGCCGCCCAGCGGCGCGCCGTTGCCCCGCGCCCTGGTGAGCACGGCGGTGACCGGTTCCCCGGCGATCTCCTTCGTGGTGATCATGTCCGGAGTCAACTTCGCGAGCAGCTCTTTCTGTTCCGCGGTGGCGGGCGCGTCGATCCGCGCGTAGGCGGGACTGCCGTAGCGGCGCTCGAGCTCGACGTAGCGCGCCGACGGGCTCTGGCCGGTGACCGCGGCGATCTCGCCCGCGAGCAGCGCGAGCAGGATGCCGTCCTTGTCGGTGGTCCAGACCGTGCCGTCCATCCGCAGGAACGACGCGCCCGCGCTCTCCTCGCCGCCGAAGGCCAGGCTGCCGCTGAACAATCCGGGCACGAAGAACTTGAATCCGACCGGCACCTCGTGCACGTCGCGGCCGAGCACGGAGACCACCCGGTCGATCATGGACGAGGTCACGGCGGTCTTGCCGATCTTGGTCAGCGCGTCCCAGCCCATCCGGTTGGCGACCAGGTATTCGATGGCCACCGCCAGGAAGTGGTTCGGGTTCATCAACCCGCCGTCGGGTGTGACGATGCCGTGCCGGTCGGCGTCGGCGTCGTTGCCGGTGGAGATGTCGTAGTCGTCCTTGATCGCGACCAGCCCGGCCATCGCGTAGCGGGAGGACGGGTCCATCCGGATCTTGCCGTCGCTGTCGAGCGTCATGAACCGCCAAGTGGGATCCACGAACGGATTGACCACCTCGAGTTCGAGGTCGTAGCGCTGGCCGATCTCCTCCCAGTAGTCGACGCTGGCGCCGCCCATCGGGTCGGCGCCGAGCCGGATGCCCGCGCCGCGGATCGCGTCCAGGTTCAGCACGTTGGGCAGGTCCTCGATGTAGTGGTCGAGGTAGTCGTACCGTTCCACGCCGGTGGCCAGCGCGCGCTCCAGCGTGGTGCGCTTGACGCCGGTGAGCCCGTCACGCAGCAGCTCGTTCGCGCGGGCGGCGATGGCGTCGGTGGCCGTGTTGTCGGCCGGGCCGCCGTGCGGCGGGTTGTATTTGAATCCGCCGTCGCACGGCGGATTGTGCGAGGGGGTGACCACGATGCCGTCGGCCTGGTGCTTGGCGCCGCCCCGATTGTGGCGCAGCACAGCGTGACTGAGTGCGGGCGTGGGGGTGTAGCGGTCGCGCGCGTCGATCACCGCGGTGACGTCGTTGGCGGCGAGCACCTCGAGCGCGGTGGTCCAGGCGGGCTCGGACAGGGCGTGCGTGTCCCTGGCGAGATAGACCGGCCCGGTGATGCCCCGGGTCGCGCGATACTCCACGATCGATTGGGTGATCGCCAGGATGTGCGCTTCGTTGAAGGCACCGTCCAGGCTGGAGCCGCGATGTCCCGACGTGCCGAACGCCACTCGCTGAGCCGGATCCCGCGCATCCGGTACCCGGCTGTAGTACGCCGTCACCAGATGGGCGATGTCTTCCAGATCGGTGGGACGTGCGGGACGCCCGGCTCGATCGTGGGCCATGCTCGGGTCTCCCTTCCGTATCGGCTGCGCCCGGCTCGTCATCAGGATCATGTCCACGACCACCCGGTCACCGCCGACCCCACGGCCACGTCGTCCATCTCGGCCACCAGCCGGAACGTCTCGCAGCCGTACATGCTGAACGTGGTCGGCACGGTGCGGAAGCCCGCTTCCGCGGCGGCGAGCGGCCGAGCACCCGCCGACGCGCCGCTCAGATCGCCGAGCCGCGCCGGACCGACAATGGTAACGGCCGCCCCGTGCGGCGGCATCGGCGAGGCGAAAACGGCTGGTGCCGTACGGTCCGTGGAAGATCGGCGGGCATCGGGCTTTCCGCGCGGTCTTCTCATCGCTCACCTTCCTGCCACTGGTCCACCGGCGACAGAGTGACGTTGACCGAGGTGAACAGTTCGGCATTCCCTTCGACGAAGGCGCGCAGGCGTTCCGGCTCGTCGACCAGTATCAGCAGCAACGGAAGGTGGTCGGCGACATCCAGAATGCGAGTGGTGTGCACGTGCGAGGACGCGCCGTAACCCTCGATGCCGCGCCACACGCTGGCGCCCGCCAAGCCGGTATCCCTGGCCCGGCGCACGATCTCGTGATACAGGGGCGCGTGCCGCCACTTGTCGTCCTCGTCGAGCAGCACGGTGAGCCGCGCCGCGGGGCGCCATCGTCCCGCCGTGGCGGTGCCCGCTTGCGAACCACTCATTGCCTGCCCCCTTCCGTGTGCCGTTCCCGTCGATCGCCGAGCCGAACCAGGTATCCACCGTGCCATGCCCGCGCCGGGCTCCGCCGCCCCGGGCTACGCCGACCGCCACTCCCCGAGGCGGACGGGCGCGGGAGTGCCGCGCCCGGTCCGAGGAGTCTACGAACCTCGCGGACGGGGTGGAGAGGGTGGTGCGACCGCCGGGTACGCCGATGCCGAGAAGGGTGCGCAGCAGTCTCTTGGCTACCCACGCCGAAGCGGCCGGAATCATCGGGATTCCGAGTGCCGGGCATCCCATGACAGGTACCGCGTCGGCCGGACAGGGAACCGCTCACCTCTGCACGAGACCGGATCGAGCACAATGCCGATGGCGTTCAGCGAAGCCCACCACCGCTACTTACCTCGTATTTTGCACCAATAGTGGTGATTCGGGAGCGCTTTGCCGCGCATGGCGGACGGGTACCGCGTGTCATGCACGACGCCGATCGGACTTCGATTCGCACCGCTTCCTACCACGGAAAGGTTCGCCTCCACACGGAATCGGCCTCTCCCAGCGGCTGACCGGCAATCACAATGCCACGGTTTCGATCGACCCGCGAGGCAGACATCACGACGGCCGCCGGCCCCGCGACGGAGTCGCGGGAGCGGCGGCCGCTGTGCAGTGCACCGGATCGGCAGGGGCGCACTCGGATCAGTGCGCGAGCACCGGCTCTCCCTCGGCGGGCACCGGCGCCGTGCTCGGCATGAGCACCGCGGTGAGGATGCCGCCCGCCACGAAGATCGCCGTGGCCCACCAGAAGCTGGTGGTGTAGCTCTCGATCGCGGACTGGGCGATGGTGAGCGGGTCCGGGGTGCGAGTGGACAGGTAATCGGTGGCCGCGGACGCCGCGATGGTGCTCAGCAGCGCCGTGCCGATCGATCCGCCGACCTGCTGGCTGGTATTGATCATGGCCGAGGCCACGCCGGCGTCCTCGTGCTGCACGCCCGAGGTGGCGCCCTGGAAGGCGGTCGACATCGCTCCGCCGAGGCCGAGACCCAGCAGGATCAGGGCGGGCAGGATGTGGGTGGCGTAGCCGGTGTCCAAGCCGATCCGGGTCAGCCAGGCCATGCCCGCCGCCGCGATCAGGAAGCCGCCGCTGACCACGATCTTCGGGCCGAGCTTCGGCAGCAGCAACGACGGCGCGGTGGTCGAGGAGACCACCATGGCGGCGACCATCGGCAGGAACGCCACGCCGGTCATGATCGGCGAGTAGCGCAGGGTCAGCTGCATGTAGTAGGTGAGGAAAAGGAAGATCGCGAACATCCCGATGCCCATGACGAACACCGTCAGGTAGGAGGTGCCGCGCATCCGGTCGAGCACGATCCGCATCGGCAGCAGCGGGTGCGCGACCCGGGTCTCCAGCCAGGCGAACACCGCGATCAGCGCCGCGCCGCCGAGCAGGAAGGCGAGGGTGACGCCGTTGGTCCAGCCGTCCGATTCCGCGTGCGAGAACCCGTAGACGATGCCGAACAGGCCCGCGGTGACCACCACCGTGCCGGGGATGTCGAGTTTGGGTCGCTCGGTGGCGGCATGCTTGGCCAGCAGCAGCACCGCACCCACCAGGGCGACGGCGGCGAAGGCCAGGTTCACGAACATCACCCAGCGCCACGAGGCCCACTCGGTGAGCGCGCCGCCCAGCAGCAGGCCGATCGCGCCGCCGGTGCCCGCGACGGCGCCGAAGATGCCGAACGCCTTCGCCCGCTCGGAAGGTTCGGTGAAGGTGACGGTCAGCAGCGAGAGCGCGGCGGGCGCCAGCAGCGCGCCGAAGACGCCTTGCCCGACCCGGGCCGCGACGAGCATCTCGAAGCTGGTGGCCGCGCCACCGATGGCGGAGGCCACCGCGAAGCCGACCAGGCCGACGATGAAGGTGTTGCGCCTGCCGAACAGGTCGCTGAGGCGTCCACCGAGCAGCAGCAGGCTGCCGAACGCCAGTGCGTAGCCGGTCACCACCCAGGAGCGGTCGCCGTCGCTGAAGCCGAGGTCCTGCTGCGCGGCGGGCAGCGCGATGTTCACCACGGTCGCGTCGAGCACGACCATGAGCTGGGCGACGCCGAGGACGGCGAGCACCCACCAGCGCAGGGCGTGCGAGCCGCGCCGCCCACTTCCCGTCTGCTCGGGGGCGGGGCCCCCACGGTCGATGGCGGTAGTCATGTGTCCCCTTTGTCTCGAGCTTTGATCCGGAGGTATATCCTCCGCTTGTCTGAAGAAGTTACCACCATAACGGAGACAACGCCTCCGGTTAATCCCCGAGCTTGATAGAATGAGGGTGTGAATCACGCCACGGTCGCCTCCCCTCCCCGGCGCCTGCGGGCCGATGCCGCGCGTAACCAGCAGCGGATCATCGCCGCGGCACGGGAACTGTTCGCCGATCACGGACTCGAGATCACCCTCGACGACGTGGCCGAGCGCGCTGGCGTGGGCGTCGGCACGGTGTACCGCCGCTTCGCGAACAAGAAGGAACTGATCGTCGAGGTCTTCGATCAGAACCTGAACGATTTCGCCGACGCGGCCGACGCCGCCCACCGGCACCCCGACCCCTGGTTCGGACTCGTCGAGTTCTTCGAGTACGCCTGTCGGCACTTGGCCACCAACCGCGGGTTCAGCGAAGTCATGCTCGAACTCGAAGACGACGAAACCGACCGATTCACGGTCGTGCGCGATCGCATCAAACCCACCGTGACCGCCATCTGCGCGCGTGCGCGCGACGCAGGCGTCCTCGCCGACGGCATCGAGCCCTCGGACTTCTTCGCGCTGGTGCACATGGTCGACGCCCTCGCCGAGTTCGCCAAGCCGGTCAATCCCGACGTGTGGCAACGCTATATGGCCATCATGCTGAACGGCGTCCGCGGCGACGGCACACCGCGCCAGCATCTCGTCGTCCCCCCGCTCACCGACGACGAGGTGGAGCAGGCCAAGCAGCAGCTGACCTGCGGGTGGCGCAAGCGGTAGCGAGATCGCACCGTAAGTAGCGCGTGTCACGCCCGCTCCCGTAAAGTTGGTCACATGACCAATTCGTGGGTGAACTGGGCGGGCGATCAACGGTGCGCGCCCGCGCTCATCGCCACGCCGCGCTCCGTCGACGAGGTGGCCGGCCTGCTCGCCGAAGCCGAAGCCGAAGGTCGCAGCGTGCGCGTCGCGGGCACCGGCCATTCGTTCACCGACGCCGTCCTGACCGACGGCACACTGCTGAGCCTGGCGGCAATGAACCGGGTGCTCGACGTCGACCGAGCCGAGGGCCTGGTCCGGGTGGAGGCGGGCATCAGCCTGAACGCGGCCAGCACCGCCCTGCACGAGCACGGCCTCGCCTTCCCGAACCTGGGCGACATCGACGTGCAGACCGTGGCGGGCGCCATCGCCACCGCCACCCACGGCACCGGCGCGACCTTGCAGAACCTCTCCGCCGCAGCGCATTCGGTGGAACTGATGCTCGCCGACGGAAGCCTGGTCGAACTGAACGAGCACACCGATCCCGACGGCTGGCGGGCTGCGCGGGTCGGCATCGGCGCGCTCGGCGTCGTCACCGCCGTGACGCTGCGCGCGGTGCCGTCGTTCGTGCTGGAGGGCATCGAGCGACCGATCCCGGTGGAAGAGGTCCTGGCCGACCTGGATTCGTTCATCGACGGCAACGATCATTTCGAGTTCTACATGTTCGCGCACAGCCCGCTGGCCATGACCAAGCGCAACAATCGCGTCACCCTGCCCGAGCAGCCGCGCCCCAAGGCGGTGGACTGGTTCGCCGACATCCTGATGTCCAACTACGTGTTCGACGCGCTGTGCCGAGTGAGCCGCAGGCAGCCGCGCCTGGTCCCCTTCATCCAGCGCAGCGCCGCCTACGCGGGCAGCTACCGGCGCCAGGTGGACCGCTCCTACCGGGTGTTCGCGTCGCCGCGCCTGATCCGCTTCACCGAGATGGAGTACGCCATCCCGCGCGAGCACTCCGTCGACGCGATTCGCGAGATCAAGGAACTGAGCACTCGATTCCACACCCCGATGCCCATCGAGGTGCGGTGGGTCGCGCCCGACGACGCGTTCCTGTCCCCGGCGGGCGGTCGCGACACCTGCTACATCGCGGTGCACCAGTACCGTGGCATGGATTTCGAGCCGTACTTCCGCGCCTGCGAAGCGGTGTTCGACCGCTATCAGGGCCGCCCGCACTGGGGCAAACGTCACTTCCAGACCGCCGCGACCCTGCGGAGCCGCTATCCCGAGTGGGATCGGTTCGCCGAGGTGCGACGTCGTTTCGACCCGAAGGGGCGTTTCGCCAACCCCTACCTCGATCGGGTGCTCGGCCCGGTCGGCTGAGCCCTGGGCTCAGGCGGCGAGGATTTCGGCGACCAGACGAGGCACGGCCGTGCCGATGGGCTCGCGGATGATTTCGGTGGCCATGGCGTCGTACGGCGTCGGCTCGGCGTTCACGATGACCAGATCGACGCCGGCGCGCACCGCGATCGAGCACATCGACGCGGCGGGCTCGACCTGCAACGACGTGCCGATGGCCAGGAAGATGTCGCTCGTCTCGGCGGTGAGCGCGGCCTTGGTCATGGTGCGCCGGTCCATCTGCTGTCCGAACATCACGGTGGCGGCTTTGAGGATGCCACCGCAGCCGGGACACGGCGGGTCGGGTTCGCCCGCGGCCACCCGCTCCAGAGTCGCGGACATCGAGGTCTGGTAGTCGCATTCGATGCAGACGACCTCGAACATGTTGCCGTGGATCTCGATCACCCGATCCGGCGACGACCCCGCCCGCTGATGGAGGCGATCGATGTTCTGGGTGATGATGGTGACCGCCCGCCCGGCGCGCTCCAGGTCGGCGAGGGCGTTGTGGGCGGCATTGGGCACCGCCTGCCACGCGGGATTATCCCGCCGCGCGAGCCAGGCGCGTTCCCGCAGCCCCGCGTCGGCCACATAATTCTGATAGGTCGACAGCAGTTCGGCGATCGGATCCTTGGTCCACACACCACGCGGCCCGCGGAAATCGGGGATGCCGGAATCGGTGGAGATGCCCGCGCCCGTGAGCACTCCGATCCGGCCGGTACGACTGCGCCACTCGGTCGTCATATCCGCACAGCCTAGGGGCACCGGCGCGATGGCGGATCACCGATAGACGATGAGAGATTTGTAGTGTTATCATCTCATTGTATTGAGTTCGGCCGATCAAGGGAGATCACGATGACCGCGTCCGTCGCACGCGAATCCACCGGCGCGCGCACGCTGCCGCCTCGCCGCCCGATCGAACCGGGCACGCAGATGTGGGAACAGACCGGGCTGGTCACCTTCTCCCTCACGGCGGGTTCGGCCTTCCTGCTGCAGACCATGGAGCCGACCATCTCCGCCGTGGTGGACGAGTACTCCACCTTCCGCACCGATCCGATGGGCCGCGCCATGCGCAGCCTGGCATCGGTGATGATGTGGGTCTACGGCGGCGAGGAGGCGCTCGCCGAAGCCGACCGGCTGCGCGAGTTGCACGCGTCGCTGAACACCACCGACGCCAACGGCGTGCGGCACACCGCGCTGTCCAGCGCTCCGTGGGCCTGGGTGCTGCACACCGGGACGTTCGCCTTCACCGAGAGCGCCAAGTACTTTGCCAAGCGCCCGCTCACCGCGGCGGACAAGGAGGCGTATTTCCAGGAGACCCTGCAGCTGCTGCGCAACTTCTCGGTGGCGCCCAAGGAGATCCCCGCGAACTACACCGAGTTCGAGAAGTTCTTCGACGACACCGTCGCCAACCACCTGGTCGCCACCGACACCGCGCGCGACTACCTGCGGGTGATCCGCTCCGTCGCTCCGCCGAAGCAACTGCCGCGCGCGCTGCATCCCGTCTGGAAGGCGGCGGTGGCGCCGATCGGCCGGCTGCAGTACTTCGTGACGGTCGGCACCACGCCCGAGGTCGCGCGGCAGAAGCTCGGGCTGACCTGGACCGCGGCGGACGAACGCAAACTGCGCGTGCTCGGCTGGCTGATCGCGCGACTGGTCCCGCTGCTGCCGGAGCGGTTGCGCTACTTCCCGATCGCCTACGAAGCGCGCCGCCTCGAACGCGACCGGCAGCGGCTGCGCAAGATGATCGACCTGCGTCCGATCTGATCCCGCCCGGGAATCCGTTCCCCCGGCGCACCGGATCCACCTTCGCCGACGCGTACCCGTACCCCGGTCGACCCACGTCGACCGGGGTACCGGTGTTTGCAGGCCCGACACTCCGGCGCTACCGTCCAGTCCGCTCCGGCGCTCCGGCGTCCGAGGACGCCGCGGAAGCTGTGCGGTAACGGATTCGGGCCGCTGACCTGCGAGCGCCGCACCCGCGCGCACGCTCGAGCACCGCGCGCCGTAACGATTCACGGCGCGCTGGTATACGTATCTCGTACGCTGCGAAAGCGTTTCGCTAACAACAGCCGGACGGCCGGTCCGGTGGCCAGCACACTATGCTCCACCTTGCACATCGAAAGGCGTTCCCATGTCCCACAAGCCCAGTGTGCTGTTCGTCTGCGAGCACAACGCGGGCCGCTCGCAAATGGCTGCCGGGTTCCTCACCGCCCTCGCGGGTGAACGGTTCGACGTACGGTCGGCGGGCAGCGCGCCGGCCGAGACCCTGAACACCACGGTGGTGGACGCCATGGCCGAAATCGGCATCGACATCTCCGGCCATACCCCCAAGCCGCTCACCATGGACGCGATCGGCATCTCCGACGTGGTGGTCACCATGGGCGCGGGCGACGCCTGCCCGTTCTTCCCCGGCATCAGCTACCGCGACTGGATGCTGCCCGATCCCGCGGACCAGACCATCGACGTGGTCCGCACCATCCGCGACCGCATCCGCATCCTGGTCGAGAACCTGATCGCCGAACTGGTGCCCGCGCCCGCGCGCTAGGCGCTTGTCCGATTCGTTCAAGACGGTCCACCACGCCCCTGCCTACGCTGCCGGTATGACACCACAATTCGACGTCGTCGGCATCGTCGTCAGCGATATGGCCGCCGCGGTGGCCTTCTACCGCCGCCTCGGACTGAACTTTCCGGAAGGGGCGGAACAGGAAGGACACGCCGAGGCCGCCCTGCCCAACGGCATGCGGCTCACGCTGGACACCGAAGCGGTCATCCGGTCGTTCCACGCCGATTGGACGCCCCCGACCGGTGGGGGCCGGATCGGGCTCGCCTTCCGCTGCGCCGATCCCGCGGAGGTCGACACCGTCTACGCCGAACTGGTGGACGCCGGATACCACGGCGAGCTGAAGCCGTGGGACGCGTTCTGGGGGCAGCGCTACGCGGCGGTGCAGGACCCGGACGGCAACGGCGTCGACCTGTACGCCGCTCTTCCGTCCACGAGCGAGTAGCGGCACCGCGCCATCGACGGTCGGCGCGCTAGGGCCGGGCGAGCAACTCGCCCAGTGGGATTCCCGCCAGCGCGCGCACCTCACGGGAGAGGTGTGCCTGGTCGGCGAAACCGGCCCGCAACGCGGTGTCGGCGAGCGGTACGCCGCGGCGTGCCGTGGCCAGCGCGCGTTGCAGGCGCAGCACCCGCGCCAGGGTTTTCGGGCCGTAGCCGAAGGCGTCCAGACAGCGGCGGCGCAAGGTGCGCTCATTCAGCCCGGCCGCGTCGGCTACCGCCGCCACCGGCCATCCGGCGTCCAGCGCGCCGACCACCTTCCGCAGGAGCGGGTCGGCCGGTTCGGTCTCGGCCGCGCGCCACCGCACGATGTGTTCCAGCACGGCCGCCTGATCGTCGGTGGCCGCGATTCGATCGACCAGCGGCCGGACCACCGCCGAGGGCCACACCTGGGCCAGATCGATCCGCAGGTTGCGCAACTCGCGCGCGGGGACGCCGAGTAAGGCGGGCGCCGTACCGGGAAAGAACCGGATGCCGACATACCGATCACCGGACGACCCACCGGGCTGGTGGGCTCGGGTGTCCGGCCCCGCGACGATCAATCGGCCGTTCATCCAGATCAGATCCATGCAGCCGTCGGGAAGAACCGGCGGTAGCGGGCGCCGGCCGTCGACGGTCTTGGTCCACAACACGGCGCCCTCGTACCGCGACGGCCGCTCGCGGTAGACGGCGGCATCGTCCATGACGCCGACGCTACTCCCGGCGTCCGACGGTACTGCGAGCGCAGCGCTCGGTGCGCGCGAGCAGTTCCATGCTGATCCCGGCCACCGGCGGCCACATCTGGCTGCGCAACCAGCTGACCCGCCTCATGGTGTTGCAGACACTGGCGTCCCGGGTCTACCGGCCGGTCGCGGTGCGCGCCGCCTGAGCCGGGCGCCGGACCGCGGGGTCAGCGCTGCGGTGCGGCGATCGGGACGATCGCACGCGGCACCACACGCAGGTACGGATCTCGCTGGGCCGCGGCGATTTTCGATTCCGGGTCGCGGCAGCCGACGGTGACATCGGTGTTCGGCACGGAGGAGAACGTCCACACCGTCACCCATTCCGTCCCCCCGAACGCGTCGGTCTTCTTGGCGTCCGACGAACGCAGATCTTCATTCCGACCGGAACTATCGGTCACCGTGCAGCGAATGCCGTCGGCGGCCGGGCCCCACGCGGCGGGCGCCCGGATATCGAGGACGACATCGGCGGGTACCGGCACCTTTTTCGCTTCACCCAGCAAAATGCGAATACCGCCGTCGGCCACCTCCTCGTCGCGCGCTCCCGTCGTCGTCGCCGGAGCGCTCGGGGCGGCAGCGGCACTCGTCGAGGTCGCCACCTCGCTCGCCGAGGTGTCGTCGGAACACCCGGCCACGGCGGCGGCGACCAGCGCGATAGTCGCCATCCAGCTCAGTCTCACAGTCGAAACCTCTCGTCGCGCCCACTCCTCAGGCGGTTGGTTCGGATCAGCCAGGCACTGAGCATGGCAACGGGAGACAGGAAAATCTCGGATACACGCCGATCGACTGGCAATTGGACCGCAATTCCAGGAAACAGTCCCACAGAGAAAGCAGGAAGGTTGAATTGCCGACCTTCTCAAGTGGTTCTCGATGGTGCACAGCAATCATGGTGTAGCCGAAGGATTCTTCCTGCGGCGCGGGTGCCGCGCTTCGGGGGTCCGGCCGCCATCGCACCGGTCGCCCACCGCGAGCGGAGCCTCGAGGCCGCTGACCACGCCCGTGACGTTCGCGTCGACCGATCTCGCGCTGCCCGACGGCGTCGCCGACGTTACTGCGCTCGCCCGCACGACGGGCATGGCGGACGGCTCGCATCGCGCACCGCGGCGGCCGTCACCGCGGAACTGTTCGTTCGGCGAAGGAATAAAACAAGATTCATCCGATGTTTGCCCCGTGGGTCACCCTCGTCCGTGGCAGGTCTCGATTCGTGCCGCCCACCGGCTGGTTCGAAAAGGCGTTTCCCCTGGACCGGTGGTGCCGCATAGTGTGTTCGGTAGGCGATCATCTGGAGGGCCACCATGGCGAGACTGTCGTGGGTAACGGAGCGCGAGGGCAGGGCGGAGCCCGGTCGTGCCTGACGGTCAGGAAACCTCCGGCTCCCGTACGCTGCGCGCCGCCTCACTCGGCGGCTACCGCGCGGCCGCCCTCACCACCACGCCGGGTACGCGCGCTGTGCTGGTCAGCGTGGCGCTGCTGATCGCGGTGACCTCGACCTACGAAGCCGACCTGACCGCGCACGAGGGCGCCGCCCACGGCTGGTTGGTGGGGCTCGCACTGTCCGGGGTGTTCGTCGCGCGCGGGCTGCATCTGCGCAGGCCGATCACGCTTCCGCATGCCACCGCCGCGGTGCTGGTGCTGGCCGTCGCGCATCTGACCTACCGCGCCGAGCATCCCGACGCCGGTTTCGTGCTGCTGGCGGCCGCCGGCTTCGTCCTGGTGCTGCCCACAGCCAGCAAACCGCAGCCCGACCAGCTGTACCGGGTGGCCGAGCTGGTCGGCCGCACCGAGGGCGATCCGCTGGCGCCGTTCGCCTTGCACTCGTCCAAGACCTACTTCTTCAACGCGTCGTCGACCGCCGCGATCGGTTACCGCGCTCGCTTCGGCATCGCCGCCGTAGCGGGCGACCCGATCGGCGATCGCGCGGCATTCCCCGAACTGGTCGCGGCGTTCTCCGACTTCGCGGTCAACCGTGGCTGGCGCGTCGCCGTCCTGGGCGCGAGCCGGGAAATGGCCGAGTTGTGGCAGGTGTGGGCACTGGAGCATCGCGGCCTGCACGCGGTGCCGATCGGCCGCGACGTGGTGCTCGACGTGGGCGAGTTCGACCTGGTCGGACGCAAGTTCCGTAATCTGCGCCAAGCCGTGAGCCGGACCAGGAATTTCGGCGTCACCACCGAGGTGGTGTACGAGTCGGCGCTGACCGAGGCGCGGCGCGAGGAGTTGCTGGCCATCGTCGACGAGTGGCGGCGGGGCAGGCAGACTCGCGGCTTCTCGATGATCCTGGACCACCTGCTCGACGGGCGGAATCCGAACATGCTGGTGGTCATCGCCAGCGACGCGGACGGCAATCCCGTCGGCTTCCAGCGCTACGGCATTTCCGGGCGCGGGCGGGAACTCAGCCTGGACGTCCCGTGGCGGCGCAAGGACGCGCCCAACGGCCTGGACGAACGCATGATCATCGATCTGGTGGACTATGCCGCGGCGCACGGCATCCATCGGATTTCGCTCGCCTTCGCCCCGTTCCCGGAACTGTTCGCCGAGAAGGAGAGATCACGCACGGCCACGCTGCTCTACCTGCTGGTGCACCTCGCCGATCCGCTGATCCGGCTGGAATCGCTCTACCGCTTCCTGCGGAAGTTCCACGCGCTGTCGGATCAGCGCTATGCCTTGATCCGCTGGCGCGAAGTGGTGATCGCGGCCGCCGCTCTGCTCACCTTGGAGTTCGTGCCACACCGCCGCGAGCACTGAGCGGCGCGGCACGGTAGACGAGGAACTCGATGGAACTGACTCACAGCGACGTGAAGGCTGCCGCCGAGCGGGTGCGCGGCCTGGTCAGGCCGGTGACCGTGGCGCAGGCCGACCATACGGGCCACCTGTGGTTCGCACTGGAATTCCTGCAGCACACCGGAAGCTTCAAGGCACGCGGTGCGGTGAACTTCTTGCTCGCGCACCGGGAGAACGGCACGCTCCCGGAGGTGGGCGTGACGATCGCCTCGGGCGGCAACGCCGGTCTGGCCTGTGCGTGGGCGGCCCGCAGTCAGGGGATCCCCGCCACGGTGTTTCTGCCGGCCACCGCCCCCCGGGTGAAAGTGGACCGGCTCACCTCCTATGGCGCGGACGTCCGCCTGGTCGGGACGCAGTACGCCGACGCGCTGGCGGCCAGTCGTGAATTCGCCGACGCCACCGGCGCCCTGCTCTCCCACGCTTACGACAACCCGCTCATCGCCGCGGGAGCGGGCACGCTCATGACGGAGATCCACGAGCGGATTCCAGATCTCGGTGCCGTCGTGGTCGCCGTAGGCGGCGGCGGGCTGTTCTCGGGTGTGGCCACCACGGCGGAGCACTACGGCGTCCGGACCGTCGCCGTGGAGCCCGCCCGGTGCCGCGCGCTGCATGCCGCGATCGCGGCCGGAGAGGTCGTGGACGTGGAGGTCGACTCGGTCGCCGCGGACTCGCTCGGCGCCCGGCGTGCGTCGGAGATGGCGCTGACGGCCGCACGGCAGTACGACGTGGAGTCCGTACTGGTCGACGACGCCGCGATCGTCGCGGCGCGCGGCGCCCTGTGGGCGCGGCGGCGGATCGCCGTCGAGCACGGCGCGGCGACCGCCCTCGCGGCGATACTCGGCGACGAGCCCGCGTTCCGGCCCGATCCGGGCCAACGGGTGTGCGTGGTGCTCTGCGGAGCGAACACCGATCCGTCGGATCTGGCCAGCTGGGACGGCCGCCACGCCGACTGACGGCTCATCAGCGTATTTCCGACGAATCGGACGACGCGGGGTTAGGCTCCCGCTGTCCTCTGCGATCCCGACGGAAGGCACACCATGGCGCATACCTCACACATGGTTCCCATCGGCACCCCGCTACCCGACTTCTCTCTTCCCGACCTCGACCAGCGGATCTACTCCCGGGACGACTTCGCGGACGGGCCCGGTCTGCTGGTCGTCTTCGCCTGCAATCACTGCCCCTACGTCAAGCACATCGAGGCGGCGCTCGGCGAACTGGTCGACTCGCTGCCGTCCATGCCGACCGTGGCGATCTGCACCAACGACGCCACCGCCTACCCGGACGACGCCCCCCTGCGGCTGCGCGACCAAGCGATCCGCGCAGGCTGGACCTTCCCCTATCTCGTCGATGAGCAGCAGCACGTCGGGCGGGCCTTCCGCGCCGCGTGCACCCCTGATTTCTTCCTCTACGACGCGGATCTGCGACTCGCCTACCGCGGCGCGTTCGACGAATCCACACCCGGCAACGGGAAGCCGCTGACCGGAGACGACTTGCGCACGGCCGTCGAAGCCGTGCTGGCGGGCGCGCCCGCCCCCGAACCGCACCGGCCGAGCATGGGTTGCTCGATCAAGTGGCGGGACGCCTGAGACCTTTGCCCCGTTCGCGCACGCGACGGATCGCGCTGCGCCACGCCAGCCGCGGCACGGCCGCCGACAGCCTGGCGAACTCCCCGAGATTGCCCGGTTCGAGCACCGTCCTGGCCTGCTGGGCGGTGGCGGCCAGCCGCACGGCACGGGATGCCTTGCCGACATGACCCGCGTCGTACGGCGGTTGCGGGTCGTATTCGATGATCAATTGCGCGGTTTGCGCCTGCTCCGCGCCGAAGATCTCCCCGACCAGCCACAGCGCCAAGTCGATGCCCGCGGAGACCCCCGCGGCCGTGAGGATCTTCCCGTCGCGCACGACTCGCTCGTCCGGGCGAGCGTCCGCTCCGAGTGCCCGTAAGGCCGACTGCGCCAGCCAATGCGTGGTGGCCGGGCGTCCGCGCAACAGTCCGGCCGCGGCCAGCACCAGCGAACCCGTGCACACCGACGTCGTCCACAGGGTGCCGTGATGTGCTCGACGCAGCCAGGCCAAGAGCGCGTCGTCGACGGCGGCCGCCACCGAACCGGGTCCACCGGGGACGAGCACGATGTCGGGCGCGGGCGTCTCGTCGAACGAATGCGTGGCGCCGAGCAGCAGCACACCGCTGTCGGTCGTGATCGGCCCGGGCTCGTGCCAGACGAAGCGGATTTCCACCCCCGGCGCGAATCGCAGCACCTCGTACGGGCCGATCGCGTCGAGCGCGGTCATCCCCGGATAGGTCACGATCGCGATCCGCACCGTCTTGCCCGGTGCGCGCTCCTCGAATCCGGTCATCATCGACCCCGTTCCGGCACTCATGAGTCAAAGCAAGAACTAGCGTTTCATTGTGTCGAACGTGTGTCAATCGCCGCTCCGAGCGCCATGATGGGCGCAGCGAAACAAGCGCCGCTGCGCAACGGCGAAAGGACTATCGGTGACCAACCCAGGGGACCCGGGCGCGGTCGCGCGTCGTTATGTCGAGGCGATCGGCGAGCAGGACTGGCAGACCGCCGCCGACTGCTGGCGGCCCGGTGCCGTCGATGTGTTCGTCGGCGTCGCCGACTTGCGCGCTCCGGAAGAGATCGTGGCCTTCTTCCGCGACGTGCACGCCGCAATTCCCGACTTGGCGGTGGACATCCTCTCGGTCACGGCGCAGGACGACCGCGCCGTGGTGCACTGGCGGATGCGGGGCCGGTTCGACGGCACCGCCAGGCTGATCGGACTGGCGCCGAACGGAAGGCGCCTCGATCTCCTCGGCACCGACGTGTTCGTCGTGCGGGACGGGCTGATCGAGTCGAACACCGCGATCGTCAACGGGCTCGACCTCGCCCGGCAGCTCGCCGTCCTGCCCGCGCAGCACTCGATCGCCGAGCGTGTTCTGTTCGGCCTCGCCAATTCGATTGCGCCACTAGGCAAAGCGATCCGCACGCGAAACCGCCCCGGACGGTGATCCACGCTGCCGAGGCGGCCCCGATGGGGGACACTGTTCCCGACACCGGGGATCGGAAGGGGTGGGACGTTGGCGACGATCGTCCTCGTACACGGCATCGCGCAGGAACAGGAATCGGCCGACACATTGGAGGCGCGCTGGCTGCCCGGCCTCGCGGGGGGCGTCCGCAACCACGGTGCGCCGGAACTCGCGGACCGCTTGTGGCGCAACGGCACTCCCGGCGGCTTGTCCACCCGGATGGCCTTCTACGGCAATCGCTTCCTGGTCGAGGGCGCTCAAGGTACCGGGACCGAACTGGACGAGACCCAGCTCGATCTGATGGAGCAGCTCGCCGCCGAATGGCTCGCGACGGCCGCCGCGCACGCCGGCGACGAGCGTGACCGCGCGACGGCCCGCAGGCTCGGTACTCCGCCACCACCGGACGCGGTGGCGCAGGGAGCCCACGCGCGACTGCGGCCCGCGCTCAACGCGCTGATGCGGTTGCGCTGGTTCGCGCCGTTCGGCTTCGGGTTGGCGCAGAAGTTCGTCATCCGCGCGCTGTCCCAGGTGGCCCGGTACTTCACCGAGGACGAGGTGCGGGAGTACGCCCAGCGGCAGGTGCTCGACCACATCGGTCCCGACACCCGCCTGGTCATCGCGCACTCCCTCGGCAGCGTGGTGGCCTATGAGGCGCTGCACCGCACCGACCAACCGGTGACCTTGCTGACCATGGGCTCGCCGCTCGGTTTGCGCACGGTCGTGTACGACAGGCTGCGACCCCAGCCGAGCAGCGTGCCGAAATCCGTGACGAACTGGCACAACCTGGTCGACGAGGACGACCTCGTGGCGGCCCACCTCGACCTCACTCCGTTCTTTCCGCCGTATCCCGGCAGGGCCGTCGTTCCGGTCACCGAGCAGTATTTCGACAACGGCGCGGCGCCGCACGACTCCACCAATTACCTCATCAAAGCGGTGACCGGGGGCATCGTCGCGAAAGCGCTCGGACATTAGATTTTGTCGAATTCCGCCGGGCGAGAGCACTTCTGCGCGTTCGCTCGAATCCGGCGGTCGCGCCAGAGCAGGTAGGCCGCCAGCGCGACCCCAAGAGCGGTGAGCGCCGCACCGACCGGATAGAGCGACGGCAGACCCGACCCGTCGCCGAGGACCGCGCCGCCGATCCGCCCCGCGCCCGCCGCGGCGAGCTGATAGCCCGACGCGTTCACCGCGACGGCCAGGGTCGGAGCTGCCGTCGCCGCCGCGATCACCCTGGCCTGCATACCCGGGATGATCGCGAAGGCGAGCGCACCGAGCAGGAAGAGCAACGGCACCACGAGGATCCGGACGTCACCGGCCAGTCGCAGCAGCACCAGCACGACGGCGAGCGCGGCCAACAGCGCGGTCACCGAGGGCAGCAACGCCCGGTCTGCGAGCTTGCCGCCGAGCTGGTTGCCGACCACCGCGCCCAGACCGTAGACCAAGAGCAGGACGGGCACCGCGGCCGCGGGAAACCTGCCGACCTCGGTGAGCAGCGGTGCGATATAGGTGAACACCATGACGGCGCCGAGGTTTCCGACGGCGGTGAGCGCCAAGGCCCAGAGCACAGCGCGATCGGTGAACACGCGCAGCTCCCCCGTGATTGATCCCGCCGCCGATCCCGGCATGTCCGGCATGAACCGCAGGACCAGCGGAAGCGCCGCCGCCACGCACAACGCTACGGTCGCGAAAGTCGCTCGCCAGGTGAGATTTTGGCCGATGGCCGCGCCGAGTGGAGTGCCGAGCACGATGCCCAGGTTCATCCCGAGGGCCACCCGCGCCACCGCCGCCGCTTCGAAGCCCGGTTGCGCGGTCGAGACCGCGGTGGCGATCGCGACCGCGAAGAAGGTGGCTACCACGGAGCCCGCGGCGCACCGGGTCGCCACCAGCACAACGTAATTCGGCGCGAGCGCCGAGCCCAGGTTCGCCAGTATCGACACCAGCATCAATCCGATGACCAAAGGCTTGCGCGCCACTCGCGCGGTCAGCACCGTGACCACCGGTCCACCGCCGATCATGCCGACGGCATAGGCCGTCACCAGCGCACCCGCCGCGCCCACCGAGACGCCCAGACCGTCCGCGACCTCGGGCAGGATGCCCGCGATCACGAACTCGCCGGTGGTCAGGCAGAACACCACGAACACGAGAGAGAACACCGAGGACCGCATCCCACGCCTTCCGCATAATTCGAGCTGCAATGATTTGAACTAGAACTATCACAGTTCGAAGCGAAAGCGCTAGACTCGGTGCAATGACGCGGCAGCCGAATCCCGTGGTGGACACCGAACTCGACCGCGACGTCTGCAAGCTGGTGCATCGGTTCACCCACCGGCTCGACGTGCACGTCCGCCGCGTCGCCGAGCAGCTCGGCCTCACCCCGTCGCAGGTGATCGCCCTGCGCGAGTTGTCCGAGCCGATCACCGCCAGGGAGCTGGCGGCGCGGATGTCGTGTGAGCCGTCCAACGCGACCTTCGTGCTGGACCGGCTGGAGCAGCAGGGCTTGGTCCGCCGCGAGCCGCACCCCACCGACCGGCGCGCCAAACAAATCGTGCTGACACCGACCGGCCTGCGACGCCGAGACGACGCCGTGGAATTGCTCGGCGCGAACTCACCCTTGACCTCGCTGACCGAAGCTCAGCAGCAGACCCTGCGCGACCTCTTGCTCACCATGGCCGCGGATTCCCCGAGCTGACCGCCCTACTGGACCCCTTGGGACAGATGGACTTTCGCCTCCTCATAGGTGCCGGTGAGCGCGGCCTCGTCCCGGGTGTAGACCAGATGCAGCACGCCGGTGTCGAAGGTCTCCGAGGACAGCAGGCGCAGCGGGATCGTGGCCGCGCCGTCTTCGAACAGGCGCTCGCCCCTGCCGACCGCGATCGGGTGCACCAGCAGGTGCAGTTCGTCCAACAGCCCGGCGGCCAGCAACTGACGGACGACCGAGACCGAACCGCTCATGCCGATGTCGCCGCCCGGCTGATTCTTCAACGCCGTCACGGCCTCGATCAGGTCGCCGTCGAGCACTTCGGAGTTGCGCCAAGGGAAGTCGCGGCGCTGCCGGGTCACCACGATCTTGCGCGCGTCGCCCAGCTTCTTCGCGAACGCCGAGTCCGGGCCGCCCGCTGCTTCACGCTCCGGCCACGCGCCCGCGAAACCGTCATAAGTCCTGCGGCCGAGCAGCAGGGTGTCGGCGGCGCCGAGCTGGGCGTCGACCGCCGCGCCCATGGCGTCGTCGAAATAGGGGAAATGCCAGTCCTGCGGGTCCTCGATGACGCCGTCGAGGGCGATGAACAGACCGGCGGTGATTTTCCTCATGTGCGTGGCTCCTGGATCGGTGTTCGCGGGTTGTCGCTTGATCCGACGGGGCGACGCGCGAGAACTCATCGGCCGGCCCGGCACGCCCCCGGGCTAGCCGAGCCGACTCGGGCCGGAGCCGTGGAAAGCCGCCCGGTAGCTGTGCGGGCTCGTCCCGACCACTCGCTTGAAGCGGTCGCGGAACGCGGTGGGCGACCCGAAACCGACCTGGCCCGCGATCCGGTCGACCGAGTGGCCGGTGGCTTCGAGCAGATGCTGGGCCTGCCGGATCCGGGCGCGCAGCAGCCACTGCAAGGGGGTGGTCCCGGTGTGCTCGCGAAACCGCCGGTTGAGCGTGCGGGTGCTCATCCCGGCGTGGGCGGCGATGTCGTCGAGGGAGAGATCCCGTGCGGAGTTGTCCTGGATCCACCGCAGCACCGGCTCCAGCGCGGAGCCGCGCGGCGTCGGCGGCAGGTCGTGCACGATGAACTGCGCCTGCCCGCCTTCCCGCTCCAACGGGACGACCGACTTCCTGGCCGCGTCGGCAGCGACCGCCGATCCGTAGTCCCGACGGACCATGTGCAGGCACAGGTCGATCCCGGCCGCGGCACCCGCGGAGGTGAGCAGGGCGCCGTTGTCCACATACAGCACGTCGGGGTCCACCTCGATATCCGGATAGCGAGCCGCGAGTCCGGCGGCGGCGAGCCAATGCGTGGTAGCGCGGTGGCCGTCGAGCAATCCGGTAGCCGCCAGGATGAACGCGCCGGAGCAGATCGACGCGATACGGGTGCCCGCGGCCGCGGCCCGGCGCAGCGCGTCGACCACCTCGTCCGGCACCGGCAGGGTCGGGTCGGCGCAGCCCGGCAGCACGATCGTGTCGGCTTCGCCCAGTGCTTCGAGCCCGCGCGGCGCGTGCATAGTGAACACTCCGGCGTCGACCGTCGGCGTGCCCGCGCAGACCAGCACGCGATAGGCGGGCCTGCCATCGGGGAGACAGGTCCGCCCGAACACCTCCACCGGCGTGGCCAGATCGAACGCGACCACCTGGTCCAACGCCAGGACGACCACGGTGTGCATGGCAATAGAGTAGACATCCGGTCGAATCCAGCCAAGCAGCTATTGCTGGCTGTCCACGACATATCCACAGTTCATCGTCTTGGCTGGAATCAAACGGTATATGGCACTTTCGCCAATTCCGTCGGCCCGCCTCCGTCGTTAGTGTCGACCGCCGTGACGAAGTTCCTGCTCTCGGTCCACGTGCTCGCCGTGATCATCGCCGTCGGCCCGGTGACGGTGGCGGCCAGCATGTTCCCCGCCACCACCCGCCGCGCCCTCGCCGTCCCCGCGACCGGCCACGACCCCGCCGTTCTCGGCACGTTGCATCGCATCTGCCGGGTCTATGCCCTGCTCGGCGTCGTGGTCCCGGCCTTCGGCCTGCTCACCGCGCTGAGCCTGGGCGTGCTCGGAGACGTCTGGCTGGTGGTGTCGATCGGATTGACCGCGGCCGCGGCGGGTGTGCTGGCCCTGCTCGTGCTGCCCGGCCAGCAGAAGATCCTCGCCGACCTGACGGGGACCACCCCGGCGCTGATCCGCCGCCTGGCCATGGACACGGGGGTGTTCAACCTGCTGTGGGCGGCGGTCACCATCCTGATGATCGTCCGGCCGGGCTCTACGACGGGAGCATGACGCTCACTCGGGCAGGTAGCGCACCGCCATCGAGACATCGCGAACGACCATGATCGGGCACGCCACCGACAGCAGCAGTGCCTGACTGGTCGAGCCGAGCAGCATGCCGGCGAAACCGCCCCGGCCCCGGCTGCCGACCACGAGCAGCTGAGCCTGTCCGGAGCGTTCGAGCAGACAGCGTTCGGGCCGGTCGGTCACGATCTCGCGCCGGATCTCGACATCGGGAAAGCGCTCCTGCCATCCGGCGAGACTTTCCGCCAGCACGATCTGCTTCTCGGTATCCACCGCGAGTTCGGCGCTCACGGAAGGCATTTCGACGCCGGTCCAGACGTGCAGGGCCAGCAGCGGCGCACCCCGCGCCGAGGCCTCGTGCAGCGCCGCTTCGATGGCGGGTTCGCTGATCTCCGTGCCGTCCACCCCCACGACGATCAGCCGCTTCCTGGCTTCCGCGGTGAGCGGCGCGCCTTCCCGGACCACGACCATAGGACAGCGGGCGCGCCGTGCCAGTGCGGCACTGACCGATCCCAGCAGAGCGCGCCGCACGGTCCCGCGCTCGCGGGTGCCGACCACCATCATCCGCGCCGCGCCGGTCCGGTCCAGCAGCGCGGGACCCACCGGCTCGTGCACCAGCTCGGTGCTGATCTCGATGTCCCGCAGCGCCCGGACCGCGATCCGCGCCTCCTCGGCCGCGGTGTTCAGCACCCAGCGACCGTGATCCTCCAACCGGGCGTAGTCGGTGCTGGTGAGCGGCTCGGTGACGCCGGGTCCGTAGTCGGCGACCGGATCCAGCACGTGCACGAGGCGCAGCGGCGCCCGATGCTGCGCGGCGGTCTGCGCTCCCCACGCGACCGCCGCCCCCGAACCGGCGGACCCGTCCACACCGACCACGATCGGCCCGTTGCTTCGCATGCCGACTCCCTTCCCTACCGAAAGATCGAGCTCAGCAGCGCCGATTCGACACTACCGGCGCGGTGGTACGGCGAGCTTCGCCATCAACCGCCCTGGACGACGCACGCGTAACCCAGATGGACGCCTTCGCCGACCCGGAGGTCGATACCTGCCACATACGGCGTGTACGGCTCCTGCACCGCACTGACGGTGTGCGGCCCCGGCGTGGCGGGCACCCAGTCGATCAGCGCGACGCCGCCGGAAGGGCGGACCACCCCGAACGGAATACCGTTGTCGTAGAACGTCACCGGTGCGACAGTGTCGGTCACGGTGGCGCGCGCGGTGTAGGTGCAGCCCGTCCCGTAGTTCGTCACCAACCCGAAGTTGATGCCGGGATACATCCCTACCTGGGTCACCGTGGCTCCGGCCGAGACGGCCGAGACGACTGCCGCGCCGGCTCCGATCGCCGCCGCCGAAGCGGCCACTCGTTTTCGCATGCGGTGGTCCTATCGCTCGTGAGTCGCTCTTCGTCGAACGGACGCCGGCCGCGCACCGGCGCGATAACTAGATACTCACTCCCCCGCGGCTTCGACGGGGTGCGAACCGCCGAATCTCGATCGGACCGCCGCCCCGGTCCCGTCCCGGCATCGTCGTACGGCGTCACTGCAGCATCGCTGGACGGCGTGTATTCCCCGGCGAGGCTGCCTTGCCGCACGACCCCACCACCGCTGCTCGCCCGTCGACCTCATGAGCCTGCTCGATGCGAGATCCGAACAGTGCGGCAATCTCCTGGCACGCGCAGGTTCACGGCGGCACGACCAGAGCTGTTCGCGCTCGATCCCGCGCCCGCTCTGCCGCTTATCGACATCCATACCGTGCCGCCGGGAGGTCATGTCACCCCCGCGTGATTGTGTGTCCGAAGGTCTTCCCGAGAACGACGGAGGTGCGGCGTGGTGGCGATCGACTTCGAGCGGATGGTGCGCGGAGCGAGGCCGGTGTCGGTCTGGCGTTCGATCGCCGCTCAGGGGCTCGGTGGCGTACCGCCGACGGCGCTCGTGCTGGCGGGCATCGTCAGCGTGCAAGTGGGCGCGGCGGTGGCGAAGCAGCTGTTCGCGGCGACCGGCGCCGCCGGGGCGGTCACGCTGCGGCTGGTCTTCGCCGGAATCGTCCTGCTGGTGATCTGGCGATCCGCGCTTCGGGTGGCGCGCGGCGCCCTGCCGGTCGTGCTCGGGTACGGGGCGGTGCTCGCGCTGATGAATCTTTCGTTCTACGAGGCGATCGATCGGATTCCGCTCGGGATGGCGGTGACCATCGAGTTCCTGGGCCCGCTGACCGTCGCGCTGGCCGGATCACGCCGCTGGATCGACCCGCTGTGGGCGTTGCTCGCCGGCGCGGGCGTGCTGCTGCTGACCCGGGCGGACGGCGAGGTGAACTGGGCCGGTGTGCTGTTCGCGCTGGCCGCGGCTGCGTGCTGGGCGGGCTACATCCTGCTCAGCGCCGCACTCGGCGAACAGACCAGTGGCGGCGGCGGGCTGGCGCTGGCCATGGCGTTCGGCGGACTGGTCATGCTGCCGGTCGGCGTCGTCGACGCGGGCGCGGCGCTGCTGGAGCCGACCGTGCTCGCCGCCGGATTCGCAGTGGCGATGCTGTCGTCGGTGCTGCCGTATTCGGTGGAGCTGGAAGCGCTGCGGCGGATTCCGCCCCGCGTCTTCGGTGTACTGATGAGCTTGGAGCCCGCGGTCGCGGCGATCGCGGGCCTGGTCGTCCTCGGTCAGGTCATGAATCTCGGGCAATGGGCGGGCGTCGCGTGTGTGGTCGCGGCCTCGGCGGGGGCCACACGGACCGAAGCGAAGGATTGAGTCGGCGAGCGCTGCTCGACTCGTTCGCGCTCAGCCGTTTTGCCGAGACGCATCCGGTTGCCCGGCGTCACGGCGCTGTTCCCCAGTCGTCTCGGGATCCTCCGCGATCAGGCTGCCGAGCAGGGCCAGCGACCGCTCCGAGGGCGAGCCCGGTTCCGCGTGGTAGGCGATGAGCATCTGACCCGGCGCGCCGTTGACGCTGAACGTCTCATACGACAAAGTGAGGTCCCCGACCATGGGGTTGCGGAACTGTTTGACGCCCGCGGTCTTCACCCGCACGTCGTGGCGCGCCCACAGCTGCCGGAACTCCTCGCTCTTCAGCGAAAGCTCCCCGACCAGTTCGGTCAAGCGGGGATCGTCCAGGTCCGCGCCCGCGGTCGCGCGCAGGCTGGCGACGGTGTCCGCCGCGATGGTCGGCCAATCCTGGTAGACGTCGCGCGCCTCGGGATCGAGAAAGATCATCCGCACCTGATTGACCCCGGGGACAGAGCACGAGTTGACGGCGACCGCCAAGGGATTCGCCGCCAGCACGTCCAGGTATCTGCCCAGCACCAGCGCCGGAGTGTGCGGCCAGGCGTCCATCAGGCGCAGCAACCCCGGGGCGACGCGTTCGGGCCTGCGCGGAGCCCTCGATCGCTTGACGGTCGGCCGGGCCAGTTCCCGCAGATGCGCCGTACCCTCCTCGTCCAGCGCGAACACCCGCGCCAGCGACGCGATGACCTGCTCGGAGGGGTGCCGGTCGCGTCCTTGCTCCAGCCGCACGTAATAGTCGGCGCTCACCCCCGCGAGTAAGGCGATCTCCTCCCGGCGCAGCCCCGCCACCCGCCGCTGGCCGCCACCCGACATCCCGAAATCCTCCGGTCGGACCAGCTCGCGGCGCGCGCGCAGGAAGGCGCCCAGTCGATTGTCGGAATCCATGAACCGAGCGTAGGTCAGCCGCGCCTGCCCTGGGTGGCCCCGCGACTACCAGGAAGTCCGCAGCCTGTCAGGCGCGCTCGCCGGGACGGAAGGTAGTGGACATGACGAACAACCTCACCGGCCGCGTCGCGGTCGTCACCGGAGCATCGAGTGGAATCGGCGCCGCCACCGCGCGGCGGCTGGCAGCCGAGGGCGCCAAGGTCGCCCTGCTGGGCAGGCGCAAGGATCGCATCGAGGAACTCGCCGCCGAGATCGGCGCGGACGCGCTCGCGGTGGTCGCCGACGTCGGCGATCAGCTGTCCCTGCGCGACGCCGCCGCCACGGTACGGGCGGCGTTCGGACCCGTCGACCTGGTCGTAGCGAACGCGGGCGTCATGCTCGCGGCGCCGTTCGAGTCGGCGCTCACCGACGAGTGGGACCAGATGGTCGGCACCAACATCACCGGCCTGCTCTACACCGGGAGAGCTTTCATCGATGACCTGCTGGCCGCCGCGACCGGGGGCGGGAAAGCGGATCTGGTGCTGGTCGGCTCGATCGGTGGCCACACGGTCTTCCCCAATTACGCCGTCTACACCGCCACCAAGGCCGCGGTCGCGCATCTGACTCGCAATCTGCGGGCCGAGTTCGGGCCGCGCGGCGTCCGGGTGAAGAACATCGAACCCGGTTTCGTCGGCACCGAACTCGGCGCCGGGATGCAGGATGAGCAGCAGCGCGCCGGGCTGGAGCAGTGGCGCACGGCGATCGAGATCCTGACACCCGGCGACATCGCCGACGCGATCGCCTACTCCGTCGCCGTACCGCAGCACGTGAACATCGCCGAGCTCGTCGTCGTCCCTACCCAGCAAGGCTGAGACCCGGCACGTTCGCTGCTACAGTCCGGCGGATGACGGACGTTGCCCCGGTTCTGCGCCCGCGCCCGGCCCGAGGTCGCCGAGCCCTCGGCTGGCGCGACGCGCACCTGGGCAACGTCCCCGACACCCTCCTCTCCGTCCGTCCCCGCGACTCGTTCGACGTCCGCGCGGCGAGACTGTCGACGGCCTGATGGGCTTCGTCATGGTCGACCGGGACGAGGTCCACCAGGTCGATGTCAGCGCCAACCGATTCGTCTGTGTAGGGGGCGCGGCCGACAGCGTGGTGCTGATGCGGCCCCGCCGCGCAGTCCGTGGCACCAGCCTGGCCGCCCTGGTGCTCGCTGCCGCGAAACAGCGCGGACGAGCCGACGGCCACGACCGCGCGGGCCGGTCGTCACCATCAACACCCGGCGCTTGTACGCGAACCAGGGTCGACGAAGGCGCGTTCATGCATGCATCCGGCTACCCGAACCGGGCACGACGTAGGACGCGCCGGTGCCGCCAGGTGTCGAAGTCCGTCTCCATAATCTGCTGCGCGGGGCCGGGTGCCCGGTGTCGGCTCCCGGCTTATCGGCCCCGTTGTGGTTCCGGCCCCCGCTACACCGAACTGCTGCTCCGACGCGGTGTGCACTATGCGGGCACGCGATCCAGAAGCTGCCGATAGGAGTGCCTAGTCGAGGTCCGCCCACCCGGGCCAGGGCCGCATGCCCTCGTCACCGCGGATGTAAGCGAGGCGGCGCAGTGCCTGCCGCTGGTAGGCGGGATCGACGGCGGCGGCCCGCATCGACGCCAAGGCCATGCGGAACTCCTGGATATCGCGCAGCAGGTAGAAACCGTCCCAGCGCATCACGTCGCGTCCGTAGCCGGCGCAGAACTCGGCGTACTGCGCAGCGGTGATCTTCGCGGCGGTCCAGCACTCGATCGCCGTGTGCACCAGATCCCACTCCGGCGGGCCGATCATCGCCCGTCCGAATCCGGCCAGGATTACCTCGCCGTCGTCGCCGACCACCACGCCGTCGTCCCCACCCTGCACCACCGACCACGGCAGACCCCGCGGCAGCGCCTTCCAGCGGCCACGTAATTCCTCCAGGTGCTTGTGCAGCCACCGCCGGTCGTCCTCGGTCACCGTCCGCGCGGCGTCGATCTCGTCCGCTATCCGAGCCAGGGGCGACATCCTACGTAGCTCGAACCCGGGCAGGGGCAGCCGATGCAGCTGGGCGAGCGCCCTGGCGACCTCGCCGGGTTCACCGGGATGATGTGGCGGCAACTCCTGCCAAAAGGTCACCGGACGGCCGTCGACCACGACCGGCTGCGGAATATCCGGGACGACGCGCGCCGCGGGCACCCCACAGCTCTCCAGCCATTGCGCCACGGCGACTTCCCGCGCGGTCGCGAGCTTCTGTCCCCGCCCACCGATCCGCACGACGATCCCGCCGCGCAACCGGTAGACGCCCGGCACCTCGACCGGCTCGGCATCGCTCGCATCGATCCCGACGCTCACACATGCGGCACGCAGGATCGACCGCATGCCGTTACCCGCCACCCCGGCGGTCATGTCAGACCCCCGAGCCCTCTGTTCCCGCTCCGGGAGCAGAGGTACCGCATCTCGGCTTCGAGCATCATGGCAGCCATCCAGATACCGGGGGGCTAACACCCCATTTTCCCTGCTCAGTGGACATTACCCTCGGCATTCCACCACAGTCAGCAACCAAACAGAATCCGCCCGATTCGCCGCAATTAACCCTTTCCAGGCCGCCTCGAAAGGGCCGCCGGAACGCGGCGTTCCCGGGCATGGCGCCCGACAGGCAGCGGTCACCGATGAGTTCTGCTCGTGAGCCCGGTCTACACCTGTGCAACCCGCACCTCGTGAATACGGCCAGGGAGGACCCCATGAGCACTACGGCACTGCCGCCCGTCGTCGACGCCGACACCTGGCAGCGCGAACTCGAAGCGCTGCGCGTCCGCGAGAAGGCCGCGACCCGGGAACTCGACGCGATCGCCGCCCAGCGCCGCCGCCTGCCGATGGTCCGGATGCCCGACTACACCCTCGAAGGCGAGGAGGGGCCGGTCCGGCTGGTGGACCTCTTCCGCGGCATGTCCCAGCTGATCGTCTACCACCACATGTGGTTCCCGGGCGAGCAGTGGCAGTGCGGGGGGTGCACCGGCTTCACCTCGCAATTCACCCGATTGGAGTTCCTGAACAACTACGACGCCCGCTTCGTCATCGTCACCCAGGGACCGATCGAGGAGGCACTCGCCTACAAGCGGCGGGTCGGAAACAAGATGACCTGGTACTCCACGGCCAACAGTTCATTCGGCGCCGATGTCGGCGCACCGCCCGGCGGCGGCTTCGCGGTCAACGTCTTCCTTCGCGACGGCGACACCGTCTACCGCACCTGGCACACCAGCGGCCGCGGCACCGAACAACTCAGCCACTCCTTCGCCCTGATCGACCTGCTGCCCTACGGCCGCCAAGAGGAATGGCAGGACTCCCCCACCGGCTGGCCCCAATCCCCCACCTACAGCCGCTGGAGCAGCTCCCAGGACATCGCCGCAGCCTACGGCGACCCGAATGCGTGAAGTCGGCAGAACAGCGCCGCTCGCGGGAACTTACGTGAATAGCTGACAGAACCCCCGCATCACCACCCGACGCAACCACCGACCCGGGGGTCCGGGGGCGAAGCCCGCCGGGCGGGGCGTGGGGGTTGCACCCCCACAAAACACTCAGCTCCACCAAAAAGGCGAGTGCTCTCCACGAGCACTCGCCTCCATTGGTGGAGCTGCCGGGAATCGAACCCGGGTCCTCCGCCGCGTCTTCAGGGCTTCTCCGTGTGCAGTCCGCTGTGCCTCTACTCGGATCTCCGGGTCCCGCGAACAAGCCCGGATGACGATCCCAGTCGCTGTTCGATGTCCCGTCCTACTCCGCGACCGAGTAGGACGGTGAGCCCTCTAGCTGATGCCGGCACCGGAGCCGAGGGCATGCCCCGGGCCGACAGAGACGCTTCGCTGGTTAGGCAGCGAGAGCGTACTCGCGCTGATGAGAATCGGCGCTTAATTGGTTGCAACGACGCTTACGGTGGTCTCTTGCCTGCACCGACACGCTTCCCCTGAATCAACGTACGCAGTCGAAACCGTTCAGCCCCGTACGCCCCGGCGCCTTGCCGGGCTGTTCATGTTAACACCGCCGAGAGCGGGGATCATCCCGATAAAAGGCGGTGGCGTCGGCCACACCCGCGACCGTCCCGAACAGCGGCCGTCTGAGGTCGATCGCGCAGGTCAGCGGGGTGATACTGGTGCCACCGGTAGGGCGGGTCGCTGCCGATCCAGGGCGTGCGTAGTCCAGCGCCGCGGCGGGATCGTGCACGGAGCACGGGCCGGCGATCAGCGTCAAGCGATCATCCCCGCGGTTCAGCGGTCCGCCCGGCGGACCAGGTTTCGTCGAGATCGTACGAGCAGCGCACCGTCGGCCGGGCGCCCGAGCCGACACTAGGACCCCCGATGACATCCGACGCCGCACACCACACGCATCGGCACACTCGCGCTGTGCGTGCCCTACTACGACGGAGCACGCAGATGCTCGCCGCGTAGACCAGCGGCGGCCGGGCGCTCGGCGATCTCACCGCAGGCAGGCCCAGCAGCCGACATCGCACGATCGTGCCCGGGTCACAGCGCCGCCATCCCCTCGAGAGAACCGCGCCTTCGAGTACCCCCACCCTTCCCGGATGCTGGTAGTCGATTCCCCGGGCCAGGCGACGAACCCGACTTACACTGCACGAGCCGTACGATCGGCTCTGAGCAGCGGATCTCGATTTCAGACTAAGGAAACACTTTGGCAGTTCGCACCATTCGGGACAGGTTGCTGCGCCTGTCCGCCCTCACCGTCATCGCCGGGCTCGTCCTGACCGGATGTTCCGCCCTGCGCGACAAGTCGACCGAAGCGATCGAACCGGGCGTCACCGCGGACCCGTGTCCGAACGCCGTGGACGCCCGCAAGGGGTGTATCTATCTCGGCGTATTGTCCGATCTGACGAGTGGGCCGTTCGCCGCGCTCGGCAAGGACATTCACAACGGCCAGCTGGCGTTCTGGCGGGCGGTGAACGAAGCGGGCGGAATCGGCGGCAAATACGAGGTGGACATCGCCACCTACACCGAGGACACGAACTACGATCTGCAGAAGCACGCCGAAGCTTACCGGCGGATCGAGCCGCACGTCCTCGCGCTCTCGATGAGCTTCGGCACCGTGCAGACGCAGAAGGTACTTCCCGAGATGGACGCGGCGAACATGACCGCCATTGCCGGAACCCTGTGGTCGGGGTGGCAATTCGAGAACAGCGACAAGGGTCTGCTGCTGGAGTCCGGCTATTCCTACTGTTCCGAGGCGATCATCGCCCTGGACTGGATCGCCGAGAACGAGGCGAAGCCGAACTCGATCGCCACGGTCAGCTATCAGGGCGATTACGGCGGCGACTACGCCACCGGCGCCAAGAAGTGGGCCTCCGCCAACCGTGTCGACATGGTGGCGCAGATCGACACCGAGCCGAACACCCAGATCGGCAACCAGGATGCCGCGGTCGCCAAGATCCTCAATGCCCGTGCGGACCTCGTGCTGCTGGCCACGGGCCCCGCGGAGGCGGGTGAGATCATGGGCAAGGCGGCGCTGGCCGGCTTCCCGGGCAGGTTCCTCGGCTCGGGCCCGACCTGGAACGGCGGGCTGCTGAAAAGCCCCGCCGCATCGGCGATCACCGCTCGCTACAATATGACTTCGCCGCTGGACGGCTGGGACGGCACCAGCGCCGGCGCCAAGAAGGCCAGGGCCTCGGCGACCAGGGAACCCTCCACCTGGGGCTACAGCGCGGGCTGGATGTTCTCGTATCCGTTGAAGGCGCTGCTCACCCGAGCGGTCAACGAGGGCAAGCTGACCCGCAAAGGCGTCCGTCAAGCCGTGCACGGCCTGCGCGTCGACTACGAGGGCGCGATTCCCGAACACATCTACGGCACGGCGAAACCCGACCTCGCCCGGCAGCGGGCGGTCATCGAAGCGCCGGATCAGACCGCGCCGCTGGGCGCGAAGACCCTGGCCACCAATTACCACGGCCCGACCCAGGACCGCATCACCCTCACCGAGCCCTGCGTGCAGCCGTAAGCGAGCGAGATATGCCTTTTCACCGTAATTTTCGTCGGTTGCTCCGTGTCGTAGCCGCTCCCCTCGCGCTCGGGCTGGTCCTGACCGGCGGCTGTTCGACCTCCTCGTCCCCCGCCGCCCCCGGCGTCACCCGGGAAGCGTGCCCCCACGCGATCCACCCCGGCAAGGGCTGTATCTATCTGGGCGTCCTGTCGGACCTGAACAACGGCCCCTTCGCTCCGCTCGGGAAGTCATTGCAGGAAGGGCAACTCGCGTTCTGGAACGAAGTGAACAAGCAGGGCGGTATCGGCGGCTACGAGATCGACATCGCGACCTACAGTCGCGACACCGCTTACGACCCGCGCAGGCACGTCACGGAATTCGAGAACGTGGCGCCCCATGTGCTGGCGCTCGCGATGAGTTTCGGCACCGCGCAGACGCTGGCCGTGCTGCACGAGATGGACGAGGCGGACCTGGTGACCGGGGCGGGCACGCTCTGGTCGGGTTGGCAGTACCGCTCCACCGACCGCGATCTGGTGCTGGACGACGGGTTCTCCTACTGCACGGAAGCCGTGCTCGGCCTGGACTGGTTCGCGCAGAGCTACTACCAGCCACGCACGCTGGGTGTGGTCGCCTACCGCGGCAATTACGGCGGCGACTACGCCAGCGGAGCGCTCAAGTGGGCATTGGACAACGGCGCGACGATCACCGCGCGGATCGACACCGGACCCAATCCCGAAGTCGGCAACCAGGATTACCCGGTCGCGGAGATCATGGCCGACCCGCCCGACGTGGTCCTGTTGGCCACCGGCCCGGCCGAAGCCGCCGAAATCGTCGGCAAATTGGCGAGATCCGGCTATACCGGCCGGTTCCTCGGGTCCACTCCGACCTGGAACAGCGCCCTGCTCAAGACGCCGGCCGCACCCGCGCTCACGGCGCTCTACAACTACACCTCGCCGTTCGACGGCTGGGACGGCACGAGCACCGGCGCCCAGCGCGCCAGGAACGCCGCGCCGAGCGAACCGACGAATTTCGGCTACAACCTGGGCTGGGCCATCTCGTATCCGATGAAAGCGCTGCTCACCAAGGCAGCCGAGACGGGCGGCCTCGACCGGCCGACCCTACGCAAAGCCCTGGCCGGGCTCACCGTCGATTCCGAGGGGATGGCCGCACCGCAGATCTACGGGCGGGAAGAACCCGACGTCGCGGCGCAGCGCGCGGTGGTCAACGTTCCGGACCCCTCCACGTCATTGGGTTCGCGCACCGTGGTCGCCGATTACCGCAGTCCCACCCTCAAGCGGATAGCGATGCGCGAGCCGTGCACGCGGTGATCCGCGGACTCGGCTCGCGCCGCCGACGACTCGAGCTGGCGGATTGGCTCTCGGGTCGGCAGGGGAACTCGGGCGGCGGCGATTCGCGGCCGTCGCCTGGGTGCCCGGCCTGCGATCCGGCCCGGTCCCGGGCGACGGCGCTCCCCCTCGACGATGCGGGCCTAAGCTGCGGCGATGAGCGCGACCGCGGCCAGCGCCAGCACCAGACCGGCCTGCTGCAGCCGGTGGACCCGCTCGCCGAGCAGCACCATCGCCATCAGCACGGTCACGGCCGGATAGAGCGAGCCGATCACGCTCACCAGCGACAGCAGCGATCCGTGGAACGCGTACAGCAGCGCCGCGTTGCTGATCACGTCCAAGGCGCTGATGTAGCAGGCCAGGCGCAGCGGTTCGCCGCGCAGCCGCCCGAGATCCCGGGCCGTCAAAGCGGTCAGCCATACCACCGCGGTAGCCGCGAGGCGCTGCATGAGCAGCGGCCACAGTCCCGAGTCCGCCGAAGTCTCGTGCAAGAAGACGAAGGCCAACCCGTACGCGGCGCCGGAGCCCACGGTCAGCGCGGCGACCTTGCGGGTGAATCGCAGTTCGCGGCCGCCGGTGATCTCCTCCGTCACGTCGTCCGGTGACTCCCGGCTCACCAGGAGCACCGCGACCAGCGCGAACACGATGCCTCCGAAGGCGAGCGGACCGGGGCGCTCGCCGGTCACCAGTCCGGCGAGTACCGGGATGCCCGCGACCAGCACCGCGGTCAGCGGAGACACCACCGCCATCGGACCGTTGGCCAGCGCGGCGTAGAACCACCACACCGCGACGCCGCTCGCGACACCCGTGGCCACACCCCACCACAGCGACGCGGCGTCCACGCTCCCCGGCACGAACGGAAGCAGCGCGAGAACCAGCAGCACCGAGAACGGATAGGAGTAGATGACGACGCGCAGCGCGGTCACCCGCCGCGACGCCACCCCGCCGTAGAAATCGCTCACGCCGTAGCCCACCGCGGCTGCCAGCGCGAGCAGGACGGCCGTCACCGCATGCCTTTGACCCGCCGTCCTAGTTCACGGGTGACCTCTCGCTCGGCGGTGCGCCGGGCCAAGTCCTGGCGCTTGTCGTAGTCCTGCTTGCCCCTGGCCAGCGCCAGCTCGACCTTCACCTTGCCGTCGGAGAAGTACATCGACAGCGGCACCAGCGTCTGATTGCCCTCCCGCGACTTGCCGACCAACCGCTCGATCTCGCGCTTGTGCAGCAGCAGCTTGCGCACCCGGCGCGGCGCGTGGTTGGTCCAGGTGCCGTGGCTGAACTCGGGGATGTGCAGCCCACGTAGCCACACTTCGCCGTTATCCACCGTCGCGAACGCGTCCACCAGCGAGGCCTTGCCCTCACGCAGGCTCTTCACCTCGGTGCCGACCAACGCGATCCCGGCCTCGTAGATGTCCAGGATCGTGTAGTTGTGCCGCGCTCGGCGGTTGGTCGCGATGACCTTGCGCCCCTTCTCCTTCATAACGGTCCACTTTAAGTGACCCGGCAACCGGATTATTCCCGCAGGTCGCGGACGCCCTAGCCGCCCTGGTGCAGCACGACGTAGAGCGCGAGGACGGCGAGGAACGCGACGAGCAGCGCCACGGTCGACAGCCGCGGTACGCCGGGACGCGGCGGCGGCGGACTGCGGCGCAGCCACACGTTCTCGACAGCCGGATCGGTCCTGCCGCGCACAAACGGCGGCGCGTCCGGGGTCTCACCTCCCACCGAGCCGATGGAGACATCGTCGCCCGCGTCGCTGGAACCCTCACCCGGTGCCATAGCCAGAACGGTAGCCGCCGCGAGGGCGCTGCGGCGCAATTCGGGCGCGGCGCAACACAGTTGGAACTCAGGCCAGACGCCGCCGGAACGCCTCGGCGGACGCGCCGGTCGCCAGGTCGACCGTGTGCACCTCGAGATCGACTCCGTCCTCGGTGAGCTCGAGGACCATGAAGCCCAGTTCGTGGTAGTTCTCGTAGAGCGCGCTGTGGCCCGCGCTCGCCGTGAGCCGTGGTTCGGCGCCGACCGTCTTCGCGGCCGCGCCGGACACGATCTGCCTGGTCCCCTTCGAGGTCGCCGTGGGCTCGAGCACCTGCAGCGAGTGATCGTGCCCGGACAGGAGGAACTGGCACCGGCCGATCACATGGTCTTCGATGAAGCGCCGCACGTGCACGCCGTTGATCGGCTCCAGTGACACGCCCTCGTAGCGGCCCGCGTCCCCGTGCGGACCGTTGTTCAGGTAGGGGTGATGGGTGCAGGCGATCTTCCACGTGGCGGGCGACTCGGCGAGGGCGCGATCGAGCCAGGCGCGCTGCTCGTTAATGAACTGACCGTCGACCGCCCAGTAGGGCGAGAAGACCGGCGGCAGGTAGGCGGCCAACGGGTTGACGTCGAGGACGAAGAATTCGACGACCGGGTTGCGCTCGGGGATCCGCACCGAGTAGTAGCGGCTCGGCATCCACCAGCGGCGGGAGTTGGCGTGGTACTCCACCTCGGCGTTGCCGCGCAGCAGCCACCCCCCGTCACCGCCGAGCACCGAACTGTTGTCGTGATTGCCCAGCACCATCAACCAGGGGAAATCCAGCCCGGCGTTGGGATTCTCGAATTTGTCCGCGAATTGGACGTCGGCCGCGCCGTCGGGCCCGTGCTCGTAGATGTTGTCGCCGAGCCCCAGTGCCAGCGAGACGGGGTCGCGGCCGTGGAGGGCGCGCATGGCGTCGGCGACCGCCCATTGGGTGCGGGTGCCGGTGCCCGCGTCACCGGTCACGAGCACCCGCACCCGGCGCTCGGCCGGGAAAGGGAACTTGGCGACCCCCTCGGCGACGGGCACCGCGTGCGCCGGCGTGCGCCCGACCACTGTCGCCCCGGCCGCGAGAGTGGCCGCACCGGTCAGGAACGCCCGGCGTCCGATCGTCTCGCTCCGACTCACGTTGTCCTCCACAGTCTTCGACGGCCGTGACCGCCGACCATCCTCGCCCACCGGTGACCCGCGTGACGGTAGCGCCTCATCCGGCGGCGAGCACTTCGAGCACCTGTTCGCCATATTTCGTGAGCTTGTTCTCGCCGACACCGCTGACGCCGCCCAGCTGGGCGAGGCTCGCGGGCTTGCGCGCCGCGATCTCGCGCAGGGTGGCGTCGTGGAAGACGACATAGGCCGGCACGCCCTGTTCCTTCGCGGTGGCCGCGCGCCATTCGCGCAACTTCTCGAACAGCGGCAGGTCGGTGGGTGCCAGGTCTACGGAAGCCGCCTTGGCGGCCTTCGCTGCCCGCGCGGGCTTGGTCGCGCGCTCGGGCTCGCGGCGCAGCAGTACTTGCCGCCCGTCGAACAGCACCTCGCTGCTTGCCTCGGTGAGCGTCAGGACCCCGTAGTCGCCGTGGACGGCCAGCAGCCCGTGCGCCAGCAGTTGCCGCACCACCCCGCGCCACTCCGTGTCGCGCAGGTCGGTACCGACACCGAAAACCTTCAGCTCATGGTGGTCGTGCTGCAGGACCTTGGGGTTCTTCTTCCCGAGCAGGATGTCCACGATGTGCCCTGCCCCGAAGCTCTGGCCGCGTTCGCGCTTCAGCCGCAGCACCGTGGACAGCAACTTCTGCGCGGCCACGGTGCCGTCCCAGGATTGCGGTGGGGACAGGCAGGTGTCGCAGTTGCCACAGGGCAAGCCGGGCTCACCGAAGTAGGCGAGTAGCTGGGTGCGCCGGCAGCCGACCGTCTCGCACAGCGCGAGCATCGCGTCCAGGTGCAGCTGGAGCTGGCGGCGGTGCGCGGCGTCCCCTTCGGAGGAGTCGATCAGCTTGCGCTGCTGCACCACGTCGCTGAGGCCGTAGACCATCCACGCCGTGGAGGGCAGCCCGTCGCGGCCGGCGCGGCCGGTCTCCTGGTAATACCCTTCGACCGATTTCGGCAGGTCGAGGTGGGCGACGAAACGTACATCGGGTTTGTCGATGCCCATGCCGAAGGCGATGGTCGCCACGACCACCAAACCGTCTTCGCGCAGGAAGCGCGACTGGTTCTCCGCGCGGGTGCGATTGTCCAACCCCGCGTGGTAGGGCACCGCGGTGACGCCGTTCTCGGTGAGGAACGCCGCGGTCTTCTCCACCGAGTTGCGCGAGAGGCAGTAGACGATGCCCGCGTCGCCGGGGTGTTCGGCGCGGATGAATTCCAGCAACTGACGCTCGGGGCGGTTCTTCGGCTCGATCCGGTACTGGATGTTGGGGCGGTCGAAGCTGGAGACGAACCGGCGGGCGGCACCCAGATCGAGCCGCTGGATGATCTCGTCGCGCGTCTTCTCGGTGGCGGTCGCGGTCAGCGCGATCCGCGGTACGTCCGGCCACCGTTCGTGCAGCAGGGAAAGACCCAGGTAATCGGGCCGGAAGTCGTGACCCCACTGGGACACGCAGTGCGCCTCATCGATGGCGAACAGCGCGACCTTGCCACGATCCAGCAGCTGCGCGGTGGACTCCAGCCGCAACCGCTCCGGCGCGAGATAGAGCAGATCGAGTTCCCCCGCGACGAATTGCGCCTCGATGGTCCGGCGCTCGTCGGGGTACTGGGTGGAGTTGAGGAAGCCCGCGCGCACGCCCAGCGCGCTGAGCGCGTCCACTTGGTCCTGCATGAGGGCGATCAACGGGGAGACCACCACCCCGACGCCGGGGCGCACCAGCGCGGGGACTTGATAGCACAGCGACTTGCCGCCGCCGGTCGGCATGAGCACCAGCGCGTCGCCGCCGTCGATCACGTGCTGCACGATCGCCTGCTGGTCGCCACGGAAGCTGTCGTAACCGAAGACTCGGCGTAGAACCTCTTGCGCCGCAACGGATCCGGCGTCCGAACCGGACACGACTTCGGTCGCTACAGCCGCGAAATCATCGGGGGGAGTCACCCGGCCCATCCTACGAGCGCTCGGATGACCGGTACCCGTTCGGCCGGGCGTTCGCCCTGCTGAGCCACCGAGTTGTCCACATGGGGACAACCCGAAACCGCAGCTTCCGGCCACAGCGCGCTGACCTGGGGTTTCCCGTCAATTGGGTGTGAGTTCCACGGCTTCCCGACCGATTTCGCGCTGTTATGTTGTCGCTCATGGCGAAAGGGATAGGGATCCGGGCATACGCGGCGGCGCTGAGCGCTGTCGCCGTGGTCGCCGGAGTCACCGCGGCGATGCCGGCGGCGTGGGCGGAGACGTTTCCCGCCCGGTGCTCGGACGGCTGGGAGACCACGACCGTCATCGAAGGAGTCGGCAATCTGGAGAATCTGGATTCCGACGGGCGAGGCGGGTTCTACGTGACCGGGCTCATGGACGGCTACCTGGCGCGCGTCGATCGCGCGGGACGGATGGAGAAGCTGGTCACCGACCTGCATCGCCCGGCGGGCGTGCGCGTCGCGGGGCGCTACGTCTACTTCCTCACCGGGGACGGGCTCAGCGAACCGCCGGGCACGTTGCAGCGCTACGACATCGAGACCGGCGCGGTACGCGTCCTGCTGACCGGGCTGAACGGGCCCAACGGCCTGTTGTCGCTGCCGGACGGCAGCCTGCTGTTCACCACCATCGGCCTGAGCGGTCCGAGCGGGATCTCGCGCTACTGGCCCGAGACCGGCGAGTACGAGCGGGATTGGTCGACGCTGCCGCCCTCCAACGGCCTCGCCCTGGCCGCGGACGGTGAATCCGTCTACGTCGACACCATGACGCTGCAGATCCTGCGCGTTCGGCTGGACGATCCGGCTCATCCCACCGTCGTCTCCGGGATCCCGGACCTCGTCGCGCTGCCCGACGACATGGAGGCCACCCGGGCGGGGGCGCTTTTCGTCGCCGATCACGTGCTCGGCGCCGTCTATCAAGTCGATACGACGACCGGCGCCACCTGCGCGATCATCACGGGCTTGATCAAACCCGGCCCGATGCGCAACCCGCCGGACGGCGCCACGTCGGTGCGCATCGACCGCGACGGAGACTCCTGGGCGCTGTTCGTCACCAGCATGGACGGCACCCTGCGCCGCCTGCGCCCGCCGGCGGGGATGGATCTCACTCCCGCGACTCCGGCCCGTGCCGGATAGATCGGAACGGCTGGCGGAAGCCGGAGTCGCCGGGTTGCACGCATCCGGCGAAAGTGGTCGAAACGCGCCCGTCGTGGCGGCTGCCACTATTCGGCGCGCACCCGCTCGGCGCGGTACTCGCCGTCGCGTGCACGGCCATGACCGCGAACGCCGACCACCTCGCGCCTGCGTGATCGGCCGATGAAGGTTTCCCCGGAGCGCAGGATCGGCGAAACGGAGCCCTCAGCCGCGCAGGCGGTCGAGGACCTCGTCGTGCAACAGGCCGTTGGTGGCGATGGCGTCGCCACCGTGCGGCCCTGGCTTGCCGACCAGCGAGGAGAAACGTCCGCCCGCTTCGCGGACCAGGATGTCCAGGGCGGCCAGATCCCAGAGGGAGACCTCCGGTTCGGAGGCGATGTCGACGGCGCCTTCGGCGAGCAGGCAGTAACTGAAGAAATCGCCGTAGCCGCGCACGCGCCACACGTCGTCGGTCAAGGTGATGAACTGCTCGCGCAAGCCGCGCTCGTGCCAGCCGGACAGACTGGAGAACGCCAGGCTGGCCGAGCCCAGCTCACCGACGGCGGAGACCGAGATCCGCTCGCTCGCCTGCCCCTCGAAGCTCGACCACGCCCCTGATCCCGCGGCTGCCCACCAGCGCCGGACCAGCGCCGGCGCGCTCACCACGCCCACGACCGGTTCGCCGTCCTCCAGCAGCGCGATCAGCGTCGCCCAGATGGGCACGCCGCGCACGAAGTTCTTCGTGCCGTCGATCGGGTCGATCACCCATTGCCTTCCGCTGAATTCGGCGGCGCCGCCGAATTCCTCACCCAGCACCGCGTCGTCCGGCCGGGCTTCGGCCAGCACCTGCCGGATCGCCTGTTCCACGGCGAGATCGGCGTCCGACACCGGAGTCAGGTCCGGCTTAGCGTCGACCTTCAGATCCAGCGCACCGAAGCGAGCCCGGGTGATCGCGTCGGCGGCATCGGCCAGTCGCAGGGCGAGTTCGAGATCGGAGGAGTACACAGCCACGCCTCGCACCCTATCGGTCCGCCTGGTCACGCCATTCCGTACCAGTGTGGGGCAGGTCACGACCCAACGGCAACGGACGCGGACGCAACGTGCGTCCGAGGCCCGGGCAGGCCTCGGTGTGCCTGGCGTAATACCGCCACCTCATCGGCTCGCTGCCCACAGTCGCTGACCGAGGCGGCAGCGAACGACGACTGTCCGTACTGCGCCCGCTACCGCAATCGGCGGCTGTACCGGCTTCGCGCCGTCATCCCACAGTCTCCAGCGACCGCGCCGCTGCCAGCGCGCTCGCCCACCAGTGCAACTGGTCGAGCATCGCCGTCGCGGCGGCCGCCGGCTCCTCGGGCTCCCGCAACTTGCCCTCCTCGTCGAAAAGCAGGTAGTACCGCGGGAACGACACATAGTTGCGGACGGTGTGCGCGTTGAGTTCGTTGAAGATCTGCCGCATGTGCTCGATGGCGAGCAGGCCACCGGAGGCTCCGCTGTAGCCGACGAAGCCGATCGCCTTCGCGTCCCACTGCGTGAAATGCCAGTCGATGACGGCCTTGAGCGACGCGGGGATGCTGCGGTTGTAGTCGGGCGTGACGATGACGAAGGCATCGGCGGCCGTGAGCCGCCGCGTGAGGTCGGCCATGCCGTCGGGGCGCTGAGGGTTCGGATCCATCGCGGGCGGCACGGCGGGCAACTCCAACGGAATGTCCGCCTCGGCCACATCGATGACGTCCACCTCGAACAGACCGTGCCGGCGTGCCTGCTCGGTGAACCACGAGGCGACGACGGGCCCGAAGCGACCTTCCCGGACGCTGCCGATGATCACCGCGAGCTTCAGTGGGGCGTTGGACATGCTGTTCCTCCTCAGGTGTCAACGGCCCGGGCGGGCCGCTCACTCAATCTGCTGCCCCGCGTGCCGCCCAGGGAGACCGCCGTAAGAGTGGTAGTGGCAGGGACACCCTGAGGGCGTTTCGTCTTGTTAGGTTCGGACTGTGAGCGACAACGAACTAGGGCTTTTCCTGCGCACCCGCCGCGAGGCGGTGACGCCCGCCCAGGTGGGCTTGCCCACCGGTGCGCGGCGACGCACCCCGGGATTGCGCCGCGCCGAGCTGGCCACCTTGGCCGGAGTGAGCGTCGAGTACGTCACGCGCCTCGAGCAGGGGCGCGACCGGCGGCCCTCGCCCCCGGTGCTGTCCGCGCTCGCGGACGCCTTGCGGTTGAGCCCCGCCGAGCGCGTCCACCTGCACCGGTTGAGCAAGTCGGTGGACAGCGGGTTCACCTGCATGGGCGACGCGCAGCCGCTGCGCGAGGTGCGACCGACGGTGCGCGCGATCCTGGACCGGCTCGAACCCGCGCCCGCCGTGGTGGTCAACCGCCTGACCGAAGTGCTCGCCCACACCGACGGTTACCACCGGCTGATGGCGCCGACCGGGCTCTTCGACGGACCTGGCACCCCGCCCAATCTGGCGCGTTTCGTCTTCTGCCGACCCGGCGCACGGGATCTCTACGCGGATTGGGACCACGTCGCCGATGAGATGGTCGCCACATTGAAGCAGGGCCCGTTCCGCGCCGACGCGCACATCGCCGCCTTGGCCGACGAGCTCACCGTCACCGTGGGCCCGGCCTTCGCCGACCGGGTGGACACCGTGCCGAGTTTGGCCGCCGCCACCGGCGTCACCCGTCTCGCCCATCCGGAGGCCGGATCGCTGCGCCTGGCCTACGAGTCCCTCGAGCTCTCCGCGGACGACGACCAGCGCGTCATCGTCTATCTCCCGGCCGACGACGCCACCGCCGCGGCCCTCGACGCACTCGCCGGTCGCCGCCCCGGCGGTTTGCGCGCGGTCTCGGGCTGAGCGGAGGTACCGCGAGACTCGCTCGGCAGACCCACAACCCACGGTCGGGGTCGGGGGGCGCATATCGACTGGCCGCAACCCTGGCGGACGACTGGATCGATTGGCATGGTGTCCCAGTGCCGAGCCGATCGCCGCGCAATAGAGAACAGTCGTCTCGACGCTCCGCCGGTCCTGCGAATGGTGACTTGCTCTCGCCCGTTCCCCGATACCGGTTCCGACCGCTCGGCACCGCGAGAGCGGCTGCCGGTCGAGATCGACATTCCGATCCCCAGCCGAACGCGAACGTGAGCGGCGTCGCGCGACTCGCTTGCCGGCGACCAGTCGCACGGACTCCGCTCACGGCGAACACGCGGCGGAAAGAGTGCGGTTCGACACACCGCCCCCGCCCGGTACCCGCGCGATCGGCGAGACGACGGATGCGCCCGACCGGTATCCCTCGGGCGGAGGAGCGGTCACCTCCGCCGCGAAATCCAAACCCGAACTGCGCCAAGCACCGTCGCCGTTTAGGGTAGGAACTCATGAGGCGTACGTCACAGCACAGCCACCCGGCGGCGGCCGGGAAGCGAGTGCATGACGTCCCGGCGATCCGCCGTTTCGGCCAGCGCCCGGCGCAGGCCACCCGCGCCGACGCCGCCCCCGGTCATCCCGCGTGCACTCGTGTGCTGCCGTCACGGAGAGGCAGCTAGGCTTGACGATCGTGCATCCTGACGTTTCCGCTGATCTCGCCGAACTCGACGCCACCCTGAAGACGGTCGAATCGGTCCTCGACATCGACGAGCTCCGCCGTCGTATCGACGAGCTCGAACATCAGGCCGCCGACCCCGACCTGTGGAACGACCAGGACCACGCCCAGCGGGTGACCAGTGAGCTGTCGCACGCCCAGGGTGAACTGCGCCGGGTGGAGGAGCTGCGCCAGCGGCTCGACGACATGCCGGTGCTCTACGAGCTGGCCGAGGAGGAAGAGGGCGAGGCCAAGGCCACCGCGCTCGCCGAGGCCGACGCCGAGCGCGCCGCGCTGCGCAGCGACGTGGAGGCGATGGAGGTCCGCACGCTGCTGTCGGGCGAGTACGACAAGCGCGACGCGCTGGTGAACATCCGCTCCGGCGCCGGTGGCGTGGACGCCGCCGACTGGGCCGAGATGCTGATGCGCATGTACATCCGCTGGGCGGACCGGCACAAGTACGGCGTCGAGGTCTACGACACCTCCTACGCCGAGGAAGCGGGCATCAAGAGCGCCACCTTCGCGGTGAAGACGCCTTACGCCTACGGCACGCTGTCGGTAGAGATGGGCACGCACCGGCTGGTTCGCATCAGCCCGTTCGACAACCAGGGCCGCCGCCAGACATCCTTCGCGGAGGTCGAGGTGCTACCCGTGGTCGAGACCACCGACCATATCGAGGTGCCCGAGACGGAGATCCGCGTCGACGTGTACCGCTCGTCGGGCCCCGGTGGCCAGAGCGTCAACACGACCGACTCCGCGGTCCGCATTACCCACCTGCCCACCGGCATCGTGGTCACCTGCCAGAACGAGAAATCCCAGCTGCAGAACAAGATCTCGGCCATGCGCGTGCTGCAGGCCAAGCTCTTGGAGCGCAAGCGGCAGGAAGAGCGCGCGGAGATGGACGCGCTGAAGACCAACGAGGGCGCGTCCTGGGGCAACCAGATGCGCTCCTACGTGCTGCACCCCTACCAGATGGTCAAGGACCTGCGGACGAACTACGAGGTCAACAATCCGTCGGCGGTGCTCGACGGCGACATCGACGGGTTCATCGAGTCGGGTATCCGCTGGCGAATGCGAGAGCAGGGAAGCTAGATGAATGTCGCGGGAATCCAGGCGATCGCTTCCACCGGTTTCACCACGTGGCTACGCGGTTCGGGCCTGGAGATCGTGCTGCTCATCCTCGGCGCCATCCTGTTCAGCCGGCTCGCCACGTACCTGCGCGACCGGGTCACCCGCCGGATCGACGCCGGATTCCGCAGCAGCGACGCGCTGGTGCGCACCGAGGCTGCCAAACATCGGCACGCGCTGGCCCAGGTGATCACGTGGGTGGTGCTGACCATCGTCTACGTGCTGATCACCATGGAGGTGCTGCGGCGGCTCGGCTTCGCCGTCACCGGGTTGGTCGCGCCCGCCGCGGTGCTCGGCGCCGCGCTCGGTTTCGGCGCGCAGCGCATCGTGCAGGACATCCTCGCCGGGTTCTTCCTGATCACGGAGCGGCAGTACGGGTTCGGCGATGTGGTCCGGATCGCGGTGACTGGAGCCGCGGAGCAGGCGGAAGGTACGGTCGAGGACGTCACGCTGCGGATCACTACGCTGCGCAACGCGGACGGTGAGGTGATCACGGTGCCCAACGGGCAGATCGTGAAAGTGACGAACCTGTCCAAGGACTGGGCGCGCGCCGCGATCGACGTGCCGGTGGCCGCCAGCGCTGACATCACCAGGGTCAACGAGATCCTGCACGAGGTCGGTACAAAGGCGTACGAGGATGCTCGGTTGAAGCCGTTGCTGCTCGACGAGCCCACCGTCATGGGTGTGGAAGACCTCACCGTCGACCAGATGAACATCCGAATGGTTGCCCGAACGTTGCCGGGTAAACAGTTCGACGTCGGACGCGAGCTGCGGGTGCGAGTCGCCGCGGCGCTGCGCCGGGAGGGAATCAGTGAGACCACGTAGATCCACGGCGATCCTGATGGCAACCTGGGTCGCCACGTTCGTGCTGTACGTCTTCGTCAAACCCGAGGAGACCACCACCGCTCCGGCCACCCTGGTCAACGCTGTTCCGGCAGCGGTGTTCACTGACCCGCCGGCCCGCTGAGCCGAGCGGACGGACCGCCGCCGCGCTGTCTCCCACGGTTGACGACGCAGGCCGCGACCGGTTGCTGGTTACACTGGCTCCCCGTGATCACCATGCGGAACGTGACCAAGTCGTACAAGACCTCGACGCGACCCGCGCTGGACAACATCACCGTCGATGTGGGCAAGGGCGAGTTCGTCTTCATCATCGGACCGTCCGGCTCGGGCAAGTCGACCTTCATGCGCTTGCTATTGAAAGAGGAGACGCCCACGGCGGGCGAGATCCGGGTGTCCGATTTCCGGGTCGACCGGTTGCCCGGCCGCAAGGTGCCCAAGTTGCGCCAGCGCATCGGGTGCGTCTTCCAGGACTTCCGGCTGTTGCAGCAGAAAACCGTGTACCAGAACGTCGCGTTCGCGCTGGAGGTCATCGGCAAACGGCGCCAAGTCATCGACCGCACCGTCCCCGAGGTGCTCGACATGGTCGGCCTCGGCGGCAAGGCCGACCGGTTGCCGACCGAGCTCTCCGGTGGTGAGCAGCAGCGGGTCGCGATCGCGCGGGCTTTCGTGAACCGGCCGCTGGTGCTGCTGGCCGACGAGCCGACCGGCAACCTCGATCCCGACACCAGCGCGGACATCATGATGCTGCTGGAGCGGATCAACCGCATCGGCACCACGGTGGTGATGGCCACCCACGACAATCACATCGTCGACGCGATGCGCAGGCGGGTGGTGGAACTCGACCACGGGCGCCTGGTCCGGGACGAGGCGACGGGCGTGTACGGGGTGGGCCGGTAATGCGCGCGAGCTTCCTGTTCGGCGAGGTCGCCGCCGGCCTGCGCCGCAATGTCACGATGACCATCGCGATGATCCTGACCACCGCGGTCTCGCTCACCATGCTCGGTGGGGGCCTGCTGGCGGTGCGGATCGCGGACAAGACCGAGCAGTACTTCCTGGATCGGCTGGAGGTGCGGCTGTACCTCACCGAGGACGTGTCGGCCAACGACCCGGACTGCTCGCAGGACCCGTGCCGGGCGCTCATGGCGGATCTGAAGGCGACCAGCGGCGTGGAGTCGGTCCAGTTCCTCAACCGGGAGGAAGCGGTCCGGGAGGCCAAGGAGAAGACCTTCAAGGACCAGCCCGAGCTGGCCAAGTACGTCAGCGAGACGCCGCTGCCCGCGTCGCTGCGGGTGAAGATGGCGGATGCGGAGCTCTACCCCACCATCTACGAGAAGTACTACGACCGCCCTGGCGTCGGCATGGTGCGCAACGACAAGGACATCGTGGACCGGTTGGTCAGCCTGTTCGACGGATTGCGCAACGCGGCGTTCGGTCTGGCCGTGCTGCAGGCGCTGGCGGCGGTGATGCTGATCGCGAACATGGTGCAGATCGCCGCGTTCACCCGGCGCACCGAGGTCGGCATCATGCGATTGGTCGGCGCGACCCGCTGGTACACCCAGTTGCCGTTCCTGCTCGAGGCCGTGGTCGCCGCGCTGGCCGGTTCGGTACTCGCCATGCTGGGCCTGCTCATCGCCCGCCCGCTGGTGATCGACCGGGCCCTCGGCGACCTGTTCGCCAGCAAGGTGTTCCCCCGCATCACCGGCGACGACATCGCGATGACCGCGCTGGTCATCGCCCCGGTCGGCGTCGTCTTCGCGGCCATCACGGCCTACGCGACGCTGCGGTACTACGTGCGCGAGTGATCGGCCGGGCCGGTGGCCGCAGTGCCACCGGCCCGCCCGCACAGCGGCCGACCCGATGGCGACTCACAACACAAGGTCGGTCAGTTCGTCCCAATCGAGTTGAATTCGGATCGGCAGGTCGACGGCGAACGCCGTCTGCGGCTTCAGGACACGAGCGAGCCGGTAGTGACCGACGCTGTGGTCGAGGCCGTAGGTCTCGATGACGGTCACCTCGGTGTCCGACACACTGACCAGCCAGTACCACGGAATTCCGGCCGCCGCGTATTCGCTCATCTTCTCGAGCCGGTCGATTTTGACATGACTGGGCGAGATGATCTCGACAGCGATCTTCATATGGCGCGCGGGCATCGGCCGGACATCCGCAGGCACGCACTCGAACAGTGCGATGTCGGGGCGACGAATAGTCGCCCGGGGCACTTCCCAGAGCACCACGTCGAAGTCATGGTTGGCGTACAGGCATGCCGACGGATCTTCGGCCATGTATTCGCGAGCGGCCGATTCCAGCATTGCCAGTAGTCGGTGGACGGCTTTCTGATGTGCCCTGTTCGGAGACTCGCAACGGACCGCATCCCCGTTCACCACCTCGACCAAGCGGCAGAACTCTTCGGGCAGCTCGCGCCAGATGTCGACTGTGATCGGCTCGGGCTGTACGTTGTCCGGCCTGGCCCAGTCGAAGATCGCTGACATGCGTCGGATTGTAATCACGGCGACACCGCCACCCGGCCTCCGTCGGCATCCCTGTCGCCACCATGCGCGACCGCGCCGCTGCCCATGGCACCGGCGCCGTGTTCGAGCCTGCGCCGGGCCGGGCCGCATCGTTCACAGCCCATTCGTGGGACGGGATCTGCCCCTGCCGGATCCATAACGGTTCTGCATCGATCACCGCCATAGCCTTGGAGCGAGGCGAACATGCGGCGGTGAATCCGGCTATCCGGCCCGACACGTCCGTCCGTTTTCCCGAAAGCGCAGCTCATCGCGACGGGAGGCATAGCACGACGCGCGGCGGGGAAGCCTACCGACCCCGGGACGCAACTTTGGGCACTTGTCCAGCAAGGTGTGGATTCCGGGCGTATGCTGCACCTCGACGCGCTTCTTACTCGGCAGTAAGATAGCCTTACTCCGGAGTAAGATAGCTGGGGACAGACCGCACCAACCCATCCGAGAAAACAGGTGATGATGAGCACTCGAGACAGCGCGACGAAGCGACGTCCAGATACGTCCGCGGTCGGCCTGAACCAACCCAAGCGGGATTGGATGGGCGCGGCGATGCGGGTCATGACGACTCTCACCGGGTCGGAACTGGCCGAGAAATACAACCTGCGCAAGCCGATCGAGCGCGTCACCTACGAGGGCACGAAGACCGGCTTCCGCACGCTCGGCGCGGCGACCCGCGCGTTCGCGAAGGTCGCGGGCACCGGCGCCCCCAAGCGCCTGGCGGCCAACGAGGCGAAGAACAAGGACTTCTTCGACCTGACGCCGACCGACGAGCAGCAGATGATCGTCGAGACGGTGAAGGAATTCGCCGCCGAGATCCTGCGTCCGGCTGCCTACGAGGCCGACAACGCCGCCAAGGCGCCGCGCGACCTGCTCGAGCGCGCCGCCGAACTCGGCATCACCTTGATCAACGTGCCCGAGGAACTCGAGGGTGCGGCCTCCGAGCGTGGTGCGGTGACCAACTCGCTGGTCGCCGAGGCGCTGGCGCACGGTGACATGGGCTTGGCCCTGCCCATCCTGGCGCCCAGCGGCGTCGCGGTCGCGCTCTCGCAATGGGGCAGCGACGCACAGCAGAAGACCTACCTGCCCTCCTTCACCGGCGAGAACGTGCCGCAGGCCTCGGTCGTGATCAGCGAGCCGCGCGCGCTGTTCGACCCGTTCGCCCTGGAGACCAAGGCGGTGCGCTCGCCGAGCGGCTACCGCATCTCGGGCGTCAAGAGCCTGGTGCCCGCCGCGGCCGACGCCGAGCTGTTCCTGATCGCCGCCGAGCTCGATGGCCGTCCGGCGCTGTTCATCGTGGAGTCGGACGCGCCCGGCCTGGTCGTGGAGGCCGACCCGAGCATGGGTCTGCGCGCCGCCGGCCTCGGCCGGCTGATCCTGGACAACGTCGCGGTCGGCGCCGACGCCGTCCTGGGCGACGGTGACGCGGCGACCCGCGCCGAGGAGTACGCCGATGCCGTGCGCTTGGCCCGCCTCGGGTGGGCTTCCCTGGCGGCGGGCACCAGCCGGGCGGTGCTGGACTACGTGATCCCCTACGTCAACGAGCGTGAAGCGTTCGGTGAGCCGATCTCGCACCGCCAGGCGGTGGCGTTCATGGTCGCCAACATCGCGATCGAACTCGACGGCCTGCGGCTGGTCACGCTGCGCGGCGCTTCGCGCGCGGAGCAGGGCCTGTCCTTCGGCCGGGAGGCTGCGCTGGCCCGCAAGCTCGCCACCGACAAGGGCATGCAGATCGGCCTCGACGGCGTGCAGTTGCTCGGCGGTCACGGCTTCACCAAGGAACACCCGGTCGAGCGCTGGTACCGCGACCTGCGGGCGATCGGCGTCGCCGAAGGTGTCGTGCTCATCTAAACCGGCTCGTTCCGTTCTCCAGGAGACCTTCCCCATGATCAACCTCGAACTCCCCAAGAAGCTGCGGGCCAGCGCGAATCAGGCGCACCAGGTCGCGCAGGAGATCTTCCGCCCGATCTCGCGCAAGTACGACCTCGCCGAACACGACTACCCGGTCGAGCTGGACACCATGGCCGCCATGGTCGAGGGCCTGGCCGACTCCGGCACCCAGAAGATCGGCGGCGCCGCCGGTGGCCGCTCCGACGACGGTGACGCCGACCGCCACGCCACCGAGCTGCTCGGCAACACCAACGGCGGCAACATGTCCGCACTGCTGAACGCGCTGGAGACCTCCTGGGGCGATGTCGGCCTCATGCTGTCGATCCCCTACCAGGGCCTGGGCAACGCGGCCATCGCCGCCGTGGCCACCGACGAGCAGCTGAAGCGCTTCGGCAAGGTGTGGGCCTCGATGGCCATCACCGAGCCGTCCTTCGGCTCCGACTCCGCCGCCGTGTCCACCACCGCCGTGCTCGACGGCGACGAGTGGGTGCTCAACGGCGAGAAGATCTTCGTCACCGCCGGTCAGCGCTCGACCCACATCGTGGTGTGGGCGACGGTGGACAAGAGCCTCGGCCGCGCGGCGATCAAGTCGTTCGTCGTGCCGCGCGACGCGCCCGGCCTGTCGGTGGCGCGGCTCGAGCACAAGCTCGGCATCAAGGCCTCCGACACCGCCGTGCTGCTGCTGCAGGACTGCCGGATCCCGAAGGACAACATCCTCGGCAGCCCGGAAGTCAACGTGGAGAAGGGTTTCGCCGGGGTCATGCAGACCTTCGACAACACCCGTCCGCTCGTCGCCGCGATGGCGATCGGCGTCGCGCGCGCCGCGCTCGAAGAGCTGCGCTCGATCCTGACCGCTTCGGGCGTGGACATCTCCTACGACGTCCCGGCCAACAATCAGCACGCCGCCGCCGCCGAATTCCTGCGGATGGAAGCCGATTACGAGTCCGCCTACCTGCTCGCCCTGCGCGCCGCGTGGATGGCCGACAACAAGAAGCCGAACTCGCTCGAGGCGTCCATGTCCAAGGCGAAGGCGGGCCGCACCGGCACCGACGTCACCTTGAAGGCCGTCGAACTGGCCGGCGCCATCGGCTACTCCCAGCGCACCTTGCTGGAGAAGTGGGGTCGCGACTCGAAGATCCTGGACATCTTCGAAGGCACCCAGCAGATCCAGCAGCTCATCGTCGCCCGCCGCATCCTGGGCAAGACCAGCGCCGAACTGAAGTGACGCTGCGTTAGACGATCGACGACGAAATCCGGTGCGAGCTTCTCGGTCTCGCACCGGATTTCGTTTCCGCACCCGGCGACGAAACGAATGACGTGTCCTGAAACACATTCGGCGAGAATGGGCTATGGATTTCGTACCGGATGTTCCGTACCCTTCGCGCACATGTGGAGCATTGTTCTCATTTCGGTTGTCAGTTGTTTCGTGATCGCGGCCGGATTCGCGTGGGGGTTGCCAGGCGACTGAGGAAGCCTCCTCCGCGCCCTCCGAATAGTTCAGTTCGGCGGGGTCGACGTCCGGCGGGCGAGCCGGGCGGCGGTGACGTCGGCCGTCCACAGCGGCTGGAGCATGTGCCAGTCGGCGGGGTGGGCGGCGATGCCCGCGGCGAATCGGTCGGCCAGCGCCTGGGTGGTCTCGCGCACGCCACGGCTGGTGTCGACGGGGGGACTCACGTGAAATCCCCAGCCGTCGGGGGTGTACCAGCAGTGCACGGGAAGAAGTGGCGCGCCGGTGTCGATCGACAGGCGAGCCGGACCGGCGGGCAGCCGAGCGGGCTCACCGAAGAAGGTCACCGGTACGCCTGTGCCGGACAAGTCGCGTTCACCGAGCAGCCCGACTATCCGTCCCTGCCGGATCCGGGCGACCAGCTGGGGGAACGGCGGCGTCGCGGTACCGGTGAGCGGGATGATCTCGAATCCCAACCGTTCACGGAAACGGACGAAGCGCCGGAACAACGATTCCGGTGCGAGCCGCTCCGCGACGACCGTCGGCGAGCCCACGCGCTGCACCAGCCAGACGCCCGCCAGGTCCCAATTACCGCTGTGCGGTAGGGCGAGCACCGCACCGGTGCCGCGTTCGACCGCCTGGTGGATGTGTTCGAGCCCGGTCGCCACGGATTCGATGGTGTCGGCCAGTCGCACCGGATCCATCGACGGCAGCCGGAAGGCTTCGCGCCAGTAGCGGGCATAGGAGCGCAAACTCTCCCGGATCAGCGTCTGCGGCACCTGGTCCGGCGCTGTGCCCAATACTCGAGACAGGTTCCGGCGCAATTGATTCGGACCGCCGTTGCGGGCCGCTCGTTCGGCGCCCGCGTCGAAGAGGCGGACCGCCAACGGTTCCGGCAAGGCGCGGACCAGCCGCCAACCGGCGGCGTAACCCAGGTCCCATACCCGGCCGGAGGGGTGCACTAATCGCCGCCGGACTCGACCGGTCCCGCTTCGTCGGTCACCGCGGACGGCGTCGCGACGACGAGGTCACTGAATACGGGCGTGCGAACCACTCCGACCGCGGGTGCGCCGACCTCGGAGGGTTCATTCGGATGGCTGAACAACGGGGACCGGTCACTTCGATGCATTTCTGGATTCTCCGCTCACTCGCGATCGATGACGCCCGAATGGGTGGCGCACCGTATAGATACGGTCACCGCCGCCGCGGATTCGGCGGTCGCCTCGAAACCCACACTACCCTCGACCGGACCATACGGAACGGTTTATCGAGAAAGCGCTGTTCAGGGCCACGGTCGGCAGCCCGACGCTTGCGCCGGGACCTGACAAGCACGCCGTTGCATCGATGAGTCAACGACACGATCACGCCATTCGGCGTTCCCCTCTGGACAGGCGCGTAACTGACCGGGCAGCCTATCGCCCTGTCGCTGGATCGACCAATCAGCGGACGTATTTCACTCGCGCAGTACCAGAGAACTTCGAGGAGAACTGGTTATGCAACGACTGAGTCTTACGCGTCGCCTCGCCACCGCCGTCGCCGCCTCCGCGGTGTTCGTAGCACCGTTCGCCGGGCACGCCGCCGCGCAGCCGGCCGCGGTGGACTGGACCGCCGCCGCGCAGCAATTGCGTGCCGCCGCGGCCGGGAATCCGGCAGCCGAGCAGGCCGTGGATCGCCTGATCACCTCCGGGCAGCTCGCGAAGGCCGAGCAGGTGGCCTTGCCCGCGCAACCGTTCCAGATCCCGGCGCAGTCGGACATCGGACGCGGTGAGGGCCCGGGCGTGTACGGGTCCGGAATCGCCCTGGGCATGGACGGATTCCGCCTCGGGTTCTTCGGCGGGCCGGGCACCATCTCGCCCAACCAGGGCGGCGCGAAGCTCGAGGTGCTCTGGATCAACCTGGCCAATGGGCGCAGTGGCACCGAGCTGCTCTACGAGCACAACGACGTTCCGGTGGACACCACCATTCGCACACGCGCCCTGGACACCGGCGCGGGCCCGGTGGTCGCCGCCGTGTACGGGTCGCTGTGGCACCGCTGGTCGGTGCCCGTCAGCGACGAGAACCCGGACGGGTACGCCTACCGGCTCGGCACCATCTCGGTGCCGTCGTTCGGCGCGGTCTACAACTGAGGGCGGCGGCTCCGGCTCCCGCCGCCACGGAGCCGGAGCCGTCGGTTTGTCGGACATTACGTAGTTCCGTAGCTTGGGGATTCGTGAGTCTGGAAGACCGAGTCGCCGAGTTGGAGCGGCGGCTCAGCGCGCTCGAAGAGAACCTACGGCCCGAGAGTCTCCCGCCGGGCACCGACGAGTGGGCGGTCGAGCGCCTGCGGGAGGAGTTCGCGGCGGCCGACGAGCCCAACGGCGGCGTCGTCTTCGCCGGGTCGGTCCGCTTGCCCAACGACCAGCAGCGCGAGTGGCAGGCCCGGTTCACCACCGGCGACCTCATCGAGGACGACTGGGCCGAGACCGCGGAATGCCTTGCGGCGCTGGGAAGTCCGTCCGGTTGCGGCTGCTGCGCGAGATCATGGGCGGGCGCAGGACCGCGGCCGAGCTGGCCGGGGTGGACGGTGTCGGCAGCTCCGGCCAGATCTATCACCACCTGCGCCAGCTGGCCGCGGTGGGCTGGCTGCACACCGCGGGCCGCGGCCGGTTCGAGGTTCCCGCCGCCAGGGTGGTTCCGCTACTGGTCGCTCTGGCCAGCGCCCGGCGCTGATTCGGGGGGCACGCCGGCGGCCACGTATCCCGCGGTGGCGAGCATGCCACCGATCTGCTCGTACGTCGCCCGCTCCCGGGGCGCGACCGTCGCCAGGCCGTCCACATAGCGGTTGAACATGCAGAACGCCGCGGCGACGAGGACGGCGTCGTGGATGTCCTCGTCCTTGGCGCCCGCGGCACGTGCGTCCTCGACGTCCTCGGCGGTCACTTCGAGCCCCGACCGGCGCACCTTGTCCGCGATGCGCAGCAACGCACGCAGTTTCGGCTCGATCGCGGCGGACTCCACGTCCTCGATGACGGCGTCGATCACGTCGCGGCCGCCGTCCACCAGCACCGCCGCGGTCGCCGCGTGCGACTGCGTGCAGAAATACGTTTCGTTGCGCGAGGAGACGTAGGCGGCTATCGTCTCGCGCTCCCCCGGCGTCAGTGGAGAAGTCCCGCGCAACAGGGTCTGCGCGAATTCGCTGAGCGCGGCTCCGGTTTCGGGCTTGAAAGCGAACAAACCCCGGATGCCGGGCAGATCGCCGGGAATGTCGATGAACGGTGCACGGTCCTTCGGATCGGACATCGGCCGCGTCTCCCTTCGAGCGGTCTCGAGACGCTGCGAGGATAACCCTACCGACCGGTAGCCGAGAGCGGAAAGGCCGGAATCGGCCCGCGGACGGTCTCGACCTGGGGCGGACGCAACCGAACCGAGACTGATTTGTCCGTTTCAACTGTGACCTGTCACACTCCGCACTGCTACGGTGGCAAGTCAACACGCCGTACCGGTTCGCTAGGTCGAGGACCGACGCGAGGGTTTTGTGGAGGTAATTCGACATGAACTTGGCCCACACGCTGGAGGCCGTCAAGGCGCTAGGGGTGCTGCGCAGCCGGGGTGTCACCGACCCCAAGAAGCCGCTGGAGACGCTGCGGACGATGAAGGAGTCGCGCATCCTCGGCCCCCAGGCGACCCTGATCCGGCACTCCGCGCGCGTGGCGCCGGACGCTCCGGGCATCGTGGACGAGGCGGGCGAGCTGACCTACCGCGAACTGGACGACCGGTCGACGGCCGTCGCGCGCGGCCTGCAAGCGGCGGGCATCACCGAAGGCCAGGTGATCGGGTTGCTGGCGCGCGACCACCGCGGGCTGATCATCGCCATGGCCGCCGCGGGCAAGCTCGGCGTGCGAGTGGCGCTGATGAACACCGGGTTCGCCAAACCGCAGTTCGCCGAGGTGTGCCAGCGCGAGAAGGTCAAGGCGGTGCTGCACGACAGCGAGTTCCTCGGCCTGCTCGACGCGCTGCCCACCGACCTGCCGCGCTACCTCACCTGGGTCGACGAGGGGACCGCGCTGCCCGAGGGCGCGCAGACGCTCGACGACCTGGTCGCCGCGAACTCCACCGAGCCGCTGCCCGCGCCGAGCAAGCCGGGTGGCTTCATCATCCTGACCAGCGGCACCACCGGCCTGCCCAAGGGCGCCCCGCGCACCAAGGTCACTCCGCTGTCGACGGCGCAGATGGTCGACCGGATCCCCTTCCCGCGGCGCGGCACCCAGGTGATCGTCTCGCCGATCTTCCACAGCACCGGCCTGGCCACCTGGCTGGTCGGCGCGGCCCTGTCCAACAAGGTGGTGGTGCGCCGCCGGTTCGACGCCGAGGCGACGCTCGCGCTGGTGGCCGAGCACAAGGCCGACATGCTGGTGGCGGTGCCCACGATGCTGCACCGGATGGTCGAGCTGGATCCGGCGATCCGGGCGAAGTACGACACGTCCTCCCTGAAGGCGATCGTGCTGGCCGGTTCGGCGCTGTCGCCGGAGCTGACGATCAAGGCCACCGAGGCGTTCGGCCCGGTGCTCTACAACCTCTACGGCTCCACCGAATGCGCCGTCGCGACCGTGGCGAACCCGGAGGACCTCGCGCTCGCGCCCGGCACCGTCGGGCGCGCGCCGATCACCTGCGAAGTGCGGCTCTACGACGAGAACGACCAGCGCGTCACCGCGATCAACACCACCGGGCGCATCTTCATCCGCAGCGGCGCGCCGTTCGAGGGCTACACCGACGGCAGGCACAAGCAGATCATCGACGGCTACATGTCCAGCGGCGACGTCGGCCACTTCGACGAGAACGGCCTGCTCATGGTGGACGGCCGCGATGACGACATGATCGTGTCCGGCGGCGAGAACGTCTTCCCGCAAGAGGTGGAGAACCTGCTGCTGGAGCGGCCCGACGTCTTCGACGTGGCGGTTGTCGGCGTGGACGACGTGGAATTCGGTAAGCGCCTGCGCGCCTTCGTCGTTCCGGAGCCGGGTCACTCGCCCGACGGCGAGGAGCTCAAGGCGTACGTGAAGAACAACCTGGCGCGCTACAAGGTGCCGCGCGAGGTGGTCTTCCTCGACGACCTGCCGCGCAACGCGACCGGCAAACTGCTGCGCCGCGTGCTGGTGGAGTACGAGGTCAAGGCCTGATCGACGGCGGGCCGGGCCCTCGTGCCCGGCCCATTACCAGCGGGTATGGACCCGATGAGATACGTGACACAACCAGTTACACACGCTTGCTAGTGTTAGCACCAGCACTGGGTATATCGAATTGCGGTCCGCACCACCCGGAGGATCACCGGGTGACACCGCCGGAAGGTTGTCGTCGATGTCTCTTTCCCTCCCCGCGCTGGGCGGTACCGCCCGCAAGGCGGGCGATCTGGCCCTTGGCGTGAACGTGATGGTCAAGCGGCGGCTGTTCAATCCGCTGCGGCCCGACCATGCGGCACGGTCCGCCTTCAATATCTTGAAGTTCGGCCCGTTCGCGGGTGTCGTCATGCACGCCGCGCAGACCAGGCCGCACGCCGTGGCGATCGTCGACGAACGCGGGGAGTTGACCTTCGGCCAGCTCAACGAGCAGTCCAACGCTCTGGCGCGGGGCTTGCAGAGCAGTGGCGTCGATCCCGGTGATGTGGTGGCGATCCTGGCCCGCGATCATCGCGGCATGGTGCTGAGCCTGCTGGCCACGGGCAAGCTCGGCGTGCGCGGGGTGCTGATGAACACCGGGTTCGCCAAGCCGCAGTTCGCCGACGTGGCCGAGCGGGAGAACGTCAAGGCGGTGCTGCACGACAGCGAGTTCATCGACTTGATGAGCGCCATCCCCGCCGCGATTCCGCGCATTCTCACCTGGGTGGACGAGAAGGACGGCGCCGATCCCGCGATCCCGACCGTCGACTCGCTGATCAGCGGACAGTCCGGCGCCGCGCTGCCCGCCCCGGCCAAGCCGGGCGGCATCGTCATCCTGACCAGCGGCACCACCGGCACCCCGAAGGGCGCCCCGCGCGACCGGGTGAGCCCCTTCGCCTCGGCCCAGTTCATCGACCGGGTGCCGCTGCCCAACAACGGCACCATGATCATGGCCGCGCCGATCTTCCACGGCACCGGCCTGTCGCAGTTCACCCTCGGTCTCGCGCTGGGCAACCGGGTGGTCTTCCAGCAGCGCCGGTTCAACCCCGAGCAGACGCTGGCGAACATCCAGAAGTACCGGGCGGATTCCCTGGTGGTCGTCCCGACCATGCTGCAACGCATCCTCGACCTGGACGCGGACGTGCTGGCGAAGTACGACGTCAGCAGCATCAAGGTGATCTTCGCGGCGGGCTCGGCCATCGCGCCCGACGTGGTGACCCGCACGCTGGATCACTTCAACGACAGCCTTTACAACCTCTACGGCTCCACCGAGTGCGCCGTGATGACCGTGGCGACCCCCGAGGATCTGCGCAAGGCCCCGACCACCGCGGGCAAGGCTCCGGTCGGCATCCGGATCGTGCTGCTGGACGAGAACCGCAAGCCGATCACCGAGCCGAACGTCACCGGAACCATCTTCGTGGACAACGGTTTCGCCTTCACCGGCTACACCGACGGCCGCACCAAGGAAATGGTCGACGGCATGATGTCCAGCGGCGACGTGGGGCATTTCGACGCCGACGGCCTGCTCTACATCGACGGCCGCGACGACGACATGATCGTCTCCGGCGGCGAGAACGTCTTCCCGCTCGAGGTGGAGAACCTCATCGCCGGCCGCGACGACATCTTCGAAGCCGCTGTCGTCGGCGTGGACGACCGTGAGTACGGCAAGCGGCTGCGCGCGTTCGTGGTGCCCGGTCCCGAGTGCAAGCGCGACCCGCAGGAGATCAAGGACTACGTCAAGGCGAACCTCGCCCGCTACAAGGTCCCGCGCGAGGTGATCTTCCTGGACGAGCTGCCGCGCAACGCGACCGGCAAGCTGCTGCGCAAGCCGCTGATCGAGATGGAGATCGACGCGGGCTGAGCGGTTCGCGTCCCGGGCCTGCCGGGCGGTGCGCCTGCCGCCCGCCCCGGGAGGCCGAAGTGAATTCCGGTCCGAAGCTGCGGCTTCGGTGCGAGCCGATGCGGTCGGACCCGTGCAATCGGTCCGCTATCATCAGCGGGTGAGTTACGAGTTCGACCGGTCTGCCGCGGGACGTCGCGGCGCCGTCGCGCGGGTGCGCGGTGGCTCGGCCGGTGCGATCTCGGGGGCTATTTCCGTCGCGGCGCACGGCTGGGCCTCCGGCGGCATGCTGCCGGACACCACCGCGCTGGCGCTGCTGGCCGCCGCGTCCGCCGTGCTCGGCGCGTCGGTGTCGGGTCTGGCTCCGCTGCGCAAGACGTCGTCCGGGCTGGTCGCGGCGCTGGTCGCCGGGCAGCTGCTCGGGCACTTCACCATGGGGATCGGCTCGGGACACCTGCATCACGGTGACGCCCAGCTGACTCCGGCCATGCTCGTCGCGCACGTGTGCGCCGCGTTCGCGGCGGCCGTCGTGATCCGCGGCGCGGAAGCCGCGTACCGGATCGGAACCGCGGTGCTGCACCGCGTGCTCCCGCTGCGGCACACCCCGCCCGTAGTCGCGGACCGCGCTCCCCTGCGAACGCTCCACCGCGACCGGGTCGTCCTCCGTGTGTTCGCCGCCGAGGCGCTGCGCACCCGGGCCCCGCCTCTCGCGGTCGTTCTCTGAATTCTTCCTACACCCGGTGCACCCGCGCTGTGGCGTGAGTTGTCGCTCAGCGTCACGGTTTTCCGTGCAGCGCGGTGTCGCCGCGCACTCTCGTGCCCACGCCTGAGCGTGCCGACGCGACGCCGTCGTCCGGGTCGCAAACCCATCCTTCGGCGGTGTGATCGCCTTCGTGACGGGGACGGTCGACGCTCCGTGGCGAACGTTCCCGCGCGAGGTAGGTGCTTGTCGCCCGTGCCCTTCGGGACGTGGTTTGTGCCCCATCCGGGTTTCCGCCGTCAGAAACGAAACGACCGTGAGTACAACAGAAACCATTCCCGACGCCGACTTATCGGAGCCGTCGGACTCCCCCGGCCCACGCCGGACCACCGCGCGGAACAGCCTGTACGCGCTGGCCATGCGGCTGCACTTCTACGCCGGAGTGTTCGTGGGGCCGTTCATCCTCATAGCGGCCGTCACCGGCGCGCTCTACGCGATCTCGCCGACGTTGGAGTCGATCGCGTCGCGTGACCTGTTGACGGTCACGCAGAGCGGAACGCCGAAGCCGCTGTCGGAGCAGGTCGGCGCGGCCGTCGCCACCCGCCCGGACCTGCCGCTCGTCGCCGTCGCCCCGGCCGCGGGCGCCGAAGACACCACCCGGGTGCTGTTCATCGACCCGTCGCTGGGCGAATCCGAGCGGCTGGCGGTGTTCGTGAACCCGTACACCGCGCAGCCGGTGGGCGATGCCGTCGTGTACGGCAGCTCGGGGGCGCTGCCGATGCGCACTTGGATCGATCGGTTGCACCGGGATCTGCACCTGGGCGAGCCCGGCCGGCTCTACAGCGAACTCGCCGCGTCCTGGCTGTGGATCGTCGCGCTGGCCGGACTCGTGATCTGGGTGCGCCGGGTGCGCAGCCGCCGGGGCCGCAACGGCTGGGGCTGGCTGTGGGCGGCCGATCGGTCGCAGCGCGCGCGGGGCCGCACCCTGAACTGGCACGGCGCGGTCGGTATGTGGGTGCTTCCCCTGGTGCTGCTGCTGTCGGCCACCGGCGTGACCTGGTCGACCTACGCGGGCGAGAACATCACCGCATTGCGTGAGCAACTGAGCTGGACCACACCGGCGGTCAGCACAGCCCTGCCCGGAACCGCTGCCCCGAGCCACGATTCGAGTTCCGATCACCATGGCGGCGGCCATACGGAGCACGCGCCCGCGGACCCGGCCGACCGGATCGCCCAGTTGGATCGGGTGTATGCGACCGCCCGTGCCGAAGGCATCACGCAAGCGGCGGAGATCGCCGTCCCGGCCGCGCCGGGCACAGCATTCGCGGTGAAGGAACGCCGGATGCCCGGCACCTACACCGTCGACTCCGTCGCCGTCGACGGTGCGACCGGCGCGGTCACCGACCGGCTCGCCTACGCCGACTGGCCGCTGATGGCCAAGCTCACCAACTGGGGCATCCAGTTCCACATGGGCCTGATGTTCGGGCTGCTCAACCAGTTGCTGCTGCTCGCGGCGATGATCGGCCTGATCACCGTGATCGTGCGCGGCTACCTCATGTGGTGGCGCAGGCGACCCACCCGGGACGCGGGCCGGTTCGTTCTCGGCCGGGCTCCCCGGCGCGGCGCGTTGCGTAAGACCTCGCTGTGGCTGGTCGTGCCGCTGGTGGCCGCCGCGCTGGTGGTGGGCTGGTTCGTCCCGCTGGTCGGGGTGAGTCTGCTCGTCTTCCTCGCGATCGACGCGCTGCTCGGGCTCGCCGGACGGTTCCGCGCGGCCGCTTAACCACACATCCACGGGCGAAGGCCCGTTACTTCCACGACCTACCGAACGTCACTGGTATGGCCGTCGCTCCGCCATGCCTCGAAAACCAAGGATTCTCCATGCAGATCACGAAACTAGCCCTGGCCGCCGCGATCACCACCGCTGCCGTGAGCATCGCCGCGGGCACGAGTTCCGCCGCTCCCGAAGTCGCTACGGCGGACAGCACGTCCGTCGAAGCCACGTCCACGGAGGCCGCCGAGGCCATCGGTTTCACCGCCCACGCCACCGACACCGCCAGCATCATCACGATCGATTCCGGTTCGCTGGTGGTCGAGGACCAGGTGCTGAAGATCAAGGCCGCCGACGGCACCGTCGTCGCGGGCACGCCGCTGACCTTCCTGGTCGACGAGTTCGAATTCCCCATCACCGCGGAGATCTCCGAGCGCACCGCGACGCTGACCCCGCAGTTCGACCTGGCGCACGCGACCTACAAGCCGGTCGCCCTGCCGTTCGAGGACAAGGCGCCATGGAAGACGGAGTACGACCGTGAACAGGCCGCTTGGTCCCGGATGACCAGCACCCTCTCCATGGGCGCCACCATCGGCACCCTGGTCGGCGGCATCGGCGGCGCGGCGGTGGGCTGCGTCCTCGGCGGCATCGCTGGAGCCACCGTCGCCGCCGCCACCATCGTCGGCATGTTCGGCCCGTTCATCCCGGCCGCCGCCGTCGGCTGCCTCGGCGGCATCGTCGCCGTCGGCGCCCTCGGCACGGTAGCGGGCCAGATCCTGGTGACCGCCCCGGTCGCCATCGGGGCGGCGATCATGTACTTCTCCACGATCAACTCGCCCATGCCCACTCCGCAGAAGTGATTCCAGGCCCGGCATCGGGAGCGGCTACCCGATGCCGGGCTTCCTCGGCGGTGTGAGCCGACAGGTGAGCCAGCTGTTGCGGCAGCAGCCCGTTGTCGAGTGCGTGCTCCACCGCTGCCGATCCTGTTGTCCGGGCTGGTCCCTGCCCGCGTCGGTCCGCCGCGCGACGCGAACCGCATCACTAATGAGGGGCCGACCGCACTGGGAACGAGCGCGGGCGGTCATCGGTCGCGGGCTACTCCCCGTGAGCGGCCTTGTCCTTGTCCGGTGCCGCCACGCTCAACGCTCGGCGCATGACCAGGCAGCTCTCGCACGGCCGCTTGCGGGTGGGTCGCCTGGCCCAACCACACGAGTCTTTCCACCTCGGACAGACGCCCTTTCTCGTCCAACTCCTTGAACGCGGCGTCCCGCGCCTGGTCCTGCACTTTGATCGCGGCCTCTCGCTCCTTCTCGGCCGCTGCGCGGGCCGCTTGTTCCCCGGTGTCGGCGGTTTCGCGTTCCTGATACTGGCTGGGCACCGGGAATTCCCGCGCCACCCGTTCGGCGGCCTCTCGTTCGATCCGCGCCCGTTCGGTTTCCGGCGTCTGGTGTGCTTGCCTGGCTCCCTCGGCCTCTGCTCGGACCTGCCATTCGCGTTGGATCTTCTGTGGCGCATCTGCCCGGCCACGCGCGACGGCTTCCCGGAATTTCTGCATCTTCCGGAACTTCTCGGCTCGGTCGCGTGCCTTCGCCAGCTCTGCGATCTTCTCCTGCCGCTTCGCCTTCTCCTGCTGTCGCTGCTGACGAGCCTTTTCGCCGACGCCGGGCAATTCGAGTTGTTGGCCCTGCTCCAACGCGCGCCCTCGCGCCCAAATCTCGCGGGCATCGGCTCGCGCTATGACTTGGTGTGTGAACTGATCCGGGAAGTCTCGAAGCAATCCGACGATGAGTTCCTGCGCTTCCTTCGATATCGACTCACCTTGCACGGATCGCAATACATGCTGGTGGTTCTTATTCTTATCAAGAAGCTCTCGCACCGCTCTGAGTTGCTTTTCGTCTTTCTCTCCCCGGATTCTGCCCGACTTTTCTTCGATGGTGTAGGTGACACCGCGATCTTCCTTGATCTTGTCGAATTGAATCCGATCTTTCCCGACTTCGTAAGTTCGAGAGTGGATGACGTACCCATTCTCCCGGTCGCGGAAGAATCGATCGGCACCATTCTCGAAGATTCGCCCCCGTTCATTGTTATCGAATCCGTTGCGATCACTGTCATAGCCGTCACCAGGCAATCCCGCCCCCGAACTTACGAAGCAAATATCAATGTGCGGGTCACATGAAAGGAGGATGGCCCGAGAAGTTGGTGCTCAACTCGGAGAACAATGGGGTGCTGCCCTTACGCAGTCTCCAGAACGCAACGGACACCAGTTCGATTATGTCTATGAACTCATGTTCTACAACGAAGTACACAAGCAGTTCTGCGGTGCAGGTCTTCCAGCCTTGAAATTTGAAAGCTATACCCGGCTTGATGTCGTCGTATATGGAGAAATCTTCGCAGTCGTTGTAGCCGGGCGGCATATCGGCCAGGTCGAGCCATCGCGCATCGAGATACCGGATGAACCATTCTCCGATGAAGCACACCAGTTGATCGACGTTGTCTGCATTTTCGGGGAGCGTTACAGCCTTCACATCCGGAAACAGCTCCGCGATCTTATCGCTGATCTGGTCTGCTTCGTCCGATTCGAAGTCCCATGGTTCTTGCGGCAATGCAGGCAATCCGGCGCGATCGAGAAATTTCCGCACCTGTGCCGCATGCCGGTCAGGGGCAACCCATATACCCCACTTAGTCTGCTCGACGGGTACGCCGAGATCCATGATTATCTGCTCGTCATTCCCCACGTCTACCTCCTTCTCGTCATGATCGAAGCACTACAGTTTCGCGCCCCCGGACGACGGCCACAGGCGGCATGTCGCGATCGTGGGATGTCCTCCGGAATCATCATCGCTCTACATACAGCCGTTCACCAGGCAATCTCGGTAGGCGGTCGGATGCGTCACCAGCCACCGAAACCCCGTCTGTGCGGTGCCGTACCCCTTCGTCCTGGACGAAGATCAAAGCGGCAGTGAGGCATGCCGCATAGTGCAGGTGGTAGCCGCGCAGCCGCACAACCAGGTGCACATCCGGCTCGTTCGGTTGCGGGGATGTCATCACATACCCCGCTTCGTACTGGGAGTGTGCATAGGCGGACCTTCCGCGAAAGGTAGTCACGCGGATAGCGATCGTTTTGTCGCTCAGTGTGTTTGAGGCGGATCGGGGGAAGGCTGGCGGCGAGGTCGGTTGGGCATACCGATGCGGAGTCCCGTTCGCGCAGCCTTCCCCCTTTCGGGTGCCCCGGCACGTGGGTGCTTCCCTGTGGCGCAAAGGGGGACCACCCGTGGTGGCGCATGAACGTGTTCCTCTCCTTGCTGGCCGCACGGGTCGGAGATGAGAGATCGGCGGTGGCAGCGCAAGAGCAAGCGCGAAGAGAACTTCCGGCCGAACTGCCGCGCTTCGCAACACATCTGGAGATGCATCGGGGTCTGATGCTGGTGAGAGCCGGTGATCGAGCCGAGGGTGTCCGAGCGGCGCGTAATGCGTTGGACGCGCTTCCGCCCGAGAAGCACTCACTCACGTTGCGGATGCTGATGGACGAGATCTCCGGAACAAAGGACACAGTAGCCGGTGTCACGCGCGGGTAGCCCATGCACTAGCTAACGCATGGTGCGGGCTTGGGCTCCCGGGGAGGTTGCTGTGCGGCGCTGAGGATATTCCCCTATAGATAACCATCTATGTCACATTGACAGGTTAGATTTATGCGGACACCCTTAACCACTGAAAGATGTTTGAAGGGTTATAGGAGGGACATGAGGCGCGAAGCCGGGTCGGCGACATCCGCTGCCACGACCGACCCCGAGTGTCCGTTCGATGAACACGACCAGGAGAAACACGATGAACGCAGTGCGTCACAACACCGTCGAGGTCCAAGGGCTGCCGGTCTTCTACCGGGAGGCGGGAGATCCGAGCAAGCCGACGCTTGTGCTGCTGCACGGCTTTCCGACGAGTTCGGCGATGTTCCGCAATCTGCTGCCGGAGCTGGCCGCGGACTATCACCTGATCGCGCCGGACCATATCGGGTTCGGGCAGTCGGCCATGCCGTCCGTGCTCGCCTTCGACTACAGCTTCGAGAAGCTCACCGAGGTCACCTCGGAACTGTTGGACGTCTTGGGCGTGCAGCGGTTCGCCCTCTACATCCAGGATTACGGTGCACCGATCGGGTTGCGCATCGCCTCCCGCAATCCGGACCGTGTCACCGCGATCATCACCCAGAGCGGCAACGCATACCTGGAGGGCTTCACCCCCTTCTGGGAGGTGCTGTTCGCACATGCCAACGACCGGGCGGCACATGAGCCCGAGGTGCGTAAGCTGCTCGAACTCGACGCCACGAAATGGCAGTACACCCACGGCGTCCCGGCCGACCGGCGGACGCGGATCAGCCCCGACACCTGGACCTTGGATCAGCACTACCTGGACCGGCCAGGCAACAAGGAGATCCAACTCCAGCTCTTCGCCGACTACAAACTGAACCTCGATCGCTACCCCGAGTTCCAGAAGTACTTCGCTGAGCACCGGCCTCCCGCCCTGATCACCTGGGGCGAGCACGATGAGATCTTCGGAGCCGACGGCGCGCGCGCCTACCTGCGCGATCTGCCGGACGCCGAACTGCACCTGCTGAACACGGGCCACTTCGCCCTGGAAACGCACGGCACCGAGATCGCCGCACTGATCCGCGACTTCCTCACCCGCACGCTCGGCTGACCGGCCCAAGGCCGAGCCGGGCCGACAGCGCGCTGGAGCGAAACCGCACTGAGCCTCGAAAAGCGGACGGGGTATGCCCGGGACCGGACATACCCCGTCCCGCGCCGGGGTCCACGTCCAGCTCGTCGAACCGATGGAATCATCGGTTGCCGATTCTGTCGGGCCTGGCCGACGAGGGTTGGACCGTCGGCATGCGGTGAGATCCGGTGAAACAGCCCGGCGACGCGACGAAGCGCTGCCGATGGTGTCGGACACTGGTGCCAGACTCGAGGATGTGAGGTGGGCGGTGGCGGAATCGGGCGAGGGGGGCGCGTATCTGTGTCCACTCGATCCGGACGGCCGGCCCGCTGGGGCGGTGGTCTACGAGCCGTCGATCGCCGAGGCAGTGCGTTCCCGCCCCGAGGTCGAGCGGTGGGTGTGGCGGTCCACCGCCGAGATCTACCGGCCCCTGCTGGCGGCGGGCGTGCGGGTCGAGCGCTGCTACGACGTGGAGGCCGCGGAGGCATTGCTGATCGGGTATGAGGAGGGGCAGTCGGGTCAGCCTCGTTCGCTGGCGGCCGCTTGGGCTCGCCTGCACAATCTGCCCGTTCCGCCGGATGCCCCCGCACGGGCCGCCGAGAGCCAGCCGTCGTTGTTCGAGTCGGGCCCGGTGCCGCTGCCGGCCGGTACGAATGAATTCACCGCCCTGTTGCAGGTCTACGCGGGTCAGATCGCCCGGACGGCGGCCACCGAGCATCCGGAGCGGATGCGACTGCTGCTCGCCGCCGAATCGGCGGGCATGCTGGTTGCCGCGGAGATGTCGCGGTCGGGGATCCCGTGGCGCGCGGACGTGCACCGCGAGTTGCTGGACACGCTACTGGGCGAGCGCTACCCGGGCGGGTCGCAACCGCGCCGGATGGCGGAGTTGGCCGAAGAAGTGTCGCGGGCTTTCGGCAACGGAGTGCGGGTCCGTCCGGACTTGCCCAACGACATCATCAAGGCCTTCGCCCGCGCCGGAATCGAGTTGTCTTCCACGCGGAAATGGGAACTCCAACGCATCGATCACCCCGCGGTAGCGCCGCTGCTGGCCTACAAGTCGCTGTATCGCTTGTATACCGCCCACGGCTGGTCCTGGCTCGAACAGTGGGTGCACGGCGGCCGCTTTCGTCCCGAATACCTGCCCGGCGGCACGGTTTCAGGCCGCTGGACCACCAATGGTGGTGGGGCACTGCAGATCCCGAAAGTGATCCGCCGGGCGATACGCGCCGATCCGGGCTGGCGCCTCGTGGTCGCCGACGCCGATCAAATGGAGCCACGGATACTTGCCGCCGTCTCGCGCGATCCAGGGCTGATGGAGGTGGCCGGTCGAGGTGAGGACCTGTACGCGGACCTGGCGGCCCGTGGCTTCGGCGGCGACCGCGCGCAAGCCAAACTCGCCCTCTTGGGCGCCATCTACGGTCAGACCTCCGGCGATGCGCTGACCCACTTGGCCGGTCTGCGTCGCCGATATCCGGCCGCGGTGGCCTATGTCGACGACGCGGCGCGCGCCGGTGAGGAGGGTCGTCTGGTACGCACGTGGCTGGGGCGGACGTGCCCGTCGGTATCGGCCGCGCCGCCCGACCATCAGGACCTGTCCGGGGAGAAACCCGGCGAGTACGGCAGTACCTCGGCGGCGCGTGCCCGTGGCCGCTTCACTCGTAACTTCGTGGTGCAGGGTAGCGCCGCCGACTGGGCCCTGCTGGTCCTGGCGGCCCTGCGACAGGCGATGGCTCGGGCCGGGCTCCGTGCCGAGCTGGTCTTCTTCCAGCATGACGAGGTGATGGTGCACTGCCCGTCGGAGGAGGCGGCGACGGTCGCCGAGATGATCGCCACCGCGGCCGATACCGCGGGCCGGCTGGCCTTCGGACCGACACCGGTTCGGTTTCCCTGCACCACGGCGGTGGTGGAATGCTACGGGGACGCCAAATAGGGCTCGAGCCCGACGGTGGTGAGACGTGACGGTACTTCCTGTGCCACTGAGGCTCGCACCGAGTCGTCACAGTGACTCGCGGCATTCCGGCCCCGGCATCGAGGTCGACTCGATGCCGGGCCGTCGATTACGGGTGGGCTCGACCAACGGATTCGCTGCGGTAGCAGGAGCTCGGCTGTCGACGAGGGCCGTGCGGACGCCCGAGGGCACAGTCGGGGACGTGCTCCGCACGATGCCGAAATCAGGTGCCGTGGATCTCGAACTCACTTCGGCAGGGCGGTGACGCATTCGTACATGTGGCCGTCGAAGGAGCCCAGCGGGGCCACGCTCCAGAGCATTCCGGTTTCCTCCATGCTCGGCGTATAGATTTCGCTGCCTGCGCTGTTGAAGTAGCCGAATGAGGTTCCGGGGAAATTCTTGCCGGAAGAGTTCAGGTATCGCGACATCGAGTCGACGAACGTGGCGAATCGCGCCGAGTCGGTGGATTCCTCTTCCGCTACCGCGGCGGCGTTCTGCGACCAATCGTCGTACTGCTCCATCATCGAACCGGACGGCGCCGGTGTGCCGGACGGAAAGGCGATGGCCTCGTAGATTCGGGAACGGTCCCGGAACCCGGACAAGGTCCAATAGATCGACGACGCGTCGCCCCGATCGGTGCTGTCGACATCCGACATGTGGCAGACGCCGTACGCGTGGACGTCCAGTTTCAAGCCGAGACGGCTCAACCAGCCGGGTAGCGCGTCTTCGAACTGGCTGAGGCAGGACTCGTCGTCGCTTCCGTCCTCTTCCGCCTCGGTGGCGGCCATCAGGCAGGCGAGCTGATACGCGCCGTAGGCGTCGTCCCGGCCGCCGTTGGAGGCCGCTACGCGCTTCTTCACCGCCTCGGGATCGCGCATCTCGCTTCGGGTGGGCATCTCGAAAATTCCGACCTTCTTCATTTCGGACCCTCCTTCACTCGATGGTCAGGTGCGGTCACCATGACGAAAGTGTGATTGCCGCAGCAGCAAGAATGTCGCGACGCGTCAGCGGATGTCCTCGCACGTTTCGGGTGGTCCTCGCATTCGAGGGCGAAGCCACGAGGGCCGAATTTCGGCGGATCGGCCGGCGCCGCCGAGCGTGGGTAGCGGGACCGCCGCCTGTTTGCCCCCCAACGCCCCGGGTAAGCGATCAATGTCCCGAGTCGCCCCACAAGGGAGCGCTTGTCAACCGAGAGACGCCGGCCCGCGAATGGTGCGGGCAGGCGAGGAAAGGGGTAGCAAGTGAGCACAATGGCCGCCACGGTGGACGTCGAGGTTCCGGTTCGCACCGCCTACAACCAGTGGACGCAGTTCGAGTCGTTTCCGCAGTTCATGGAGGGTGTCGAAGCGGTACAGCAGATCGATGACCGGCATATGCACTGGCGTGTCCATGTCGGCCCGTCGACGCGGGAATTCGACGCGACCATCACCGAGCAGCATCCCGACGAACGCGTCGCCTGGAAGTCCGACAGCGGGCCCAAGCACGCGGGCGTCGTCACGTTCCATCGGCTCGACGACACCCACACCAGGGTGACCGCGCAGATGGACGTCGACCCCGAAGGGTTCGTGGAGAACGTCGCCGACAAGCTCGGCGTGCTGAAGCACCGGGTGAACGGTGACCTGGAGCGCTTCAAGCACTTCATCGAGCACCAAGGCCGCGAGACCGGTGCTTGGCGCGGTGACATTCCGCGGCCGGACGCCGGTAGCACCGCCACGGAGCGCGGCGCGACCGGCACTCCGGGCGCAGGCACGACCGGCACGCCTGGCGCAGGCGGAACCGGCATGCCGGGTGTCGGCGGGACCGGCACCCCTGGTGTCGGCGGAACCGGCACCGGCGGAACGGGCACCTGGCCCGGCGGAACCGGTACTCCCGGCGTCTGACCCGTGTGACAACCGGCGCCCCCTGGGAATCTCCCAGGGGGCGCCGGACGTGTCAGGCGGAGCCGGACTCCTCATCGGCGTGCTCCGCCGGGTGCGACTCCGGCGGCACCTGGACCGGACGCCACAGCGCCCATGCCACGAAGACAAACGCGACCACGCCCATGCCGAGCCCGGCCCAGAGGTTCACGTTCACCCCGCCGGTCTTGGCCTGCTCGGCGGCGGTGTCGTGCACCAACCCGGTGATCACGAGGACGATCGCGTAGCAGCCGAGCAAGCCGCCGACGATGGTGCGGATATCGAAAAGCATGGCGGCGGTTCCTTATCCGACGACGATGTTGAGCAGGATGACGAGCACGAACGCGATGCCCGCCAGCAGGACCGGGCGCTGGTACCAGGGCAGCGTGCCCGCCTCCGGGTCGGTGCGCACTTCCTTCGGCGTCTCCGAGTACACCAGCCCGACCAGTTCCGCCGCCGGTTTCGGCCGAGTGACCTGGGTGACGGCGACGCTGACGACGATGTCGACGACGAAGGCGACCCCGGCGGCGACGAAACTGGCTCCCTGGCCGGACAATTCGAAGACCTTCGTCTCGTGCAGGATGAAAACGAAGATGGCCGAAGCGGTTCCGCAAACCAGCCCCATCCAGCCCGCGGTGGGCGTCATCCGTTTCCAGAACATACCGAGGATGAACGTGGCGAACAGCGGCGCGTTGAAGAAGCTGAACAGGGTTTGCAGGTAGTCCATCATGTTGCTGAACCCGGAGGCGATGAACGCGGTGAAGATCGCGGCCACGGTCGCGCCGACGGTGGCCAGCCTGCCCACGCCGAGGTAGTAGCCGTCCGGGCGCTCCCGCCGCACGTACTGCTGCCACAGGTCGTAGCTGAAGACGGTGTTGAACGCCGAGATGTTGGCCGCCATGCCCGCCATGAAGGCCGCCAGCAGACCGGCCAGCCCCACCCCCAGCAGGCCGTTGGGCAGGACGTCCTTCATGAGGTACAGCAGCGCCTGGTTGTAGGTGGTGTCGCTCTCGAAGTCCGGATTCGCGGTCACCGCCGCCTTGTACTCCGCCATCTGCGGCACCAGCACGGCGCTGATCATGCCGGGGATCACCACGATCAGCGGGATGAACATCTTCGGGTAGGCGCCGATGATCGGGGTGCGCCGCGCCGCCGAGATGGAGTGCGTCGCCATCGCGCGCTGTACCTCGACGAAGTTCGTGGTCCAGTACCCGAAGGAGAGCACGAACCCCAGGCCGAACACGATGCCGAGGATCGAGAGGAAGTCGTTGCCGAATCCGCTGAGCGCATTGCCCGGCCAGGACTCCAGCTGTTGCGCACCACCCGGCGAGGCGGAGACACGGTCGCGCAGCCCCTCCCAGCCGCCGATCTTGTGCAAGCCGACCAGGGTGAGCGGCAGCAGCGCGGCCACGATGACGAAGAACTGGAGCACCTCGTTGTAGATCGCGGCCGACAGACCGCCGAGGGTGATGTAGGACAGCACGATCACCGCGGCCACGATCACCGAGACCCACAGCGGCCACCCCAGCAGCACGTTCACGATCGAGCCGAGCAGGTACAGGTTGACCCCCGCGATGAGGATCTGCGCGATGGCGAAACTCAGCGCGTTCACCAGATGGGCTCCGGTGCCGAAGCGGCGGCGCATGAACTCCGGCACGCTGCGCACCTTGGAGCCGTAGTAGAACGGCATCATCACCACGCCGAGGAACAGCATGGCGGGCACCGCGCCGATCCAGAAGTAGTGGAAGGTCGGGAACCCGTACTCCGCGCCGTTGGCGGACATGCCCATGATCTCCACCGCGCCGAGGTTGGCGGAGATGAACGCCAGACCGGTCACCCACGCGGGCAGCGAGCGCCCCGACAGGAAGAAGTCGATGCTGGAGGACACCCGCTGCCTGGCCAGCAGGCCGATGCCGAGCACGAACACGAAATACAGCGCGACCAGCGCGTAATCGACGGGCTGAGCGTCCAGCCGGAGGGTCTCGGCGGCTACCAGCTGCGGCGGCGGGGCGGCCGGGTGCAGTCCGGGCACGGCGGCGAGAACGGACGGATCGGCGAGCGGCACAGCGTTCCTCCTGGCGGGTACAACCGGGGCGGCGAGCGGGATCGCTCGTCGTGCGACAGCGTGCGTCGTGCTGGGCCTGCCCGGCGCGCGCGACCTCTTCGTCGCCCGCCGAATGGTGTCGGCAGACACCACTCTGCGCGATCATGCCCTACCGGCGGGGCACATTCGCGCACAAATCCGGCCGGGCACTCAGCCGATCCGATGCGCTCCGGCGGCGGGGACCACCACGAACGTGCGCGGACCGGGAAGACCCGCGGCGGCGAAGCGCCGCCGGACCGCCTTGACCACCGTCGCGGTGCGGTCCTGGTCGACCAGCGCGACGACGCTTCCGCCGAACCCGCCGCCGACCATCCGCGCGCCGTGCGCCCCCGCGGCCAGCGCGGCGTCGACCGCCGTGTCCAGGGCCGGGGTGGACACCTCGAAGTCATCCCGCAGCGACGCGTGCCCCGCCGTCAGGATCGGGCCGATGCCCCGTGGATCGGCGCCTTCTCGCAATTTCTCGGCAACCGCGAGCACCCTGGCGTTCTCCGTCACCACGTGCCTGGCGCGGCGGCGCAGCACGTCGTCGGCGATCCGGCCTGTGTCGGTCGTCGTCACATCCCGCAAGGTGCCTGCGCCGAGCGCCGCGGCGGCCGCGGCGCATTCGTCGCGCCGCTCGCCGTAGCGGCCGTCGACCAGTTCGTGCGGCTGGCCGGTATCGATCACGAGTAGTTCGAGTCCGAAGGCGGCGAGGTCGAAGGGGATCTGCTCGTGCCCGGTACCGCGCGGCGCGGTGGTGTCGGCGGCGAAGGCCCGCACGTCCAGCAGCAGCGCGTGCCCGGCCGTGCACAGCAGCGCGGCCGATTGGTCCAGTAAGCCGGTCGGCGCGCCGACGTAGTCGTTCTCTGCGGTGCGGGCCACGTCGATCAACGATCGGTCGGTCAGGCCGGGGGCGAACAGATCACGCAGCGCGACCGCCACCGCGCAGGACAGCGCCGCCGAGGACGACAGGCCCGCGCCGATCGGCACCTCACCGTCGAGGTCGAGATCCACGCCGGGAATCCGATGCCCGCGCCGGGTGAACTCCGCGACCACCCCGAGCGGATAACGCGCCCACGCGGGCATCCGGGCCCGCTCCGCGGCGAGGTCGGACACCGCGACCAGCACCGGCTCGCCGGGCCGCTGCCGCGAGCCGACTCGCACCGCCCCGTCGGCGCGCGCCGCCGCCGTACATCGCATCACCAGCGGCAACGCGATCGGCAGGACGTAGCCGTCGTTGTAATCGGTGTGCTCGCCGATGATGTTGACCCGGCCCGGCGCCACCCATGTCCGCACACTCGCTCCTCGCTGTCTCGGTCGGTGCAAGGGTACGAGACACGCGCGCGAGCATTCTGTCCGCGCGCTCGGCCGCGTGATCGGCGTTCGTGGACGCACCATCGATTGCGGCGGAAGACCGGCCTGCGATATCTCGTGCCGCGTCCGTGCCCCCACCCGCGCGAAGACATTCGGGCCGCGGGCGAATGCCGTCGCCCGGCAGGTAGCGCATGCCGCGGAGTTCCGGGCGGGATGGCCGACCCCGCCTGCGGAAGTCACGGCGCACGTCGACGGGTTTCACCCTTGTTGCGCAACTGCCCGCGAAGAAGCGGCATTCCATGCCATGATCAAATCAGTTGTCCAGGTATTGGTTGCCGAGCGCGCAGCGGTCGGTTGGGACATCTGCTCGTACAACAACACTCGGTTAGCGTTCGCCGACAGCATCCGGGCGGTGCTCGGCGAACAGGCGAACGTCGAAGTCGCGGTGGAGGATTCCCAGATCTGTTACGCGGCCCGGTGCACCGGGGACGGAGCGACCAAGGGGGGCTGATGACACCCAGTGAACAGCCACAGACCAACTGTCGGCGCAGTATCGGAACGGGCTGGTACGCGGTGCTTCTGGGGGGAAGCGGGGCCGCGATCGCGGTCCACCTGGCGCTCGACTCGCAACTGGTGGCGTTCGTGACGATGGTGGTCATCGTCGGCGAGACCGTAGCCATGGTCGCCGTCGGGATGCGTACGCACCGGCCCGCGCATCCGCTGCCGTGGTATCTGCTGTCCGGTTCGGCGGTGCTGTTCGCCACCGGCACCACGCTGCGTGACGTCGGCGACCACGCGGTGCACCCGCTCGACGACGCGTTCAGCCTGCTCGGTTATCTCGGTGTCGGGTTCGCCGCGCTGATCTGGCTGTGGCCGCGCCAAGTGCACGGCAATTACGACCTGATGCTGGACTCGGCCCTCATCGGACTCGGCGCGCTGCTCGCCTCCTGGACCTTCCTCATCTCACCGATCCTGCAGTCCACCGTGACCGGACTGGACGCGCTGGTGGCGGCGGCCTACCCGGTGCTCGACGCGCTGCTGCTCACCTTGGTGGCGCACTCGATGGCCACCTCCACGCGCGCGGAGACTTCACTGTGGCTGTTGCACGCCGGATTGATCGCGGTGCTGCTCGGCGACCTGGGCTACACCTTGGAGACCGCGGGCGCGACCGCGCTCGGGCGCGAGGTGCTGCTGGCTCCCCTGCTCGCCGCCTATGCCACCGTGGGCGTCGCGGCGCTGCACCCGACCATGGCCACGCTGGGCACGCCGCGGCGCATCCACCCGCACCATTCCAGACAGCGCGCCAGCCTCATCGCGATCGCGCTGATCGTGGCCTCGCTGGTCCCGGTGGTCGGATCCAGCCTGCGGCCGCTCGACCGCGTGGTGGTGTCGTCGCTGTTCGCGCTGCTGCTGATCGGCATGCTGGTGCGCAGCGAGCGCGCGATCGTGCGCAGCGCGCGCAGCGAGCGGCGCGCGCAGTACCAGGCCGACCACGACATGCTCACCGGTTTGCTGAACCGGGCCGCGCTGCTGCGCGCCCTGCGCCAGCGCGGGGAGCAGTGGGCCGAGCAGCCGATCTGTCTGCTGTTCATCGATCTCGACGGCTTCAAGCGGGTCAACGACAGCTACGGCCACGCCGTCGGCGACGAGCTGATCGCGACAGCGGCGAGCCGGATCCGGCGGGTGGTGCGCCGCGAGGACGTGGTGACCCGCTACGGCGGCGACGAATTCGTCGTGCTCGCCCCGCTCGCCCGGCCGGACGCCGCCGTGCTGGCCGAACGGCTGCTCGGCGCGTTCGTCCGGCCGTTCGGGCTGAGCGCGGGCGAGATCCCGATCACCGCGAGCGTCGGCGTGGCATGCGCCGGTCCGCGCAGCTCGGACACCGACATGCACCGCCTGCTGCGCGACGCGGACGCGGCCATGTACCACGCGAAGCAGCACTCGCTCGGCTACGCGTTCCACGACGACGTGCGGCGCGCGCCGCCCGACACCGAACGCCGGATCTGGCGCGCCGCCGCCCGATCCGCCAGTCCGGCGGTGTGACTCAGTCGCTCAGCTCATCGAGCAGGCGCCTGGCCTCCTCGAGCTCGGCCTGTAACTGCTGCACCTTGGCCTCCTGCACCCCGCGCAACGCCTCCAAGACCCCGGAGACCACCTCGGCGACCTCGGGATGCAGGATCTTCGCCGCCTGCGCCACGGCGGAGCCGGCCACCGGGATACCGCGCAGGGTGCGCTTCTTTCCGCTGACCACGTCGATCGTCCACTCGCCGTCGGCGGTGCCGGTGAGCGTCACGGTGACCTCGGGCGCCTTGGCCTTGCGGGCGGCGGCGGTCTTGGCGGGCTTGGGCGCGGGCGCCGCCGGGGCGTGCTTGCCCGCGCGGCCCGCTTCCCCGGACGCCTCGGCCGGCTTCGGGGCGGCCGGAGGCTCGGGTGCGCTCGCCGGTTCGGGTCGCGCGGTGGTGTTCGTCGTGGTCGACGACTGGGTCACAGAAGATTCCTTCCTGGTCGACTTCGGCTGGGCGGTAGCGCCCGCCGCCCCTCGCGGCGGCTTGGTCAAGGTCACCTCGATGGGAGAGAAGGACAGTACATCCTTCGATCCGGTCGGCCGGACCTGCAGGAAGTCACCGTCGGCCGGATCGCCGAGCGCGATCACCTTGCCCGAGCGCCCCTCCGGAACGCCGACCGCGGCGGCGGTGAACCACACCATGGGCGGACGGCCACCGGCTATGTCCGTGGCGATCTGCTGAATCTCGCTGTCCGACAAAGGTTGCGGCTTGGTTCGTGGGGACGGCATGGTGACTCCGAGCGATTCGTGGTTGGCTGCGTGCACAGATGATGCCCCACGACGCCGACAGATTTGCGGGCCACCGTCGAATCCGGCCTGCGGACACCTCGGTTCGCGCATTCAGCGAATATCTGGCAACAGCCCCGAAGTCCCCGCGTCGGCACGAGCGTCGGCACCGCGTCGGCCGCCGGTGTGCTCGCGATCAGGATGATCGCCGGAACACCTGAGGCGCGATCGCCTTTCGACGGCGCACGGCCGCTCCGATTCCCACGCCGCCACCGGTTCACGCCGGATAGGCGCAGCGATGCCGAGCGGGCGACCAGGCGCGATCAGCTCGTCGTCGGCGCGCGCAGAGCGGGAAACCAGATGTCGGTGAGCACCTCGACGGCTTGGTCCACCGAGACGTCGATGGTGCCCTGCATAGCCCAGCGGGTGAAGAACCTTTCCAGTTGAGCGACAAGCAATTCCACGCGCAGCCGCGCCTCGTCGCGCCGGTCGGCGGGCCACCCGGCGAGGTAGGCGGTCATCGCGTTGGGCAAGGCGAGGATGCCTGTGCGCGCGATCTCGCGGAACTCCGGTTCCAGTGCGGTCGCCTCGTCCCAGGCGGGCAGCAGGTCCTTGTACTCGTGAAACCACTCGATCGCTCGGGCCACCCAGCCCGCGAACTCGGCGCGCGAACCGGTCTCCAGCACCCGGTCGAGGTCCTGATAGAAGTGCAGCGCGGTGGGCACGGTGCCCTGTTCGGCGATCGCGCGCAAGATCTCCTGCTTCCCCGCGAAGTGCAGGTAGAACGTGGCCCGGCTGCAACCGACCGCGGCGGCGATGTCGTCCACGCGCACGGCCGCGTAGCCGCGGGCGGCGAACAGCTCCTTGGCGGCCTCCGTCAGCCGGGCCCTGGTCTGCTGCTTCTGCTCGTCCCGCAGGTTCGTGTTCGCGTTCGTCCGCATGGTGGACAAGTACCTCGAATTCGTAAAAGCCGTCCTGACGTGCTGCTTCCGTTAAGGGAGTCTACGCATCGAAGGCTTGGATGGACAGCTCGTCACTCACTAGACAGTATGTCTAGTGAGTGTTAGTTTGTTGCCTACGTCACTCCGGTGCGGGTTCCGCGCCGGACGGTTCGGCCGTCGTCGAGGACGGCCCTCCAGCACGAGGACAGTGAATGACGTCAACCGCACTCCCCCGCGTCTGCGTGATCGGGGCGGGCCCTTCCGGGATCACCGCCGCCAAACGCCTGAACGACCACGGCATCCCCTTCGACTGCTACGAGGCGTCCGACGAAGTAGGGGGCAACTGGTACTACAAGAACCCGAACGGCATGTCGGCTTGTTACCAGAGCCTGCACATCGACACGTCCAAGTTCCGCTTGGCCTTCGAGGACTATCCCGCGCCCGACGAGTGGCCGGACTTCCCGCACCATTCCCAGCTGTTCCAGTACTTCCGCGACTACGTGGACCATTTCGGCATCCGCGACCGGATCGTGTTCGACACCGAGGTGACCGCCGCCGAACGCGCGGCCGACGGCCGCTGGCTGATCACCACGAGCGAGGGACGCACCAAGGACTACGACGCGCTCGTGGTCTGCAACGGGCATCACTGGGACCCCCGCCTTCCGGACTATCCCGGGACATTCGACGGCACGCTGCTGCACAGCCACGCCTACAACGACCCGTTCGACCCCGTCGACATGCGCGGCAAGCGCGTCGTGGTGGTCGGCATGGGCAACTCGGGCCTGGACATCGCCTCCGAGCTGTCGCAGCGGTTCATCGCCGCGAAGCTCTTCGTCTCCGCCCGGCGCGGGGTGTGGGTGCTGCCGAAGTACGTCAACGGCAAGGTGGGCGACAAACGTTCGATGCCGCGCTGGATGCCGCCGAAGCTGGGGCTGAAACTCAAGCAGCGCTTCGTCCGGAAGTTCCGCGGCAACATGGAGGACTACGGCCTGCCCAAACCCGACCATCTGCCCTTCGAGGCGCATCCCTCGGCGAGCGAGGAGTTCCTGCATCGCGCGGGCTGCGGCGACGTCACGTTCAAGCCCGCGATCACCGCGCTGGAGGGGCCGCGGGTGCGCTTCGCCGACGGCAGCGTCGAAGAGGTGGACGTGATCGTCTGCGCCACCGGTTACCGCATCTCCTTCCCGTTCTTCTCCGATCCCGAACTGCTGCCCGACGCCGACAACCGCTTCCCGCTGTTCAAGCAGATGATCAAGCCCGGCGTCGACAATCTGTTCTTCCTCGGTCTGGCCCAGCCGCTGCCCACGCTGGTGAACTTCGCCGAGCAGCAGAGCAAGCTGGTCGCCGCCTACCTGACCGGGCGCTATCACCTGCCGTCGGCGGAGGAGATGCGGGCGGCCATCCGGTCCGCGGAGTCGGCCCGGACGGGCCGCTACTACGACTCGCCCAGGCACACCATCCAGATCGAATTCGAACCGTATGTGCGGGACATGCAGCGGGAATTGGCGCGCGGTGCGAAACGCGCGGCCGCGGCGGGGAACGCGCTGCCGGTTCCGGCCCGCACGCTCGAACGCGTGTGAGGCGGCGATGACCACTACCACGGGAACCGCCACGTCGGGATTCTGCGCGGAGCGATTCGAGCAGGTCCGAGCGGAACTGGAGACCCGGCTCGCCTCCGGGGACGAACTGGGCGCGTCGATCTGCGTCACGGTCGACGGCGAACCGGTCGTCGATCTCTGGGGCGGCTACCGCGATCCGGGACGCACCGCGCCATGGACCGAGGACACCTTGGTCAACGTCTTCTCCCTCACCAAGACCATGACCGCGCTGAGCGCGCTGCTGCTGGTCGAGCGCGGCGAACTGGACGTGCACGCGAAGGTGGCCAGGTACTGGCCGGAGTTCGCGGCGAACGGCAAGGGGGACATAGAGATTCGTCATCTGCTCGCGCACACCTCCGGAGTCTCGGGCTGGCAGCCGCCGATCGAGCTGGCCGACATCTACGACGCGGAAGCCTCCGCCGCCCGCCTCGCGAGCCAACCGCCGTGGTGGGAGCCGGGCACCGCGTCGGGGTATCACGCGCTGGCCTACGGCCACCTGATCGGCGCGGTGGTCCGCCGCGTCACCGGACGCTCGCTGGGCGAGTTCTTCGCCGAAGAACTCGCCGGGCCGCTGGGCGCGGACTTCCACATCGGCACCGCGCCCGAGCACCACGGGCGCATCGCCACCTTGATCCCGCCCGCCGTGCCGGAATTCGACCTGGCCGCCCTCGACCAGGACAGCGTGCTGGTCAAGACGCTCACCAGCCCGCTGCTCGACATCGCCGAGACCGCGAGCGCGGGCTGGCGGCAGGCCGAGATCGGCGCGGTGAACGGCCACGGCAACGCCCGCTCGGTGGCGCGGGTGCAATCCCTGGTGTCCTGCGGCGGCGAGCTGGACGGGCGGCGGCTGCTGTCGGAGAAGACGATCGACCTGATCTTCCAGCAGCAGTCCGACGGCGTGGATCTCGCGCTCGCGGTGCCGCTGCGGTTCGGCATCGGTTACGGTCTGCCGCAGCGGCAGACCGCCCCGGAAGTGCCGGACGGCCGGGTGTGCTGGTGGGCCGGGTACGGAGGCGCGATGGTGGTCAACGACCTCGAGCACCGCACCACGTTCGCCTACACCATGAACCGGATGGCCCCCGGCCTCATCGGCTCCGACCGCGCCGACGCCTACCTGCGCGCGACGTTCGCGGCGGTACGCGGATGATGCGGGCACTGCAGCTCACCGCGCCCGGGGTGCTGGAACTGCGCGAAGTACCGATCCCACGGATCGGACCCACCGACCTGCTGCTGCGCGTGGGCGCGGCGGGCATCTGCCATTCCGACCTGCACGTGCTGCACATCCCCTTCCGGATGCGCGAGGAGCCGCTGACCCTCGGCCACGAGATCGCGGGCACCATCGAGGCCGTCGGCGACGCGGTGGACGGCCGCCGGGCAGGTGAGCGCGGCATCGTGTATCTGTGCTGGTCGTGCGGGGTCTGCCGGGAGTGCACCGGCGGTAACGAGAACGTCTGCCGCGCCGCGGGCCGCACCGCCATGCCGCCGTGCCCCGGTCTCGGGCCGGACGGCGGAATGGCCGACTACGTCCGGGTGCCCGCGAGTTCGTTCGTGCCGATCGGCGACCTGGATCTCACCGAAGCCGCGCCGCTGGCCGACGCCGCGCTGTCGAGCTATCACGCCATCCGCGGCGCGCGCGAGCAGCTCGGGCCGGGATCGGTGGCGGTGGTGATCGGGATCGGCGGGCTCGGTCACGTCGCGGTGCAGATTCTCGCCGCGACCACGGCGGCCCGGGTGCTGGCGGTGGACGTCAGCACCGACAAACTGGAACTCGCCGCGCGCTGCGGTGCGGCGGAAGGACTCCTGGCGGGCGACGACACCGCCCGCGAGATCCTCGACCGGACCCAGGGCCGCGGCGCGGACGCGGTGTTCGACTTCGTCGGCGTCGACGCGACCGCACGACTCGCGGTGGAGTCGGTGGCGCCCAACGGGGCGTACCGCATGATCGGCCTGGGCGGCGGCGCGCCGGAGATCACGGCGGCGCCGGCCGGTGGCGCGGGCTGGCCGTGGGGCGCGTCGGTGCGCAAGTCCTACGGCGGCACCAAGTCCGACCTGATCGACTCCGTGGCGCTGGCCGCGGCGGGAAAGCTCCGCGTCGAGGTGGAGCGTTATCCGCTGGCCGAGGGCCGCGCCGCCCTCGACCGGCTGGAACGCGGCCTGATCACCGGCCGCGCGGTCCTGGTCCCGGAACCGTGATGAATCGACCCCGCGCAGTGACGAGGAAGTACCCGATATGACGAAACCCTTCGACCCGCAGGCGTACGTGGCGGAAGCCGCGGCCCGGCTCACCGGACCCGGCGGCCGATTCGAGATGGTGGTCGAGGACGTGCTCGGCGCGCCCATGCCGGTGGTGCGCCACCGCAAGTCCTCGCTGCGCGAGATGCTCGTCGCCGCGGCCGAGCACGGCGACCGGGACTATCTGGTCACCGCCGAGCGCAAGATGTCCTTCGCCGAGCACGCCGCCGCGGTCGCGGCACTGGCCACGGCCCTGCGTGACCGATGCGGAGTCCGCAAGGGCGACCGGGTCGGCATTCTCGCGGCGAACACACCCGAATGGGTGCTCACGTTCTGGGCGGCCCAAGCGCTCGGCGCGATCGCGGTGGGCTACAACGCGTGGTGGGCGCCGCGCGAGATCGCTTACGGCGTCGAGCACACCGCACCGGCCGTGCTCGTCGTCGACGCCAAACGCGCCGCGCTGGTGGCGGAGCTGGACATCCGGATCCCGGTCCTCACGATGGAGCAGGACGTATCCGCGCTCATCACCGAATACCGGACCGACGAGCTGCCCTACGCCGAGATCGACGAAGACGATCCCGCGGTGATCCTGTACACCAGCGGCACCAGCGGACGGCCCAAGGGGGCGGTGCACTCCCACCGGAATCTGGTGGCCGTCACCGACTATCACGTGTTCAACGACGCACTGGCCGCCGCGCTGACCGGGGCGACCGAACTGCCCAGCGGGCGACGCTTCCTGCTCACCTCACCGCTGTTCCATATCGCCAGCCTGCACAACCTCGTGGTCCCCCGGTTGGTCACCGGCGACGCGGCGGTGATCCACCAGGGGTCGTTCGACGCCGATCGGGTGCTGCGTTTGATCGAGGCCGAACGCGTCACCAACTGGGGCGCGATGCCGACCATGGCGACCAGGATGCTCGAACTGGACCTGTCCGGCTACGACCTGTCCTCGCTGGCCGCCTTCTCGCTGAACTCGGCGCCGTCCTCGGCCGCGCTGCAACAGAAGTTGCGCGATCAGCTGCCCGTCGCGCGCAACGCGCTGGTCACCAGCTACGGCCTCACCGAATGCAGCACCGCCGCGACGCTGGCGAGCCCGGCCGAGCTGGCGGCGTTCCCGGACACCGTGGGACGCCCGGTCGTCGGGGTCACGCTGGAGATCCGCGACAGCGCGGGCAACGCGGTCCCCGACGGCGCCGAAGCCGAGATCTGGGTGCGCAGCCCGTATGTGATGCTCGGGTACTGGCAGGACGATGCCGCCACCGCCGCGGCGATCACCCCGGACCGCTGGCTGCGCACCGGCGACATCGGGGTGCTGGAGGACGGGCGACTGCGTTTGTCCGGGCGCCGCTCGGATCTCATCCTGCGCGGTGGGGAGAACGTCTACCCCACCGAGATCGAGCAGTGCCTCGAGGAGCATCCCGCGGTGCGCGAATGCGCGGTCCTCGGCGTGCCCGACGCCGACCTCGGCCAGCAGGTCGCCGCCCTGGTGGTGGTCGAAAGCGGCACGGCCACCAGCGAAGCGGAGCTGCGCGCGTTCACCGCCGAGCGGCTCGCCTACTACAAGGTGCCCGCCCGCTGGCGGCTCACCACCACCGCCCTCCCGCGCAATGCGACCGGCAAGGTCGTGCGGGCCGATCTCGAGGTGTAGACCCATGTACGACACGATCATCGCGAACGGCCGCTGGTTCGACGGCACCGGCGCGCCGTCCGCGATCCGCCACCTCGGCATCCACGACGGGCGGATCAAGACCATCTCGGCGGAGCCCATCGACGACCCCGCCTGTCCGAATGTCGTGGATGCCACCGGGAAGTGGGTGATCCCGGGCATGCTCGACATCCACACCCATTACGACGTGGAGGTGCTGCAACATCCGGCGCTGACCGAATCGGTCCGCCACGGCATCACCACGGTGCTGCTCGGCTCGTGCTCGTTGTCCACCGTGCACGTCGACGCCTCCGACGCGGGCGACCTGTTCGCGCGGGTGGAGGCGATCCCGCGCAAGCACGTCGTCGCGGCGGTGGGCGAGCACAAGACCTGGCGCTCGGCGCACGAGTACGCGGACGCGCTGGAGCGACTGCCGTTGGGCCCGAACGTCGCCGCGTTCATCGGGCACTCCGACATCCGCGCCGCCGAAATGGGCCTGGACCGCGCGACGCGCAAGGATGTCCGTCCCGACACCGCCGAACTGGCCGGGATGGAAGCGAAACTGACCGAGGCGCTGGACGCGGGGTTCGTCGGCATGTCCTCCCAGCAACTGTTGTTCGACAAACTGGACGGCCAGGTGTGCCGCTCCCGCACACTGCCGTCCACCTACGCGACGGCCAGGGAACGGCGCCGGCTCAATTCCGTGCTGCGCCGGCGCGGCGGGGCGTTGCAGGGCGGACCCGACGTATCCCGGCCGCACAGCCTGGTCACGATGGCGGCAGGCAGCCTCGGCCTGTTCCGCAGGCCGCTGAAGGTCAGCCTGCTCTCGGCCGCCGACATCAAAGCGATTCCCGGTGTGGTGCACGTGTTTCCGCTGATCGCGCGGGTCCTGAACGCGCTGGGCGCCGACTTCCGCTGGCAGCATCTTCCGGTGCCCTTCGAGGTCTACGCCGACGGCATCGACCTGGTGGTCTTCGAAGAGTTCGGCTCCGGCGCCGAGGCGCTGCACCTGGCCGATCAGGTGGACCGACGCCGCGAACTGCTGCGCGACGAACGCTATCGGCGCCGCTTCCGCGCGGACTACGACAAGAAATTCGGTCCACGGGTCTGGCACCGCGACTTCTTCGACGCGCGGATCGTCGAATGCCCCGACCCAGCGGTGATCGGCAAGACCTTCGGTCAAGTGGGCCTGGACCGCGGCGGCGCGCATCCGGTGGACGCCTTCCTCGATCTGGTGGTGGAGCACGGCAACAAGGTCCGTTGGCGGACAACGATTTCCAATCATCGACCCGCGGTCCTCGATCGGCTCGCCGCCGACCCCGGCGTGCAGCTGGGCTTCTCCGACGCGGGGGCGCACCTGCGCAACATGGCGTTCTACAACTTCGGGCTCCGCTTCCTGCGCCGGGTGCGCGACGCCGCGGATGCCGGTCGTCCGTTCCTCTCGGTGGAACAGGCGGTGCACCGGCTCACCGGCGAACTCGCGGACTGGTACGGCCTGGACGCCGGGCACCTGCGGGTGGGCGACCGAGCCGATGCCGTGGTGCTGGACCCGGCCCGCCTGGACGACTCGCTCGACGCCTATCACGAATCCCCGATCGCCCCGTTCGACAACCTGCCGCGCATGGTGAATCGCAACGACGAAGCGGTCACCGCGGTGTTCGTCGGCGGAGTGCCGGTCTTCGGCGACGGCACTCCCGCCCCGGCGCTCGGCAGCCGCCGGACCGGCCGGTTCCTTCGCGCGGCGACCGCGGTCCGCTGATCCGATCGGCCCTGCCCGGGCGGACGGCCACGTAGAATCGCGGGATATCGCCGGCTCGCTCGCCGACGGTTCGTAGGAGTCGGCGTGGACGTTTTCCAACATCGGGGCAGGGCCGTGGTCTTCGACCGCACCGGCAGCGGATCCCCGGTCGTGTTCCTGCACAACGCCGGCACGCAACGCCGCATCTGGGACGACCAGGTCGCCGCGTTACGGGACGACCACGAGGTCTACGCGCTCGATCTGCCCGGCTACGGGCAATCCGACCAGCCCGCCACGGGCTACCGCCTCACCGATTACGTCGACATGCTCACCGCGTTCCTCGACGCATACCGCCTCACCGACGTGGTGCTGATCGGCAACTGCCTCGGCAGCGCCACCTCGCTGCGCTACGCCATGGGCCACGCGCCGCGGGTGTGCGCGCTCGTGCTGCTCAATCCGCTCACGCTGGACACCGTCAGCTCCGGGCAGTCGGCGGGCCTGGCCTGGCTGGACGCGCGGCTGCCGCTGGCGCCGCTGGCCCGCCGGATCACGCTGCCGAGCCCGGTCGTCTCCCTGATCGTCGGCAATCAGCTCGGCCCCCGCGGACGGGCCCGCAAGAACCAGCACGAGCCGCGCGTGCGGGCGCACTGGACCGATCGGGGCAGGCTGCAAGCCCTGCACGGCCTGGTGCAGGATTTCCCGTCCTACCGCACGCTGGACACGTTCGATCCGCCCGAAGGATTCCCGCCGATCTGCACCATCTGGGGGCGGCGCAATCGCATTCTGTCGGCGAAGGCGGGCGGGCGGCTCAACCGCAGGCTGCGCCCGCATACGGCGGTGGAACTCCCGGACTGCGGTCATCTTCCGATGGTGGAGGCCCCCGAGCGGGTCACGTCGATCATCACCGATTTTCTCGCCGCCACGAACGTGCTCGTGCCGAAGCAGTCCGGCGGCCACTGAACCGCCCTCACAGCGGAGCCGCGGTCGGGCAGAGCTCGGCGAAACTGGCCGAGTGCACGCCGCAGCCGGTGCATTCGAACACCACGCCGATATCGAGCATCCAGTGGATGCGGGTATGGCAGGTTTCGCACAGGAAATCCACGCCCGCAGGGTGGCAGCAGGATCGTTTACGGATGAACCATTCCGCGCGATGACGGCAGGGCACCGAATCGAACCGGAACGTGCAGGTCGGCGCGGCGGGCAACTCGGCGACGACGGCGTCGAAAGCCGTTGTGGCCGTACGGGTGTTCACAGCAGATACCTTCCGGCGGGACAGGGCGGGAGGCGAGAGCGCAGGCCGGTGCGGGCCGCGGTGCCTTTCCCCCTGGATCGATCTCTCTCCATTAGCTGTTACCCGGATGAGGTGGCTTTCACACGGCGGCGGACCGGCTTGTTTGGTCACGAATCGCGCGGGAATCCGAAACATGACGACATCAAGGGAAGGGGTTCTGTCATGTTGTTGCGCCGACTCGCCCGGCCGCTACTGGCCACCGCGTTCGTAGTAGACGGGGTAGATACGCTGCGGCGCCCGGACGAGCGGGTCAAGGCCGCGAACGCACTACTGGAACGGGGGCACCGGCAGCTCCCCGAAGAAATCGCCACGAAGTTGCCGTCGAATCCCACGACCGTCGTGCAGGTCAACGCCCTCGCCCAGGTGAGCGGCGGCGTCCTGCTGGCCCTGGGAAAGGCGCCGCGCCTGGCCGCCCTGGTGCTCGCGGCGACCGTCGTGCCCGCGGCCGTCACCGAGCAGGACTTCTGGAACGAACAGGACCCCGCCCGCAAGTCGGCGAAGCGGAACGCTTTCCTCAAGGATCTCGGGCTGCTCGGCGGCCTGATGATCGCCGCGGCGGACACCGAGGGCAAGCCGTCGCTGGGCTGGCGCGGCCGCCGGGCCGCACGCGACGCCGCCGCCGCGGTCACCGCCGCGCTGCCGTTCGGCGCTGCCTCGGACACCAACACCGGCGCGGCGTTGCGCAAGCACGCGCACGAGGCCGCCGAGCGAGCGCGCGCGCTCGGCGCGGTGGCCGCGAGCAAGGGCTCCGAGCTCGCCGAATCGGCCCAGCGTCACGGCCCGGGGTGGGCGGAAGCGGCCAAGGAACACGGCGGCGACCTGGCCGAGACCGCCAAGGCACACGGGTCGGAGTGGGCGGAGATCGCCAAAGAGCGCGGCAGCGACTGGGCCGAAGTCGCCAAAGAGCGCGGCAGCGACTGGGCCGAAGTCGCCAAGGAACGCGGCGCGGAGTTGGCTGAGATCGCTAAAGAGCGCGGCGCGGAGTGGGCCGAAATCGCCAAAGAGCGGAGTGCACAACTCGCGGATCTGGCCAAGCAGCGCGGGACCGAATGGGCGGAGATCGCCAAAGAGCGCGGACCGGAGATCGCCGACGCCGCGCGGGAACGCGGCGCGCACACCGCGCAGCTGGCCCGCGAGCGCGGAGCACAGACGGCACACGCGGCCCGCGAGGCGATCGAATCGCGTCGCCACTGACCCTCGGGACGCCGCCTCGCTCCGGCGCGGCGGCGAACCCAGGCGCTACGGCGGTCCACCGGGTCGCCGTAGCGTTCTGCTGGTTCACCGACGTGCGGCAGTCGATCCGACGGTTCGCGGCACCGGTCGCACCGGACGCGTGACGTAAGCACTCGGCGGGGTCACCGACGTGCGGCAGTCCATCGGACGGTTCGCGGCACCGGTCGCCGCCGGTCTCGTGCGTAGCGTTCTGCCTCCCCGCTGAGGCGCTCCCTTCGGCACTCGGCCCGCCGACCCTGACGGACCGGACAGTCGCTGTGAGCCCCTGCGCCTTCCGTATCGCCGACTCCTGGCACGGCACGTCGGGAAGGACCCCCGGGTCAGGCGGTCTCGTCGTAGCCGGGTCCCAGAACCACGAGGGCGGCGTCGAGCGAGGCCACCCGTTGGAACCGGTCGGCGAGGCCGGTGACGTCGATGGCGCGGTCCACCGGTCGCACGGTGGTGATCAGCAGCATCCGGCGGCGTGCGCGCGTGGCTTCGGCCTGCGCCTCGACCAGAACGCTCAAGCCCGCCGCCGCGAGGAAGGTGACCGGAGAGAGGTCGAGCACGAGCGTGGCCGCGCGGCGCACGTATGCGCACGAGAGTTCGGCACGGAAGCTCGGCGCGGTCGCCGCATCGATATCGCCCGCGATCATCAGCATGGTGACGTCGCGCCGCGGGCGGCACACCGAAAACTGCAGCGGAACAGCCCATTCGGCGTGACGTGACATGCGCTGACTCCTGGCCGGAAGCTGGCAGTGCACAGACGTTGCGCTTCCAGTGAAGCACGGTGCCGCAGGTCTGTACAGGCGCGAACCGCGTTCGGCGACCGCGCTTTCCGGGCCATGACTCGCGGCTCTAGGACGTGCCGGCGCTCCCGCCGCAGGAGATGGTGACAGCCTCTCCGTTGAAATGGCGGCCGTGCTCGGAGACCAGCAGCAACACCGCCTCGGCCACCTCGGCGGGCTGGATGAGATCGCCGTTCGGCGGGCCGGATTCGATGATCGCCATCCAGTCCTCCTTGGTCGGGTTCTCCTTGTCCGGCACCATGAGCCGCCAAGTCGCCGGATTCTGGATCATGTCGGTGTCCACGCCGGACGGCAGCAGGGCGTTCACGGTGATCCCATACTCGGCCACCTCCAGCGACAGCGACTTCACCAAGCCGAGCACACCCCATTTGCTCGCGGCGTAATGGGCCGCGTTGCGCACGCCCATCTTCGCCACGATGGACGAGGTGGCCACCACACGGCCCCAGCGGCGTTCGATCATGTGCGGCACGACCGCACGGAAGCTGTGGAAGACGCCGGTCAGGTTGGTGTCGATCATGTCCCGCCA